>JAJEFJ010000103.1 GCA_022820485.1 Candidatus Latescibacterota bacterium
TTGAATCGCCCCTTGTTTGAGGCCCAAAAGCGTCATCTGAACCGCTAACGCCCGTTTCAGTTCCCGAGCGTCGGGATTGCTCGCGATAAACGCCGATAACGACGAATCCGAAACCATAGAAAAACTCCTGAAAAAGAACAAGCATACGAAAACGTAGAAGCAAAATAGAAAAAATAAGAAAACCTCTCAAGTCATTCAGGACTGCTATATCTGCCCATGCAGCCTCAGATAACAAGACCACGACGGGTTGGTTCTGATACTTTAGGGCAGGATGCTGGATTTTGCAGAAGTGATCTCGCTGCAAGGGGCCACGTTCATTGAGTGTGTTTCCCGTCTTCTCGACAGCTTGCTCACAGTATTCTAAGAATTCTTTCAGTTCGTCTTTGTTTTGTGAGGGGATCATGATGCCTTCCTTTTGAGGTTCGCTTCCGTTTCTTCTTGTGTGGCACAGTTTTTGCGGTCCAAGCTGATCGGCGATTCGGTGCTGCATTAAAGCATGAACAGTCCGGCCTCAGTACCACAAATCAATATGACGTCGTTTGCTTCCGCGATCCTCTTGCAAGCCTCAGTAAAGGACTCCGCGCTGCTGAATAGTACCTTGAACCGAACTTTTTCCCCTTCACGGGGCTTCCAGTTGACCAACTGATTCACCCCGTCAACATCATCATAGTCAATCTCTTTTTTATGTTTGACCTGCACAATAAGCAAAGGAGTACGATCCAAAATATCGTCACCAAACCCTGGCATGGGCAGAAAAAATACGTGGTCCGCGTCTCCGCCGTTTCGAGTATCCTTACCTCTAAGCCATTCATATCCTTTTCGCTTAAATGCCTCTCCTACGGCGGCCTCAAATTGGTCATGCCCCCAATTCTTGTTGACGTATTCCATTAAAGAGTTCGCAGCATTTCTTCTACCTTCAACGTAGCGCTGTTCTCTGATCTGATTGGGGTCTTGATAGTCGAGTGTATTCTCCTTCTTCAACAACCGTTTCGCGGCAGAAAGTACGCTTTCTTTCTTGTAGTCTTGAACTTGGGTAACGGGTCCCCGGAAATACGCGCTCTGGAACAACTCACAGATCGTCTGGGAATCTTGGTTGTACCAATTGGCCACCACACGTAAGTTTTTCACAGGAATGATATGCCCATAAGGATTCTCAAATCGGTAGCCTCTGCTCTCTTCCACTTCGGCAATGGTGAAATACCCGTATTCTGGGGCCTTGGGGATAAAAATCAGATCGCCCTTATTCATATCCAGCATACGGCGCAGTATCCCATGCCGCATACGGCTGGGAGATTCGTCCCACGCGCTCTCGTAGGCTTGCGTCCACTCTTCCTTATTCCGCTCGCTGCCATCGGCATTCAAGAGAGAGGTACCTGGAGGAGACCAGCCTTGGCGTAGGCGTCCTTGCTGCAATTCATCCTGAACAAAATCGACATCGGAAGCTATACGAAAGACAAAGCATCGTTGTTCTGACATTAATGATTCTCCTTCTTATATCGTTGGCCGGATGCCGCTGTCTGGTATCTCCAGCCTGCAGCGTCCAATAATATTTAATAGCAAGTCTCGTGCCACACGTCGCTTTATTATGCAAAAAATATAACTCCTTGTTTATAAAAGAATAAAACGAATCTTCATAAAATTTGCAGAACGCCTATGAGCGACATAATGGCAGCAATTCGTGCTATCGTGTCATTAATATGAGCGCGGCACATTGACAGGGTGCCGCCATCTGGCTAGATTGGCCGCTAGCAAGGAGGAGGCATGGAAATGCATACGACGTGGAAAGACTACATTGAGAGCACTTCGGATGTGCTGCGCGGGAAACCGCGTATCAAGAATACACGAATCCCTGTGGCTCTGGTGATTGGCTACTTGGCGGATGGTTACTCCACCGACCAGATCATAGCCGAATTTCCGGAGTTGACGATCGAGAGCATCGCCGCCTGCTTGGATTATGCCCGTGAATTGGCAGATTTTGAAGTAGCGGCTTAATCATGGATCAGTTCAAACTGGTGTCCGAGTACGCGCCCGCTGGCGACCAGCCCCAAGCCATCGGCGAGCTGGTCGAGGGCGTGCGGCAGCAGCACGCCCGCCAGACGCTTTTGGGCGTGACCGGCAGCGGCAAGACTTTCACTATGGCCAACGTCGTCGAGGAGTTGCAGATGCCGGCCTTGGTCATCTCGCACAACAAGACGCTGGCCGCCCAGCTCTACGGCGAACTCAAGGGATATTTCCCCGACAATGCGGTCGAGTATTTCGTCAGCTACTACGACTACTATCAGCCCGAAGCCTACAAGCCGAGCACGGACACCTATATCGAGAAAGAGGTCGAACGCAACGAGGAGATCGACCGCTTGCGGCTCAAGGCTATCACCTCGCTGTTGCAGCGCCGCGATGTGGTAGTAGTCGCCACGGTCTCGTGCATTTACGGCATTGGCTCGCCCCGCGAATACGACGAGCAGAAGGTCTCTCTGCGGCGGGGTGAGCAGATCGAGCGCGACGACATCTTGCGCGCTTTAATCGACATCTACTACACCCGCAATGACTTTGAGTTGCAACGCGGCTGCTTTCGGGTGCGGGGCGATATCGTCGAGGTCGTGCCGGGATCGGAAGAGCGCGCCGTGCGTATCGAGATGTTTGGCGACGAGATCGAGGGCATTTACCTGATCGACGCGCTCACCGGCGAGGTGCTGGAGCCGCGCGAACACGTCAGCCTATTCCCGGCCAAAGCCTACGTGACCGACGAGGAGCGGACAGAGCAAGCCTGCGAGCAAATCCTCGTCGAGTTGGAGCATCACCTCCTCGATCTGCGCACCGAAAATAAGCTGGTGGAGGCGCATCGGCTGGAGACGCGCACCAAATACGACGTGGAGTTGATCCGCGAGGTCGGCTTCTGTCCGGGGATCGAAAACTACTCGCGCTACATGGACGGCCGCCAGCCGGGTTCTGCGCCGTATGTGCTGCTCGATTACTTTCCCGAGGATTACCTGCTTTTTATCGACGAGTCGCACGTGACCGCGCCGCAGATCCGGGGCATGTTTCGCGGGGACCGCTCGCGCAAGGAGACCTTGGTCGAGCACGGCTTCCGCTTGCCGTCGGCCTACGATAATCGGCCATTGGTGTTCAAGGAATTTGAGGAGCGGATGGGCTGGACGGTCTTTGTGTCGGCCACGCCGGCAGAGTACGAGCTGAAGCAGTCGGGCGGCGTGGTGGTCGAGCAGGTGATCCGGCCCACGGGATTGGTCGATCCCTCGATTGAGGTGCGGCCGCAAGAGGGGCAGATTGACGATCTCGTCGAGGAGATCAGGCAGCGGGCCGAAAAGCGCGAGCGGGTCTTGGTCACGACCATGACCAAGCGCATGGCCGAAAACCTCGCCGACTACTTTGAACAGCTCGACATCCGGGTGCGCTACCTGCATTCAGATATCGAGACGCTGGACCGCGTCGAAATCCTCCGCGATTTGCGCTTGGGGGAGTTTGACGTGCTGGTGGGGATCAACCTGTTGCGCGAAGGCTTGGATTTGCCCGAGGTCTCGCTGGTGGCCGTGCTCGACGCCAGCAAGGAGGGCTTCCTGCGCTCGGAGGTTGCACTGATCCAAACGGTTGGTCGCGCGGCCCGCAACGCGGCTGGCAAGGTGATTTTCTACGCCGACCACGTCACCAATTCGATGCAGCGGGCCATCGACGAGACCTATCGCCGCCGCCACAAGCAGGAGGCGTACAACGCCGAGCACGCCATTGTGCCGGAGACCATATACCGCAGCCGAGAAGAGATTATCCAGGCGACCTCAGTGCTCGAAAGCGTGCGCGGCCTTGCACCCGAATTGGCCGCCGAGCCGACGATTAACTACCAAGAAATAGAAGACCAAGAGGAATTGCTGGCCGATTTGGAGCAGCAGATGAAAGTTGCGGCAGCCAACTTAGAGTTTGAAAAGGCTGCGCATCTGCGCGACGAAATCACGCGGATCAAGGAGCAGCAGGTGAGTTGACAGGTGCGCCGCTAAATTTGACCTGCGGCGTTGTCCATTTTAAATTGACCTGTTCTTAGAGCAGCAACATCAAATTTAGGAGTACGTTATGTCAAATGGCCGCGATATAATCGTCGATGTCCAAGACGTCAAGATGGTTTACAATGCCAAAAACCGCGACGAATCGACCCATGTTCACGCGCTGCGCGGTTTGACCGTACAGGTGTACGAGAACGAGTTTTTTGCCATCATGGGGCCTTCTGGGTCGGGGAAGAGCACGCTTTTTAACATGATCGGCGCCCTGCAGACGCCCACCGACGGCGAGGTGCTCATCGAGGGCGTCAATCTGGCCTCGCTCAACACGCAGCAGCTAGCCGCGGTGCGCTGCTTTGAGCTGGGTTACATTTTCCAGACCTACAATCTCCTGCCGGTGATGAGTGCGCTGATGAACGTGTCGCTGCCCACGGTGTTTGCCGGCATGACCACGGCCGAGGGCGAGAGGCGGGCCTTAGAGTGTTTGAAGATCGTCGGTCTAGGCGATCGGGCACACCACATCCCCTCTGAGCTGTCGGGCGGTCAGCAGCAGCGCGTCGCCATTGCCCGCGCGTTCGTCAACAAGCCGCGCATCATCCTCGCCGACGAGCCGACGGGTAACCTCGACAGCAATACGGGGCAAGAGATCATCAGCTACATGAAGAGCCTACAACAGGAGATGGGGACGACGATCATTACCGTGACCCACGACGACAAAATGCTCACGGCCGCCGACCGCATGGCTTGGATCCGCGATGGGCGGCTAGAGCGCGTGGCCAACCGCGAAGACATCGAGATCCAGGTGGGCAGCATCCGGGAGCATTAAGCTGCCGCCCAAAACAGAAATACAAAAAGCGCCCGATGCTCCGTCAGCGTCGGGCGCTTTTTTGTACCTACTTCGCGATTACCAAGATATGTAGGCGACTCTCAGCGCAGCAGTAACATACGCCGATGTACGGCCCACTCGCCGACATCCAGCCGATAGATATACACCCCGCTGGCCACTTCGCGGCCTAAGTCGTCGCGGCCGTCCCAACTCAGACGGTGCTCGCCAGCCTGCAGCGTCTCGAACTGCAGCACGCGCACGAGTTGGCCCGCCAAGTTGTAGATGCTCAGGCGGGTTGCCTCGTGTGCCAAGCGGAATGGGATCAGGAAGGAGATTGCCGTGGAGGCGTTGAAGGGGTTGGGGGCGTTTTGCAGGAGTACCGGTTGGCTGCCTTGGGCATTTGCGGCGATCTCGTAGGCCCGCTCTTCCACCACCACGAGCATGGCTTGGCCCAACCGGGCAAAGTGGGCTAGCTCGGCCGGCTGATAGGTGCGGCCTTCGTACAGCTCCTTGGGCATCCCCGGCTGATACGCCATATCAATCCACACTTCGTCTTGCAACACAAAATCGCGGCCCAACCAGTGGGTCGTTGGGCGGGCGTCGTTGATGTCTGTAGTTGAACCGGCATCGGAGAAGTCATCATCGAACGCCAATTCGTCGCGGGGCTCGGGATTGACCTCGACGCCATCGTCCGGGGCAAACAGCGAGGTGCGCCGCGTCACTAGCCGGTATTCTAAGCCGAGCGCAAGGATGTCGTCGAGCAATTCCTGTTGCTCCCCAAAGCGGGCGATCTGCTCTTCAAGGGCTTGGATCTTCTGGTGCGCCCACAACCGGGGGATCAAGCTGCCCGAGACATCGGTTTGGGTAAACTCCAGCGGAAAGTCCACGCTCACGTTCTCTTCCCCCACATGGCCGAGCAAGCTCAAAGTGAAGGTCCCGCCGCCTCGGTAGCGGCCCACTTGGAACAGTTCGCGGCCGGCGGCGAGGGTCTCTAGCCCGCGCGGGTGGACATCGTGGATTTCCACTTGGTCGAAGCTCAACTCGTCGAGCAGCAAAATGGGAAAGGTGAAGGATTCAAATAGGTCTTGAAGCGCGGCCTCAATATCGCCTTCTTCCGCGAGGAAGTACGCCTCGCCGCGGTGCTCTTCGGCCAAACCGGTCAAAAAGCCCTGATCCACGTCCTGCCCCACGCCGATGGTGAAAAGGCGCGCTTGGCCCGCGGACCACTCGCCGATCAACTCGCTCAAAGGCTCTAGCTCGACTTCGCCGAGGGTGGGCAGGCCGTCGGTGAGGAAGATGACGTGGTTGACCCGGTTGGCGGGAAAGGCCTGCTGCATGGCGCGGCCCAATCCCGCCTCAAAATTGCTCACGCCGAGCGCGTCTTGCTGGTTGATGAAGGCAGTGGCTGCCCTCTTGTTGGCTGGATCGGCGGGCACTGGGGCGGCGGCAAAGGAGTCGGCTCGGTGGGTGAAGACGACAATGTTGAACAGATCGGCTGCGTCCAGTGCGTCAATTGCTGCGGCGAGTGCGCCTTTGACGGCTTGGAGCTTGCCCTGCTGCATGCTCGACGAAATATCGATGACAAAGGTCAGGCTGCGCGGCAGCGGGTCGCCTTGGGTCAACTCGGGCAGCGGCGGCAGCCACAGGGCGTAGTAGCCTAGGTCGTCGTTTACCTGCGGCGCAAAGCTGAGTACGCTTGGCTTGGGCCGGTCGTCGGTCTGGCGGATGGTCAGGGTGAAGTCCTCCCGGGGCTTTATCTGCTCGTCGCCGAAGAAGATGTTGGCGTGGTGCGCGTCGGGTCGGTCTATCTCGGTGAGCCGCGGCAGTCCCGAGGTCGTTGCCTCAAAGGCGTGCTGGCTGCGCACCTGTGCCCGCAGCACGAATAGCTCCATTTGCAAGGGCTGGTCGGTCTCGGGGGCTAGCGGGAAGGAGTAGTCAAGGCGGCCGCTGCGGGATTCGAGGAGTTGCATGTACTCGAACTCGACGCGGCGGCTGCCCTTGGCCGGAAAGGGAAAGATGCTCAGGCGAAATTGGTTGGGGGTGACCTGCTCAATCAGGGCTGGGTCGATGCGGCGGCCTACGATGTCGTCGTACGTGCGGCGCGCCTCTTCCTTTTCGAGGACCTCCCCCTGTATTCGCTTGTCGCCGATCCACAGCACCAAATCGGTGATAATCGCCCCTTCGGGCAGGGTGAATTCATAGATGCCTTCCACCTCCCATTCGGCGTGGTTGGTGAAGATCTGGTCCGTGCGCGTGCGGGCGATGCGCTCGTCGATTTGCACGGCGACGTCGACTGAAGTCAGTTCGAGGTGCTGGCGGCCGTCGTCGCCCACGCCGGTGTACACGTAGCCGATGCCGAGGGCGGGGAGGGGGGCTAGTAGGGCGAGGAGGAGGGTGAGTTGGGCTTTCATGGTGGGGCCTTTCGCTGAAGAGGGACGGATGCGGGTGGGTTTAGTAGGAGACGGTGACGCCTCTTGCTTCTAGAGCGGGGATGTGTTCGTTGAGGGCTTGGGTACTGAGGGGGTTGTCGGTCAAGTCTATATAATCACCTTTATCCAAACCAGTGTTGGCGACCAAGGGGCTCACATCCGTAATCTGGTTGCTCGACAGATACAACGATGTCAGGAGTTTCAGGCTGGCCAAAGGTCTCACATCCGTAATCTGGTTGCCGTCTAGGTCCAGCCGTTGCAGGTTGGTCAATCCGGCTAGGGGTGTCAAATCCTCAATCTGGTTGTACGGCAGTCCCAGTATTTGCAGGTTGGTCAATCCGGCTAGGGGTGTCAAATCCTCAATATGTTCGTTTCCCAGATATAGCTGCCACAAAGAGGTAAGATACTCGAGACCTGCCAAACTATAAATGCTCCAACCGCTCCCTATTAGGTGGTCTATGTAGTAGAGTGTCTCTAGTGTGAGGTGGCCTTGTGGTTGATCCAGTATCTGCCGCACCATACTCTCCAGATTGGAGTCCTCGAATAGAGGAACATTGAAGAGGATCACGCCTTCCCGTAAACCAAGACTCCCTGTAAATACTTGCATTTTCAAGGGACTGACTTCTCCGAGCGAGGTAGGTACTAGCTGCTGCACCTGTTGCAGATGAACCACTAGCATCTCTATATACTTTGGGTAATCCACTTCAATCACTAAGGTATTGGCATCAAGTTGGACAGCGACTCGCCCGGTCTGACCCTGCCAGCGTTCCCGAAGAAACGCCGCTACCCCTTCCCAACCAGCCAGCCGGGTCTCCTCCACCGGCTCCAGTAAAGATTCAGCACTCGCGTCGATTCGCCAGTCAATGGCGGCCAGCCCCGTCGGCAGGTCAGTGGCTTCTTTGGGCTTCAATATCAAGCGAAGTGGATCGCCCTCGGCCCGAGTCCAAACCAGCATCTCCTGCACCCCTCCGACCGGATCGACGCAGTGAATCGCCACCAAGCTGTCGGGTCGGCCTTGGTATTCGACCTGAATGTCGGCCAGCGCATTCCCCGCTTCATTGACCAAGTGTAGCCACAGGCCGCGTGGATACTGCGGCGACTCGATCAACACGTGGCCATCGGCATTGCTTTGAGCGAGTGCCCAGCCGGTGCTATCGACGCCGGTGGCGAAGAAGAGTTCGGTCTGTGCTGTCGCCGGAGAGGCCAGCGCTAGGAGGATTATAGAGCGAAGGAATGCCGATGGCATGAGAAAATCTCTTATTCGGTTGCCCAATCCTCGACTTTTAACTTGGGAACGCGCACAAATTCTTTCACGTTGTGCGTAACGAGGGTTAGCTGATTGGCCATGGCGATGGAAGCGATCTGTGTATCCCTTTCGCTGATGATCGCACCATTTTTCTCAAGTTGAGATCGGATGATGGCATACTTGTGCGCCGCCGCTTCGTCAAAGGGATATGTATGAAGCTGTGCGGCAATTTGTTGTATTTTCAACCTTCTTTCTTGCTTCCTGCTGGCCGATTTTTCGATCCCGTACAGTATCTCGGCAAGGGTTATTGTAGAAAGGGCCAAGTCAGCGGGTGCATGGCTTTTGATCCGCTCAATTAACGCGGCGGCTCCACGCATCCAGTAACTGACGATATTGGTGTCGAGCAGGTACATTAGCCTCTGTTTAATCCAAATCGAGATGTTGGGTCGCCAAGGGTTCGGGAATCTCAAAATCCGGATCTGGACCAAACATATCCCAGAAGCCATCGGCCCATTCGCTTTGTTCGAGTGGTTCCAAAATGACCGCATCGCCTTCCTTGCGGATCTTGACCTCAGTCCCTACGAAGCGAAACGCCTTGGGCAGCCGAACAGCCTGGGACCGTCCATTCTGAAACAATTTCGCCGTAGATTCCACGTTGCTATCTCCTTTTAACGCTAACATCATCCGAACGCGATTGATATATACCAATATATATCACGGTCCATATAGATAGCAAATTAAACTCGGTGTCTCCATTGGGCTGTGCTAGGCGACTTTCATGGAGAGCTTTTCGCAGAAGCGGGGAGGATGCAGGCGGGTTTAGTAGCGAACCTCAACCCCTCGGGCTTGCAGGGCGGGTATCTGTTCGGTGAGGGCTCGGTCGCTGAGGGGGTTGTTTTCCACGTCCACCGCAGTGCCTTCGCCCAAGCCGGGGTTGGCGACTAAGGGAGCCAAGTCTTCAATCTGGTTAGAGCCTAGTTCCAACCGTGTCAGGTTAGTCAAATTAGCTAGTGGGCTTACATCCGCAATCTGGTTAGAATACAGTGCCAACCGTGTCAGATTAGTCAAGTTAGCTAGTGGGCTCACATCCGTAATCTGGTTATACCCCAAGAGAAGTTCTGTAAGTTTAGTCAAGGTGGCCAGCGGGCGCACATCGGTAAGCTGGTTGCCGTCCATATCCAACCGTGCCAGGTTCGTCAAGGTAGCTAGTGGGCTCACATCCGCAATCCGATTATACCACAGAATTAGCCCAGTAAGCTTGGTCAAGGTGGCCAGTGGGCTCACATCGGCAATCCGATTATCACCCAGTTCCAGCCAAACAAGGTTGGTCAAGGCGGCCAGCGGGCGTACATCGGCAATCTGGTTGTCAAGCAGTCCTAGCACAACAAGATTGGTCAGGGGGGCCAACGGGCGTACAGAGGTAATCTGATTGTAAGTCAGACTTAGCGTTTTTAACTTGGTCAAGCCGGCCAGCGGACGCACAGTGGTGAGCTGGTTGAAGCCAAGAATTAGCGTTTCAAGGTTGGTCAAGGCGGCCAGTGGGCGCACATCGGTAAGCTGGTTGTTGTCAAGAAGTAGCGTTTTTAACTTGGTCAAGGCAGCGAGCGGGCGCACATCGGTAAGCTGGTTTTTGTAAAGACTTAGCGATTCAAGGTTGGTCAAGGCGGCGAGCGGGCGCACATCGGTAATATCGCATCTTTGTAAAAACAAAGTTTTCAAGGCTACAAGATGCTCAATGCCCGCCAAACTGTAAAAACTACTGTCGGAGATAGAGAGTTCGATTAGGGAAGCGGCTTCTGACAGAGTAATAGGCCCCTTTCGTCGGCCCAAAGCCGCCAATACCCACTGCTCTAGATTCGGGTCTTCAAACAATAAGGCGAAAGAAGTGGAGAGGATAACCGTGCGCTCTGGTAGAGCAAGGTCGCTCTTGAATACTTGTGCATTCAGGAATAGCCCCACGGAAGTGTTGATTTCTTCCAATGCGGGCCTCGCTTGGTCTTGGAGGTAATCGATCAGCCTCTCTATAGATTCCAAGGGGTCCAAATCAACTGCTAAGACAGTGAGGGTATCGATTCGCACCGCCACTTGTCCGGTTTTCCCCGGCCAGTGTTGCTGCAGAAACCTCGCCATCTCCTCTGGGCTGCTCAGCCGGATTGCCTCCACCGACTTCAGTAGAACTTCAGCATCCGCGGCAATGTGCCAATCAATGGGCATGAGACCTGCTGGCAAGTCGGCGGCTTTCTTGGGCTTCAGCGTCAGGCGCAAGAGCTCGCCATCGGCCCGAGTCCAAACCAGCGTCTCCTGCACCCCTCCGACTGGATCGACGCAGTGAATCGCCACCAAGCTGTCGGGTCGGCCTTGGTATTCGACCCGAATGCCAGTTAGCGCCTCTCCTGCTTCATCAACCAAGTGTAGCCACAGGCCGCGCGGGTACTGCGGCGACTCGATCAGCACGTGGCCGTCGGCATTGCTTTGTGCCACTGCTCGGCCGGTGCTATCGACGCCGGTGGCGAAGAAGAGTTCGGTCTGCGCCGTCGCCGTAGAGGCTAGGGCTAGGAGGATTATAGATCGAAGGATCGCCGTGCCCATGAGGAGATGCCTTATTTGTTCAGCAGAGCAATAGCTGGTTCAACGGCAGGGCAATCGAGGCTTTATTGTATGCAAATCGACCATGGCTTGAACGATAATCAACCACGATAAGATCGTCAATTATCGGGGAGCGGGCCGGGAGGAGTTGGGCCTTTCAGGTCCGAACGACCGCGTACTTTGTCAAGAACTAGATTGCCGCTTCCGCAAGCCCTCTTGGAGAAAGACCTCACGGTTGGGAAAGTTGCCGGGCAGGGTAAAGCCGCCGTCAACGGCGATAAGCTGGCCGGTCATGTAGGGAATTTGCGTGAAGGCGTAGGCGGCGAAGGCGATGTCCTCGGGGCGTCCGATACGGCGAATGGGTTGGGAACCGCCTTCGGCCATCAGACCGTAGATCTCGGCGACGGTGAATTCGCGGCCCGATTGCGGATCTTCCACGCCCGAGGGGCGGCTCGTCAGCGGCGTATCGACGACGCCGGGGCGCAGGGCGTTGACCGTGATGTTGTGCGGTCCGCCGTCGAAGGCCGCTCCGGCGACCACGTGATTGAGGCCGGCTTTGCTGACGCCATAGGGAATGCGGGTACTCTCGGGGGCGATATCCGAAATGGAGGTAATCAAGAGGATGCTGCGGTGGAAGGGATCGGCTTCTTGTGCGGCTTGTTCGACCATGTGCTTGAGGGCGCGTTGGGCCAGCCGGTAGGCCCCCATGAGGTTGAGGCTGAGGACTCGGGCCATCTCCTTGTCGAGGTGCTCGACCGGGGTGTCGCTGAAGCGATGGCGGACGAGTTGGCCCTGTTCGTCGGCCACGTAGTTGGCCACGCCGCTGTTGCTGACTGCCACGTCGAGGCGACCGAAGTGCGCGAAGGTGCGGTCCACTAAGTCGAAAGGAGCTTCTGGCTGCGAAAGATCGGCACCGAGGACTAGGGCTTTGACACCGTGCTCAGTGCGAATGGTGTCAGCGATCTGGGCGGCGCGCTCCTCGCCGGCGTTGTAGTGGACCACCACGTCGTAGCCTTGAGCGGCGAATTGGCGGACGATGGCCGCGCCAATCCCGCTCGAAGAGCCCGTGACCAAGCAAGCCGGGCGCAACAACAGCCTAACCTCGCTGGGAGAGGACGGTCTCGACGATGCGTTCTTGGCTGGGAATGGTCGGCATCTCGAGGGTGGGGCTGAAGGGAATGGGCACGTCGGCCGCGCCGATGCGCAAGACGGGGGCGTCGAGCCAATCGAATGCCTCGGCGTTGAGGATGGAAGCGAGCTCGGCCGTAGTGCCGTAGCGCTCGACACCTTCGTCAATTACCACCGCATAGCCGGTCTTGCGCACCGAGGCGAGCAGGGTCTCCTTGTCCAGCGGCACGAGGGTGCGCGGATCGACGACCTCGGCTTCTAGGCCTTGGGCGGCGAGGTCGTCCGCTGCGGCTAGGGCTAGGCCGACCATGCTGGAGGTGGCGACGAGGGTCAGGTCGGTGCCAGTGCGTTTGATCTCGGCCTCGCCAAAGGGGATGAGGAAATCGTCTTCTTCTGGCACGGGACCGGAGTCGTTGTACATCATCTTGTCTTCGAAGAACAGCACGGGATTGTCGTCGCGGATCGCAGTCTTGAGTAGGCCCTTGGCGTCGCGCGGCGTCGCCGGGATGGCGACTTTGAGGCCGGGGATATGGGCGAAAAGCGCGTGCAAGCTCTGCGAGTGTTGCGCGGCTGAAGACCGCCCGGCTCCCATCGACAGCCGGATCGTCAGCGGAACCTTGCACTGGCCACCCGACATGTAGCGGATCTTGGCGGCTTGATTGACGATCTGGTCCATGGTCAGCAGCGAAAAGTCGCCGAACATCAGCTCGCACAGCGGGCGCATGCCGGTCATGGCGGCTCCGACGCCGAGACCGATGTAGCCCGCCTCGGCAATGGGAGTGTCGATGACGCGCTCAGCGCCGAACTCCTCGAACAGGCCCTCGCAGCATTTGAAGATGCCGCCGGAGGCCCCCACATCCTCACCCATGAGAAAGACGGTCTCGTCGCGGCGCATTTCCTCGGCCGTGGCCAGGCCGATTGCCTCTCTAAACAGCATGTCCCGATCAGGCATATATATCCTCAAAAGCTTGTTCTGGCGGGGGGAAGTCGGCTTCTTTGCCGAATTCAATGGCGTCGAGGACCTCGCTCTCCACTTGTTCGTACAGGGCGTCGAGCTCGGCCTGTTTGGCGACCCGGTTGGCGACCATGTACTGACCCAATAGGCGAATGGGGTCCTTGTTTTCAGACCACCAGCCGACCTCGTCGCGGGTGCGGTAGGTCTGGGCGTCGCCGACGTGGTGCCCGTGGTAACGGTAGGTTTTAGCTTCGATCAGGCTCGGGCCGTCGCCCTTGCGAGCCTTGTTTACGGCGGCGGTTACTTTTTCGTACATCTCCAGTACATCGGCCCCATCGGCGATGATCCCTTCAAGACCGAGTCCTTTGGCGCGGTCGGCAATGTCGGTGACGCCGGTGACGCTTTCGTAGGGGGTGTGCTCGCCGTACTGGTTGTTCTCGCAAATGTAGACGACCGGCAGGTTCCAGACGACGGCCATGTTGATTGTTTCGAGCATGATGCCTTGGTTGGCCGCGCCGTCGCCGAAGAAGCAGACGCCCACTTGATCGCTGCCGCGTAGCTTGGACGACAGGCCAGCGCCGGTACAGATGCCGAAGCCGCCACCGACAATGCCATTGGCGCCGAGGATGCCCAGCGACATATCGGCGATGTGCATGGACCCGCCCTTGCCGCGACAATAGCCGGCTTCCTTGCCCATGATTTCGGCCATCATGCGGTCGAGTTGGCCGCCTTTGGCCAGACAGTGTCCGTGGCCGCGGTGGGTGCTGGTGATGTAGTCGTCGTCGCGCAGGGCCGCGCAAGCGCCGACGGCCACGCCTTCCTCGCCGATGTAGAGATGGGCCAAGCCGGGCATCAGGCCGCGGGTATAGACGTCCCAGACGTGTTCTTCAAAGAGGCGGATCTCGGACATCTTGCGGTACATAAACCACAGTTTGTCGGGCTTGGCTCGGAGCTTGGTTTTCTTTGCTTTGGGTTTTTTGCGGGCAGTTGTCTTTGCCATGTATGCTATCTCCGGCAGTTTTCGTTGGGCAAAAAAATAAGCGGGGTGGGTCCGCTATCGTCAAGCGCGAAAAAGCCGGGAAACCCGTAGGGCGTCCCGGCTTTTTCGCGCAAAGGGGCGCGCGTCCTAGCTGGTTTTTTCGAATTCGGCCGCGTGTTCCTGCTTCCACTCGTTCCATTCGTCGGCGTCGTCGCGCAGCTCAAAGTACTTGGTGTTGATCTCGACGAAGCGGTCTTGATCCTCGGGCATGTCCTCTTCGGCGAAGATCGCCTCGACCGGGCACTCTGGTTCGCAGGCGCCGCAATCGATGCACTCGTCCGGATCGATGTAGAGCATGGGTTCGCCTTCGCCGTCGATCGGATGGATGCAATCGACTGGGCAAACCTCGACGCAGGCCTTGTCTTTGACGTCGATGCAGGTTTCAGTGATGTAATAAGCCATGGGTTCCTCCCAATAGGTGATGCTATTGCTTCATTGCTTCTCTGATTATAGAGGCCACTTTGTCCCTGTCAAGCGGCGAGATTGCCCAGCAGGGTCGCTGTGTCGGCATTGGTTTGGCAGCGTATTCTCAGGTTGAGGCGCAGCTCGGGGGCGGGGTCGCGCTCTACTGCGTACTCGGCACCGGCGAAGAGCTGGGCGAGTACCGGGTCGAGGGCGGCCCGCAGGGTGTTTTCGTCGTCGTCGTCGTTAGTTGCATTGAGGCGATCGTTGGCTACTAGGAACACGTAGCCGCTGCGGAATTTGACTTTGCCCGCTAGGCTGGGCTCTTGTTCGAGGCGTCGGCAGGCGGTGAGCGCCGCTTTGAAAGCAGTGGCAAGTCGCTCGGTCAGGTCGCCGTCGGCGGGTTGTTTGCGCGAGTAGAGCAAGCCCATCTCGGCGCTGTGGTTGTCGAGGCTGTAGTTGGCTTCGTGGCCGACGAGCAGGGTCAGCGGTCCTTCGTCTAGGTGGCTGTAGTCGGCCACGTCGATGAGGACTTCGTCTGGGGTAGTAGGGATCCAGCTATTGAAGACGCGAAAAGCCTCTTCGGCCGATAGGGACTTGGGGTCTTCGAGATAGAATTTGACGTTGATGCGCTGTAGAGATTCCATAGAGACTCAAGCGGTAGTGCCGGCGGGTACGGCGATTTTGTCGTAGCAGGTGTACGCACCTTCGATGAAGAGTTGCGCTTCCTCGATAAAGCGGTGGACTTGCACCTTGGTCAATTCGCTCGGCGGGTTCTGATGTGCGGCGAAGAGGTAGTTGGCAAATTTCGGAAAGAACAACTCGCTGTCGTAGAAGCGTGCGCGAAATTCGGCCACCACCACCTCGGGCGTTTCCGGTACGTCGTAGAATTGCTCTTTGACTAGGGCGCGGGCCGAGCGCAGCATGGCGTTCAACGCGCCTTGCCAAGCGGTTTCTAGCTGGCCCTCGTCAAAGGCGACTTGCGCTTCAAAGACCTCGCGCTCGGCCGCGGCGATTTCCATGGTCGTGATGGAAACGACCTCACCGGCGCACTCGCCCTTGCCGAGGTCATCCATGGTAAACTCGCGGGTATCGCCCCAGTCTTGGTAGTACCAACTGTTTTCCTCGTGGGACGGCACTTGGGTCAGATCTTCGAGCATGGCTTTGACTTCGCGCTTGCCGATGCGAGTGATGAAGTCCTTGAAGGTCTCGTCATCGGCGCGCTCGGCGACAAAGTGTTTGGCCAAGCGGGTGACGACTTCGGGAATGTTCTTGGAGGGTACGGCACCCGTGGCCAAGCCAAAGGAGCCGGCGTTTTCCCGCCACTGGCCGCCCAAGACAACCTGAAAGTGCGGCACTGTGATGCCGTTGATCTTGCGGCTGTTGCCGTAGAAGCCGATGTCGGCGGCGTGGTGTTGGCCGCAGGAGTTGAAGCAACCGCTGATCTTGATTCGCAGGGCCTCGATGGCCTCGTTGAGCTGGCCGTTTTCCTCACTGAGACGATTGCGCAACTCAGCGGCTAGGCCGCGCGAAGAGGCGATGCCTAATTTGCAGGTGTCGGTGCCGGGGCAGGCCGTCACGTCGGCAATGGTCCCGGCACCAGACTCGGCGAGGCCGAGGGACACGAGCTCGTCGTAGAGGTGAGGCAGATCGGTTTCGCTGACCCAGCGCAGGACGAGGTTTTGCTCGACCGTGGTGCGGACGGTTTCGCGGACGTAGCGCCGGCTGATGGCGGCCAATGCGCGTAGCTGGCTAGAGGTGATATCGCCTAGCGGCAGGACTACGGTGGCGACGGCATAGCCTTCTTGGCATTGTGCATAGACGTTGGTGCGGTGCCATTCGGCGAAGCCTTCGCTCGCGGCTGCGCCGTTGAGAGCTTGGCCCGGCTTGAGCGGCTGCTCGTCAGTGGCGTGCAGATCGTCTAAGAACGCGGTCCAACTCGGGTCTTCGGGCAGGATGGCGCGTTCTTCCAACACCAAGCGGCGGAATTCTTCAATGCCGAGCTTGGCGACCAAGAACTTAATGCGGGCGCGATTGCGGTTTTTCTTTTCGCCGAGGCGGGCAAAGACCCGGGCGATGGCCTGAGCGATGGGCAGCAATTCCTCGGCGGGTACGAATTCGTCGAAGAGTTGGGCTTGGTGTGGCACCGCGCCTAAGCCGCCGCCGACGTAGAGCTTAAAGCCGCGCTTTTCCTCGCCGTTGATGGTCTTGACCACGGCGATGCCGCCGAGGTCGTGCATGTTGGTCAGGCCGCAGGCTTCGTGCTGGCAGCCGGAGAAGGCGATCTTGAACTTGCGCCCGAAGTCTTGGCAGTCGGGATGCCCGAGCAGGAAGCGCATGAGGGCTTGGGCATAGGGCGTTACGTCAAAGGTTTCCGTGCGGCAGACGCCGGAGAGGGGGCAGGCGGTGACGTTGCGCACTGAGTTGCCACAGGCCTCGCGGGTGGTAATGCCCACCGAGGCTAGGCGGCGCATCAGGTCGGGCGTGTCTTCGAGGTGGACGAAGTGGATTTGGAAGTCTTGGCGCGTGGTGACGTGCAGGATTTCCTCAGAGTATTCTTCGGCCACGTCGGCTAGCACTTCCATCTGTTCGGCCGTCAGCCCGCCGAAGGGGATTTTGATCCGCATCATGCCCGGGGCGTGCCAGACTGTGTCTGGCCCCTTGGTCTGATGCTCGGGGAAGAGTAGCTGTTGCGTCTGGGTGCCGTCGTAGCGCTGGCCATTGTCGTAGCGCTGGCCGTACACCCCTCGACGCAACCGCGTCTCGGCGAAGAGCTTCTCCTCCATTTTGCCCTGCTTGCGCAGGTGGATTTGAGTCTCGAAGGTGTCGATTTCGTCGGCTAGCTCAGCGGACATCTGCCCGGCTAGTTTTTCTTTCCAACTGCTTGCTGTGCTCATGCCTAAAACCGCCTCTGTGTGGTTGGCGTCCAATTAAACCTTATTAACATTATGGATTTGCAAGAGACTGTCAAGATGAGTCGTCCGCTAGCTTTTCTCGTAGATAGGTGCGGATTTGCTCGCCCCATTCTGGGTCGTCGAGCGCGTAGTCGATAAAGGTCGCAAAATAGGACAGGTGATTGCCGATGTCGTAGCGCTGCTCGTCGGTACTCAAACGCACGGCGCGTACGGGGTTACCGGCGGCGATTAGGGCGGCAATGGCGTCGGTGAGGTACACCTCGCCGCTTGCAGAGGGCGCAGTGGCGCGGATGTGGTCGAAGATGGTCGGAGAAAATACGTAGCGCGCACTAACGGCCAAGCGGCTGGATGTTTGCTCAGGCGTTGGTTTTTCGAGGATGGCGGTCAGTTTGGAATCTTCGGCTGTGGCTACTTCGGGGACCAAGATGCCGTAGTGGTGCATTTGATCTTCGGGCACTTCGTATGCGCCAATGGTGCAGGCGGCGCAGTGGCGCAGGTGCGAGTCGATCATTCGCTGCAATAGGGGGCGACCGCTGGATGTGCGCACGATGCTGTCGCCGAAGGCTACGACAAAAGGCTCACCGGCAGCAAAGGCTTCACCAACGGCGACCGCAGTACCGGTGCCGGGGGGCGGGGGTTGGTGCGTGAAGAAAAATTCGATGCCGCGCTCGTGGTAGCCCGCGCTGCTGTCGTTGAAGTGATTCTCGATCGCGCTCTTGTTGCGCCCGGTGATGAAGAGGATTTGGCGGATGCCAGCGGCCGCTAGCTCTTCGACGACGTGGTGGACGACCGGCAGGCGGCCCACGGGCAGCATCTCCTTAGATAAGGATTTGGTCGTGGGCAGGAGACGGGTGCCGAGGCCGGCGACCGGCACAATGGCTTTGGCGATATTCATGGGATGGCTCTCGCAAAAAATATGGCTGTGCTCCGAGTGTTTGACAAGCAGTAGTCAGAGCGATATTGTGAACTACTGTCGCCTAAAGACGGCAGTCCTCTGAAAGGTTCTCTATGGGCGATCCACCGGTAAAAGAGGAGTTATTCCCATGAGTGATGAGCGGAGTTATCCCGCGCTCAGCGAAGACATGCAGGCGCGCGGTTTGGGGGCCATGCTGAGAATTTTTGGCCCGGGAGCCATCATCGCCTCGGTGACGATTGGCAGCGGCGAGACGGTCTTTGCCTCGCGGGGCGGCGCAGTGTTTGGCTACGCCCTGCTGTGGTGCTTTATCGGCGGCGGCTTGATGAAGTTCGTCCAAGTCTATACGGCGGCGCGCTACATGACCCTGACGGGGGAACACCCGCTCGAACGCTGGAAGTTTTTGCCGGGGCCGCAGGGTTGGGTGGTGTGGGTTATGGCGGTGCTGACCGTTCTTTGCTTTCCGCTGTGGCTGTCGGGTTTGCCCAAGATGCTCGGCGGGCTGGTGGTGTGGATCTTGGGCTGCGAGGGGCTGGCGATATGGGGTGATCCCCGGGTGTGGGGCACGGCCTTTGTCGCCTTGGCCATTGCCATTACTATGATTCAGAGCTATGGCGCGCTGGAGAAATTTCAGACGGTGGTCGTCGGCGTCCTGCTGCTGTCGATTCTGACGGCTGCCGCGGCTGCGCAGCCCGACTGGCTGGCGGTGCTGATAGGTTCTATTGTGCCGACCATGCCGGCGTATGATCCTTGGCTGATTAGCAAGTATCCGGCGGTGGCGGCGCGCTCGGCTTGGGTGGAGTTGGGCACCTATCTAGGGGCAATCGGCGGCGGTACGCAGGACTACTTTGGCTACATCGGCATGTTGCGGGAAAAGGCTTGGGGTCTGTTGGGCCGCAAAGTGGAGGCTGGCGAGGAAGGCGTGGCCATCGCGTCAGATGATGAAAATATCGCTCGGGGTCGGGCTTGGTTGCGGGGTCCATTGGTCGATTCAGGGGTGTCTTTTATCTGCGTGGTGATTTTTACCATGGCTTTTGTGGTGCTCGGCGCAGCCGTGCTCCGTCCTCAACACATTGTGCCGGAGGGGATGCAGCTACTGTCAGTGCAGGCCGATTTTCTTACGCTCCTGCATCCAGCCTTGGTCTATTTATACCAGTTGGGCGTATTCACTGCGTTTTTTGGCACCATTATGGCCGCGTACGAGCTCTATACGCGCACCACTCACGAGTGCTTGCGGCCCATCGTCCAGCGGGTGCGCGAGGTACCCGTGGGTCGGCTGCGGCCGTGGGTGGTGGGATACTGCGGCATTGGCGGCGTCGCCATTATGTGGATGGGCGGCAACCCGGTGTCGATTGTGACGCCAGCGGCGATCTTCGGTGGGGTTCTCACCTGCGGTTTGTGGTGCTTGTTGATGGTGTGGACCGACCAGCGCTTCTTGCCAGCACCGCTGCGCATGGGGTGGCCGTTGCGGGTGATCAACTTGATCAGCGGCGTCTTCCTCACGGGCTGGGGCCTGCGCGGTGCTTTTGACTTCTTTACGGGGTGAAGCGGTTTGCGCGTCTCCGACGACATCTGGACGCAGGTCGAGGCCGTATTGAACAGCGGTACCCGACTGGCCTTGGCGACCACTGGGGGGGGCAGCGAACTCATTAGCTGGCTCTTGAATCACCCTGGGGCCTCGCGCGCGATCGTCGAAGCTCAAGTGCCTTATAGCGAGCGAGCGCTGGCGGCGTATTTGGCCTTTGCGGGGCCGCATGGGGCCAATGAGCAAACGGCGCGGGATATGGCGGGGCGGGCCTTTGCGCGGGCTGCTTCCTTTGCCGAGCCGGGGCAGGGCTGTATCGGTGTGGGCTGTAGTGCGGCCTTGGCGACGAGCAGGCTGCGGCGTGGCGCGGATCGGGGCTGTATCGCGCTGCGCTTGGAGTGCGCCTATCGCTTGTACACTCTGCATTTTGAGAAGGGCGCAGCCGACCGCTTGGAGCAAGAGGAGGTCTTGAGCCGCTTGGCCTTGGAGGCCATAGTGGAGAGCTGCGGCGGCCCGGTCGCTGGTGCATCGCTGCCGGACTTTGCGCATCTTGCGCGGCGCGAGTTGGCGTTGGACGATCCATTGGGCTTGCTGTTTGCGGGTGAGTTGGACGTCGTTGAAATGCGTTCCGATGGGGCGATTGCGCCCGAGGTCGAGCGCGGGCAGCGTCTGTTCTTGTCTGGGTCCTTCAACCCGCTGCACGAGGGGCACGAGCAGCTCGTGGCTGCGGCGGGACAGCTAAGTGGTCGCCAGCCGTGCTTGGAACTTTCCATCGAAAATGTCGATAAGCCGCCCCTGCAAAGGAGTGAGGTCGAGCGGCGCTTGGCGCAGATGCGCGGTCGCTTTCCCGTGGTGATGACGCGGTCGCCGACCTTTTTGCAGAAGGCCCGGCTCTTTGGCGGTTGTCACTTCGCGTTGGGGTACGATACGGCTGTGAGGCTTTTGCAGGGTCAGTACTACGAGGAAGGAGAGCGGGGCGTGGCTGTGGCCTTGGAGGAATTTGCTGCTGGGGGCTGTCGCTTTTGGGTGGCAGGACGGGTGGATGGGGATGTGTACCGGACCTTAGCGGATATGGATGTACCCGAAAAATACGCGGACCTTTTCGCGTCGGTGCCCTTTAGGATGGATATTAGCTCTACGGAACTCCGCGCTCGGAAGGCTTAGGACGATGACTGAAGAAGAATGGGAAGAACCCGAAGCGGTGGAAGTGCCCATCGACGGCACGCTGGACTTGCACACCTTCCATCCACGCGACCTCAAAGAGCTGTTGCCCGACTATTTGGATGCCTGTCGTCAGGCGGGCATTTTGCAGGTGCGCGTCATTCACGGCAAGGGCACGGGCCAGTTGCGGCGCTCGGTGCACGCCATTTTGGGCCGCTTGCCTGAAGTGGAGTCATTCCGCTTGGCTGGCGAAGGCGGCGGTGGATGGGGGGCCACTTTGGTTTGGTTGGCACCGCTCGACGTTTGACTGCGCTAGGTCTCAGAAATTTCTTGATTTATCCAATACGTATATATTAGGTTGTAACAATAGGTTGTAACAGGATTGTAACAATCTGTAGCAACTGTCATAATTTTAAAGAGGTTGCAACCTCCGGTGTGCCATTCAGAAGTGCGCAAAACTGGAATCTCGACCGCTATTAAGGCGTCGGTCCTCACCATGAAATATCGTCCTACCGGCATCCTTTTCAAGCTATCGCAGTCGTTGCAGATAGTCCTTCCTCTGCCAATTTTCCTTTTGCTGCTGTCCGTATGTTCAACCCGCGCACAGGATGTTTTTACGGTCGGTGGCGACGAACGTCCTTGGCGTGATTCTGGCACAACTCCCGGGGGTGTGATCGATTTTGTCGAGCAATTGGGGACTATCGAGGACGCCAACGGCGAAAAAGTGTTTGCCGTTGGCCTAGATTCCCTGCAAAACTGGATCATGCCGCTGCGCTTGCGCTCTGATTTCAACATTTCGCTCGGTGTTCTTGAACGGGGAGGCTCTGTAGATGTCCCAGGACTGGATGCCAGCCAGAAAAGTCCAGAGCAATTGGAGGGTATGCTCAATGGCGACCACCGAGTGGCTTTTGATCGCAAGTTCGTGGCCGGCCGCATCGTGCGCAACAACGGCGTCACCATTCGCATTGACCTTGGTGCGCGCTTTGGCGTGGACCGAATCGTGTTCTATCCGAGGATGACAGAGTCGTTTCCCTTTGGCAACGAATTCATGCGGGGGTATGAGTTGTTCCTCAACGACGGCTTGCCGCAAAATCTCTATGCCAGTGGTCAGCCCATTTTTACCTCGCCGGTGCAGCGAGACTCAGACAACCGCGAGGCCAAAGTAGATGCACAGATCAACCCCCAATTTGTCCGCTTTCTGCAACTCAAGTCGATTACCACCCTCGGATTTGAAGTTGACGAGATAGAGGTGTACGGCAGGGGATTTGTGCCGACGGCCAGCTATGTGTCCAATGTGCTAGATCTGGGCGAGGAGGTAGTCTGGGGGCGCATCGCCTGGAGCGAAGTGACCGCGGGCAATAGCGCGGATTCCAAAATAGAAATCCGCGTGCGCAGCGGGCAGGATACGACGCCCGATGTCTTTTTTCGCAATGCCAATGTAGGAGGTCGGCAACCCGAATACGTGCCCATCGACAGCGAGGGCAACACGCTGACCGAGGAAGCCTTTGAAAAACTGGCGAAGAACCAGCAGGGGCCTATCAAAGCTGACACTGACAATGACTGGGTCCAGTGGCAATTGGTCGATAATGGTAGCCCTCTGACGGTGCCGGCACCTCGGCGTTATTTCCAGTTCCGCATCGATTTCACCAACCTGAGCCTAGATGCTAGCCGCGCTATCGCCGACTTGGGCTTTGAGTTCGCACGGCCTCCGGTTGATCGCATCGTCGCCGAGGTTGGACCACCGCAGACCGAGATTGGCAAACAGACGACTTTTACGTACTTCGCCCGCATCGCCAATACTACGGGGCGATCGGGATTCACGCGCTTTGAAATAGAAACTCCGGCTCGCATCGCGGCTCTCCATTCGGTGGAGATCCAAGATAGGGCGGGCAATCGCCTAGATGGAGCCGAGTTCGGCGGCGATCTGGCCGGTGTGTCTTTACCCCTGCGCGTCGGATCGTTCGCCATTGAGGCGGTGGAGGACGACCACTTTGCCCTGAGCTTGCCTCTGATCAACGCCGATGGTACTCTTTTGAAAATTGTTTTTGATGCGGCCGTGTTTCGCTATGGTACGCGCTTCCAAGGGCGGGCTTTTGCCGATGCTAGCGTGCAGGTGCCGCTGCAGACCGAGGGCGGGGATGCTTCAGCCGAACAGGATACTGACGAGTTGCTGGTGCGGATTCCCGTAGGCTCGCGGGTAGCTGGCCCGCTGGCAATCCAGCCGCGGACCTTCACCCCCAATGGAGATGGGGCCAATGACGTGGCGGAAATAAGCTATGCGGTTCAGCACCTGCTCGAACCATCGCCGAGTGAGGTCGGTATCTACGACTTGACTGGTGGCCGCGTGCGGCAGCTCAACTCGGTCGAAGTACAAAACGGCCGCGTTCAGCTACAGTGGGATGGTCGCGGCGATGACGATCGCTTGGTGCCGCCGGGTATCTACTTGGCGGTAGTGGAAATTCGCTCCGACCGGAAGACCGAGCGGCGGTTCAACAGTGTGTCCGTGGTATACTAGGTGCTAGCCAAGTGAGGAGGGGATTTTGCACAAGCGCTATCTGATTGTGGTAGGTGCTGTTCTGTGCGTGCTAAGCTGGAGTGCGCCGACTCTGGTTGGTGCCCAAGCGTACGATTCGCGCATGGGTAGGGTGAAGCAGGGTGGAAAGGTGGATTTCTCCCCGCAAGGACCGGGGGTATTATTCGGTGCGCTGGATCCGGCAGTGCGCAAATGGTACATCCCCCAAGAATTGTATCAGGAGTACCAGTGGAGACAGTGGGAGTACTCCAACTACGCCCGCGAGCCCTATCAGCGCTATGTCGATACCGCGTTGGAGGGCGATTTCTTCTACGATTTCTTCGGCAATCTAGTCACCCGAGGCTGGTTGATCTACGATTGGCAGCAAGACCGCCCCCAGCAATTCGGCAGCAGTATCCTCAAGACCAACCGGTTCAACCAATGGTTCAATCGAGTAGCCGTCTCCGCGGACCACAAGGGACAATACTACTACAGCATTACGATCGGTGATGAGATCCGCACTACTTTGACACCGATGACTTTTTCTAAACCCACATTCAACGGCATTCAGTGGGACTTTGCCGCCGACAAGTACCTGGGCACGCTCCTACTGGCCCGTCCCAGTCGGCCGGCCGTGGCCACTTCTCTGGATATCCCCGATCAGAAGACCAGCGTCACCAACTTACTGGGTGGCCGGGGCATCGTTCAGGTCGGCGACTTCGTCCGGGTCGGGGCGACCTATGTGACCGCCTTTCAAGGCCAGACGCTATTCGACGATTTCACCGGCAACCCTTTTGCCGGCGGGGCTCTGACCACCGACCAGAATGCGCTGCCCATATCCCGCATCATTATTCGGCTGTCGGACGACTCGCCCGCAGACGGAGTGGGTGGGGCGGCCCTGTTCGACGACGAGATCATCATCGAGGATGTGGACGGTAACACTTTCCGCGGCAGTGCCATAGGATTCGAGCCCATACGCGAAGGGGGGTTCCAACGGGTGGGGTTTTTGGCTGCGGACGGGGACGAGCGCATTACCCTCACCTACGACTTTACGGACCCTTTGTACACCGGGCCCGATCCGACGACTATTGAAAGAGTATTCTTTGAATTGGTGATCTCCAACGACTACAAGGTGGAAATCACGTCCGACCGGCAGACCAACAGGGACTCACAGCCCGTCTTCTTGCTGATCGAACGGGCCGATGACAATATCCGCGACAACTCCAACCAGCGACTGTTGAAATTCGACTACGGTCTGCCCACGGCCAATACCATCCTTGGCGTTACCTTTGAGGCCACCAAGGTCTGGGGTTTTGACTTTTACGGGGAGTACGATTTCAACAAGCAGTACCGCCAGTATCCCAACCTCAATCTAAGGGATCACCGCAAGGCGGTTAACGACGCCCAAGCATGGATGTTCAACCTGTCCAAGGCGTCCTATCCTTGGTTCGCGTTCCTCGAAGGCTACAGCATGGACGCGGACTATTCTACCCGCACCTTCCTAGCGGGCACTCGGGGACAGGACGAAATCGATTACGAAGACGAAATATCCTATATCTACGAGTTCGTCGAGGACAACGATGACCAAGACCGCCGGCCGGACTGGAACCGCTATAGCATGCTGTCGGACAATGCGGTCTTTCCGGGTTTTGACGAGAACAACGATTTCGTTTCGGATTTCAACCAGAACGATACGGAGGATCGCCAGAACTTTATTCCCGATTACGAAGAGCCTTTCCTGCGCTATCACGCCGATAGGCCCGAATACCTCTTTGGCGTTGACATGAACAACAACGGCTGGATCGACCGCTTTGAAAACGACGAAGAACCCGATTATCCCTACGGGCGCGACCACCGTGGCTACAATGTGTACGCGGGAACCCACATCGGGCCCGAGGCCCGGCTAACCGTCGGGCGTTTGCGCGAAAAACTGCTGGCGGGGGATCGCAAAAACGAATCCACGTACCTGCTCTTCACCTACGAAAGGGATTTTGCCCAGTTGGGCCGTTTGCGGGTGTTCGACAACTTCAAGCTGGTCGAGGACGACATTCCCGACAACCTCTTCCAGTGGGTGCAGCCGTCTAATTCCCGCGGTACTCAGCAGCGCGTTTTCGATGTGCTTCCGGCGCGCGACACTTGGGTCAACACTTCCTATGTCCAGTTCGATTTCACGCTCGTAGGGAACCTGAATGTGATCAACAAGTTCAAGACTGAAATTTACAACCAGCGCCGGGAGCAGCGCGACCTGCGCGGCACGGCCAGCTTTGTCGGTCTCATCAACAAGGCCGATTACACTTTCCCCGTGCGAAATATCGAACTTGAACCGCGCTTCAAGAGCGAATTTTTGCGCGAGCGCCCCGTGCGCCAGCGCGACCCGGAGCGCCGCGAGTTGACCGAGACGCTTTTTCTTATTGCCCGCATTCCGCTGCTCTCCCATACGCTCGTCGAGTTGGGACTAGAACTGTCCCATTTTGAGCAGTTTCGCGATGACGACGAGGGAGTGCCGGTCGATCGCGACTTGGAGCCGGATTCCTTCAGTCGGATCGTCGCGGTGCAATTTAATAATTCCTCGGATTACTTGGGCTACAGGCTTCATCTGCAGACGGGATTTCGCCTGCAAAAGCTGACGTTTGAAAATCTGCCCCCTAGCACGACCAGCAAGATATTCATGACGGCCTATGCCGGGCTGGAACGCTAGGAGGCTTGACTCTCGCAAAGTTGGATCACTGAGATTGCAGTGATATAACATGGCGATCTGTTGGCAGTCGAAAGGAGGAGAAAAAACAGTCGTCGTTTTACCCCCGGTTGGGGCAGCAAAAACACCCGTATCCACTCACTAACTAAAAAAGAGGTATTGCAATGAAGAGAATCAACGAGGCAGCAATTGCTTTACTCGTCTCGGCCCTCATGGTCGGCTCGGCTTTTGGCCACCAAGGGGAGATGAAGTTCATGTTCCAGTTCCCAGATCACCTGACGCCAGTGCTGGACGGCGATATGTCGGACTGGGACATTGTCAGCGATGTGTACAAGATCAAAGCCGAAACCATGTTCAACCAGTTCGGCGCGCCCATGGATTTGAGCGATTTCAATGCCTCGCTCATTTGGGCCTACAATATCAACGACGGCAAGGCCTATTTTTCAGCTTGGATTGCCGACGACTACATCAACAACACCGAGAAGTGGTCGACGACTACAGATTGGGACCACTCCGGCGGCATCTTCCGCGGCTTCGATCAGGGAGATGATTTCGAGACCCGCTGGGCCAGTGCCCAAGCCCAACGCTACGATTTGGCCGGCCCAATTTTCAGCTCTTCCGGTTACTATACCCGGATTATTGATGGCTCCAAAGCTTGGGCGGGCCAGTCCCCTTACGTAGAGTGGGCCGGCCAGTTTCTCCGCGGTGACGTCGATACCCAAGAGCCAGCCGAAATGTTCGGCGAATACTCCATTGTACCCTTTGACGACATCCACCCCGACGGTGCCGACCAGAGCGTTCAACACAGTTGGGTGGAAGGCACAGTTGTTGGCATAGAGGTCAACTGGGGCGACAAGGATGCCGATCCCGGCTCCTATGACGATGCCTATTGGTCCGGTTTCGGCGGCATAGGTGCTTCTAGGGATGCCGACCAGTTCGGCGACTATCTGCTGGCACCCATCGAAGAGGGGTTGCCCGAGGCTAGGGCTACCGGAGTCGAGGCCAGCACTTGGGGCCAGATCAAGTCCACCTTCTAATAAGGCTGACTTGACTGCCTGTACCATAGACGTTGCAGGATTGTTTCAGGCGGGATTTACGGGCGACTGTAAATCCCGCCGTTCTCTTAGCTTCGACTTGAGCTCAGCCGAAAGTTGGCGACCAAGCAAAGGAGGCACTGGGTGAGACAAGTGCTGATTATAGTCCTGACCGTGTTGGGGATGGGAGCGGGCTATCGGGCCGAAGCGCGCCAATTTTACCAACTGGGGGGCCACGCTGGAAACCTTTGGAGTGAAAGCGGCACGCTGAGTTCTATCGATGTGGCAAGAGTGCCGGGTGCCATCCGCCCGTTCAGCGCCGAAAGCGGCGAGAACCTGATTGCCTCGATGGGCGAGCGAAATGGCGACATTACCAGCTTGGTGAGCATTTACACCCTACCGGCCAATTGGCTAGAAGAGCGCGTGTTTGTAGTGGATGGCGATTCTAGTACGGCTTTTGTGCATCCGCCGCGCATCAATTTCTTCCGCGGCCCTGGATTCTTCTATACTACGCCGATGTTCTTCGACTTGGGGGCACCATTCCCCATCGAAGGGGTTCGTTTTGCAACTCGTGCTGATCATCCGGGGCACAAGATCCGCCAGTTTAGGCTTTCTATCAACGACGGCAGGGAAGAGAGCAAAAACGAAAAAGGAAATCTCATCTGGACCTTGGTTCACGACGAGAAGGACAACTTGAGCCCGGTAGTCGAACTGGATATCGAACCTCGGATAGCACGCCACGTCTATCTCCACCCCTTGGAAGTAGGGGAGACTTGGGAAGTGGCCGAGTTCGAGGTGTACGGTCAGGGGTTTGTTCCGCAGGCCTCATTTCTGTCCGACCCGATTGATCTGGGACGCGCATCCAGTTTGGGACGCATTTGGTGGAACGGCGCCCTCGATTTAGGAGCGAAAATAGTCATCCAGAGCCGCAGCGGCAGCGATGACCAGCCCGAGGTCTATTGGCGCAAGACCGGGGTGGGGGGAGAGGAAGTGCCATTTGGAGCCAATGGTCGGCCCATGAGCCGCCAAGAGTATGGAGCCATGCCCCAGAATGTGCGAGGGGGCATTACTCAGGATCTGGAAAACTGGAGCGTATGGCACACCTATGAGTACGCGGACGGACTCGCCGGCATTCAGATTCGCTCTCCGAGTCCCCGGCAGTATGTGCAGTTACACATCGCTTTTTTCTCCGCCAGATTGGCGGGGGGACAGATCGACTCGCTGTTTTTTGAATTTTCCCAACCCCCTGTAGTCTCCGAGGCGATTGGCGAAATCCACCCTCCTTTTGTAGAGTCGTCCGATCCAGTTCGGTTCACTTATGCGGTGCGAACCCGACTGGAGGAGGATCAAGCGGGTTTCAATGTTCTCGAAGTGCGCACGCCCGCCCGTCTGGAGGCCATCCACGAGGTGCGCATCGACCGCGAGGTGGTCGATTTTACCCCGAGTTTCGATCCGGCAGATCCCCACCAGTTCGCCGTTCAATTTGATCGCATCGACCAAGATCAGACGTTGTTAGAAGTAGATTTCGACGCCCGGGTCTTCAACTACGGAACGGCCTTCAACGGCGCGGTGTCGGATGCGGACAGCGACGAAGTGCCCCAGAGCGTGATCCCCGGAGATGCTATAAGCGAGTTGTTGAGCGACGCCTTGAACGTCCGCACGCCGCTCAAGGGCAGCCTGCTCAGCGCCGTGCATGTGGTCCCCAACCCGTTCTCACCCAATGGCGACGGCGTCAACGACCAAGTGCAGTTCTCCTATACATTACTGCGTCTGACCGATGTCGTGCCGCTTGAGACGGAGATCTACACACTGGCGGGAGACCGAGTGCGAACTTTGGGCGCTGGGGAGGGGGGGAGCGCGCTCTATCAAACTGCTTGGGACGGGCGAGATGACCAAGGCGAATTGGTAGACCCAGGGCTATACATTTATCGCGTCGTGGTAGAAGCGGGTAGTGGTCGGGAGGAGCGACTGGGAGCTATTGCTCTAGCGTACTGATGGAAGACATGGGCAACAAAAAACCATGGACTTGGCAAGGATGCGGGCTGGTACTCATGTGGAGTCTCGCGGCGTGTTCGCCGAGTGCGGAGATCGTCCTTGAACCCGGTGTGGTGGCGCGCATTGATTCCACTTCCATCTCGGCTGCCGAGATGCGCGATTTTGTCGTCCAGATGCCCCAGTCTTTGCGCCTGCAGGGACAGGGCGATCCAGTGCGGGAGCGCTACCTGCGCAGTCTGCTGGGCAAGTACCTGATCGTACTGGAGGCCAAAGAGCGGGGATTGGATACCGCTCAGGTGGTCCAGACTAAGGCGATGCAGTACTGGCGTCAGCACTTGGTCGATACCTATCGCCAGATTGCACTGGTGCCCAACGTGCAGGTTTCTGAGGAGGAGGTACGCGACTATTTCGCCCGCAGTGGCCTAGACCGCAAGCGTCAGATGGCGGGCATTCTGGTGGAAGAGGACAGCACCGCAAAGCAGATCTATGAGCACCTTGCAGCGGGCGGGGACTTTGCCCAACTGGCTGCCGAATACACCATAGACGAACGGTCGGCTGCCCAAGGGGGCGTGTTGGGATTTATCGATCTGGAGCAGGCCCGCAGGTTGCAAATTCCAGACGAGCTGTTTCGCAGTCTGCCGAGTGGACAGCTATCCCCGATCCTGCCCATGGGCACGCGCTATCAAATCGTGCGTTTCCTCCAGGACCAACCCGTGCCGCTGGAAGAAAAACGACAGCAGATTCGCGCTCTGCTCTACGAACGCAAGCGACTAGAGCAGGAAAGAGCAGAAATCGCGTCCCTCATCCGCAAGCTGGACGTGCAGCTAGTGCCAGAGGGATTGGAGCTTCTATTGAATAAAGCGGAGTTCCACACCCGGTTGCGCCTCACTCATCTGGCCGACGAGGAGGCAGATCAGCCCCTCTTTACCTATAAGGCGGGCCAAGTCTCTGTGGGAGATTATCTCAATGCCCTGTGGGGGGATATGCGGGCCCTGTCCGGCTGGGGGGTACGGGACAGTGCCGAGGTGGTTGATACAGCGAGGGAACTGGTTTTGACACCGGTTTTGTTGGCAGAGGCGGCGCAGCGGGCCGGGTTAGAGGAGATGGCGGCTGGACAACAGCGATTGCAGGAAATACGCACGGAATTCATGATTAAACAGCTACGCCAAGAAGAGGTCGTTGACCAATCCGAGGCGAGCTTGGAAGAAGCGAGGGATTTTTACGAGGACAATGAGGATTTGTTCAGGGAACCGGCCCAATACATTGTCGTTGAGGTGTTGGCCGAGACTGAGGTGGAAGCCGTTGGTTTGCTGCGCTCCGTCGAACAGGGTGCGACCCTAGGAATGCTTGCCCAAAAGCACACCATTCGCCCAGATATGCGGGAAGAAGACGGCTTGATGCACCTGGGCGAGTACGAGCGATTGACCTTGCCGAGGCTCTTCAAAGCAGTAAAAGCGGCCGACCTCGACAAAATCACTGGTCCGGAGCACGTAGAAGGTGGATATAGCATTTTCAAAGTTCTCAATCGCCAGGGAGGGGAAGTATCTCCCTTCTTTCAAGTCGAGAAAAAGGCGCGGGCTTTGGTGCGCGGAGAGAAGCGAGAGCAACTGTTCGAGGAATTGATAGATGACTTGCTGGACAAGTACCAAGAGCGGATCGCCGTATCTGACAGCGCGTTGGCGGCGGCCCTACCCGATACGTTCCTGCAGCGCCATGCAGGGGAAGCTCCGACCAAGGACAATAGGTTATGAAACGCCGCTTGCCTACGCAGTATTCGATGATTTCGGAGACGATCGCGAGGAGATTGACGCTCTGTTTTGTAGCCCTTTTTCTCTCGATGGCTCTAAACGGGGCATGGGCCCAGTCGAAGGGTTACAGTTTGGGTGCGGACCGGGTGGAGGTGCGGACCCAGGCGCATTGGCAGGCTTGGGAGTTCCCGAGCGATATGGTGACGATAACGCCGTCTGGCGCGGTGCAGTCCAGATACATACAAGTGCCGCACAACGCCATATTGAATGTGGCCGACTTCAGCTATCCCATCGATGGCAACTTGCAAGATCAGTACGCCAATTCGTTCAAGGATGAAGACAACAATCTGCTGGCGCACGGGGGTATCAAAAGGGCTGGTTCAAATCCGCAGCTAGCGGAGCGGGCCATTGACGCAGATCCGACTACAGCTTGGGAGCCGGATTCGGCTGATCCCCTGCGGGACTGGGTGTTGGAGATTGATCTTGGCCGTCTGGTGTCGGCCACCAAGGTCGTCGTGCGCTTTGCCGAAGAAGGGGATCCGTTTCTGCAATTCAGGGTGCATTCGGCAGGGGGACAAAACCCTTTTGGCACGGCCGACCGCAGCGGTGCCTTGGACTACACTCTAGTGGGCAGCACTACCCAGCCCAATCGCGACCAGCGAGTCTTTGAGTTCGACCTCGCACCACTGGGCACTCATACAGAAGAGTGGACCGGTCGCATTATGCAGTACCTGCGCGTCGCGGCCACGGCCACTAATGGCGAGAGGGCGCAACAGCTTTCTGCCGAGGAGTATCAGGCGTTGACAGCAGAGAACCAAGGCGCGGTGGAATACGTCTGGAAAATCGCTGGCGAAGAGCGTCTAGTAACGGCCGAGCGCTACGATCAGTTGCCACTTGAGCAGCAGGGTGGGGTGCGCTATTACCGCCGCGAACGACCCCAACTCGCCGAGGTGGAGGTATGGACTGTGGGCGAGAACATCGCCTTGGGGATCGTAGAGCGCGGCGGTAATCTGCACGACGTCAATCCCAATTCTTCGCCCGAACTTGCCGTTGACGGCAACGTGCGCACCGAGTGGCAGGGCATGGTTTACTTTCCCACCGGCGAGACCGCCGAGTGGGGTCTGTTGAACGTGAATCTGGGCTCCCACTTCACGGTCCATGCCGTGCGCATTATTACCCGCGTCGGAGGCAGAAACCTGATTGGCTATATATTGCGCGGTTCGGACGGCTCGCTGGCACCCGATGGTAGTTTGATCTGGGAGGAATTGAGTGGTGAGACGCGGCAGTTAAACCAGAATACGCGGCTGTTCGAGGATCACTTCGAGCCGCGCCCAATACGCTTTTTGGAATTCCGCAACCTAGATATCGCTCGCCGCACTAGGGCCCATGAAGGGCACCGGATACTGAGCACGGTAACCGAAATCCAAGTTTTTGCCAACGGACACCTACCGATCCTCGAGATGACTTCCGACCTCATTGATCTGGGGAGTTCTAAGACGCTGACGACCATCGACTGGGAAGCCGACACCCCCTCGGGCACGGCGGTAGAAATCCGCACCCGCACGGGAAACGATCTGCGCGAAGTAAACCGCTATTTCAAAAAAGATGGCACGGAAGTAGCCAACAAAGAAGAATATGAGAAGCAACCGTCTTTCTACCAGGGGGACATCCTTACCGAGTTCCTGCCGGGACCGGGCTGGAGCAACTGGAGTCAAGTCTACGTCAAACCGGGCGAAGTCATACGTTCTCCCAATCCCCGGCGCTATATGATGATCCAGGCGAGACTGCTCAGTGAAGACGCGGCCGTGGCCGCCAGCTTAGAGTCGATCCAAGTCCATTTCACAGCGCCGCTGGTGGATCGCATCATTGGGGAGATAGAGCCCAAGCGAGATGTTCCCAGTGGCGAGCTCACGGATTTCGACCTCTTTATCCGTCCCTCCTTCGCTGCTCGAGACCCGGGATTCGACCGCGTCCGTCTCGTCGCGCCTTCGCGAGCGAATATTGAACTGCGCCAAGTGAGTTTAGGAGACGAAAGCGAGTTTGCCGCCGGAAGTGAGGAAATATTTGCCGAGGTAGAAAAAGGCCGTTTTGAGAATGGGGTGGGAGAGGAGTTGGAATTGACTAAGGTGGCGATTGATACGCTGCAACTCGGCCTGCCAAGAATACTGCGGCGAGGCAGTGCGGATATTGTGCGGGTCTCTTTTTCGTCGCGCGTTTTCCTGAGCGGTGCCACTTTTGCCGCCGAAGTTGGGCGCTCGACGCAAGCGGATAACTGGCAGCGGGTGGACCCAGCGGACCCGGTAGGAGATGAATTGGCCGCTGGTGAGGGGTTGACAGTATTGACGACTGCCCGCCGCGGGCAGATCGGGACAATTGAGGTAGATCCCGCCACTTTTACCCCCAATGGCGACGGCATTAACGACGCGGCTGTCTTTTCATTTGCCGTACTCAAAGTCAATGTAGCTAGGCAAGTAGTGGTCTATTTATACGACCTAGCAGGCAGGGAAGTGAGACGTCTTGCCGAGAGGCGCAATATGGCGAATGGGCTGTATAGCCTTGTATGGGACGGACGGGACGAAGGGGGAACGTTAGTGTCTCCGGGCCTTTACCTCGCCCGCATTGAGGTAGATGACGACACAGGGGATGACAACTCGGCTGTTCGCCTAGTGGGGGTAGTGTACTAATTTGGAACGTGCCTACGAGCGCGGGATTTTTAACGAACGCCTTGTCTAATTACTACGAACATGGGCCGCTGGTTCTGTTGCAGCGTCCGGTCGCTCTCATCGGCTTCTTAGGCGTTGACCAGCACGGCTTGGGCCGCGACTTGGCCGCGTTGAGCGGCTTGCCTCTCATTGAGGTGGATCGCTGGATCGAACACGAGGCCGGCCAGTCCTTGGTTTCCCTCGTGCAGACGCAGGGTATAGAGGCGCTGCGCCAATCAGAGGACCGCTTCCTCGCCCAAGCGCTGACCACTCGTCCGTCTGGGATCATCGTCTTGGGCGATGGGGCGCTGCTCAAAGAGACTAACCTTCGGCAGGTACTGGACAAGGCAACGCTGGTGTACCTCAAGTTGTCGCTGGCTAGCACCTATTGGAAGCTGCGTCACCAAACTGTAGGGTCGCATCCGCTGCTGATGCAACCGCCCGAAAGTACGGCGGAACTCCGGCCGTTGTTGGCCGAGCGCCAAGGCGGCTTTGACCAAGCCCATGTAACGTTGGACATGGACGAGATGACGCCAGAGGCGGCGCTGCGCCATCTGTTGGATAAGCTACCCCAATGGGGGACGGCGCGGCCCGTATCTTAGGTTTGCTCTACCCGGCCTCCAGCGATACTTTTTTGACCGAACTCGTCCTTATTCTCATCATCTCAGGAGACTTGTCATGTTAGACCCTCAGTACCTCCTCGGCGACGAGGAAATGCAACAGTTTATAGCCGAGGGCTATCTCACGCTCAAATCCTCGCTGCCCACCGCCCTCCACCAAGACATCTACCAGCGCACCGAAGAGGTTTTTGCCAAGGAGGGCAATCCCGGCAACAACGTCCTGCCCCGCATCCCAGCGTTGCAGCAGGTCTTTGACGATCCGGTCGTGCGCGGTGCTCTCGCTTCGGTGGTCGGGTCGGATTACGTCATGCACGCCCACCGCCACTGCCACATCAATCGGGCCGGCAGCGAGGGCGGTGGCTGGCACAAGGACAGCTATTGGGGCTATCACAAGGTGCGCTATCACCGCAATCGCTGGGTGATGATCTTCTACTACCCACAAGACGTCGCCTTGGAAAACGGCCCCACCGCAGTCATGCCCGGCACGCACTACTACAACGGCCGCGCAGACGACGAGCAGGACGAGTACCACTTGCCAGTCCTCGGCGAGGCCGGCACCTGCACCTTGGTGCATTTTGACTTGTGGCACCGGGCCATGCCCAACAGCACGGCGGCCAACCGCTACATGATGAAGTTCCAATTTACCCGTCTCAGCGAGCCGAGCCGGCCCAGTTGGAACATCCAAGCCCCGGGGTGGCCGGCCAACGGGTCGGTGCCCTCTAGCAAGCATCGAGTCGTGTGGTCGCGGATATGGGATTGGCACGCGGGAGCCCAAAAAAGCGCCGAGGCCAACGGGCAGATTGAACAACTGACCGAGGTTCTCAACGGGACGTTGGAACAACGTCTAGAAGCAACCGACGCCCTCGGCAGGTTGGGGGAGAAGGCCGCGCCCGCACTAGACGCGCTGATTGGCGCGCTGGGCGATGAGGCCGAGCCGGTGCGTCTCAACGCGGCGTATGCACTCGGGGCCGTGGGTGCGGCAGCAGTAGGCCCGTTGATTGCCGCCCTCGACGACGAGCGCGAACACGTGCGGGAACACGCGGCGTATGCGTTGGGTGCGGTGGGGGAGGAAGCTGTGGACGCCTTAATTGCGGCCCTCGGCGATGAGCGCGAACACGTGCGGGGTTTTGCCGCGTACGCACTGGGTGACATGGGGGCAAGCGCCGGAACCGACGCCGTAGAAGCCCTGTGCAAGCTAACTGGCGACCCGGACGCATGGGTGCGGCGCAACGTGGCCGAGGCCTTGGGGACCATTGAGTTGAATCCAGGCGCGTCTGTGTCCGCGTTGGCCGCGTTGTTGGCGGACGAGGACGAGCAGGTGCGCTTTAACGCCGCGTACGCGCTGGCTCACTTCGGTCCGGCGGCCGCGGCGGCTACAGACGCGCTGGCCGCGGCCCTCAGCGACGAGAATCGCTACGTCCAAGGGCACAGCACGGCGGCCCTGCAACAGATTGGCACGCCCGAGGCCCAGGACGTATTGCTGCACCATTTGACTGCGGCGCGCTGGTGCCCCATAACGACCAAGGAGACTACGTTCTGACCTAACCCCTATCTCCTGAGAGGGAAACACTGTCTTTTTTATTTTAAACTCGCTGCCAAAGACAGGAGATAAAGCACAGGACAATACTAGATGCCGGACCAATAGAGGAGGACATTGAGAGGAACCTTCTGAGTCAGTACGAAGAGTCAGCCCATGAGAACTTTGAAAACAACCGGAAGAAGCTGGGTTACCTCAATAACGCAAAGATCGCCATAGCATGCGGGCTAGTAGCTCTTCTGATTTCGGTAGTACCTTATTATTTGTTGACTCATGGAGAGAAGACCCATCGAGTTCACGTAACGAATCTCAAGGAGATCAATATCATGGCCAAGCAACAAGGTAGTACCCAACGGTCCTCGCAGACCAGTAAGCCTGAGACGCAATCCCACAGGCCCAGTAAGCCTGCTGATCTTAAACCTCGTATTATCAAAGAAAGCAAGTGGTCGAGAACAAAGTCGGACAAATAAGGACAAAGAGAATCGGATAACTTCTTTGATCCCAAAGCGCTCAGCTTACTATGGCTGATCTATGAAATCTGTGATACACCAATACATCGAAGAACACCAAAAGCAGCTAATCGGCAGCTTGCAGACGCTCGTGCGCGTGGATACCACTAATCCACCGGGGCGAAACTACCGAGCGATGACCGACGCGCTCTTGGGGCGCTGTCAGGACTTAGGGATGCAGGCCAAAGTCCACCGCGTCCCAGACCAAGAGGTGCGCCGCGTGCTCGGCTCGGACGAGTTCCCGCGCTACAACTTGATTGCTCGGTGGGACGCGGGCCGACCGCAGACGGTGCATTTCAACGCCCACTACGACGTGGTGCCTTGTTCCGGGCAGTGGAAATTCGGCGACCCTTTTGAGCCAGGGGTGGCTGGCGATGCGCTCTACGGTCGCGGTTCTGGGGATATGAAAGGGGCAATCGCCGCGTTGCTGATAGCCGTGGAGGCGCTCAAGGAAACGGGTACTGAGCCGGCTTTTAACATCGAGTGTTCGTTCACCGCCGACGAAGAGACCGGCGGCCAATTGGGCGCGGGATGGATTGTAAACAAAGGGCTGGTGAACGCCGATTTCGCAGTCGTCTGCGAGGGGGCGGCCGGGACGCAGGTTGGCTGCGGCCACAACGGCGTGCTCTGGTTAGAGGTCGAGTTGACGGGCAAGGCCGCCCATGCTTCTAGCCCAGAACAGGGAGTCAACGCCTTTGAAGGCATGGCCGGCGTAGTGCAGAAGTTGCAAGCCTACAAAAAGAAACTGAATGCGTCCCAGCGCTGCTACGTGGATTTTGACGGTCGGTCGCGCAACCCGACGCTCAATATTGGCGGCACGTTCTCGGGCGGGGAGGGCGACAAGGTCAACACCGTGCCCGCCTATGCCCGCTTTTCGCTGGACCGCCGGTTAGTGCCCGGCGAGCAACTTGCGGCCGTCGAGCGCGAGCTGAGACGCGCTGTGGAGCGAGCCGCCGAGCCGCCCTGCCGAGTGGCAGCGCCGTTGCGGATTGAACCTTGCGTCGTCGATGCCGAGCACGCGCTGCCCCAGGCCTTTGCCCAGGCCGTGCAAGCCGTGCGCCGTCGCACCGCTAGTTACCGGCTCAGTTCTGGCTTTACAGACTTGCACTACTTTGCGGTTGACGGCGGCCTGCCCGGCATTGGTTATGGCGTAAAGGGTGAGCGTGCGCACGGAGTGGATGAGCGCGTGCGGGTGCGCGACTTGGCGCTGACCGCGCGCACGTACGCCGAGTTTATGCTGCGCGGTTTGGAGGCCCATTGAGCGAAAACCTGCGACGCTTCTTGTGGACGGCGTACGACCGCTTAGGCAGTCTGGTGGGCTACAACTTGCTGTGGAGCGCGTTGAGCTTGCCTTGGATCGCCGGGGCGTACGCGCTTTTGCAAGTAGGGTTTGGACTGGGCGGCTTGGGGCTGGTGGGGGCTGCCGTCCTAGCCGGTACTCTGCTGTTGAGTGCACCGGCCACGGCCATGCTCTTTGCCGCTGGGGCCGCTTGGGCGCGGGGCAGGGATTTTGGTCTGCGGGAGTTCTGGGCGGCTGGCCGCGCGTTTTTTTGGCGCGCTCTCGCATTGGGGTTGCTGATGGTCGCCGCGGTCGCGCTGGTGCTGGCCAACGTGGTTTTTTACCAGCGGATCGGCGGCTGGCTGGGGGTGTTTTTGGGCGGGCTGATGGTTTGGTTCCTGCTGCTGGTGGGCATAGTGGCGGTGTATGTTTTTCCGGTGCTGGTCACCCAGGAGGGGTCGGTGTGGTCCACGGTGCGTTACAGTTTTCTCCTGTCGGTTGACAATGTAAAGCTCTCGCTGATTTTCTTGCTGACCGCAGGCTTAGCCCTCGGTCTTGGCGTTGCTTCTGGATTGGGGTTGTTCTGCGGCGGCACGGCGGCTTGGGCTTTGTGGATCAGCGTTGGCTTTCGTGCGCTTTTGCCCAAGTACACGGGCCAACCGCTGCCCAGCGAAGCCCCGCGTCGGCTGCGCGAACTGATCCGCCCTTGGGAGGCTTGAGCATGGACTTGCCCAAACTGGTAACGGGCCGAGAAATGGCCGCAGTCGATCAGCGCACGATCGCAGAGGCGGGTATTTCTAGCGCCGAACTCATAGAGCGAGCAGGTGCAGAGGTGATTGCGGCCATTGCGGTGCGCTGGGATGGCTTGGCTGGTTTGCAGGCCGTGGTCCTGTGCGGCAAAGGCAACAATGGCGGCGATGGATTTGCTGTAGCTCGGCTCTTGCGCGCTGGTGGTGGGTCGGCGCGCGTCTTCCTCGCGGCAGACCGCGCGGACGTACAAGGGGCTGCGGCCGAGCACTTGCGGCGTTGCGAACAGGAGGGCGGAGCCGTCGAAGTGCTCGGCGAGGACTTGGCTCAGCTCGACGCAGCGATCCAGGAAGCCGACTTGGTGATAGACGCGCTTTTGGGAACTGGATTGCGCGGGGCTCCCCGTCCCGCCATGGCGTGCGTCATCGAGCGCATTGCCCATTGCGAAAGGCCGGTAGTGGCCGTGGATATTCCCTCGGGAGTTGAGGCCGACACTGGGCAGGTCCACGGCGCGGCCGTGCAAGCGGTGCTGACGGTGACCTTCGGCTTGGTCAAAGTCGGGCAGCTATTCTATCCCGGCCGGTCGCATTGCGGTGCGCTGCACTTGGCCAATATCGGCTTCCCCGAGTCCATTCTGCGCGATGCGGCTGCCCAAGCCCTGCTGCTTTCCGCCGAGGGGCTGGGGCCGCTCGTGCCACGGCGTCGCGGCGACGAGCACAAGGGAAGCTGCGGGACGGTGGCCGTGGTCGCGGGTTCGGTGGGCATGACCGGGGCGGCCGCGCTGACCGCGGATGCCGCGCTCAGGAGCGGGGCTGGTCGCGTCCATTTAGGGGTGCCCGCCAGCCTCAACGACATTCTCGAAGTCAAGCTCTCGGAGGTGATGACCCGGCCGTTGCCCGAAGTGCGCAAGCGGCGCTGTTTGTCGCTGCGGGCCTTGGGCGAGGTGCACGCTATGTTGACGCGGGCCGATGTCTTGGCTTTGGGGCCGGGCTTGGGGCGGTATCGAGAGACCGAGGAGTTGGTGAGGCGGCTGGTGTTGCAAACCGAATTGCCCCTCGTTTTGGATGCGGACGGACTTAGTGCATTCGCCGGTCAAGCCGAAGTGCTAAAGGGCCGCGCGGCACCGCTGGTTCTCACGCCCCATGTGGGCGAGTTCGCCCGCTTGAGCGGGTTGGACAAGCGGCAGATTGCCGATGCGCCCATGGCAGTAGCCCGCGACTTTGCCGGCGAATTCGGCGCGACGCTCGTGTTGAAGGGAGCGCCGACTGTCGTGGCTTTGTCCGATGGGCGGGTGGCGGTCAACTCCACGGGCAATCCGGGTATGGCCACGGCCGGGTCGGGCGACGTGCTGACCGGGATCATCGCTGGGCTGATCGCCCAAGGGCTAGGGGCGGAGGCCGCAGCCTGCCTCGGGGTCTATGTCCACGGTCGGGCCGGAGATCGGGCGGTCGAGCGGCTGGGGGAATGGGGGATGCGGGCGGGCGACATAGCCGATGAAATCGCCTTGGCTATGGTGGATGCGGCGCGGTCTGCTTGACATGTTTGAAGCGATGCTTTAATCTGGAAATGGAAGTAAAAACGGAGTGCCGGTGGGGTATTTCTTGGCTTTTCATTTAACCAACAGGATTTACAGGGCTTGCGTTATGGCTGACGTCAAAGACACCATTGAAGAGATGATCGAAGAGTCCTACTTGCTGGGGCTTTCGGAAGAGGAAATTCTCGCCGATTTTAGCCGCTTTATCGACACCTGCTATACCATTATTCAGGACAATGTGAAAAGCCGCGAAGCGCTCAGCCGCTTGGCCGAAAATTTGGCGCGGGAGAAGACCAGTACTCGCAGCGCTGACCAGTCCACTGCTCTGGGCAAGGTCGCGGCCAAGGACGCCCAGCGGGCCTGCGCTGAAAAAGCCGCGCGCCGCAAACGCATGGTCCTAAAGGCCATTGCCGACTACGATCCCCATCTAGTCCGCCTCATCAACGAGCAGCGTTTTCAGGTGGATCTCCATGAAGAAGTGGTGCGCCCCAAGTTCAAGGTCCGTCAGGACCACGATTGGGAGCGCTACGGCCAGCTTTTGCTCCAAGCCGGCTGCCTCACTGTAATCGCGCTCTTCCTGTTCCTCATTTACATAAGGCTCTAGGGCAGTACGAGTTGATCGAAACGTGCAGTCTAGGCCCCTTCATCGAGTCGTTCGCACGAGGGCCGCGGAAAGGTTGGTTTGGATAGGGTGATCAAGCCGACGAGTACTCGCCGCAGTGTCCAGAAAGCCATTTTCTGTCTATTGGTGCATATATTTTGCCTTATTGGACACGTGGAGGCACAAGAGCCTCGGCCAAGTACGATAACGTTCCATGATCCTGCTGAGATGCCCCATCTCATGCTGAAACCGTTGCCATGGCCGTCAAGCCTCGATCCGCCTGATGTGCAAAAAGAACTGGCAAGAGAGGACTTTGCCGGATGTGAGACTAAACTCCTTGGAGTTTTACCGCAGGCAGATGGCGACGCAGAAGCAGGGGCTGCTGTGTATAATATGTTGGGTTTCTTTGCGATGGCCCAAGCGGATGTCGCCTCTTCACAAGCCGAGGAGTTACGCCATATTCGCAGGGCAGCTACCTATTTCTCAACGGGCGATTCAATCGCCCGTTATAGGCCGATTGAGCTTAGGCTTCACCGGGCACACCTTATCCACAACGGAGCAGATGCACTGCACCGTCTAGGAAAAATCCCAGAAGCTCTCCTGAAAACCGAGGAATTACTGCATGGTTTTGAAGGAGTAGGAACTGGTCGTATGAAGGATGCGTTGGTTGCCAGCGCTCTCCAAAAGGTCGCGATGCTTCGCCGGACATTGGGGCATGATAATCAGAAAATTGCCTCGTTGCTCGACCGGCACAGCGATCGCACCAGTGAGTTGGTTTCTCTAGTGTCCAAGCAGGAGTTGCTGCGAGCACAACTACACAAGGGCAATGTCGATCAGGCTCAGATCATACTCGATCAGATGAAATCTGAATACGCGGGCAGAGATTCAGTTGGGCATTTATCGGTCGTCAGCATAATTCAATCGTTTGACGGCATGATCGAGAGTATCCGTGAGACGGGAAAGGCAGCTAGGCCGACGCACGAGTATTAGAAATAAGTCTTGGTCCCTATTATGCTGAGTGATGCATCCTCTTAATTGTACGCTTGAGATTACTCCATGCCCAAACGCACAGACATTCAGAAAATAATGCTCATCGGCTCTGGCCCCATCGTCATTGGCCAAGCCTGCGAGTTTGATTATTCGGGAACGCAAGCCTGTAAGGCGCTGGCCGAAGAAGGCTACGAAATCGTCTTGGTAAATAGCAATCCGGCGACGATTATGACCGATCCAGAGGTGGCCCACCGCACCTACATCGAGCCAATCACGCCGGAGATTTGCGCGCGGATCATCGCTGCGGAAAAGCCGCAGGCCCTGCTGCCGACGCTCGGCGGCCAAACCGCGCTCAACACGGCCGTGGCCTTGGCTGAAAGCGGAGCTCTCGCCGAGCACGACGTCGAGATGATTGGTGCGCGAATCGACGCGATCAAGATGGCCGAAGACCGCGAACTCTTCAAAGCCGCCATGGACCGGGCCGGGTTGGACATGCCGCGCGGAGCTTTTGTCCACAGCTTTGCAGAGGCCCAAAAGCACCAAGCCGAATTGGGCTTCCCGACGATTATCCGCCCCGCTTTTACGCTGGGAGGCTCTGGCGGCGGCGTGGCGTACAACGCCGAGGAATTCGAGCGGATCGTGCGCCACGGCCTCGATCTGAGTCCGATCGACGAGGTGTTGATCGAGGAATCGGTGCTCGGGTGGAAGGAATTCGAGCTGGAGGTCATGCGCGATCACCGCGACAACGTGGTCATCATCTGCTCGATTGAAAACTTCGATCCCATGGGGATCCACACCGGTGACAGCATCACGGTTGCGCCGGCGCAGACCTTGTCCGACAAGGAATATCAGCACATGCGCGACGCGGCCATCCGCATCATGCGCGAGATCGGCGTCGATACCGGCGGGTCCAATATCCAGTTCGCGGTCAATCCCACCGACGGCCGCATGGTCGTCATCGAGATGAACCCCCGGGTCTCGCGCTCTTCGGCGCTGGCTTCTAAAGCAACGGGCTTTCCCATCGCCAAGATCGCCGCCAAACTAGCCGTGGGTTACAGTCTGGACGAAATCCGCAACGATATTACTCGCGAGACCCCGGCGTCCTTTGAGCCGACTATCGACTACGTGGTGACCAAAATTCCGCGCTTTACCTTTGAGAAATTCCCCAGCACGCCGGACGCACTCGACACCCAGATGCGCTCAGTGGGCGAGACCATGGCCATTGGTCGGACCTTTAAGGAGTCGCTGCAAAAGGGTCTGCGTTCGCTGGAGGTCGGTCGTGCGGGTTTTGGGGCCGACGGCAAGGATTTCAGCGCGGCCGAGGTGGCCGACGAGGAACTGCGCGAGAAATTGATGCGTCCCAACTCCCAGCGCATGTTCTACCTCAAGCTGGCCATCGCCAAAGGCTACACTCACGACGAACTCTATGGCCTCACGGGTATTGATCCGTGGTTCCTCGATCAGCTCTACCAGCTTTTTGAACTCGAACAACAGCTAGCGCGCGAAGACGTGTTCGCCGATGTCGCCTTGTTGCGCCGCGCCAAGGAGTGGGGATTTAGCGACCGCCAGCTAGCGCATCTCAACGGCTGCGACGAGGTCAGCGTCCGTCGGCGTCGCCGCGAGTTGGATATTCGTCCGGTGTACAAAACAGTCGATACCTGCGCCGCTGAGTTTGAAGCCCACACGCCGTACCACTACTCGACGTACGACCGCGAGGACGAAGTGCAGCGCTCGACGCGCAAGAAAATTGCCATCCTCGGCGGGGGGCCGAACCGCATCGGCCAAGGGATTGAGTTCGATTACTGCTGCGTCCACGCGTGTTTTGCGCTGCGCGAAATCGGTTATGAGACCATCATGGTCAACTCCAATCCCGAGACGGTCAGCACGGATTACGACACGGCCGACAAGCTCTACTTCGAGCCGCTGACGATCGAAGACGTGCTGCACATCGTCGAGCGCGAAGCCCCAGACGGCGTCATCGTGCAGTTCGGCGGGCAGACTCCGCTGAACTTGGCGGCCGAACTAGCGCGCGAAGGCGTGCCGATCATCGGCACCTCGCCCAGCAGCATTGACTTGGCCGAGGATCGCCAGCGCTTTGGTCAGTTGTTGAACGAACTGGGTATCCGCCAGCCGGAGAATGGCATGGCTGCCAGTTGTGAAGAGGCGTGCGCGATTGCCGAGCAGATTGGCTTTCCGGTCTTGGTGCGGCCCTCGTACGTGCTGGGCGGGCGGGCTATGGTCATCGCCTACGATGTCGGGAGCCTCGAAACCTACATGAACGAAGCCATTGAGGTCGCGCCCGAGCGGCCCGTGCTCATCGACCGCTACTTGCAAGGTGCAGAGGAATTCGACGTGGATGCGGTGGCCGACGGGACGGATGTGGTAGTAGGCGGGATCATGCAGCACATTGAACACGCTGGGGTGCATTCGGGCGACAGTGCCTGCGCCTTGCCGCCCTACGACACGCCGGCCAAGCACATCAATACCATGCGCGAGCACACCCATGCGCTGGCGCGTTCGCTCGGCGTGGTCGGCCTGATGAACGTGCAATACGCCGTCTATCAAGACGAGGTCTATGCGATTGAGGTAAATCCCCGGGCTTCGCGCACCGTGCCTTTTGTCAGCAAGGCCATTGGCCGTCCGCTGGCCAAGATCGCCGCGCTGGCCATGGTGGGGGTGAGCTTGCGCGAGCAGGGCTTTACCGAGGAGATCGTGCCCACGCACATATCCGTCAAGGAAGCCGTGTTGCCCTTTATAAAATTCCCTGGGGCCGATAGCCTGCTGGGGCCGGAGATGAAGTCCACGGGCGAGGTCATGGGCATTGGCCGCGACTTTGGCACAGCTTTCCTCAAGGCGCAGATGGGGGCGGGTTCGCTGCTGCCGTCGCGCGGTCGGGTCTTTATCAGCGTGGCTGACTGCGATAAAGAGGAGGTCTTGCCGGTGGTGCGTCGGCTGCGCGCGGCCGGATTTGAGTTGGTGGCCACGCAGGGCACGCGCGATTTCCTCGGCAAGCACGGTATCGCCGCCGAGCGGGTGCACAAAATTCACGAAGGCAGCCCGCACATCGAAGACGCGATTCGCAGCCGCCAGATCGATCTGATTATCAACACCCCACTCGACGAACCTTCCTACTACGACGACTTTGCGGTGCGTCGAGCCGCAGTCGTGACCGGCGTGCCCTATACGACGACGATGGCCGGGGCCCGGGCTGCGGCCGCGGGCATTGAGGCGCTGCAACGCGCCGAATTGGGCGTGCAATCCCTGCAGGATTACCATCGGAGCTAGGAGACGGCTCGTGCGGACCGCGCCCTTGGTGCTGTTGCTGACTGGTTGTCTGGCGATTCCGGCCTGCGTCTATTTCAATACGTTTTACAACGCCAAAAAATCCTTCCGCGAGGCCGAAAAAGAGCGGCGCAAACACGAAGAGACCTACGCCGACTGGGCCTTTGACCGGGCTGGCCCCGAATTGCAGCAGCGGCGCTCGCCGCAGGCCGACCAACTCTACGACAAAGCGGTGCGCAAGGCATCCAAGGTGCTCGACGAATACAAGGAGAGTGACTTGGTCGATGACGCCATGTTCCTGATCGGCCAGGCGTATTACTGGCGCGGCGAATACCTCAATGCCCAAGAGTCGTTCCGCGACTTGGAGACCTTTTTCCCAGCTAGTCCGTACTTCGATCAAGCCCGCTACTGGCGCGCCCGCTGCCTAGAGGAGCAGCGGATTGACGACCAAGCGCAGTCGCTCTACCGAGTGTTGTTTGACGAAGCCGAGGAAAAGATCGCCGTCCAAGCGGGCCTGCACTTGGCCGAGATGGCGCACGACCGCGAAGACTACGTCGCGGCCATGCGGGAATATCGGGCGACGCTGGAGGCTTTTCCCAAGAGCGCGGTGCTCGCCCAGTTGTGGTTGCGTTTGGGCGAGGCATTGATGGCCTTAGAGGATCCGGCCCGCTTGGATGAGGCGCTAGCGGTTTTCGACGAAGTACTAAAGGCCGATCCCAGTGAGGATCAAAAGTACCGCGCTCGGCTTAACAGCGGCCGCACCCTCTACGCCATGGGTGCGGAGGACGAAGCCCTAGCCACATACGTCAGCTTGCTCGACGAGGGCGGCTTTCGCCGCTTTGAGGGCCGCACCCGGCTCCTAATCGGCGAGTGGTATCAGGGCCGCCGCTTGCTCGACGAGGCACTGGCCGAGTACGAGCGGGTGCGCAACGATTTTCCCCAGACGCCTTCGGCGTCCATGGCCTTGTATCGCATCGGCTTGCTGCACCTGCAGGAATACGGGGATACCGAGCTGGGGCGCGATTACCTCGAGGAGAGCAGCCGCGAGAGTCCGGGAGCGCAGGGCGTGCTTTTGGCGCAGGAGATGCTGGGACACATGCGCCGGCTGGAGCAGATTCAGCGCCAGATCCACCGCGCCGATTCGCTCTACGCTGACTCGCTAGGCGCGGTGCAGGGGCCGCTGTTGTGGCAGGCAGCAGAGGCTCCGGCCGACACGGTGGTGGTGGCGCGGAGTTTGGATGTACTGGACGACCTGTTCAGCGCGTGCGAGCTTTATCGCGACGACATCGGCCAGGCCGATTCGGCCCGCGCGTATTACGAAGAGGTAATCCGCCGCTTCCCAGACAGTGACCAATTGCCCCGCGCCGTGTACAGCCTCTCATGGATCGAGCTGCAAATGCGCGACGACGAAGAGACCGCTAGGCCCCATTTGCTGCGATTGATCGAGGAGTTTCCCACCTCGGCGCACGCCAATGAGGCCCGCCGCTTGCTGGGGCAAAAGCTCGAGGCCACAGCCGAAGAGCTAGCGGCTCGCGAGTTTGCGCGGATCGAAACGTTGCGCCTAGCACAGCCGGAAGCTACCGAGGCGTACCTCCCCTTGCTGGATAGTTTGAGCCATGCCTTCGCGGGTACGCCGAGTGGAGGTCAAGCGGCGTTTTTGGCGGCCAATACCTACGAGAATGTCGTTGGGGATACGGTCGCGACCGAGCAGCGCTATCAATTGTTGCGCGAAGAGTTCGCCGAGACGCGGTTTGGCAAGCTGGCCCAGCAGCGGCGGGAAATGCGCGAGGAAAAGCTCATCGACAAGCTGGAGCGCAGCTTGAAGGCGGTCGGTGGCCAGTTCGGCCCGGGGGAGCGGATTGAATTGCTCGCCTTGGAGCCGGACACGCTTGACTCTGTGTCCTTGGCGCGCAAATACATCGGCTTTGCCGAGCGCGCGCAGCGGCGCGGGGACATTGAGCTAGCCCGCGATTTTTACGAGCAGAGCATCAACCAGCAGGTCGCCAACCCACGTGCCCTGTATCAACTCGGCAACATCAACTGGGAGGAGGGCTATTTCAACGACGCCATTGAGTTCTATCGCCAAGCCCTATCCTTTGATAAGAGGAATCTCAACCTCTATTACCGGCTCTGGCGCGCCTTTACCGAGCAGAGCGTAGAGGACTCGGCCAACTACTACCTGCGGGAAGTGGCACGGCGCGATCGGAACAGCGCACAGATTCGCTTTTTGTTGGAGAAGTACCCGGATTTTCAGGGGGGCCAAGACCGCGAGGACTTGGACGTAGAAGCGATGATCGAGCTCGACTTGTCGATTCCCCCCGACGAACTGGGGTGGAAGGAGGGCGACCTATCGCTGAGCGATTGGCCGCTGGTGCGGCAGGTGGTGCGGCCAGTCTATCCGGCGGCTGTCGAGGATTCGGCCGAGGTGTTGCTCGACGTGCTGATCGACCGCGAGGGGCGGCCCGAGCAAGTGGAGGTCTTTCGCGGAGATCCCCCTTTTGTCGAGAGCGCGGTAGCTGCGGCGTATGGCTATAGATTCTATCCCGCAGTGCGTCGCAACGGCGAGGAGATCAAGTCTTGGGTCGAGTTGGCCGTGCCGTTTGTCCTGCCGCAAGAAGAAGGGGAAGAGCCGTGATTGACGAGCAAGCGCGCCTGTTGAGCAACCGCGAAGTCGCCGCAGACTTCTATTTGGCGCGCCTTAACGCACCCTACATTGCCGCGCGGGTCGAGCCGGGGCAGTTCGTCAACATCGAGGTCGGCGCGCGGGTCGATCCCTTGTTGCGCATCCCGCTGAGCGTGAGCGGTGTCGAGCGCGAGGCCGGTGTTATCGAGGTATTGTACGAGGAGGTCGGGCCGAAGACTCGGGCACTGAGCCAATTCGGGCCGGATGAAGTTCTGCCGACTCTCGGCCCGTTGGGTAAGGGGTTCGCGTCGCCGTCCGAGGGTACGCGCGTCGTACTAGTCGGAGGTGGTATTGGCGTACCGCCGCTGCTGTACTGGGGATTGAAGTTGAGGCAGAGGTCGTACCAGACTGCGCTATTGGTCGGCGCACGGACGGCGGACAAGCACCTGCCCAGCGAGCTGCTCGCGCCGGCTGCGGACGCAGTGTACCTCACCACTGACGACGGCAGCCTCGGGCACGCGGGCTTAGTCACCGATCTGTTGCAGACCGAGCTAGTTGAAAAAGGGCCGTGCGCGGTCTATTGCTGTGGCCCGCACGCGATGATGCAGGCCGTGGCTGCCATGTGCCTAGAGGCCCAAGTTCCGTGTCAGGTTTCCCTCGAAGAGTACATGGCTTGCGGCATTGGCATCTGCGTGGGTTGCGCTGTCGAGTTGGCGACGGCAAAAGGCGACACGGACTACGGCCGCTACGCCCGCGTCTGCGTGGATGGGCCGGCGTTCGACGCGCGGCAGATAAAATGGGGCAGCGCATGGCCGACTTGAGCATAGACTTTGCTGGCGTGCGGTTGCGCAACCCGGTGCTGTTGGCCTCGGGCACCTGCAACTACGGTCAGGAGCTTTTGCCGCTGACTGATTTTGCGCGCTTGGGTGGGCTGGTCACCAAGACCATTACTCCACAGCCTCGGGGCGGCAACCCTCCCCAGCGCATTGTCGAGACGCCAGCCGGAATGCTCAATTCCATTGGCCTGCAAAACCCCGGACTGGAGGCTTTTGTCGAGCAGCAATGGCCTTTGTTGGCGGGTTTGGACGCACAGGTCGTGGTGAATATCGCCGGATTCGCGGTCGAGGAATTCGGGCAGATGGCGGCGAGCCTCGAAGCGTTGGCAGGCATTGCCGCGCTCGAAGTCAATATATCCTGCCCCAATGTCGAGGCCGGAGGCGACAATTTCGCCACTCGGCCCCAGACCGCGGCCGCAGCCATTGCCGCAGTCCGCAGCCGCACTCAGCGGCGAGTCATCGCCAAGCTGACGCCTAATGTCACAGATATTGCCGAGATCGCACGCGCCGTAGTGGATGCGGGTGCGGATGCGGTCTCGCTGATCAATACGCTCGTTGGCATGGCCATTGACGTGGAGCAGCGGCGGCCCGTTTTGGGTGGCGTTACCGGAGGCTTGTCCGGCCCGGCGATTAAGCCGGTGGCCCTCGCCATGGTGTGGAAGGTAGCCCAAGCTGTTGCCGTACCCGTCATGGGCATTGGCGGCATCGCCACTGCGAGCGATGTCCTAGAGTTCATGGTCGCCGGTGCTTCTGCCGTTCAAGTCGGCACGGCCAGTTTTGCCAACCCCAACGCTGGCGTCGAAATCGTTGAGGAGCTCCACACCTACTGCGACGAGCGCGGCATTGGCCGTATTGACTCGCTGGTGGGGAGCTTGCGTTGATGGACTGTTGGATTATGTCCCGTCAGCAGGAATTATCCGCGTCTAAATTGTCCCGCCAAGTTGAGAGAGAAGCCCGCTAACGTCGGCGAAGCCAAGGTTTGCCCCTCCCCGTAAGTACCCACAGTCTCAAAGCGGTGTTCGCCCAATAATAGCAGCATCACGGTTTTTGCATTGGGGTCCACGAGCCAGTATTCCTTCACGCCGTGCCGTGCATACAGGTCGAGCTTGAGCGTTCTATCGCGCTCGGCTGTGGATGGCGACAGAACTTCGACAATTAGGTCGGGGGCACCTTGAATGTTCTCGCGAGTGACGATGTGCGCTCGCTCATAGGAGACAAAAAGCAGGTCTGGCTGCACCACATCCGTGTCTGAAAGCACCACATCGGTGGGGGAAATGTACACCTCACCCAAGTTGCGCTCATCCGAGAATATCCTCATTGCAAGGTGGAGATTACCCAAGACGTACTGATGAGCCGTAAGCGGCGCTGGCTCCATAACCAACAACTCCCCGTCCAACAGCTCGTAGCGCTCGTCGTCGGGCGTCTTCAGATAGCTCTCGTATGTAAATTTGGTTTTTGTGCTGGTCATAGTTGCATTCCTCCTCTGACGTTCTGATTTATACTGTGAATATTGTGCAATGGCAACCCCTCCGTGGCCTGCTACTGCATCGGCACGAAGCGCACGGGTAGGAGTTTGTGCTGGCTGAGGCCGGTTGCGCTGCGCTCTAGCAAGACCAAGTGTTGGCGTTGGGTGCCTAGCGGGAGAATGAAGCGGCCGTTGGGCGCTAGTTGTTCGGTCAGAGCGGGCGGGATGGTCGCGGGTGCGGCCGAGCAGACGATGACGTCAAAAGGGGCCGCCTCGGGCCAGCCCATGCGGCCGTCGCCGATGCGGAGGGCGACATGCTCATAGCCTGTGTCGGCGAGTACGCGACGAGCCTGTGCGGCGAGGTCGGAAAAGAATTCAATGCTATATACTTGATCGGCTAACTCGACGAGTAGGGCGGTTTGGTACCCAGAGCCAGTGCCAATCTCCAAGACCCGTTCCCCACCCTGTAAGCCGAGAGCCGAGAGCATGTAGGCCACTACGTACGGCTGTGAGATAGTTTGGTCCGCGCCGATGGCCAGCGGGTGATCGGCATACGCGTGGGCGCGCAGGGCCTCCGGGACGTAGCAATGCCTTGGGACGCGGTCGAACGCCGCGAGTACGCGCGAGTCGCGAATGCCGCGCTGGCTGAGCTGTTCGCGCACCATGGCGCGGCGTTGGTCGGCGTAGGAAGTCATCGCGTGCTCTGAAGAAGGGCTAGCGCTGCATCTATTGCGGCCGCAGTGGGGATTGCGGCGATGTCGGCGGCTGGTGCTTGCAGGACTTGGCTGCGCTTGCCGCGCGGTGCCCATAGCCGAGGATCGGTAGGGCCAAACAGCGTCAGGGTCGGGGTGCCGACGGCTGCGGCTATGTGCCCGGGGCCAGAGTCGTTGCCGATGAATAGCGCGGCTTTGGCGAGCAGGCCAGCGAGGGCGCGCAGATCTGGAGGGTGGAGCGTGGGTAGGTTGCCGACAGCGAGTTGGCGTTCGCGTTCGACCGGGCCGCACAGGAGCGCGGTATGCCAGCCTCTTTTTTGCAGCGCGTTGGCGAGGGCGTGGAAATTCGCCACGGGCCAGCACTTGGCAGGCGAGCCGCTGCCTAGGTGGATGACGACTTCGGGCGGGACGGCGAGTGCGTCCACATAGCCGTAGTCGTCGGGCTGTAGCTCAATGTGTGGGGTGCGGTTGCAGATGGGCAGGCCCCATTGCCGCAAGGGGCTTAGCAAGTGATCGACGATGTGGCCGCGGAAATCGGCTGGGGGGCGCGGGTCCCACAGCAGCACGGGGCCGTTTACGGCTCGGCTCAGTTGCGGGCCGAAGTGTTGTTGGGGATCCACCGCATAGGCTAGCACGCGCTGCGTCGCGGCGAAAAGCTGGCGGGTGGCCGGGGGAAGCGGCCCAGCGCGGTGTAGGGGAATCAGACGCGGGTCGTCGCCGTCGAGGACGGAGGCTGTTGGGCCGAGCGCAAGGGTCGTCGGGCGGCCGATGAGGCGCAAATCGGCGGCGGGAAAGGCACGGCGCACGGCATTGATGGCGGGTAGGGTGAGGACGAAATCACCGATCGCCCCGCCGCGAAATATGGTTATCGCGCTCAATTTTGCCAGCTCACTGCGGGAGTCTCTTGCTCACTATGACATTTTTGCGTAATTTTTACAATTCTGTTTGCTCGACAACTATTTGAAGGAGTTGGCCTTATGGGGGCCTTGATTGGCAAAAAATTGGGAATGACGCAGGTGTACAACGACCGCGAGGATCTCACGCCGGTGACGATCGTCGCAGCCGGCCCCTGCCCAGTGGTACAAGTGCGAACCGAAGAGGACAATGGATACTCGGCTTTGCAACTCGCATTCGACGAAGTGCCAGAGCGCAAGCTGACCAAGCCGCAAAAGGGCCATCTGGACAAGGCCGGTGTGAGCGGACATCGCATCCTGCGCGAATTTCGCGGCGAAGAGGGCGAGTTCGAGGTCGGCCAAGTCTTGGACGTGAGCCAATTTGAGGTTGGCCACCGGGTCAAAGTGACGGGTAAATCCAAGGGCAAGGGGTTTGCCGGAGTGGTCAAGCGGCACGGTTTCCGCGGCAAGAGCGCGAGCCATGGCACGCCCGATACCATACGCCACGGCGGCTCCATCGGCCAGGGCACGACGCCGGGTAAGGTGTGGAAGGGCAAGAAAATGTCCGGCCAGATGGGTAACAAGCGAGTCTCCACCAAGGGGTTGACTGTCGAGCGGATCGACGCGGACCGCAACTTGCTTTTCATCAAAGGGGCGGTGCCGGGGGGAGTCAACGGCTACGTCCTGATCCAGACCATCTGAAACCCCCTGACTTAAGATTACTTGCGAGGCGGTGCCCGGTGTGGCATCGCCTCTTTTTTTATCCAGGCGGCCACTGCATGGGGCGGCCGCCGAGCAGGTGGACGTGGAGGTGATCGACCGTTTGCCCTCCGTCGGCACCGGCGTTGATGACCAAGCGGTAGCCCGCTGCGGTTAGGCCCTGCTCTTCGGCGATCTGGCTGGCCTTGATCAGCAGGTGGCCGATCAAGGGGCCGTGCTCGGATGTGGCGTGTTGCACGCCGGCGACGACTTCCTTGGGTATGACGAGGATGTGCGTCGGGGCTTGGGGCTGGATGTCGCGGAAAGCCAGACAATCGTCGTCCTCGTAGACGATGTCGGCGGGAATTTCGCGGCGGATGATTTTGCTGAAAATAGTCTCTTCGCTCATCGGCCTTTCTCGCATGGCTTAGGGATTTGGTTGCGGCGGATTATAGGCGCGGCGGCTGGAAACGTCAAGCGGGCCGCCGCGATTGCGCTACTATGGATTTGAGCATCGTCATACCCGCGTACAACGAAGAGAAGCGGATTCTCATCGCCTTGGAGCAGACGCTCGCGTTGCTGCAGCAGCGTCCGTGGTCGTGTGAATTGTTGGTCGTGGATGACGGCAGCACCGACCACACGGTCGCCTGTGTTGCGGAGTACGCCCGCGCGCATCCGCAAGTTTGCTGCGTGCAAAACGACCGCAACCGAGGCAAGGGCTATTCCGTGCAGCACGGCGTGGCCGAGGCTCAGGGCCGGTACATCGGCTTTATGGACGGCGACTACAAGACCGACATTGCCGCGCTCGATCAGGTGATGCCCCTATTGGAAGCAGGGTGGGACGGGGTGGTCGGCGACCGGACGCTGAGCGCGACCGAATTCGTCGTCGCACGCCGGCGCTATCGGCAGTGGGGGACCGAGGCGTTTGGCTGGCTCTTGCGCGCGCTGATGGGTTTGAGCGAGTTCGGCGATACGCAGTGTGGATTCAAGTTTTTTCAGGCCGCGGTGGTGCACGACCTCTGCGCGCGTCAGCAGATCGCCGGGTTTATGTTCGACGTGGAGTTGCTGCTGCTGGCGCGCCAGTCGGGCTACCGCATCGCAAAGATTCCCGTGAAGTGGCGTTTTGACCCGGACAGCCGCTTTAATCCGGTGACCGGGACGCTGGCCAATCTCGTGGATTTGGCGCGGATCCGCTGGGTGCATCGCCGTCGATCTTGAACGTTCAAATGCTGTCGTCAATCTCGCGGATCAAAGCAGCTAAGCGCCCTAGGCATACGGTGAGAAAAATCTCTTGGGCAACGGGTGACTCTTGTCGCACCGGGCTATTGATGAAGCGGCCGATAGCGATGAGAATCACGTAAACCGAGAGTACGTCATAGGCTTGGTCCCTAGTGGCAGAGAGTCCGTCGCGCACGGTGCGCACCACCTGCCGCATGGCCTCGACTAGCGCCTCGGCCTTTTCCTCTTCATAAGCGACGACCACCTCCCGGCACAGGGCCTTTAATTGTGCGCGGTCTTCGGTGTCGATACAGTGGGCCGCGCCCAAGGTGTCCGTTGCCCGGCGCAGCAGGCGGGTGATGGCGGCGACGCGGTCGGTATCCTCGCGCGAGAGCAAGCGATAGAACTGATCGCCAGCACCTAGCGCACGGCAGACCCCGTTGAGTAGCTGCAAGCGCACGGCCGGAGAGGGAAAGTCGGTCAGGCGGCCTAGCGCGGGTCGGACGATGCGGCGGTCTTGGCGTTCGCCGAGGACATCGACCAGCGTCGGGAACGTCAGAAGGTCGAAATCGCTGCCAAATTGCCAGAATAGTAGCTCGTGAACTTCGTCCCCACGGAGGCTGGCTAGGCCGCGGATGGCGCTGATGCGCACCCGGGGATCGGCGTCGCTTAGCGCCTCGACCAGCGGATCGATGCTGGTGGAGGAGCCGAGGCGGCCTAGGGCCTCGGCGGCTTCGCTGCGGATGTCCGAGGCCCCGTCGAGCAGTTCGCGCACCAAGGGTTCGGTAGCGCTTTCCGACCGGCTCTCGCCCAAGGCGCGGGCCGCGGCGCGGCGCACCCGAGGGCTGGCGTCGGCCAGCGCTTGGACCAATTGCTCGATGGCGAGAGGGTTGCCCGAACGGCCTAGGGCCTCGGCGGCGCGTGCGCGGGTTCCCTCGGCCGTGGCTAGGCTGAAAATGGTGGCGTTATAGGCGTAGCTGAGGACATTGCCGCGCAGCATCCGCGAGAGCAGGCTGCGCGAGGTTGCACTCCGCGCGTCCTTGACGGTGCGGAGGATGAACAAAGGCGCTAGTCGGACCAAGGCGCTGAGGGCAAAGATGACTTGCAGATCGCCCATGGGCACGCCGAACACAGCAAAGCGCAAGCCCTCTAGCTGGGCGACGAGTAGGCCGCCCAACAAGGGGCCGAGCGCACCCATTAAGTTGACCGTCACCGACCAAGTTGCTAGATACATCGTGCGTTTTTCGCCTTGGGGCAACAGGCCGTAGAGCAGGGGGTTGATGCCCACGCCGATGCCGGAGAATAGAATGCCGCTGAGGACCAAGGCCACAGGTACCAAGTGGTAAGCCTCTGGCTGATTAAAGGTCCAAATAAGAGGCAGGAACGCGGCCGGCGTCATCAGAATTTGCAGGACGGGTCTGGCACCGAAGCGGTCGATAAGCCCGGCCCAGAGCCGATAGCCGACGATGCTGGTCAGCATGAATAGGGCATTGAAAATCGAGACCTCGGTATAGGAGATCTGCAGGCGGTCGAGCATGAAGACGCTGTAGAGCGGCCCAGCTAGCCCAATGCCAAAGGTCCACAGGCCAAAAAAGAGCGCGGCGCGGCGGAAGTTGGCGTCGTGGAAGGGCTGCACAAGGTCGCGCAAGCGCGTGCTTTGTTCGTCGGTGGCGGCCGTTTGTTGGGGAAAGGGGGCGCGGAGGAGATTAGAGTAGCCCAAGAATCCAAAGAGCGACCCGGCGGCAAAGACCCAGACAAAGCCGCCTCCGTCGGGGAAAAGGTCGAGGAATTGGCCGATCGCGAAGCCGACAACCATAGCCACTATGGTGCTGACGATGGTCTGGCGGCTGGCAAAGCGCGCGCGGATATTCTCCGGCACGGCGTTGGCGATCCAAGTGCTGTAAAAGGGCGAAATCGCATAGCCGCTGAACATGCTGAGGCAGACCATCGCCACCAAGGCCGGGAGCCGGTATTGTTCCGGGACGAAGAGAGGGATGATCAGTGGCAGTCCGCGGAAGGCGATTTCCACGTAACCGCCGAAGACGACAAAGCGCTTTTTGTCGCGGACGCGGGCGCTCAACAGGGGAGCGAGCAATTGCGTCAAAGCGAGGAAGTACGCGGCCGAGGTGAAGAGGGCGATGAAGGCACCGTCGGCACCTAAGTACAGCGCAAAGCCGGTAAAGGCCGCCGTTCCCAACCCGCAGGCTTGCCCCCAAGCACCCCACAAGCCGCTGGCGACGACGAAGGACCGAAGGGCGCGATGCACTTGGCCGCGCGAGAGAGAAGGTGCATTTGCCATGTAAAAAAATATCGTTGCGATGTCAGTAAAGGGCAACGAACTTTGCCCATAGGATTTTATTGCAACCACAACAAAGGAGGCGGATTATGACACTCAAGATGGGATACGCGACCCTGCGCTGGCGGCAGCCGGATTTGGCAAAGGCCCTGCCCGAACTCAAAAAGGCCGGTTGGGATGGTTGGGAAGGGCGGTTGCCGCTCGATTGGTTGGGGCCGCCGAAGCGGCTGAAGCAGGTGTGTGAGGACGCGGACATGCCGTTGTGCGTATTTACGGCTAGTGGCTCGCCCGAAGACCGCGACTGGGAGCACACCGAGCGCAACAAGCGGCGGATGGATTTCGCCGCGGAAATGGGCGTGGATTGCTTCATGTTTATGAGTGGCCGCAGGCCGGAGGGGCGGCCAGTGGAACGCGCCGATATTGAGCGGGCGGCCGAGGGGGCCGAGCAGTGGGCCGAGTACGCCGCCCAGTACGGGCTGGAGCTAAGCTACCACATCCACACCAACTTGCTGGTGGACTCGGCCGAGGACTGGCGGCTGTACATGAGTTTGCTGGATAAAACGAAGCTGTGCATCGATGTCTCGCACGCCGAGCTGTGGGACTACGATCCGGTGCAGTCGCTGACGGATTTTTGGGATCAGCTCAACTACGTCCACCTACAGGACTATATATCTTGCACGGTGCGCGAGCCGGGGCGCTACAATCCCGAGTGGGTTTCGGTCGGCGAGGGCGAATGTCTTGACTTTGCCGGGGTGCTCAACACGCTCGCTGAGCGGGGCTTTGACCGCTGGGTGACCAGTTGTCCGGGCGAACCGGCCTACGAGGGCGAGGACCCAGTCAGCGAGGCGCGGCGGAGTGCAGGGATGCGCCAGTATTTGCGCGGGTTGGGGTACTAGTGAGCGACGCTAACGCCTACGGGGCAACAAAATCGGGCTTGAAGCGAACACCTTGGACGAAAGATGAAGATTGAAAAACCACCATACACAATCGCGCCGGAGATCCTTTTTCGCATCGAAGAAATCGGAGAGGCGATTGGTCGGGCGACAGGCATTGTGCAGGATTTGCGTCTGCGGCGAATCAATCGCATCCTCACTGTTCGCGGATCGCTAGCCATTGAAGGTAATGTCCTCAGCGAGGAGCAAGTTTCCACCATTCTCGATGGCAAGCCCGTTGTCGCGCCGCTCAGGGACATTCAGGAAGCCCGCAACGCCATCAAAGCCTACGATCAATACCAGCAGTGGGACCCGGCTAGCGAAGCCGACCTGTTGAGTGCTCACGAAGTCCTGATGAGCGGATTGTTGGACGCGCCCGGACACTATCGCCGCACCGGCATTGGCGTGATGGGCGGAGGTGCAGTCCAGCACATCGGCCCGTCTGCTCGGCGCGTACCGCAACTCATGGCCAATTTGCTGGCATGGCTGGGCAGCACCGATGAGCACCCGCTGATTGCCAGTTCGGTCTTCCACTACGAGTTTGAGTTCATTCATCCCTTTGAGGACGGCAACGGACGCATGGGACGGCTCTGGCAGACCTTGATTCTGACCCGCTGGAAACCCCTGTTCGCCCACATCCCAGTAGAAAGTCTGGTGCACGCCCGACAAGGCGACTACTACCAAGCTATCCGGCAGAGTTCGGCCGCGGGCGAGAGCACACCGTTCGTTGCGTTCATGTTGAGGATCATTCTGGATGCACTTCAGACACCCACAGTAAGCGACCAAGTAAGCGACCAAGTAAGCGACCAAGTAGCGCGGCTGCTTGCGGTCTTGCGGACCGGGCCAAAAACGGCCGTCGAACTGATGGCGGCACTGGGGTTGTCGCATCGTCCCACATTCCGCAAAAACTACCTTCGCCCAGCACTGTCCGCAGGGCTAGTGGAAATGACGCGCCCGGAATCGCCCACCGCGAAAAATCAGCAGTATCGCCTCGCCGTACGTGGGCGAAAGATGTGATTTCGGAAAGGGTGTTTCCTAGGGCGCTTTGAACATGTGCCGCAGTTGGTCGGCTAGCTCTTTGGTTTTTTCCATCGTCTGTTGTTGCATGAGGTGTTGCCGCTTTAGGCGCTGGTAGTGCGCGTACTCGGCATCGGCGCGTTCGCGCTGACCCATTTTGAGCAGGAGATGGGATAGGGACCGACGGGCTTGTAGATCGCGGGGGTGGTGTTGCAAGATGCGCTCAAAGCGCTGGAGGGCTTGGCGATACTGACCCTGGTTGGCCTCTAAGGTCCCCATGCTGCGCAAGGCGTGCACATTGTCGGGGTCGAGTGCCAGCGCCGCGCGCAAATGGTCTTTGGCTGTTTCTTCGTCCCCCCGCTTTAGCAGCAGATCGGCTAAATGGCACAACCCGGCGAGATGATCGGGTTGCTGGGCTAGCAGCTGCTGATAGGCTTGTTCGGCGCGCTCGGGCTGGCCTTGGTTTTCGTATAGCTGGCCTAGCAGATAGTGAGCCGACGGAGAGCCTAGTTCGAGTGCGCGGAGGTAGGCCGCTTCGGCTTGCTCTAGCCGACCGGCCGCAGCTTCGGCCCGCCCGAGACGGAGGTACAGATGGGCTTGATCGGGTTGCCGCGCTAGGAGCTTTTGGTACTCGACCGCCGATTCTTGAAACTGGCCCCGCAGTCGGAGGAAATCCGCGAACTGGAGGCGGACGTCGTCTTGGTCGGGATGGTGGTCGAGGAATTGCCGCCACGCGTGGGCGGCATCGTCGTAGCGCTGGGTCGCTCCGTACATATGGGCGAGGCCCAGCAGGGCACGGCGGTGGGACGGGGCTAGTTCAACGGCGCGGCGGTAGTGCTGCAAGGCGTTGGTCTTCATGCCTTTATTCTCATAGACAGCCGCCAGCGAGTAGTGGTGGAAGGCGGCCACGTGCGGACTGGTCACCGCGGTCCCAGCGTTGGTGACCAATAGCAGTACGGCGAGGGTGCCTGACGACAGGTACAAAGGTCTATGGCGCAAACCAGCCAAGGTGCAAGCGCCATAGGCGGCCAGCAGCAAGAGACAGGGCACGGCTGGCAAGCGATAGCGGCCCGTGACGAAAAATAACATCACCGACAGCATATAAACCCCGGCAAAGAGCAAGACGAGATAGGTCGCCGGAGTGCGGCGTTCCGGTTTGAGCAGGACATAGGCGACCCCGAGCAGGGCGAGGGCCGAGACCAAGCCAAAGGGGAATGCGAGGCCGTACTTCCACAGCAAAAGGCGCAGCAGCGGCGAGTACTCAGCGGCGAAGTACGGATCGGTATTGCGGGGAATCTCGGCCCCGTGCCAAAACAGATAGCTCTTGTGCAAAAGTAGGGCCAAATAGTCCCCCGGCTCGGTGCGTATATATTCCCAAGATTTGCCCAACAGATAGCGCGAGCCGGCTCCCGGCTGAGTGATGCCGGCCTCGCGTTGCGGCAAGTCAACTACCTCGCTCCACCCCGCTCCGGGCCGCGCCGCTACGGTGCGGTCGTAGTCCGGGTTGTTGCCGAGGTAGAAGTTGACCCCCGCGTTGAAGGAGATGAGTACCCACTCGCCGCCGACGATGCGGTTGCGCAGCGTCACTGGGCCTACCAGCATCAGCAGGCCGACGGCAAAGATCGCCACGTGGAGGGCGCGGCGACGGGTTGTCGCAGCGGGCCACCAGCGGTACATCCACCAAGCCGCCACCGGCGCAAAGAGCAACACGTTCGGCACGGCCAAGGTGCCCAGTCCTAGGACGAGACCGGCGATAAGCGCGGGAAGGGCTCCGCCGTGGCGCTGGCCCCATAACAAGATCAACAGCAGGACCGCGTCGAAAAGCACGGCCCAAGTCGTGGGCAAAAGTTCGCCCTCAAAGTAGATGAAGGGGCCGTACAGCGCCGCGCCTAGGGCCGCTATCCAACCCACCGTCGGCGAGAAGACCTCGCGGCCTAGCTTGAAGACGAGCAGGCAAGTGAGCGTGCCGGCTAGGGCTTGGAGCAGACGCGGGAGGTAGTAGTTTTCACCAAAAAAAGAAAAGAGAACGGCTAGGAAATACGGGTAAAAAGGAGCCTGCCAGAACGGCATCGGACGCCCAGCCCAAGAGTCGGTCGCCAGTTCGCGAGCGTATTCGGTATAGCTTCTGGCATCGACGATGGGCGTGTCGAAAAAAGGGCTGTCGGCGGCTTGGAATAGGTAGCCTAAGCGCAGGCCTAGGGCCAAGACGGCTAAGGCGACCAGCTTGGGCCAGTGCAGCGCAAGCGCCTTATTTGCCCAGGCCAGCATATAAGGTGATAAAGCCCTGGGTCAGGATTTCCGATTCGCGTTCGATGCTTTTGAAATCGCGCCAATCAGCTTTGAGACCCACTTGGGCAGATACCTCGTAGCCCAGGTAGGAACTCACATTGGATAGCTGCAAGGCTCCGGCGACCCCGGTGAAATCGTTGTTGTCGCGCTTCATATCGTTGGCGAAAGAGTACTCAATTCCGGTTTGAATGCGGGTGTTGCTGAGAATGGGAAACCCCAAGAGGAATCCCACTATCTCGGTCAGCACCGTCTCCTCGTCGGCGGTGAACAGCCCCACGGTCTGGCGACGGTATTCGCTTTTCCAGCGCGGTTCGAGTTGGACAGTGCCCAGATCGTAGCGGTAGCTGAGTTTGTTGATGACGCCAAAAAAGGAGTCCGTCTCGCGCAGGGCCGCCTCGTCGCGCTGGTGAAAAAGCTCCAAGTTGAGATAGTTATACGCCTCCAAGCCCCCTCGGTTGTAGTTGTGTCCGATCCAAGTGGTATTAATCCAAGTGTCTTGGGCTAAAAGAGGATCTACTACCTTTTGCAGTTGGCCGTCGCGCTGCGTGTTTTCGGGGAACCACTGGAGCAGGTCGTCCGGGATATTGTCCTGAGCTAGCTTGAGCATCTGCATGAAGCGGAAGCGCCCTTGTTGGGGATTGTCCCGATCTAAGCTGAACAGAGCATAGGAAGTGTGATTGCGCTTGTCGGCTGAGATCAATTCTTCGCGCAGGTGCCCGATGGTCAAGCGGATGTCCGGGGTTAGCCGGTATCCCATATAGACGTTGAAGCCTCGGTGGTCTTTCTGATAGGGGTAGTCTGGGGATTCGTCGTTTTCAAAGCGGTCAACCCACAGGTTGTTGTTCATGTCGATTCCGTAGAGGAAGTCGGGTCGGTCCACGCGGTGTCTGAGAAAGGCCTCGTCGTAGTCGGGAATGCCATTGGAGATGGTTAGGTTGTCGTTTTGGTTGAAGTCCGAGATGAAGTCGTAGTTCTCGTCCCAGCCGGGGAAGACTCGGCGGTCGCCAGCTTGCGAATCGGCGCGCACTAGGTCGGGGGCGCGGTCTTGGTCGTCGTTGTCTTCTACCAACTCCACCACGTGGAAGCGCTCGTTTTCGTAGTCGATATTGCCGGCCGAGCCGGTGACAAAGGTGCGGGTGTTGTAAAGCGGATCCATGCTGTACGCTTCGCCAAAAAAGAACCAAGGATGAGCGACCTTGGACAGGTTGACCATCCAAGCAGGCTCGACTTGCTCGCCGGCCACGCCCGCTGAAGTGGTGTGGCTGGTCCGCGTCACGCTGGGATATTTGCGGTAGGCCACGCTCAGATCGTACTCGCCGTAGAAGTTGAAGCCGGCCACATCCCGCAGCTCTAGGGTGGCCCCGATAATTTGAGTAGCCGTGGGCAGGCCGTACTCGAATTTGAGGATGCGCAGATTGGTGTTGTCCTGCACATTGCCCTCGGCTTGCGCCACTAGCAGCAGCACGGGTTCGTCGCTGCGGTTGGTTTGGTTATTGGACGTCATCCACACCTGATAGTCGTTGCCAATAGTCATTTCGAACTCGACTTTGGCGATTTCTTCTTTGGGACCCGAGGCCCGGTTGACGAAGGCGGGCGTGTCGAAGTCGTAGAGCAGGCGGATTTCTTCGGTCCCATCGGCCGAGATGAAGCCCTCTTGGACGAATCCCCCTTGGATGGCTGGTTCAAAGCGGATTTCCCGGCCGTGGTCAACAGTGCCGTCGTTGTAGGTAATGATGATGTCCGAACCCACCGGGAAGAAGGCGGCTCCACCGCTGCCGTCTGCGGGCGAATCGTCGCGCAGGACTAGTTCGATAAAGGAAACGGTCTGGTTCTGGTCAACTGTCAAGGCCCCGGCAATGGGGTTGCCCTTAAAGCCGTCGCGCAGGGTATTGGACTGATGGGTGTTGACGAAGTGAACACCCATTTCGGTGAAGTCGCCGATCTGCGCGGTGGCCCGACCGCCCATTAGGGTGGTCAGATTGGTGGTGAGAACTTCGGTGTTGTCGGTCGAGGCCCCGCCGGGCGAACTAAGGCGCGAGTAGATGACGGTACCTTGGTACTTGTCGGTCGCGATGTCGAACTGGACTCCGTCCCAAAAGGGTTTGGAAAAGCTCATGGGGGTGAGGGTGGTGCGCAGGCGATTCGACACCGTCAGGGCGTAGTGGTACTGACCCTTGCTGTCCGAGGCAATAGCCACGCCCGAAAACCAGTTATTAAAGCGAGAGGCCTTGACCAGCGAACTGCCAAATTGCCGCGGCTGAGTCTGCGAGTTGCTAAAGATGAGCCAGCCACGGGTGATGGCGTTGCCAAATAGGTCGTAGTAATAGTCTCCTTCTAGCCGGATATCGACGTAGCGCTGGTACAGGTTGCGGGCGTAGTTGCTGTACTCCCACTGGCGCCAGCGGTACTCGTTGTAGAGCTCCTGCGGCACGTACCACTTTTTAATGGTCGGATCCAGTGCGTCGAAGAGGACGCCCGGGCCATAAGGAGCATAGCTGGTCTCGCCGCTCCCTCGGGGGACGCCCAGTCGCGTGCCATAGTCGGGTTGGCTGTAGGCCGGGCTTAGAATACAACTCAAGACTACCAGGACAGACGCAGTATTTAGCCTTATCGCTTCCATAAATCTTCCCTTTGGCTGGTATAAACTAATAGACTACGGCCACGATGCGGGCCAAGGCCGTGTCAGTGGCCCGGTCCGAATCGGCACCGAAATCAATCCGGCATATATAGAGTCCTGGCGGCACGGTGCGGTCAGCCGCATCGCGGCCATTCCAGCGAATTTGCTGGGGGCCTCCTGACACTTGGGTGCTGTTTTCCCATATCAGGCGCCCGTCCAGTGAGTAGAGGCGCAGACTTGCTTGGCGTGCTTGGGTCGCTTGGAAGATGGAAAATGCAACGGTTAGTTCGTCGTTGACCCCGTCGCCGTTGGGCGTAAATGGGTTGGGAGCTAAGCTCAGGTCGCCGAGGACTTGCCCTCCTACGGGGACGCTCAGCGTTAGTTGGCGGCTATCTGTTAGCGCGGTGGCGTCGCCTGGTTCTACTTGCTGCCACAAGTTGCCGTCGGTGCCAGCGGCGGCGCGGCGGACAAAAGGCTTAAAGGTGGTTCCGTTGCGAAAGATGGCCGCGGCAAAGCGCAAGTGAATTAGAGGGCCTTGCCCCAAGATGGCACCGCGTTCGGCTCTTGGCAACGCGCGGTAGGATGCGCTCGTCAGGGAGTCGCCCAAGGCGTCAAAGGGCGATTGGGCCCCGCCGCCGCGCAGTTTGCGGAAATAGCGAATCGGCCCTTGTTCGGTTGGGGGCAAGTCATCGTACTCGGCGCGGCCAGAGACCGCTTCTGAGCCACTGGCGGTCTGCCGCAAAAAGAGGATTGATCCACGCTCGGACTCGTTGAGCAGGCCGTAGGCCGCCTCGGTGATGAGGTCGCCGTCCTCGCCGACCATGACTTCGGCCCCTTGGGGAGTGATGCGGTGGTAGGTCTGGATCGCCTGCTCTGCCGGTAGGGTTTGGTGTAGTTGGGGCAGCAGGACCCAGATGGAGTCGGCGTGGTTGCGCCGCACTTGGGCGATGGCTCCAGCAGCGTCAGTCAGGTGGCCGTCGGCCGCTAGGGTAAACGTCTGCGAGGGACTTCCTTGACTTAGTTCTTCTTCGGTCCCCGTGCTTAGGCTCAACAGGTGCAGCGCGAGGCCGGGCGGAGCTTGCAGGAGGATTTCGTCAAAGCCTGGGGTGCGGTTGGCCGCTGGTTCGTCGATGAATACCGGGCGCAGGTACAGGTCGAACGTGTCCAACCGGCCGATCGCGGCCTGCGTGGGCCATACTTCGGCGGTGAGGGCGCGGGCTACGGGCGGGGCCAGCTCTACTTCGATCGAGCTAATGGAGGCGGCTTGTAGGCGGTCTTGGCTGGTAAAGCGCACCTGTAACTGCATGTAATTGCGCAGCCCGGGGGAACGGACCCGGTCGCCCGGCTGTAGGTACTGCTGGCTCCAGGGACTCCAGCCGCTGCCGAGGGCAAAGGTGGTGTCGATGGGTCCCTTCCAACTGCTGATCAGCTTATCCCATTCTTCTTTGGTTTTCTCGTTGCCATTGACGTCGAAATGGCGAATTTGCTGCACCAGCAGATCGCCGGTGCGCGTGCGCACTTCCGCCGTCGTGCCGGAGGGGTGGGTGCCGGGGGGTGGGTCCCAGTAGATGGCACCGAAGTTGCGCGGTCCCGGCAGGCGGATGATATCGGATACCAGCGAGGCTTGGCTGACAAACCCCTCGGTGTAGAGCAGGACTTCGGTCAGGTCGTAGAAAAAGCCCGAAGTCCGTGCAATGCCCGGCAGGCGCAGGTTGAGGAAGCGGATATCTAGGGCCGGGTCAAAAAGGTCGGCGGCGCGCTTGAATCCCCCTTCCATGCGGTCGGGTAGGCTGATTTGTCGCCACCGAAGCCGGCCGTTGGGATCGCGGCTGCCGTCGGCTACCTCGGTGATGTAGCCGGGAATAAAGGGAACGGCCAAGCGCATGGCGTCGAGCCAGACGCGGGCACCAATATCGACGGTGAGAATGCCAGCGGTGGGATTGGTGCTAAACCACGCTGGCATGCGGAAGGTGGTGTTCCAGTCGCCGTCAAAGCCCCCAGCCGGGACTTCCGGTCCGGTAAAGCTAACGCTACCGCCTCCGTCGATTAGCTTGGGCGATAGGTTGTCGCCCCAGCCCCAGACCTCGACTTCGGCCAGCCGGGGCCGCTCGCGAATATAGTACTCTTTGCGGCCCTGCTGTTCTTGGGGGAGGCTCTCGTAAATGGCCTGCTCCACCGGCTCCTCAAAGCCGACGTCGTCGCGAATGTAGTAGAGTATATCACCTCGTTCGTCGGTCGGCAGGGCCTCCCACGCGGCCTGGTCGATTTGGTGTGCCCGCCCCAGCTTGCTGTCGCCGATGAGAATGCGCACGGTCTGAGCCATGCGGCCGGTCCACTCGGTGCGGCCGTCGTCGTCTTCGGCAAAGCCGGGCGTGTCTTCAGAAGAAAACGCCATCGTCCGCTGGTCCGTATTGGGCGCTCGGGTTTGGCCGACCACCTTGAACTGAAGCACGCGGCTTTGGGCTTGAATGAGCTTCTGCTGAGGGGCTAGCATGACGCGGAACTGGCGGAAGGGGTCGCCCAAGGTCTCATCGACAAAGTGCAGCACTACCTTCTCGACCACGAGCGTGCGGCCCAAGTCGATTTCGATCCACCACTTGTCTGGCGTGGCCGCTAAGTCTGGTTCCCAAAAGGTGTCGCGGTCGCCATCGACGATATGGGGGGCTAGGGCCTCGTTGGAGCCTACTCGGCTGACGCCGACGCGCTGGACGTAGTCGTACACTGGGAAGGCGATTTTGTCCTTAGCGCCAAATTCGCGCGTTGATTCTACCCCCGTGCGTTCGTTGCGCAGGCTCAGGGTTACGGTTTTGCCGTCGCCGCTGAGGGTGCTGTCGACGATGGTTAGAAGGCGACCGTTAATGGGGATCTGGCTGTGGTTGCCGGGGAAGCGTTTGAAGTCTCGATCGAGAAATTTGATCAATTGCTCAGCCTTGCTGAAGGTAAAGCTGCCGTCCGCTTCCAGCGCTGGGGTGCGTTGGAGGTTCATAATTGCCCGGTCCGCTTTGCGGATGCCCGGTTGGTCCACGGGTTTGGCAAATACCGCGCGATCTTCGGCGATGATGTTGTACACGTGGCGAAAGAAATGGGGCTTGACGGTCCCGTCTGGATGCACATCGACCACGTGGGAAGGCCCGGTCCAGTGTCGCCAGTAGGAGGCCCTGTCGACGATGATGCGGTCGTTCTGCAGACGGTGGCCTAAGGGCGCTTGGGCACTGACTTGCTGGAGGGCCAAGCACCCAAGGGCTAAGGCCCAAACTCGGCTCCAACGGCTGTAGTGTTTGCGGTTCATGGAGTTTCTCCAAGTTGTGCGACCGTTTAAAAGGCGGTGAGGAAATCGTCGGGTAGGGCCGCAGCTAATTGCTGTTGGTTCACTTGGATCTGATTGGCGTATTGCTGGCGCAGGGTTTCTATATAGGCTTGGAACCGCTCCCGCTCCTCGGCCCGGCGCAGCATGTCGCTAATCTGCCGACGGACTTGGGCAAAAGGCATGCGTTCCCCCTGCTGCCGACGGACGATCTCGAATACGGAGAAGCCATCGTGGACTTGCACCGGTCCGACCAACTCGTCTGGCTGCGCGGCTAGGATATGGGGTACCAAGTCCGAAGTTTTCTCCATGGGAAAGACGCCGCTCCGCGCCCGGGCTCCTCGGCGTTTGCTGCGCTCTTGGGCTAGGGCGGCGATGTCGGCCCCTGCTTCGATTTGCCGCCGCACGGCTAGCGCTTCTTCTTCGGTCTCCACCAGCACTTCGGCCACGTCGATCTGGTCCCGGCGACGGAAGCGCTCGGTTTGCTCGTCGTAGTAGCGGCGCACGGCCTCTGGGGCAATGGTGATGGATGCCACTACTCTTTGCTGGCGCAGTTGGCTGAGGACGACCTCTTCGCGCAGGCTCTGCCGCACCGCTTCGAGGGTCTCGCGGTCAATCAAATCCTCGTGGCGGACCGCGGCGGCAAAGATGTAAGGCTGGAGCAGAAAGCGCTCGGCGAGTTGGACCAAGGCGGCGCTATCGACTACGGCGTTGATGTTGCGGTTTTTGAGTTGGTCGAGCAGTTCACCTAGGGGCACTTGGCCGCCCGTAAACTTGAACAAAGGCGTCCGTTCTTCCTCTGGCGTCAGTTCCAAGGCCGCCAACGGCTGGCTTTTTTTGAGCAGGAGGTGCAGCCCTGGTTCGTGGAGATTCCAGTCGTATTTGTCGGCCAATTGTTCGGCCCGGGCCGTTCGCGCTTCGCCGAGCCTTTCCTCTTGGAGTTCCTGGAGGATTTCGTCGCGGAAGTCGAAGTAGGATACCGGCCGTTCCTCGGTAAAGCGCACGACGCAAAAGCCGGCGGCGTGGGGCAGTACGGGCGATAAGACCCCTAATGGCAAATCGTAGAACAGCGAATCGGGGAGGCCCATGCGGCGGATGGATTCCACCCGGAGCCAGCCTAGTTCGCCTCCGTTGACTGCGTCGGGTGTAATGGAGTAGCGGGCGGCCACTTCGCCAAACGGAGTGCCGGCGGCCAACTCGGCCACGGCCTGTTCTAGTTCCGGCCGCGCCTTGGCCATAATGCCCCAAGTCATTCGCTCTAACGTGCTGTGGAGTCCTTGGCGCTCGAAGCGCTGTTTGATCTCATCCTCTTCAACGAGGGGCGGTTGCACGGGTTTGCGCTTGAGATAGAGGGCGACCAAATGCCGACGAATTTTGCGCTCTAGTTGGCGCTGAACTGCGGCCGCGGTGTCCAAACCGAGGGCTTGGGCTTCCAGCCACATGAGGTGGTAGTCGATGAGGGGTTGGAGGTACTCGCGCCGCGCTGCCGGGCCTTCTTGGTGGCTCCGCTGGCTTTCGTTCAGCCCTAGGACGTAGGATCGGAGATCCTCGGCGGTGATGGCGCGGGTACCGATCTGAACCACGGTGGAGGGGGCCTGCTCACTACAGCCCCACAAGAAGGCTCCGATCAGGGCGCAAGTTATTGTCGCGATGCGTACTCTGTTCATGTTAGTAGGCTACGTATAGAGGGTGTGCCTGCAGGTCGTCGCCCAGGTCCCCGGCCACGGTTATGCCCAACAAGTACACGCCTGGGGGGACGAGCTGGCCGTCAGCGACTCGTCCATCCCAAGTAAGGGCGTAGCGACCGTTGCTGAGCGCCGTCTGCTGTAGGGTGTGTACCAGCCGGCCCGACAGGTCGTACAGGCGCACCGCAACGGCACCGGCCTTGGTCAGCGCTAGGATGTTGTAGGCGACGGCGACTTGGTCGTTGATCCCATCGCCGTTGGGCGTAAAGGGATTGGGCGTCAGTTCGAGGGCATCGATCAGCCGTTCGCTGCGGATGATCGAGGGACTGAGCACCGTGGTGCCAGAGCGGGTGGGTTGGTCCTCGTCCTCCAAATCGGCACTATTGCCCGAGGTGGCGTTTTGAAACGAACCGGGTTCGCTCGACAGCGAGGCCTGCCCGCGAAATTCGGTGCTGAAGGCCAACACGGCCGCGCGAAACCTGATTTTCAGCAGATTATCATCGGCTTGGATAGGCGGAAAGCGCACGCTGAAGTAGTCCTCTGCAATGGCGTTGATGGCAAGCCCCGAACCGCCAGCCGTATCGCCTTGCGCAAAGGCGTGGGAGGCGACTAGCTGACCTTGGGCATCGAGAATTTCTACCTGTTCCACCTGTTCCACTCGGATGGGGGTAGTTATCGCAAAAGTATCGAATCCCAGTAGGTCCGGCGAATCCATGCGCATCCGCACGGCATAGGTAAAGGAAGTAGAGGTCGAAACCTCTACTTGGCGGGGAAAAATCTCGGCGACGAATTCGTCGGCCAGCGGTGGAGTCAAATACGAAAGGGAGATGTGCTCAAGGCGGCGCGCTGATTGGATATCATTGCTCTGAGCGCTGACGCGGAACTGGAGGAAGTGCCGCGGCGAAGGGGAGATGATCGGGGTGCCTTGGGGAGACGTGCCCTCGTCGAGTGGATAGGGAGGACTCCAAGGGCTCCAGTTTTCCAGATCGTCCTTGATCGAGCCTTTGGACCACGTGACGCCGTTATCATCTACTATGGGGAGCCGTTCGTACTCGTCTAGGCGCATGGGCTCAGTGGGGTCGCTAATGGAGAAGGGAATCTCGGGGTCGGTGCGCTTGTCCGTGCGCTGGCGATGAAAAATGAAGGGCGTGTCGTCATTACCACTGCGCGTGGAAATTAGCAGGCTGGACTGAGCCGAATCCCCCACGGCTTTTTCCACCCAGCGAATGTGCCCCCAAGCCGCAAGGCCCGTGGCGAAAATGTCCGAGAAGTACGTAGCCGTCGGCAAAAAGCCGGTACCGTAGATTTCGATCTCGTCTATTTCAAAGGGAATGGGCGTGGCCGAGCGCAGGCGGAAGGAGCGAATATAGCGGGGCGGATCGAATTCGATGTCAACGACGGGTTTGGTGTTTTGGGCTTCCTCCACTATGGGCGCACCCCACACGGGAAAACCATCGGCCGTGAGGTTGAGGCCGTCGTTGACGAACAGCTCAAACGCGCGCAAAAAGTCGTTTTGAAAGGCGGCCGTGGGCGCGGGATGGACTGTATTGCGTGGATAGAAGCGGAAGCGATTGACGCCGAAGCGGGCCCCTAAGTCGCCGATGATGAGGGTGCCGCGCACGTCGTCGCCCTTGCGCTCAAAGGCTTGAGTCTCACCGCCGGCTAGGTCGCTGAGGATTTCGGCGAGGGCCTCGGTTAGATCCTCGCGGGTGAAGTCGGTGGTGAAGCGCAGCACCGTAGGGGCGGCTATGGTGCCGCCGCGTTCGAGGGTACCCGAAGCGATGTTTTCGCCCTCTTGCAGTTCCCGGGGTGCTAAGACTCGCTGGGAGAAGTCGATGAGTTCGCCTGGAGCGTTGCCTATTAGCACGGCGTTGGGATTGACCAAACTGCGGTATTCTGGATCTAGCGTACCGATGGCAGCACCGGTGCCATCCCAGTCGATGGGGGCGTCCAAGCCCACACTGAGCGTATCCAAGGCTCCGACCGAGGCCGTGAGGACGAGGGCTGCTAGGCTGTGAACAAGTAGGCTTCTCAACATGCTCAGGCTCCTAGTAGGCAACCGAAATGGTGCCGACTTGTTCTTCTGCCCCTTCGTCGGTATCTAGCCGAATGCGGTAGATATAGACGCCTGGGGACACCAGACGGCCGTCGGACCGGCGGCCGTCCCAAGAGTACTCTACTATCCCGGTTTTGATCTGCGTGGTAGCCAAGGTCTGTACCTCGTGGCCCGAGAGGTCGTACAGGGCTACTTGCAGGGGCCGGCGCGCGACCACTTCGCGCACGTCAAAGGAAAGTTGCGCGATGTCGTTGACGCGGTCGTTGTTGGGGGTAAAAGGGTTGGGATGCACTCGCACATCCGTCAACAGCCGACCGCCTACGCGGGTGCGCACGGCCAGCACGTCGCCACCATAGCGGAAGGTGGCGTTGCCCGGCTGGACTTGCTGCTTGATGCGGTCGGGGTCATCGCTGTTGTACACCCAGCCGGCAAATTCAGTGCCGAAGCGCAGGACCGGCACTTGGAAGGCGACTTCCACCTGCTTGAAGCGGTCGGTTTCTGGGCTTGACAGCTTGCGATCTAGCGACACGATGATGCGGTCGGTTAGCACTTGGGGCGGGAAGGCCGCCAGATCGACCTCTACGCCGCCGATTTTGACGTGATAGACGGTGTCAACTTGGGTGTGGGTGCCGATTTCGAGCCGGTCGAAGCCTGTGTCGCCGGTCTGGAAATCTGGACTCACTACGTAGGTGAAGCGCTGGGAACGGGCGTCTTCGACTTCAATCGGCCAGATCTCGCCCAGTAGAGCAGAAGCCGACAGGGAGTGAGCTAGCTGAAACTGGAGCTCGTCGAGGCGAGGGGCCTCGGTTTCAGTGGCAAACAAGGTGACCTGCAACTGTATATAGCGCCGTGGGGAGGGCGACTGCAGGACCGTGCCGTCGGCCCAAGCGGCCGCCTCCTGAGCGTGGTCGCGCAAGCCGTCCTCAAAGTCGTAGGGAGGCGACCAAAAGCTCCAGTGGTCGCGGTCGTATAGCGGGGGCTCGCGCTCGCGGACGGGCAGGCTGAAGTGCTCGTCAAAGCTAATTTCCTCGGCTTCGCCGGTAATGGCGTTGGGTTCCCAGTAGATGTGGGGGTTGTGGTCGGTGCCCGTGCGGGTGCGGATTTCGACTTGGGTGCCGGGGGGGCGCTGGCCACTCCAGCGGATTTTGCCCCAGTTGATGGGTTGGCCAAAGTCGAGGATGTCGGTTAGATAGCGGGCTTTGCGGACAAAGCCTTGTCCGTAGATTTCCACCTCGGCGATTTCCCAGTCGCGCACCGGGTCCAAGGCGCGGATGGCGACCCAGCGGATGTGCCGCAGGGGGAAGCGAAAGTCGACCACCACATCGAGGTTTTCGCGCACGCTGCGCAGAATGCTATAGGCCGAATCGTTGCTCACCCGATAGCCGCCGAGGCCGGCCGAGGAGATGACTTTGTGCCAGCGCAATCCCTTGGGGACCGCGAAGGCATCGTCGGCTATGGGAACGCTGTTGTCGGCGACGCCAATCTCGTACCACTCGAGAAAGTTGGCGGCAAAGCTCTCCTCGCCAAATGTGTCGGGATCGGGTTTGGGCTCGGCCATGGCGGCGATGATATGAGCGTCTTCAGTCTTGCTGAGCCGGGGATAGAAGCGGATGCGATTGATGGGCATTTCAGCGCCGAAATTGGTAATGGTATTGTTGCGGAAGCCGCGCCCCACCCCCGGAGGTGCCCCTACGCGCTGGACGAAAATGCGGAACATGGCCGAGGTGCGGTCGCCGTCGTAGGCCCGCAGGGTACTGGGCAGGGTCATGCCCATAAAAGCCGAATTTTCGCCCTGAGTGACGCGGATATTGCCACCCAGATCGTGAAAGGGCACTTGGCTCTGGCCGTTCTGGTCCCAACCGACGATGTGGGTCAGGTTCAAGTTGGGATCAACCCAAGACGGAGTCATGGCCCCGTCGGCATAGTTGATCAGGGTATCGGCGCCAATCCACTGAGGGGACGTGCCCACCGATTCGGTTCGCACGACTTGACCGTCGGAGCCGTACACGGTGTAGAAGCCGCCTTCTTCGCCTTCTAGCGCGAGGGGGGTGGTCCAGGGGTTGCCGTCCTCTCCGCCCAACGCGAATTCGGCGCGATCGCCCAACACTGGACTCGCCAGCGCAACGACCAGCCATAACGCCCCGTGTTTTCTCATGCGGTACCCTTTGCGAAGAACCAAAAAAAGCCCGTGTCCCAGCGTGGAACACGGGCTTCCGAGAGTTGCCCTCTAGCTGGATAGAGGTGATTCCAGCGGAGATGTGACCTACTTAAAGTGGGACTTGATGCGGCCCCAGCTATCGTCCTCGACCGAAGTAGAAGCGACAAAGGCCGGATCCGGTTCGGCTAGGAACCAATCGTTGACGGACGAGCAGCAATTGTCAAGGGTGCTCCAGTAGCCACAGCAACCAGGGGTGCGATAGTTATTGAAGTCGCCGTCGTTGTCGATCTGGACGATGGAAATGTGGATGATCTGGCCTTCTTCCAGATCCCATACTTCCACATCGTCGGGCTGGTAGCCACCCTCTTGGCCTTTGGGATACGAGCCTATGGGCGTGAGACCCATTTCGTAGTAATAGGTGCTCTCGCCGAATTCGTCGCCGTCCCAAGTGTAGTTGAATTCGAGCCAATCAGTGCCGGGCCAGATCCACTCGGTGCCGGTCAACTCGCCCGGCCGCAACCAGAACCAATCGCCGAGAGTCGGATGGACGGGCACCGCGAAGTTGTAGCGGGTATTGATGCCGATGTTTTCGTCGTTGATGTCGACGTAGCCACCGTCATCGGCATAGGCGTCGTGGTTATAGGTAAAGGACACCTCCCACGAATCGTCCTCGCTCCAGTGGCTGGTGCGGTCCATGTTGTGCTCGTCGTCAAAGGTCTGGGTGGCCATATAGATCTTGTTGTCCGTCTCGTTCCAGCCGACCCGATGCAACATGCTGAAGTCGGTGACGTCCCAGTCGGCGTTGCTCCAGCCTTCGGGCACTAGACCACGGGCGTCGTTGAAGACCGAGTTGTCGATGCCATAGGAAGCTGGCACCCCGTCCCAGTCGCCGTGATTGCCGTCAATGGTGGGGGTAGCCCCGTCGGGAAACTGGACGACGAACCAAACCGTGCCGGCATCCCAGTGCGCTTGGCCCGTATTGGGCAGGGCCGCTAAGGCGAAAACTGCAAAGAGAATAGCGATGCGCTTCATGAACCAACCTCCTTTGGATGAGTTCAATGAATAAATGCTTCTTGCCTGCAAATTTCCATATAGAATACAGTGAATACGCCGCAAGCTCAAGTAAAAAGTGAGCAGGGTTCCGTCAGTAGTAGAGAGGGATGCGGTTGCCCACCATGCCGGTAAACCCGTCGATGACCAGCCAGATGCCGCCGATAACGATGTGGCCCAAGGCAAGGCCCAAGAAAAAAGGCAGGGTCTGGCGGTACAAACTTACCCCTCCGTACTTGAGCACCAAGCTCTTAAAAAGCCAAGCTAAAAAAAGCGTGAACCAAATCCCGTCCATTACCCGGCCGTGACTCACCAAGAACCCGAGGGGATGGAAAGGCCACCACAGAAACTGATGCCGGGCCACAAGCAGCAGCCCCATAATCAGCCCTCCCCCGGTCATCCACAAGTACCCGCTCAGGCTGGGGCCGGTGGGATTAGTGATCTTTTCGAGGGCAAAGCGGGACGGCTCTTCGGCGTAGTGTTGGGAAATGAGCAGGTTCATCGAGCCGTAGCGGTAGGCGAGGTAAATGGTGAACCACGCCGACAGGACTAAGGCGATGACCATGGCCAAGCCCACGGCCCACGTCAGGCGGCGCTGACCGCTTTTCAGTTCGCTGCCGAGGCGCAGGCCGTGGGCCAAGGGGGCCATCATAAAAACCAACAGGTCGCCGCACCACACCATGGTGTAGCCGGTGGCGATCATGCCCTTTACGCCCAAAGCTGGCACGCCTACGCTGGACACGGCAAAGCCCGCCGGGATCATATTGGCTTTGAAGATCGGCAGCCCGGTCTCGGAAATTACTCGGGCTAGGCCGATGAAGATGACCAAGCCAGCAAAGAGGAAAACCGGGACAATCCAAGCGGGAATGCCGGTCTGCCACAGCCAGAGCCACAGGCCGATGATGCCGAAAGCTGTGCCACAGACGGCGGCCCGATAGGACATGATCTCGTCGCCGTCTTCTACTGGGGCGTCTCCTCGCCAAGCCTTTTTCAGTACCCGTTTGAAATGAGGTCGGCCCACCCATAGACCCGAGAGGACCAAGACGATGAGGGCTCCCATCATCTGGTGTCCCATGCCCGGTTCGGTCCACCAGCCCAATTCGGCTTGGGTGTCTTGCAAGCCGTAGTAAAACAGCAGCCCCTCTTGTAGCTGGTGCAGCAAATAAAAAAACCACAAGCTGAAGCCGATCTGAGTATTGATGAAATAACCAAAACCCAGCATGAGAAAATTGAGCCCAAAGGTCAGGAAAATACTCTGGCGAAATATGTCGACGGAGGACCTGAGGACGACTTGGGGGAACCAAGGAAAGTAGTTGTGCAGAGCAAAAAAACTCATAAAGACCACTGGGATGGCAAAGCCGATCCACATGGCCCAACTGCGGAAGAAGGGTTTTAACAGCCGGCCTTGCGGATCGTCGGCCATCATGGCCAGCGGCACCTGCATGAGCGGGTAGATCAGGCGTTCGTGCTCGACCCACTGGCGGCGCAAGATGACGCTGAGGCAGGTCACGGCTAGATACAGGGAGCAGTAGAGGAGCAGCCAAGCTCCCAAAGGAGGCAGCCAATGCACCCAAGGGATACCACTGCCGCGGCTGGCTCCCTCGTAAAATTCTTTAACTGCTGCGGGGTTGGCTACCAAGATCCAGCTAGGTAGCCACGGATGAATTTGGCCGACCCAATCGTTTTCCGGGGTAGCGTAGTAGAAGGTGCCCGTAATCATGGGCATGAGCAGGCCGTTGACGCCTTTGGTGGGAATGGCCGCAGCCACCATCATCATGGTGAAGATGGTAATCAGCTCGCCCCGCTGAAGGGCCCAGCCGCGTCGGCACCAGCCCAAGATTAGGTGAAGGGTCAGCAGCAGTACGAAAAACAGGAAAAACGCGATCGGGGTGGCCGAAGTCAGCGCCAGCGAAGTGCCTTGGATTAGCTGGCGTCCGTAAGGTGCGCCAATGGCAATGACGGCGCACAGGACGCAGCCGATGAAGATGCCGCGCCCGGTTACGTGGGCAGCAAGGGGCGGTTGCGGACGCGACATAGGCTGGTTGGCATGGAGTAGAGGATGCTGGGCGATTCGCTGCGGATAGGCTACGGAGTTCTTGGCTAGATGCCAAATGCCAGGCGCGGTTACGGCTGGCGGAACTCCGATTTTAACTCGTAAAAGTTGAGGTACTGCCCGGGGGCAAGCTGTACCGAGCGGGGCCGGTAGCGTTCAAAGATCAGTTCGGTGGCAAACAGGTCCTTTTCTCGCGCCCAGATGTGGGGGTTGTCGTAGGGAATAAAGGGCCGCTTGCGGGGGTCGCGGGGCTGCTCGGTTACATCGACATTGCCCAGCAGGAGGTACGTGGGCCGGCGGCGGAGGACGTACTGGCCGTCGTGCTTTTCGTGCCCGGCCCAGCCCCGGCCTAGGCCCGACAGGTTGCGCCGGGCGATGTGCCGGTCCGTCAGGCCGAGCATATCGCGCACTTCGAGCTTGGAGTAATATGCCACCGCGCCAATGGGCACGACGGCGATGCTAGCCCCGGCTGACGCACTGTCGGCAAACCACTGGCCCACCTGGGTCCAGCGGGGAATTTCCACCTGTTGTTGAAATTGATATGCGCCGTAGTGCGACTTGAGGCGCGGCGGCGACCAGTGCGTATAGGCCCAAGCGCAGCCCAGCACTACCGCCAAGGCCACCCCGCTTTTGCGGGCTACTAAAAAGGGCTGCGCCAAGTCGGAGACACAGGCTGCGGCCAAGGCCACGAACAGGGGCAGTGGGACCAGCGCAAAGCGATACATGGGGAGGCCGTCTCCGCCCAGCCACGCGACGGCCAGCCAGAAGAGCAACCAGCCGACGGCCACCAAGCGCATCCCGGCTGTGCGGCGCAACAGGGCGAAAATCGCTAGCCCGACCAGCAGGAGCAGGCCCTCGTGATCGGCGGCGTAGTCGCGCATATAGTCCAAGCCGCGCTGTATTTGGGCCCAACCTCCCCCGGTTTTGGCGTAGTATGTATTGGGCAGCCAGTCCCCGTAGTACCAGCGGCGGAACCCCAACAAAAGGGCGTACGGGCCGCCGCCAACAAGGAGCCACGGCAGCCACGAGCGCCCCTCACCTCGCCTAGCTCGCAAGAGTTGGTGGCAGCCTAAAACGAGTAAGACCAGCAGACCCTCCGGCCGGGCTAGGGCGGCGGCGGCAGTCAAACTAGCTGAGGCCCAATAGTTCCCGGCCAAGGCGGTGGCAAAAGCAGCGGCAATCAGACCGACAAAGAGCGCAGTCTCCATGCCCGAGGCGGCCCAACAGGCAAAAGAGCCGTTAAAGGCCAGCAAGGCCGGGGCGATCAGGGCGGTCGGCGGGGTCGCCCCGCACTGGCGAGCTAGCCAATAGGTGATTGGGAGCGTCAGAATCGAACAGAGCAAGCCGAGGGCGCGGGCGGCTTCTAGCAGGTCAAAACCGCAGGCACCAAACCCTGCCAAAAACAGCGTCCACAGTGGGCTGGTAAAGCCCTCGACTCGTTCTCCCGGATTGAAGACTAACCCGTGTCCAGCAAGCAGGTTGGCCGCGTAGCGCAAGCTGATAAAGGCGTCGTCGGAGACGAAGTTGTAGTGCAGAACGTGGAGGACGTGTAGTGCGATCAGGGCGACCAAGGTCCCAGCAATGAGGCGGTTTATAGGGGACTGGGTCACGGCTTACTCCCAGTGGGCGAAAGGGTTGGCGCAGGGGAGTTTGTAGGGGTCGTAGTAAGCTCGATAGCCGACGGTCTTCGCCTCGTCGGCTCCATGCCAAAAGAAATCGCTCGACAGCAAAAACTGCTGGCCGAGCCACGCCCCAGCCTGGGCATCGCCGGCAGTGGCCCGGCGCAAAAGCGCGTGCTGGTCTCGCGCCAGCAGGTCTTGCGCGAAGCGGGCCAAGCCGTCCTCGTCTATCCGTAGGTAGGGCAGTAGGCGGCGCACGGTCGTTGCGGTTTGCTCGACCCAAGGGTTGTCGAACTGGCGCGGGCGGTAAAACCACCGTCCTAGGCCGATGCCCAGCGACAGGGCGGCTACAGCTCCCAAGAAGGTGCGACGTTTGTTCCAGATCGCCATAGTCCCTATGTCAGCAGGTTATGGGCCGCCCACAGGGACAGGGCCGACAGAGTGAGGGTCGGGTTGACCGGCGAACTGGTTGGGAAGGCTCCGCCGCCCAAGACTAGTAAGTTGCGAACTTGGTGGTGGACCAGACCGCGATCGACAATACTGCGGCGTGGGTCAGTGCCCATCGGTGTGGTGCCCAAGATGTGGTTCTCGGTGGGGGAGGGCCGGGGGTCGAAGTCGATTTTTTCTACTGGCAGGGGGCGCAAAATCTCGGGCAGGGCCTCCGCGAGCGCGTCAATGCCGCGCTGGGCGTACTCCGAGTGGTTCCGGTACACGGTTTCGGGTTGGGCGGGATCGCCAGCAGCAATGCGGACGTGGTTGTGTGGCGCGGGTAAGTCCTCAAAGAGGAATTTGAGTACTAGCCGCTGCCGCCACTTGCCCCGTTCCAAGCGCAAAGTGGGCACGTTCCACGATTCAATCAGGCAGGCAGCCCGCTGAGACCGGTGAGGTCCGTCGTATAACATGTACCCGTGCCCGGTGATGCTGGTGCTGCCTTGGAAGTTGTCGACTCCATCGAGGTCTATGGTCGCGGAGACGGCGACTTGCTCGTGGAGAAATTTGCCCAAGAGGGGATGAGACAAGCCCGAGCGCAGCAGAATGTGCGGATTGAACAAGGCATTGGCCCCTAAGACCACCAACTGGCCCTGCGCTTGGACTTCGGCACCGTCTTTTATGTAGCGGACGCCTCGAGCCGTGCGGCCGGTGGTTTCCACGCTCTGGACCGCAGCCTCTAGTACCAACGTAACGCGGGGGTCGGCGTAGAGATGGCCCATTTCGTTGAGGACCGTAAACTTGGCGTCTATGGGGCACAGGTGGCACACGCCGCTGGCGCAACAGGCGGGTCGTTGGGCCGTGGCCAAGCGCGCCCGGGCCGTGGGCTGGTGAAAGAAGAGTTCTGGATAGGCTTTTTTAAGTAGCTGGTCGGGTTGGGAAAAGCGATGAGGTGGCTGGGGATAGGGCTGGCTGCGGGGCTGGGGTGATCTATCGTCCGGCCCGGAGACGGCCATGAGTGCTTCGGCATGGCAGTAGAATTCCTCCAACTCGTCGTAGCTGAGGGGCCAGTCTGTGCCTACTCCATAAGTGGATTGCAACGCAAAGTCACTGGGCATCATGCGCGGCGTCACCGCCCACCAACAGTTGGAGCCTCCGCCCAGAGCTGGCGTGTAGAACCACTGTTTGCGGCGATGGCGGTTGACAAAGGTGGTTTGGGGAGTCGTGCTGGCTGGTCGGCGGTGGCGCAGTTGCCAAGCATGGGTGTCGCGGCGGCCTCGCTCCAAGACCAAGATTCGGGCGTCGGCCCGGCACCGGGCCAGATAGGCCGAGAGAAAGAACGAAGAGGCAAAGCCAGTGCCCACGACAATGAGATCGTAGTCTCGATCCATGCGCTGGTCCTAGTGGAAACAGGGCTGCCGACCGCTGAGGGCGACTGGGCGGAAATAGAGCAATTTGCGCAGCGGCCACGGGATCGGCTGCCGCAGTTGAGCACTTGGGGGAGCGCTGGGGCTGGCGTGTCGCTCATAGGCAAGCGAGGTGTTGGGGTGCTGCTGGAGTACGGCGCGCACCTCAAAGAAGGGCAACATTAGTTTGCGCTGCGCCAGACTGGCCAAGAAGCCGGACGAAGAGTCCTTTATTTCTATTAGGTCTCGCTGGAAACCAAACAGTTGTACCCCAGCCGGTACCAGCAAGTGGTTACTCTGCCCCCCTTCGGTGCGCAGGTTGGAATACATGGCAAACGCCGTCTCGGTCTTGAGTCCCAAGTAGGGACTACACCCGTTGAGGCCGGTCAGCAGAGGCACCAAGAGCACGGGCCAAGGTCGAAATGAGAATGTGGGCCGCGCCGGGGGTGCTTTGGGTAGGAGGACGAAAAGGAGGGTCAGGGCGGCGCTGTACAGTCCCCACAAGAGCAGCACCAACTCAGTCGGTGTGGCAATCAGATCGTCTAACACGACCAAAAGTCCCACCCCCACAACTGCTGCGCCAATAGCGAGTGAACTCTTACCGAAAAAAGGCATGCCCTCCCACCGTGACGACTTAAAAAGACGCTGGGTTGGCCAGCCCGCGTCGAGGCGTGGGGAAGCAAACAAAAACAGTAGGGCAAAGATCATGGAGGAGAAGTTGTAAAATTCGCTTATGGGATTAAAGCCGACCGCCGCGTGAAAGAGGAGACCGAGTAAGATACCGGCGTTGCGGGTAGGGGCCCAGCACAGCAGGAGCGGAATGGCCGCTTCAACGGCTAGGGTGAGGTAGATGGGGATCGCTCCTGCCAAGGCGAAGGGGAGCTGGGCTGCGTAGAAGTGGACCGCGCAGCTTGTCTGGGGATCGAGGAAGTCGGCGTTGAGTTTGTGAAAGACGGCGAAGAAGTAGAGGATGATCAGTTCGAGCCGGACGATGGGGACAAAGGTTCGGTACAAGGCCCCCGGCTCCACGGCGAACGTGCGCCCGGCCCACGCCAGTCGGGCGTAGGCTTGAAGGAGCGTCAGATTCACCAGCCCGGTGAAGAGCCAGTGATTGGAGATAAAAGGAGCCGTCGTCCAGCTTTCGCACATCTGTAGGACGGCCAGCAATACGAGGCGGTGCGGTTCGGACGGCCGGTGGAGCAGATAGAGTGCGGCGACAGCGAGTGAAGTACTGAGCAAAGGAGCCGGCCATGGGTCTTTGGCAACGAGGTGAAAAAGCGTTGCCAAGCCCCAGAGGACGCAGAAGGTCGAGTACGTCTTTTGCTCGCTAGTTGGCATAGCGGCACTAAGATAGATAATCCGACTGGCACTCAATAGAGGGGGATGCGATTGCCCACGGTACCAGTCACGCTGTCGATGAGTAGCCAGACGCCGCCGCTGCTAATGTGGCCTAGGGCTATGCCGAGAAAGAAGGGTTGCATTCTGTGGTACGCGGCAGCGCCACCAAAACGCAGCAGGCACTTTTTGCTCAGCCAAGCCAAGAATACTGCAAACCAGATGCGCTCCATCACGCGGCCGAAGCCGACGACAAAGCCGAGGGGGTGCAGGGGCCACCACAGCAGGTAGCGCCGGGCTGCCAATAAGCCCGCCATGATTGCGCCGCCGCCGCTAGTCCATAGCCAGCCCGCTAAGCTCGGCTCGGTGGGGTCGAGCAGGTGCCGAACCGCCAAGCGCGAAGGCTCGGTGGCGTAGTGCGTCGAAAGGTACAGATTGATGGCACCGTGGCGGTAGGCCAGGTGCAGAGTGTACCACATGGACAGCACCCAAGTGAGGAGCATGGCGGCGGCCAAGGCCCAAAAGAGGCGGCGCTGGCCGCTTTTTACCTCGCTGACCAAGCGCAGGCTATTGGCCAAGGGTGCCATCATAAAGACCAGCAAGTCGCCACACCACACCATGGTATAGCCCAAAGCGACCGTCCCGTGGGGTCCCAGTGCCGAAGACCCCACGCCAGACAGGGTAAAACCTGCCGGGATCATGGTCGGCTTAACAATCGGCAGGCCGGTTTCGGCGATGATGCGGGACAAGGCGATGAAAATGGTTAGACCGGCCGCTAAGACGAGTAGGGCGATCCAAGCGGGGAGGCCGGTTTGCCACAGCCAGAACCACAAGCTCGCCAAGCCCACTGCGGTGCCGACTACCGCGGCTCGGAAGGACATGATCTCGCCTTGGTCGTCCACTGCATCGCTCCCATCCCAAGCGCGCTGCAGGACGGCTTTGAGATGGAGCCGAGCGTTCCACAAGATCGCACCCAGCAAGACCACAATGGCTCCCATCATAAGGTGTCCTCTGATCGGAACGCTCCAGTGGCCCAAATCGGCTTGGCTGTGAATGCCCATAACGCCGAAGGCCGCGTCTTGGAAATAGGCAATTAGATAGAACAACCACAGGCTGAGACTGATGTTGAGATTGATGAAATAAGCCAAGCCTAGCATGAGAAAATTGATGTTTAACTGGAGACTGCGGCCGCCTTCAATAGGCTGCACCGCGGTAGAGAATCCTGGGGCGGCAATTTGAGGAAAGTAGTGATGCAAAGCCCCGAGACTACTGAGCAAGAAGGGGATAGAAAAACCTAACCACATGACCCAGTTCCTGAAGAACGGTTTGAGCAGACGGTCTTCGGTCCCCTCGTCAATCATGGCCAGCGGCGCTTGGGCGAGAGGATAGGCCAAGCGCTCGTAATCGACCCATTGGCGGCGCAGAATCGCGCTGATGCAGAGGAGCGTCAGGTACAAAGCCATGTAGAAGGCAAACCACGCCGCCAGCGGCGGCAGCCAGTGTGTCCAGGGGATGGTTGTACCGCCTTCGTAGAAGTCGGTGATGGCTTGGGCATCGTCGACCAAGATCCACCGAGGCAGCAAAGGGTGGACTTGCGCGGCCCATTGATTTTCGGGCGAGGCGTAGTACAAGAAGCCCGTGATGATGGGCAGTAGCATACTGACCACGCCTTTGGTGGGTATGGCCGCAGCCGCGGTCATCATCGCGAAAATGGTGATCAGTTCGCCGCGGGTAAAAGCCCACTCGCGGCGGCAACGGCCCAAGACCAAGTGCAGGGTCAACAGCAAGACGAAGAGCAGGAAAAAGGCCACTGGAGTGGCGGATGTCAGGGCGAGGGCTGTCCCTTTGATGATCTGTCGAGCGTAGGGAGCGCCCACGGCGATGATCGCACATAGCAAGGAACCCACTAGCACGCCTCGCCAAGTAACGGCTGTCCGGAGATTGTGGTGGACCGTGGGGTCACTGCGACGCGCTAGATAGTCCTGATAGTCCGGTGGTACCTTTGATTGCAAGCTATTAGCTCCAGCCGACGGCTAAATGATCAAGGTTTTGAGATAGAGTCGGCCCCCACTGCTTGCAGGGCTTCGGCGAGATTATCGCGGGCTTGGCGATAGGTGGGTTTGAGTTGCAGTGCTCGTCGGTAGTGTTCGATGGCTGCTGCGAACTGACCTCGGAGGCCTAAGAGCCGCCCCAAATTGTTGTGCGTCTCGGCAAAGTCGGGTTTGAGTTGGAGGGCACGGCGGTAGTGTTCGATAGCTTCCTCGTCCCGCCGTTGGATAGCCAAAGCAGCGCCTAGATTGCTGTGGGCTAGGGCGAGGTCGGGGGCCAGTTGGAGTGCTTGCCGGTAGTGATCGATGGCCTCGGCGACCGCGTTTTGGCCGAGGAGGGCGTTGCCCAGTTTGAGGTAGGTTTCGACGCGACCTGGCTCGGCTCTTAAGGCACGGCGGTAGTGGCGCAGTGCAGCGGCGGACTCGCCTCTGGCTCGGTGTGCGTCGGCGAGGTTGAGGTGAATTTGGGCGCTGCCGGGTTTTAGCAATAGGGCTTGCCGGTAGTGGCCGATGGCTTGGTCGAGTTGGCCGCGCTCTTTGAGGATATTGGCCAGATTGTTGTGAGCGATCCACGCGCCAGCATTTTTTTTGAGAGTATCGCGCCACAGGGTCTCCAGATCGGCATAGACTTGCCCTTGCCGCCAAGTGAGCAGACCGCAGACGGCCAAGACCAACGCCAAGGCGACTGGTCCGGCCGCCGGCTGACCCAGCCGCGTCCACACGCGGTGCCCACCGGCGGCGGCCAGCGCCAAAAGCCCCAGACTGGCCAAGTATTGGAAGTGGTCGGCGACAAAGGAGTAGAGCATGGGGTAGAAGTTGAAAAAGCCCAGGGCTGGCGTTAGGGTGCCGGCAAAAAACAACACCCCAGTCAGCGGCCCTCGCCCCAAGCGCTCCCGAAAGGTCCACAGCAGTGCCCCGACGCCCAAGGCTCCAGCCGGATAGAGATATTGCCAGACCGCGGTCGCATCGATTGCCCAGCGGGGATAGATAAATGTAAGGTTGAGCGGCACGAGGAGTTTCGCTGCGTAAAACCACAGCGCCCGCCCGGCGATCAGGCCGCGCTCCACCAGCGACAAGTCCCACTCTGGCCCCCAAGCGCCGACGCTGTGCCTCTCCATCCACACCGTCATCCCGCTCATGGCCACCCCTAGGGTAAAAAAAGGCACGAGCGCTACTGCCGTGCGCCGCATTGGCGTTTGGCCCTTCCACCACAGCACCAGCAACAGGGCGGCTGGCAGGGTGCAGGTGACGGTCTTGCTGAGCAGGGCCGCGGCAAAAAGGAGCAAAGCGGCCCAGTACAAACGAGGGCTGCGCGCTTCTTCGTAGCGCAGATAGGCCCATGCCGCGCTCAGATAGAATGCGCCGGACAATGTGTTTTTGCGCTCGGTAATCCACGCCACCGACTCGACGTGCACCGGGTGCAGAGCGAGTAGGGCGGCGGTAGCCCAAGCGCCGGGCACTTTTAGGCGGATTAGCAGCCGCCAGACCAAAACGGCACTTAGGGCGTGCAGGATTACATTGACCACGTGGTAGCCGGTCGGGTTCAATCCCCACAGACGGTATTCGAGCCAATAGGTCGTATGGACTAGCGGATAGTATTGGCGCGTGGTTCCCGGCTGGAACCAGATCTGCCCAAGCCCCGCTAGCGAGCGCAGGGTTAGGTTATCCTGCACGTAGTCGTCGTCGTCCCAGATAAAACCGCCGCTCATCGCCGGTATATAGGTCCCGGCGGTCAGCCCCACCAGCAGGAGAGCTGGCAGGAGCCAAGTGCGGCGGTCTGGTTGGGAGGAAACTGCGGATGGGCACATGGGAGGCTTTGGCGTTGGGCGTATTGCGGCGGGGGGACCTTGTGCCTTACAATATAACCATGCGCACCTGCTTGAAAATAGGCTCCAGCCTACTGTTAGCCGCCCTCTTAGGGTTGTTGGCTTGTGGAGATCGCCGCACGGCTCCCACAGGAACTGAGGAGGCCAGCGCTGTCGTGCTGCTGACCGCTAAAGTGGATGCTGAGGTGGCCGCTAGGCTCGCCCAAGTCGAAGTAGTGATCACTGCGGCCGATATGCCAGCCATGCGCCAGCCATTGGCCGTGGATGGCGATCGCATCGTTGGGACTGTCTCCGAGATTCCGGCGGGTGCCGCCAGACTGTTTACGGTTTCCGGGTACGATGCGACCGGAGCCTTGGTGGTCAGCGGATCGGCCAAGCTGGACCTATCCCCAGGGCAGTCTGTTCCCCTCGGTTTTACTCTCGTCGTCGAGCCAGAGGCTTCCCACTCGCAGCCCCCGATTACCGTAGAGTTGGCCCCGGGCGTGCCGCTGGATATGGTGTGGATTGAGCCGGGTGTCTTCACCATGGGTTCGCCGCTAGACGAGCAGGGCCGCAACGACGACGAAGGGCCTCAGTTCGAGGTTCACCTGACCCAGGGTTTTTACCTAAGCCAGTGCGAAATCACCCAGCACCAGTGGACGGCTGTGACTGGGGAGCGGCCGTGGAGTCACTACGCCGATGAGGTGGAAGAGGGACCCGACCGCCCGGCCGTGTACATCTCTTGGGAAGATGCGCAAGAATTCATAGCTAGCCTCAATGCCACAGCCGGTGGCCAAGTGTACCGGCTACCTACCGAAGCCGAGTGGGAGTACGCTGGGAGGGCGGGCACGAAGACGCCGTGGTCTTTTGGCAACGTTGAAAAAGAACTAGCCCTCCACGCTTGGTGGACGGACAATATTTCCCTCTCCGGGCGGATGGCCGCGCAGCCAGTGGGGTTAAAAACGCCCAACCCTTGGGGGCTGTACGATATGCACGGCAATGTGTGGGAGTGGGTAGGCGACTGGTTGGGTGCGTACCCAGAGGGGCCGCAGACCGATCCCCAAGGGCCGACTGAGGGCACGGCGCGGGTGTTTCGCGGCGGCAGCTTTAAAGACGCGGCTTCGCTTTCCCGCTCGGCGCAGCGCTGCTGGAACGCACCCGATCAGCGTTTCAGCCATATTGGGGTTCGGCTAGTGCGGAACTCGGACTCATGAGCGAAGCCACGCTGGGCCAGCTCACCGCCGAGATTCGCCGCTTCGTGGAAGAGCGCGACTGGTCGCAATTTCACACCCCCAAGGACTTGGCCATTGGTCTTTCGACTGAAGCGGCCGAAGTCTTGGAGCACTTCCGCTTCCGCTCCGACCAAGAAATCGCCACCCGTTTAGAAGACGAAACCTTCCGCCGAGCTATCGGCCACGAATTGGCCGACGCGCTGTACTTTGTCCTGCTTATGTGCGACCGCTTCGGCTTGGACGCCGCGCAAATGCTGGAGGAGAAATTGGCCATTTCGGCTCAGCGCTATCCAGTGGAAAAGGCCCGAGGCAAAAATCTCAAATACACCGCCTACCAAGTTCCCTCGGCGAGCGACCATACCCCATAGAGAAGACGGCGAATCTGTTTTACTTCCCCTCTGGAGCCGGATCGCAACTTGAATATGAAAAAAGGGATCCCTCCAATCTTCCAGGACCACTTAGAGGCGCGGCACGGCTTGGCTCAGCCCGACGAGAAGACACCGGGTATCACCTTGCGGGCCGTGTCAATTGGTGCTCTTTTGTCGCTGTTCATCGGCGCGGCCGTGCCTTATACCAATATGATCATCAAGGGCACGGTCATGGCCCACAATTTCAGCACACCGGCCGCCCTTTTTGTATTCTTCGTATTCGTTCTCCTAATAAACACAGCCTTGGCCCTGCTAGGCCCTAGATTTGCCCTGAGCCGTTCCGAGTTGGCGGTGGTTTACATCATGGCGATGCTAGCCACCTCCGTACCCACAATTGGTTTCACCGAAAATCTGCTGCCTATCATCGCAGGACTCTACTACTACGCCACCCCCGAAAATAAGTGGCAAGAGTTGATCCACCCGCACGTGCCTAAGTGGATCGCCCCGCAAGATACGGAGGCCATCACTTATTTCTACGAGGGCTTGCCACCAGGCATGGCCCTGCCTTGGGACGCTTGGGTTGAGCCGCTCTTCTACTGGTGCCTATTCATATTGTCATTCTACTGGGTGTCTATATGTATGATGACGATTCTGCGCAAACAATGGGTCGAGTACGAAAAGCTGCCCTATCCGCTAGTCCAAGTCCCGCTGGAGATGATCCAGGATGAAGAGCGAGAGGCGCGCAGCCCTAACGAGAGGCGCTCGCTCGTTAAACCTTACTTTAGGAATCGGGTCATGTGGGTCGGGTTTGCCGTGCCTTTCCTCATAGGTACGGCAAACCCGCTCAGCGGCTATTTCCCTTTTCTGCCGCACATCGACACCCATTCCGAGATGCGGCTGTTCAGAGGCAGCACCTCCTTGCGTCTCGATTTGAACCTAGGCCTGATCGGTTTCGCCTATCTGCTCAGCCGCGATGTGGCGTTGGGGTTCTGGTTTTTCTTCCTGCTATCGACGGTGCAGCGGGGAGTCTTCAATGTCTTGGGGATACAAAGTACGGAGACTTTGAGCCGGTTTGCCAATTCGGTTGGCCCTTATCTGGCCCACCAAGCTATGGGGGCCATGATCGTGCTGGTCCTGTCCAGTGTGTGGATGGCACGTCGGCATCTGCAAGCCGTCTGCCGCAAGGTATTCCACCGCGACCCATCCATCGACGATAGCGATGAAATTATCTCCTATCGCACTGCGGTTTGGGGCCTGCTCGTGGGGCTGGGGGTGATGGGGACTTGGTTGTGGCAGTCTGGGTTGCCTCTGTGGATTGTCCCGGTCTTTCTGTTCGGAATGACAGTGATCTTTATCGCCATCACCAGAGCGGTAGCAGAAGGCGGAATTTCCGTGATTCGCACGCCCTTGACCCCAGCCGATTTTGTGATTTCTGGAGTGGGCACCAGCGCGCTAGGTGCCTCTGGTCTGGCAGGGTTGGCCTTCACCTATGTGTGGAGCGCCAATATACGCATCTTTTTTATGCCCTGTTTTGCCAATGCGCTGAAACTAGCCGAGGAGATTCGCGGCAGTAAAAGGGGCCTGCTGTGGGCCGTTTTTCTAGCTCTAGCCGTCACCCTGCTCAGTTCGGTGTGGTCCGTGATGACCCTGTCCTATAAGTACGGCGGGATCAACCTCCACCAGTTTTGGTTCGTGGGAGTGCCGCGTAATGCATTCAATTTTATCGCCCCTAAATTCGTCGATCCGGTCCCGGCTAGCATATCTGGTTGGGGCTTTACGGCTTTGGGGGCAGCACTCATGGGATTGTTGACTTATATCCGCTATCACTTCGTGTGGTGGCCGATCCATCCATTGGGCTTTGCCACGGGTACGTTCAACATTATGAACTGGGTGTGGTTCAGTATCTTCACCGCTTGGGTGTTGAAGAGCGCCATACTCAAATACGGCGGCTCCGCAGGGTATTTGAAGACGCGGCCGTTTTTTCTCGGTTTAATTTTGGGCCAAGTTTCAGTAGCCGGTTTGTGGCTGATCATCGACGCCTGCACCGGAAAGACGGGGAATGTATTAGGGTATTTTTGAGAAGGTAGGAAGGTGCGTAACAGCAATTCATTAGATGGCTCCAAGCCTCCTCGGATCACCTTGCGTGCCCTGATTCTGGGGGGGCTGACCATTGTCGCTGTGTTCTACTACCTCATCCTCGAGGTCGGACAAGCATCGGGGTCGGGCAGCTATGTCCGCTCGCAGTTTCCCATGGTGGCCTTTATGCCCTTCGTGCTGTGGCTGTTTCTCAACGCCGCCTGCGGGCACTTGTGGCCCCGGTTGGCCCTAAACCGAGGGGAACTGCTGACCATTTTCACCATGCTCTGGGTGGTGGGTGCCCTGCCGCAGTGGGGCTGGAGCGACTACTGGATTGCCATTATCGGAGCGCCCTTCTACATGGCCACACCTGAAAACCAGTGGTCAGATCTGCTCTTCCCCTATTTGCCCTGGCGCGTCTTTCCCGACTCCTCGCCTCGGGTGCTAGATACCTTCTGGATGGGGCTGCCGCAGGGGGCAGCGGTGCCGTGGGACGGCTGGGTCGGGGCGATTATCCAGTGGCTAGGGGCCTCGCTGGGGATGGTGGTATTCGGCTTTTGCTTGGTGGTGCTATTCCAGCGCCAGTGGATGGAAGCCGAAAAACTCTCTTTCCCGCTGGCGCAGATGCCCCTCGATCTGACTCAGGGCTTCGACGGGCCGCGACGGGTGCCCGACCTGTTTCGCTCGGGTCTGTTCTGGATCGGCTGCGGGGTTGTCTTGCTGCCCTTGCTCTACAATATCGGCGCATACTTCACGCCGGGCTTGCCGCTGTTTGAACTCTATACCAAGCGCTTCCATCTCGAATTGCCCCGCCCTTTCCCGGGCTTGACCATCCGGGTGCTGCCCTTGGTTATGGCTTTGACCTATCTATGCCCACTGGACATCCTAGGAAGCCTAGTCGTCTTCGCCCTGCTGGCTACTGTCAAAATAGGGCTGATGGATCGAGTGGGACTGGTCGTAGGTGGGGAGGGTCAGCCTTTGGCACCGCAGGCGATCCTCTCGCTGGAAAGCTTGGGAGCCATCATTTTTGTGGCCTGCTGGTCCGTGTACTTGGCCCGCCGGCACTTGCGAGAAGTGTGGCAACAGGTGCGCACTGGGGAAGGAGATCGGCGTCAAGTCGGGATCTACCGCTTGGCCTTGGTAGGTCTAATTCTGTCGGCCTGCTACGTCATCGCTTGGGCTTGTAGCCTAGGGGCGAGTTTGCCTCTAGCTATCGGTGCTTTTGTCCTGATGGTAGCGACCTTTTTTGTCACCATTAAGCTCATTGCGGCCACGGGCTTTCCCTACCTCATGCCTAGTTGGCCCAATGCCAAAGGGAGTTCCTTCATCGTCGATTTGATAGGCTCGGCTCGTCTGTCGCCGCAGGATCTGGTCGCTTTCAAGATGTTCACCGGCCATGCCTTTTTCGGCAATATTCGCCTGCCGGCTTGGCCGGCCATCCCGCACCATCTGCGCATTTTCTCGTTGCGGGATCAGCCCTGGCTAGTGACCGCTACGGTGCTAGTCGCCTTTGCAACGGGTTTTCTAACCGCAGTATGGGCCAGCCTCGAGATGGCCTACGACAAAGGGGGAGCTGTTTTTCTGATGGGTGCGACCGGCCTCTTAGACGAGACCGTGCATTTGCTGCAAAATCCCAAAGTCGGGGATCCAGGGAAGTGGGGTGTCTGGGGGTGGGGCGTGTTCCAAGCGGGGGGCATAGCGCTGTTGCGAGCCCGCTTTCACTGGTTCTCGCTCCATCCCATTGGGCTGGCTTTTCAACACACCTCGGGCACATCCATCTATTGGTTCAGCCTGTTTTTGGTCTGGGTCGCTAAACTACTACTGCTGCGCTACGGCGGAGTCAGAGCGTACCGCGAGGGCAAGCCTTTTTTCTATGGCTTGGGAGTGGGCTATGTAATCGGCGTCGTGCTCTCGGGAGTAGTGGATGTAATCTGGTTTCCCACACAGGGTCACAATGTGCATGACTGGTAATACCCCTGCTCAGGCATTGACCCCGTAGACCATCGCCGGGTTGTCGCGAAAGGCCGCTTGGGCGACGTCGAGAGCGGTCGATTCGGACAGCAAGCCCTCTTCCAGCAGGGACCCTAGCGCATAGGCGAAATTCCGGCGTGCCATCTGCAAGTGGCCATAGACCGTCTCGACCTGCTGCAAGTCATCCCCAAAGGCGATAATTTTGTTGTAGGGCACCATTTGGAGCCATTCTCTCAGGTCTAGCCTAGACCCGAAGGGGGAGATGATGTGGATCCAAGACATGTTCAGATAGACATTGGCGAAGGTCTTGCCCAACACGGCTCCCTCGCGCAGATAGGGGAAACCAGCGTGAGAAAAGTCAAAGCGGACTTGGGGGAAGGCCTGCAGCAAGGGGATGAGCGGCACAGGGCTACACCCTTCCATGCCCCCATTGTTGCCCGCCCTCATGCCTAGGTGGAATTGGACAGTCAGATCGGTTTCTGCGGCGGCCCGACAGCACTGGAAGACCAGATAGTCTTCTAGTAGTGCACCTTCTGCCGAATCCAGCCCCGCGTAGTCGTCCTGCAATAGACGGTCGAAAATAACGGCGGCTTGGCCGGCGTCTCGCTCTTTGAAGTCCATGCGGCGGTGATAGGATTGCGACATCTTGACCCCAGCGACTTGGGCTTCCTTCCAGTCTTGGCACACCTGTCGAATTACTTCGACGTGCTGGCGCAGGTCGCCGATGGACACATCGTAGTCGCGCTCTATCGCGTGGATTTGCTCGGCCGTGCGAAGCATGCTGAAGCGGTTGAGGCGGGGCAGGGGCAGGAATAAGGTTCGGTCCACTTCTATCAGATCTTCCATATTGACCACTGACGTTGCGATATTGGCCTGTTGCTGTAGCACCGTTTTGTAGAAGCCCGGTTTGCTATGTGCTTGGATGGCCTCAGAGAGCGGTCCAACCGTGGTGGCCGTCAGATCGTCGAAGCCGAGCAGATCGCGGAAGCCGGTCAAGATGCACTGGGAGTATCCGGTCAGGCGGATCCGGTTCCAGTACGGTTCGAACAGGTCCCACCGCTGGTCCAGCGGGCGGCGAGCGTCGAACAGGGCCTCTTTATCCTCGGGAGAGAGGCCGGCCACCACCAAGTCGGCGGTCGGATAGGCGTGGTTGAAAAAGTCGAGGGCGTCCAACTGCTGCGCTAGGCGCTCGGCTTCTGGTCCCATGTGGGAATGGGAGTTGATGCACGGTATTTTTTCAATTTCTGCAAAGAGAGACTCCACCAGTCCCAGATCTGGCGCAGAGACGGTACTTCGCATGATGGGTGTTTCCTTTTTTGTGGAATCGAGGGTAGAATCTGCCGCCCGGTATCAATCTTTCAGGCTGGCGTACACTGTCATAAACACGGTACTATCCATCTGTGACCGGTCATCTCTTTCGACGCGCTCGCGACTGATTCTGCGGATACTGTAGCCGAGTTGGGCCGTGAGTACATAGCCTAGGTACTGCCCCCTGTTTGAAAGCTGCATGGCCAAGACCGTGCTGTTGAAATCCTCGGTGAATTCGCCCGCTGCTAAAGCGTCCTCATCAACCACCGAATCCCTGAAGAAGAGTTGTTCTATGCCCGTCTCTATGGTCGTTCGCCGCAGAACGGGGAATTCGAAGGTCAGGAATAACAAACCAGTCCATTGATCTCGCACAGGGCGCACGCCTCCCATAGAATAGGGGGTGTTGTCCTTGAGCAATTCGCTCTTGATCTTCGGCCGCACCGTCAGAGCTTTGTACTGGTACAGATAGTCGGCCTTATTGATGATCCCAAGAAAACGCGTATCGTCCTTGAAATCTAGGTTACTGCCTTTCTCCCGCTGCCTGACGGTCTCGTACTTGAATTTATTGGAAAAATTGACTCCGATATTCGTCCGGCGGTCAAGGCCTAGCCAAAAAGTATTGATATAGGTGTCTTGGGCGAAGAGGGGGTCGTCTATTGCTTGGTGCGCTCCGGGCAGCCCTGGAGCTTGTACCCATTGAAAAAGATCGTCCTGAATGTCGTCTGCCGCCTTTTTGATCATGTCGAAGATGCCCACTCGTCCGATCCGGGCGTACTCCTTTTCAAAGCTCACTAGGGCGTACGTGGTCAGATTTTGGCGGTCGTCCGAAAGGAGTTGTTCGCGGGCCTGTCCGGCGGTGAGTTGCAGGTGCGGAGTTACCTGATTGCGCAGGTACAAGTTGTAGCCCTTGCGATCTCTCTTGTAAGGATAATCGGGTAGGTTGTCGTTTTCGAACTGGTCGACCCAGCCGTTGTTGTTGAGATCGATACCGAAGAGGTATTCAGGGCGGTCTGAACCGTAGCGCAGGAAGGGTTCCTCGTAGTCCGGGAAGCGGTTCTCACTGAAGATGTTGCTGTTTTGGTTGAAGTCGGAGATGAAATCGTTGTTCTGGTCCCAGCCGGGGAACACGGCTTCGTCGGCGAAACCTTCGGCGGATCTTCCGGTTCTAGTGGCGCGGAATTCCTCACCCGTCCTAGGATCTTGGTAGCGCCGCTTCTGGTCGGGTTTCTTGTCCTGATCGTCGTTGTCGTCGACGAAGTCGTAGATGCTCCTAGTCCCGTCTTCGTAATCTACTCGGCCACTACCGTCCGATATGAAGGGACTGGTGTTGTAGGCCGAGTCCATGTAGAATCCCTCGGCAAAGAGGGACCAAGAGGAGATCGTTTTGGACAGATTCATCATCCAGGCTTTGGCGTTTTCGGAGCCGACGAGTCCCGAGTGAGCTTTGTGCGTCTTCACTCGGCGATTGGGGTATTTCCTGTACTGGTGGTTCACATCGAACTCGGTGTAAAAGTCAAATCCGAGGAAATCCTGGGCCTCGATCGTGAAGCCCAATAGCTGGTTAGCCGTGGGCAAGCCGTAGTTGAAGATCACCTCGCGCTTATTCGATCCGTCCTGAATATTGCCTTCGGCCTGGGCCATCAGCAGGAAGACCGGCTGTCCTTCAAAGTTGGTCTGCTGATCGGAAGTGATCTCGATCCGATAGTCGTTGACTAGGACCAGTCTGAAGCGGAGATCCCGGATGTTGTTGATGGCATCCTTGTCGTCGAGAATCACCGCTAGGTCGTTCAATTCGTAACGCAACGTAATCTGCTCCGTACCGTTGGCCGTGCGCACGCCTTCGATAATGGTGCCTCCCTGCCTGTAGGGCGTGAAGCCGATCTCATTGCCGACTAGCACTGTGTCTCTGTCGCCGATAGTCGTCGCTATTTCTACATTATCCGCTAGTAGGACACTCCCCCCGACATCATCAGCCGGTGAGTCGTCGCTCAGCCGGATGACAATAGTAGTGATCTGGTTTTGTAACTGCAGCGAGGTTAATTCCCCTTTGAAGGGATTGCCCTCAAAGCTCTGTACGGTCCCCCGGCCGTTGTGGGAATTGACGAAGACCCCTCCCAAGGTAATGGCATCGCCTAGCCGGACCCTAGTCCGGCCCCCTATCAGGTTGGTGTAGTTGTTGAAAGAGGCCGGATTCGGATCGGTGATGAAGCCCGGTGCGCTGATGCGGGAAAAGATACCAGTCAGCTCGACCGCGTCCGACATGAGATCGACTTGGGCACCGTTGTACACAGACTTGCGAAAGGTCATTGGCGTCAGGGTCGTGACCAGTTCGTCGCCAACGGAAATGGAAAAAGAATATTGACCTTTCTGGTCGGAGGCTACAATCAATGAGTTAAAGAAACCGGCATATGCTCCTCTTTTCAGCAGACGGCTGCCCTCGGAGATTCGCGGGTGGTCCTCGGTCCAGTCGTAGACCAACCATCCTCTGGTCAGGAAATTTCCGTACACGTCGTAGAAATAATCGCCCCAGAGGCTTTGCGCCACATATCTCTGGTAGGGATTGCCAGCGTAGTTAGTGTACTGCCAAGTCTGCCACTGGTACTCCTGATACAACTCTTGGGGCAGATACCGTTTCCGCACCGATGGCTCCACGTTACCCAGCAGGGTCTTGGGACCCTCAGAGCGATATACCACTGTGCCGTCATTGGCTTGGCGTCCTAAGCGAGCCCCATAGTTTTGCTCAGCCCATCCAGTAGCGGACGATAGAGCTAGTGCGCAGAGTATCCCCACAACATACCACGATCCGTACCTTCTTAGCATGGATCCCTCCTATTGGACTGTGCGCAAAAGGACGGAGTGCCCAAAGCAAGGCCCTCGCTTGCTTCGCAGGTGTAATCAGCGCCTGCCATTTACTGTTCCACCCCGGCGTAGATGGTTATGAAGGTCGTGGTGCCAGTCTCGATGGTGGACTTTTTGTCTACCTCCAGATCCAGCATCTCGATGGTCTCTAAGGATGTCCTAGACAGTCGGAACCCGGTCTGTAGCAGTAATACGTACCCTAGGTAATCCGTCGTGGTTGACCACTGAACGGCCAAGTTAGTCTCGTTTAGGTCGCCGGTCGGTCCCAAGACGCTCTCTTGGACCAAGGCGTCTTCGTCTGCCCTCAATTCTCTTAGCTGTCTGAACTCCGTGCCCATTTCAATCATCGAATGCCTCAGCACTGGGAATCTGAGGATCACCGACAAAAATCCATCCCATTCCTCGATATCTGCCTCGCGGCGCAAGAATGGTGTGCGCTGCAAGTACTGGCTTTTGAAGCGCGGCTGAATGCTCAGACCTTCAAGTCGGTAGGTATAATCAACCTTGTTGATAAGCCCCAAAAAGGACGACCTATCGTGGAGCGGGCTTCTGTCCAAAGCCCTGAGATCATCGCGGCGCTGAACGTACAGATCGTATTTGATCTTATTGCGAATGTTTAGCTGCGGAATTCGCGTATAGTCGAATCCGATAAACAGGGAGTTCACCCAGGTATCTTGGGCGGGCAGAATATCGGCGACCTTGGCGGGCAGACCCGCCAAGAGAAATCCCTGTGGCGCACGGCGGTCATCGGGGATGGTGTCTTTGGCTCGTTTTAGCATATTGAACGCCCGCAAACGCCCTAGGCCGGCCCAATTCTCATCTACGGTCACCAGCCCGTAGGTGGTCGTATTCTCGCGCTCGGAAGAGAGCAGTTCCTCGCGGGTCTGGCCCACGCTCACCCGGACACTTGGGATGACATGGGCGCCGGAATAGGCATTGTAGCCTCTGTGGTCCCTCTTGTAGGGAAAATCTGGCTCGTCGTCGTTCTCGAAACGGTCAATCCAGTCGTTGTTGTTCAAGTCAATGCCAAAGAGAAATTCCGGCCGGTCGACCTCGTACCTGAGAAAGGGCTCGTCGTAATCGGGGATGCGATTGCTGATTGTCCGATTGTCGTTCTGGTTGAAATCGCTTACGAAGTCGTTGTTTTCGTCCCAGCCGGGGAAGATGGCAAAATCGGGACCCGGCTGACCGCCTCGCTGCCAATCGGGAGTGCGATCCTGATCGTCGTTGTCTTCGACGAACTCGTAGAAAAACTGGGAAGGCTGGTCGTAGTTGATATCGCCATTTTGGTTGAGTAGGAAAGAACTAGTGGAGTAGTCGTGGTCCATGGAAAAGGCCTCGCCGAAGAAGAACCAAGGATAATCCTGAAAGGAGAGGTTCATCATCCAAGCATCCGCTCGGGTCGAAGCGTCTTCAAAGGAACGGTCGTCGGTAAACAAGGCTAGGTTGGGATACTGCCTGAATTTCTGGTTGATGTCGTACTCGCCGTAGAAGTTGAAACCTAGGACGTCCTGCGCCTCAATGGTAAAGCCGTAAATCTGCGTGGCAGTGGGGAGGCCGTAGTCGAAAACCAGCCTCCTTCGGTTGGAGCCGTCTTTGGTATTGTCGGGCGCACGTGCGATCTCGAGTAAAACCGGATTCCTCTCGTCGAGGATCGCTCTGGTCAGAGGCGCTTCCGGCGGGGTTTCCTGCCCGGTCTGGCGGTCGGACCACACCTCGACTTTGTAGTCGTTGGCCAGTACCAAATCAAAGGTCACTTTTACGATCTCAGTCGGGTCGGGACCGATATAGGCCGGATCGTTAAAATCGTAGTTGATGATGATCCGCTGAATGCCGTTGGCGGCCAAGAAACCCTCTTCGCGAAAACCGCCCTCTATGACTGGCCAGCGCGTTGGATCGTTGGTCAGGTCGGCAAGGCTGAGCGTCTCGCGGATTCCGTTCTGGAAATCTTCTCGCACCACGACTAAATCGTGGGAAAAGAGTGCGGTTCCTCCCTCCCCGTCTTCGGGAGAATCATCGCTGAGTACGAGGGCGATGGCGTTGATAGGCACTCTGGCCTGCCCGTCGCCCAGTGTGCCCTTGGTGGGGTTGCTGTCGAAGGAGCCCAGCGTGGTACGGGTGTTGTGGGCATTGACCCAAGTCGCGCCGACGGTGACAAAATCGCCTACTTGGGCTAGGGCCCGACCGCCGATCATATTGGTGGCATTGGTTCGGGTATCGGCGCTGGAGACGGACGACCTGACCGGGTTGCTGATCCTTGAAAGGAGGAGCGTGCCAGCGTATTTATCGGCGGCGAGATCTAGCTGAATACCGTTGAATGCAGGCTTGGAAAAGGTCATGGGGGTGAGCGTGGTGCGTATCTGATCACCCGTAGTTATGGAGTAAAGAGCACCGCCTTTTGAATCCGTGGCGATCAACACTTGGTTGAACCAACCCTGATACCGCGAATCTTGGTAGATGGAACTGCCCAGCGGGGTCAAGGCTTCCTGACGCCAGTCGTAGATGAGCCACCCCCGGTTGACGAAATTGCCGAACGTGTCGTAGAAGTATTCGCCTTCCCGAGTAGTGTTTACGTAGCGCTCATAGCGATCTCGGGCGTAGTTGGAGTATTCCCAAGTCTGGAAGCGGTAATCGTGATAGAGTTCTTGGGGGATGTACCATCGTTTCACTGTGGGATCGAGGGCGTCGAAAAACACTCCTGGTCCCAAGGGTTCAAAGGTGACTTTGCCCCCCCTCTGCTGCCCGAGGCGGTTGTTGTAATCCTGGGGAAAAGCCGTCGTGCTCAAAGCCGCGACTGTACACAGTGCTATCCATACTCCAGACCATCCTCTGTAACCTGCATCTACCATCAGGTGTCCCTCCCGTTAGCAAGCGCTTCTCAGAAGCAATCCATACCCCGGTCCAGCCTTCAATAGGCCACGCCTACGAGGCCGTTCGCTTCGGCCTTGCCGCCGTCGGTGTCCAAATCAATGTTGAAAATGTAGAGGCCCGGCGGTACGGTGTTTCCCTGGCCATCGGTACCGTCCCACGTTCGAGTAAAGCGACCACTCTGGTCGATCCCGCGATAGACTTCCCGCACCATGCTGCCGGACAAGTCGTATATCCGCAGCCCCACATTGGCCCCGCTGATGAGATCGGTTATATCAAAATGTATCTGCGCACTATCGTTGATCTGATCCCCATTGGGCGTAAAGACTGTTGGCACAGCGTTGACGTTGATCAGCAAGTCGCCCTTTTTCGCCACTTGGACGACTAGATTTCCTGGGTCGCGGATGAGCGTGGCATTGGCACTTGCCCGGCTCAGGTCAAAGACATTGCCTCCCACCAATCGTTGCGGCACTTCGCCAGGGGTTTCAGACAAGGCTAAGGAAGAAAAGGCGGTTCCAGTCCGCAGTACCACACATTGGAAAACCACGTCCAAGACAGTCATCTGTCCCGCTTCTATGCGGCTGTTTTCCACTTTGGGGAAACTGATCTGGAAGCGATCTTCCTCGACTAAATCAATGCGGAAATCCCCGCGCTCCACCGGCAGGTCGCTCAGATCCGAATCCGAGAAGTCCTGTTCGAGGCGGGATCCATCCGGTAGCGACATCCCAATCCGACCTACTGCGTCCACTTTTACGGGTGTGCTGATTTCGAGGGAACTGAAGCCCTGATCAATTTCAGGCCGTATATCGGGAACAAGCACTAGGGAAAACTCTGTTTTTTGACCCAGATCCGCCTGGCGCGGGGTGATCTCTCCCACGATCTCTGTGGCCAGTACCGGGCTAGAAAAATCGAAGGACAGTGAGCCGATGCCCTTGGCTGAAAAGAGATCTTCACTCAAATAGTCCACCTTGAACTGAAAATAGCGCCGTGGACCGGGCGAAATGATTGGCACTCCTCCCATCCCAGCGGATACATTATCGGCGCTGGTTATACCCGCGGTCGCATAGGGCGGAGACCAAGCGCTCCAATTTTCCAAGTCGTCCCGCACCGAACCTTTATTGCCTGACCTCAGTTTTTTGTATTCGGCTTGGGTCAGCGATATCTCATTCTTCCTATCGAGAGGGAGGTCTTCGTATAACAGCCGGGCCCGCTTTATATCGAGATCGGGCGAGTCGAGTTGGCTGACGATTTCTCTCGCTTGGCTGCCTTCGTCGAATTCCTCGGCCGTCTTCCAAGGCACTTCGGCTCCGTCGAGGTCGCTGCGGAGGCGGTTGAACACGACTGGAGAATCGTCAAAGCCGCTCCTAGTGCTGATGGGCACTTGGGAGCGGATGGGGTCGCCTTGGCTTTCCTCCTCCCAGCGCAAATTTCCCCACAGGGCTAAATTTTCTCCCAGATCGAATACATCTGAATGATACTCCGCGGTGGGCACGAAGCCTTCTCCGAAAACTTGGAACTCGCCTATTTCAAAACCCACTGTAGTCTGGGATTTTAGCTGGATGTAGCGCACGTACTGGGGCTCTATCTGCACATCCACCACTGGCTGATCGTTCTGCAATACGAGTAGAACGCTGGTAAATACCGGCAAGCCGGCGGCTAGTGTTTCCCGCGTACCGTCGTTGAGAAAAAGCTCATAGGCCCTCATGTAATCGTCCTGAAAGGGAAAATCAGGGGCGAGAAAGTCTGGATCGGCGTTCCTGGGGAAGAAGCGGATGCGACTCACCCCGAATCGCGCGCCTAGATCAAACTGGAGGACCACGCCTAGCGCTCGGACATTCTGACCAGGAGAACTTTTCCTTTCAAAGGCCGAACTGGCATTATTGTCTATCATCTTCAACAGATCTTTCGCCAGATCTGTGAGAACAGTGGGCGCGGTTACGGAGCCGCCTCGGTCTAGCAGTTGCAAGGCGATGTTGTCGGTTTGGTCGGCCTTTTCGGGAAAGATCCATCCCTCCCGCGCAGAAAAGTCGATAATCCCTCCAGGTACGTTTTCGTTCGTCACCTCTTGAGGTCCTAAGATGATTATCGGATCTATACCACCTCCACCGTCCTGCCAAGGTCGGCCTTCTGCTCCACCAAGAATGATTAGCTCCTTGGTTTCTCCGATACCCACAGCCCCGTAGGCGGAGAGCAGAATCCCTATAATCAGGCATGAGCGCAAATTTGGACTATCTACTCGCACGGGAGATATAACCTCCAGTTGGATTCGTACAAAATGCCCTTCAATAGGCAACGTGTAACGGTTTTACGGCTTCGACCGTTTGATGGTCGGCTTCGACGGAGACGCGGTAGAGGTACAGCCCCGGCGGCACCAGCCGCCCCGACTCGTCGCGACCATCCCACACCCGCTCATAGATACCAACCCGATCCAATCCCTGATACACCCGACGCACCCGACGACCCGATAAATCCCACACGGCCACTACCACCCAGGACGGACTCGTCAACTCTACCAAGCTATACCCCAATCCCACCACATCGTTGTGCTCATCCCCGTTGGGGGTCAAAACCGTCGGTCCTACCTCTATCTGCAATACGTCTTGATGTTCTGCCCGCGTGGCCACCCACACCCGATTGTCCTCATAGGCGGGAGTAGCATCGCCCTCCTGCACGCTCTGGGGCACCTCCAACGGTAGGGCGCTGTCCCATACTCGCATCGAAAACGTCGAGCCATAGCGCAGCACCTCTGCCTCGAAGACCACCTCGACCAAAGCACCCGAATCCTGGGCTGTCAGCCGCGGGATACTCACGACCACTCGGTGTGGCTCAGCCGCTTCCACTGCATAGGACACTGGCTCATCGCCGATGCGGACTTGGGTTACGGAACCCAGCCTCGCTGCGGTGGCCACCTCCAACCGGTCAAAGCCGCCACTATCGACTCCAATGGTGGGTCGCATGACGTAGGTAAACTGCTGCGGCTGTCCTACCTTTGCCTCGACCGGCCAGACCTCGCCGATCAACTGCGTGGCCACCGGTAGGGAAGCGCGTAGTTCGAGAAAATCCACCTGTCCGCCATCGTCGTCTTGGGGCAGAAAGTCGACTTTGAGTTGGAGGTAGCGTCGCGGACTCAGGGACACGATGGGGGTGCCACTGCTGTCGGCAAAGGCGTAGGGGGACGACCAGAACGTCCAGTTGGCTTGATCGTAGCCGATACCAGCTTTTTCGCCGATAGCTAACTTGGCGTATTCGGTTCGGCTGACGGGTATTTTTTCGTCGCCTCGTCCAGTGAAGCGCCAGAACAGGTTGGGGTCTTCGTCTTGGCCGGAGCGGGATTGGATGAGGACGCGGGCTTTGGGGTCTTGGTGCCCAGCCCAGCGCAGGTCGCCCCAGGCCATGGGCTGCCCAAAGTCGAGAATATTCGAGATATAGGTCGATTGTTCGACAAAGCCCCTGGCATAGACTTCTATCTCGTTTACTTCCCAGTCCTCGTTGTGCTCGCCGATAGTGACTTGAACAAAACTTGCTCTATCGTGCGGCGGGATGGGGATGTCGAGGATCTGCTCTCGATTGTCGCGCACCTCGACGACCCAAGGCGAATAGGGGCGGGGGTGCTGGTAAGCAGCTTGGCTGGGCTGCTCTTCGTTGAGGTGGATGCGAACGTTCTGTGCTATTCTGCTCGGGTCGGTCAACCCGGATATAATCCGGACTCGGTCGATGAGATGAAGGACCCCCAGATTGAGATTTGCTGTGCCCGGGGTGCCGAAATCGTCGGTGCAGCTAAGGAAGTAATTCCTTTCCTCGAATTCGGCGCACAGGTATCGTTCCGCTAACCAGAAAGTGGTGGTGTCCCCATCCCATACCTGCCCGTTCGTTTGCTTTCTGATATGGCTTCCCCCTCTTTCCTCAATTCCGGGGGCTATATTGAAGGTAGGATCTCGTTTTAGAGCCCGAATGGCGGCGGCGTCTATATCCAGTTCGATGGTCTCTCCGCCTAAGGAAAGATCGAGATCAGTCCAACTCAACTGGATAAATTCCACCTCTTCGCTGTCTACTTCTGGAGGTGGATCCAGCGTTTCGCCACCAAAGCGGTAGATGACTAGCCCAGAGGCCTCGTCTGCCGAAAAACCGGCCCAGAAACAGAAAAGGCAGATCAGGGTACAAAAGAATGGAGCCATCCTCATTGACGTGTACCTCGCAAATCCTGGACGCCGGTCTTACGCATCCCTCAGTACGCTACATGGACCACCCGCTGCACAAAAGTGTTATCGGCCGAGCCAGAATCCACATCCACCTTTACCCTAGCCAAATAGATCCCCGGAGGAACTGGCTCGCCCAAATGATCCTTGCCATCCCATCGAAAAGTATAATTTCCACGAGGATCTAGACGGCGTTCCTCTATCCGGTTGGTCTCAACCCCACTCAAGTCGTAAACAGTCAGAGTCACCGGTCTCTCAGCACCCACCCGCGCTACGCCGAAGCTGACTACCAGCTCATCATTGACGCCGTCCCCATTGGGCGTGAATACCCGCGACTCCAGACTGAAATCTTTAATAATTTCGTCCCCGCTGAGTGCTAGGACGGTGACGGTCTGGCTGCTGACCAGTTCCGTAGGATCGCCCTCGTCAACTCGCTGCCAGAACCCAGGTGCGGCGGAATTCTGTACCAGGGCTCTAAAGGAGGCACTGTTGCCGAATATCGTGGCGCGAAACCGGACCTGTACTAGCTCTGTTCCTCGGTCAATTTTCTCGTCTAAGCGCAATCTGAGGGAGTCGGCGGGCGTATCGATCAGAGTCAGATTAGTCGGTGCGTAGTTGGTGGTTTGTCCGTTGGCGAAGTCATCCTTACTTCCCGTCCGGACTTCAAGCAACTCCATCTCAGTACCCGCTGTGGCTTCTAAGCTGATCTCGTCGAAACCTTGGTCTGTCGCAGTGAAATCGGGCCGGATGAAGTAAGAGAATTCCTCAGGGGTGCCCACGGTCTCAATTCGGGTGGGCCATACCTCTCCCACTAGCCGATCGGCAACGGGATCTGAGGTGTTGATGGCAATGGAGCGGAGGGTCGCGCCCGCGTCCGCCCGGTTTGTGAGCAATATGAGCCGAAGTTCCATATACTGTCTAGGACTGGGGGATTTGATCGCTTCCCCGGACTGAGTATGCGGCACACTCCACGTGCTCCAGTCGTCACCCGGTTTGAACGTGCTGGTGATAGCGCCCTTTTTGGACTTAGGCAGCTTGTTGTAACGTTTTTCGGTGACGACCTTGCCATTGGAATCGTGGTAGATTTTCTCTTCTATTAACTCATTGCCCGTTCGGGTCTGTAGCTGGACTTGGGTCCCAGGCGGTGTGTCCGCCTCCCACTCGACGGAAATCAGGTTCTTAGGTTCGTTAAATTGAATCAGGTCTGAAGTCAGCGACACTTCCGCCACGAAGCCTTCCCCGTAGAGCATCACCTCCGTAAAAGCTATGTAGCTGAGCGAACTCAATGGGTTCTGGAACGGCGAGCGGATAAAGCGGATCTTGGAAGGCTCAATCTGGATTTCGCGGAATCGCAAGCCACGGGAAGAGGTATGGCCAAAAGCGTCCCTAGAAGTACTTTGGCCCACCCGAGTCCATTTGATGCTGCCGTCGGGTGCCCGGGTACCATCGGAGACATCGACGTAAAGTTCGTTGATCGCCGAGGCTCCGTCGGTGAGAAAATGCATGGTGTCGACCCAGAATAGAGCCCCTAAATCCTCGAAGTAATCATAGTCGCGATAGCCGAAAATCGACCCATTAACACCCGTGCTGTAGTTGCCGTCGCTAACTGCAGTCCCAATGTCCTTAATGCCGCCATTGGTCTCGATCGTCACCTGTCCTCCTCGCTCCACCACACCCATGTTGACATTGTCTCCCTCCGTCACGACCTCGATCTCGGCGATCTTGGGAATTTCCCTCCGGTAGTAGCGGATCGGGCCTTGGCGTTCGGGATTAATGCTGTCGTATTCCTCTTGTGAAATTAGAGTTTGCCGGCCGGACCGCTCTTGCCGGTAGAATTCGATAGCACCCTGCTGTTGTGTCGGCAGATTATCGTATTCCTGTTCGGTCAATTCCTCGGCCTTGGTCGAATCACTATTGATGGCAATTATTAGAATGCGCTCGAGCGGATCGCCCCTGAAGAGTTGATCCGAGCCTTCTGTTGGACGGGGCTCAAATTCGAATACGCGCTGTGTCTTGTTGGGTTTGTCGGTCCGGCCGATTTCCCAGAAGTTGGGGACGTTGGTCTTGGGCTCGTCGAGATAGTAGCCCGAAACCGAGCGCGGTGGAGGTTGCCGCCAGCCCAGCACCTTGAACTGCAGGAAGGGATCTCCCTCGCCTTCTTGGGCAAAGCGGATGACTATTCTCTTGACGACTACTATGCGTCCAAGATTCAACTCTACCCACCAGTCCTCTAGAGGGCTTTCGGGATTGGGGGCCCACATGGTCTGCAGATCGCCATCTATCAGGTTGTTCGCTGTATTGGTGCCGGAGCCTGCTATCACTCCCCCCTCGCCGGTAGCGGAAAATTGCGTCGCGTTCTGAGCTGCGTTGACCTCTTTCCGTATAAAGGAGGGCCGCACCGTATTGTCGGCCCTGGAAATATCCAGAAGACTCGACGCCCCTTTCCACGCCTGCCAGTGGGCTGCTCGGTTAATCAGGACTTGATTGCCGCGAATAGCATGGCCCTGTTGCGACCAAGCTTGGAGGGGAAAGACCAGCAATGTACTGATCCACACCAAGCAGGAGATGCCCCGCCGATAAGAGATCGAGTCAACTACCATGATGGCTCCTCCAGAATGTAAACTTGTCGAGTGATTAAACAGCTTTTAGGTGGCTAAAACACAAAGGGGGGATATCGAAATATCCCCCCTTTGTGTTCGAAGAACTGGAATTATTCTTCCAGCAGATAATGGGACTTAATTCTGCCCCAGGAGTCGTTTTCTACAGCAGTGGGGAACAACTCTTCATCGACCTCCAGCAGTTCCATATCGCCCATGAGATTGGCATTGCGCCAGACGTTGTGAACAGCCGGAAAATCGTAGGACCCATCGTAGCGGTCGTCGGCCAAGTCGTAGTCCTTAGACAAGGATCCGACGTGCATGATATTGCCTACTTCTAAGTCAAAGATTGTGCTCTGCTCAGGACCATCCCAACTCCAAGTTTCCCACGGGGTCATCATGATCTCGTAGGTATAAGTACCCGGACCACCAGTCTCGCCGGTGCGGGACCAGCCCACTTGGGCGTACTCGGGGAAGGGGATCTCGCGGCCAGTGGTTTCCCAGTCGGTCGCCTCGATGTACTTGAAAGCCCAGTACCCATCGATGGGCGGCACGTGGATCTGCCACAACTGACCCGTGACGAAAAACAAATCCCGGCGCTCGTCCTCGGACAAATCGTTCCAATCGCCGTTAAACATATCGCCACCGCTGTGATCGGCGTCGAGCACGAAGTGCCAGTCGTCATCCCAGTTGAAGACGGTGGGATCGTCGCGGCTGTTGTGGAGATGCTCGTCAACCACAAAGGCAAAGGAGAAAACCCGGTTCATTTCCTCGTTCCAGGCCCACATGCTCCGAGCATTGAAATCCGACAGCTCGCCGCTGTCATCTCCGCGCACGGTCTCTACGATATGGCCTCCTTCCACCGAGATCTCGAAGATATCTGGATCTACCATATCCCAGTCGCTTAGATCGCCGTCAATGGTGGGCACGGCGTGAAGCGGGAACTGGAAAGCGAAGTAAACCTCGCCAGGCAGTTCGTGAGCCGAGCTGATACTAGCGCAGGCAACTACAAGCGCCAAAGCCAGAAAGCAACGAAAAAGTTTCATTGCCTTAACCTCCTGTTAGGTATTGAATTGAAAAGCCGATTCATGTGTCTGCTCAATTCTGCATTTACAGTGCCTAGTTATCAGGCTATAAGACCTCCTTTCTCCTGACTGTTTAGATGTTCCTGCTGCGGACACTTAGTTTGGTAATATACGAGCAAACAGTCTAAGTACAAAGAAAAATTTCAACCCTCTCCCTCCAACTGCTGTATTCGGCCCGCCGATGGATGATTGGGCGCTAACTCTACCCCCTTCTGCCAGTATGCACGGGCCTGCTGCCGTCGTTCCAAGCGCCACAGGGCACGGCCTAGATTGAAGTAGGCCGGGGCAAAATCTGGGTGCGACGCGACTAGCTCTTCCCAAGTTTCCACGGCTTTTTCCAGCTTTCCCAAGGAGGCGTACGCCACTCCGAGTTCGTTGTACGCCTCTTGGTAGGCTGGTTTCAGGGCTATAGCCTGCTCCAAAAAGCGCACCGCCTGTTCCAACTGGCCCACTTGAGCATAGGTTCGTCCCATCTGGGTGTAGAGATAGCGTCCCACTTCTAGGCCGATCAATTCCTCGGGCGCAGGCGCAATTTTCAAGGCCCAGTGGTACGCTTGTAGGGCCTCCGTCCAATTTTTTTCGGCCCTAGCTTGGTGGCCGCGCAAAATCCAGTGCAGTGCCTCAGAATAGGAACGGGCCTCTATACGCACCGGGTCTCCACCCACCGAGAGTGTGTCTAGCCGGACGACTGGTCCTGTCTTTTTTACTTGAGCAAATCCCGCAATCGGCAAAAAATACCAGTCCATTCGGTCGAAAATAGCCGCTTCCACTTGGCCCGGTGAAAAGACTTTCCGCCATTGGTTCTTCTTTAGAAGGGATTGGAAATCGGGCGGTACATCCTCGTCGGGGCACACCGGATGCTGATAGTGGACGATGACGACCGGGGCACTAGCGCTGTCTTGGGCCGTCGCCTTCACCTTCTCTACCTTCGTATCCAGGTACAGAGGCGGCAGATCGTCGCGCCGGGCCAGCAGCGCGTACGCCCGCAGCAACGCTTCGCTGCCGTAGCTCTGCAGGTAGTGAGTCTGCCGCACCTGCACGCGCTCGGGTGTCAGCACCTGGATTTGGCCGCACGCCGAGGGCAATTGGATCAGGCGCTGGTGCTGGGGAAGGTGGGTCTGGAGCCAGGTTTGAGCCTCTATGCGGGTGTCTTGGCCGCTGAGTAGGGATCTAGTGCGAAGCGAAGCGTACAGGGGCTCGGCCACCAGGATCAGGGTGACCAAGCCACCTACTAGGGGATACTTCCATCCCATCCCGACCAAACGTCCGATGAGCAAGGCCAGCAGGGGCGCAAGGGGTAGGGCATAGCGCATGAAAGTGGAGCCAGCAAGAGCGAGAACTGCGGCTAAGGGAATGATACCAGCCAGCAAGACGAGTTCCTGCCATTGCCGCTGGCGAGCGCTCCAGAGCAGGGACAAGGCTACGGCCACGGCAGCCACTATGCCCAGACCGTGGCGCAAGGTATAGCGCAGGTGGTAGAGCCAAGCCTGTTCTTCTGTGCTTGACTCGGCCAGCAAATGGCTCCGTCCCATATCGGCGAAATGGCTCCAAAACTGCCCGGCGTCGAGCCAGACAAAGGGCGTGGTTAAGGCAAAACTCAACACCGCCCCACTGACGACCCAGATGCTGCGCCTTAGTGGCCAAGGTCTCCCCAGCAAAATCGCCGTAGCTACTGGTACTGCCACTAGGCCTGCTGGGTACTTGGTCGCTCCGGCCAAGCCCGTGAAAATGCCCGCCGCCAGAAAATCTCGCACGCGCCCCTCCTGTCGGGCCCGCACGGCCCACAACAGGGCCATGACCGCCCAGAAAACAGCCGGCGTATCCACGATGGCCAGATGGGCAAAACGCACGGCTAGCGGCATGGTTGCCAAGATCAGGGCGGCCAAGAGTCCTTCTTTGACGCCGTAGAGACGTCGTCCCAGACAGGCGACAGCTCCTACTGTGGCAACGGCCAACAGGGTGTTGGCCCCGCGCACTAGGGCCAGCAAATCGCGGCCGTCCACCAGCAGGTGATAGGCCACAAACTGCTCTACTGATTCGGCGCTTGTCGCCAGATAGTAGAGCAGGTACAAAAGGGAACTAAGGTAGAAGTGAAAGGTTGGGTAGTTAAAGTAGTGGGGATTGAGATCGCCGCTCCAGAAACCTAGCGGCAGGACTATGAAGGCGATCTCGTCGAAGTGGGTCCAAGACGGCGCAGGTACCGGCCAGCGCAGCGCCAGTGCCAGCAACAAGATAGCACCTGTACCCCATCTGAAGGAGATGCGCTCTGTGTTCTTCTCTGGCATTTGGCGCTTTTCTCGCCTAGACTGGCCTAATCATCCGCCTTTTGTGGGAAGGATTCCTAGCTAGCCGCTGGTGAGAACGCGTTTCAGATTGTCCTCTCGGATCTCGACCTGAGCGGCGTACTTAGTCCGCAGTTCGGCCAAGAATTGCTCGAATACCTGCTGCTTCTTGATCCAGTTGACTGTGGCCCGCACTCGCTTTTTGGCGTCTGCAAAGGAGGCCCGCTGCTGCTCGCGGGACAATACCTTGAAAATGGAGTACCCCTCGCGCACCTGCAGCGGCCCAGTCAACTGGCCCACGGGGGCTTTGCGGGCCGCCGCCACCAAGCGTCCGTACACCGCTGCGGCTGCAACCGTAAAACTCCACCGGCCCTCCTCGTCCCGCAGCTCTGGAGAGCGTTTGGAGTGCTGGCGCGCCAAGTCGTCCATGGACGCACCCCGCTGGAGGCGTTCGAGCAAGTCCTTGGCCTCCGCTTCGGTGGCGACGAGGATTTCCTGGATCTCGATCTGGTCGGGCTGCATGTAGCGGTCGGGATTTTCTGCGTATTCCCGGCGGATATCCTCGGCGGAAATGCTTACGCGCTCCTTCAACACTTGGACGCGCAACTGCACGACCAATTCCTGTTCCCGTTTTCTCACCAGCCATTGCATCACTTCCTCTTCCCGATCTAGGCCCTCCCGCAGGGCGGCCTCGACAAAGAGCGCATCGGGGGCCAAGGTGCCTTCGGCGTACTTGATGACGGCCTCTTTGCTGTGCAAGTCCAGCGTTTTGTATTTGAGTTGACTGGCGGCATCGAGTACATCTCCGGCCGTGATCGTTCCTCCTTCATAGCGGTAGAGAACAATGGCCCGCACCTCTTCATCTCTGGAGGTAGCTCCCCTGTGTATTGCCGCCGAGAAGGCATCCAACCCCCGCTGGTCCCTTTCGAGTTTGAGGGCTTCTTTGAGGCTGTCGGTCAGGGCAGCCCTCGCCTCGACGCTGCGCTCGATGAAAAGTTGGCGGTAGATATTTTGGAATTGCTCGGCGTCTAGCCCGGTTTCGATTGAATCTAGAGCCTTGAAAAGGGCGAAATGACCACCTATGTCTATGGGCTGGCTCACCTCTCCTTTTTCGAGTGCGAAGAGGGGCGTACGCAGATAGGGCGGCATATCCAGCTTGCCGGCATACCGACCGGTATCCCCTCCTTGCTCCATTGTCGGTTCGTGGATGGACCACTGCTCGGCCACCTCCCCAAAATCTCGCCCCGAGGTGATCTCGCGCAGTGCGGACCAAGCACTGTCTTCGCTGGTGGTGATGAGTTTGGCAAAGCGGACCTTGCGCGCCAATTCCTGTTCCCGAAAGTAATCGCTGACCTCCTGTCCCGAGACTCGCACCTTGATCTTTTTGATCTGATAGAGGCCAACGAGCTTTTCCTTCCTGTACTGGGCCATCTTGTAGATGAAGGCTGGCAAGCGATCTATCCCTTGCTCCTTGGCCTCCAACTGCAGTAGCTCCATATCGATGAGCGTCTGCAAATGATTGCGCTCCTTCTCCAGTCCTTCACTGTCGCTCTGGAGGTAGTTGGGGATTTTGCCGTAGAACGCCCGCAGTTGGCCCGCGGTGATGGATCGGTCTCCCACTCGAGCCAGCTCCAGTTTCCACTGGGAGGTCGAATCTGGAGTTGTGGCGAGTTCTGCCTCTGGCTGGGATACTTTTTCCTCTTTAGCGCACCCAGTCCCCAAAATCGCCAGCAGCGCCGCCGCGATCACCCATCTTGTCGCGGTGGATACAAGGCGTATTATTGCCTTGGGGCTCAGATATTTCATCATTTTCCTCCAATGTCTCTATAGCCGCATATTAAGGCATTAACCTAGAGACGAAATTTACAATTTACAAGACCTAAATAAGCCAACTTTTTTGCCATTGTCGAGAAACAGACACTCGCTGCCTGCGTCTTGTCTATGTTCGTAAATAACCGCCATGTCGTCGCTCTTTTCCTTTTGGCTCTGACTCTGCGCCTGGCCTACTTGGTGGAAATCCGCGATACACTCTACTTCCACACCTTAATCCTCGACGCTGAGGAGTACGATTATTTAGCCCAAGCCCTGATCGAAGGCGACGGGTGGCTCACCATTCACCGCACCTACGTCCACGGTCCGCTCTATCCCGCGCTGCTGGCCCTGCTCAAACTGGGAGGTGCTGAACTCGTGGTCACGCGCCTGTTCCAAGCCGTCCTCGGGGCTTTATCCTGCGTGCTACTCTACGCTATTGCCCGTCGATTTTTCCCCGCTCCGACCCCTTTGCTAACTGGCTTGATAGCAGTTGGATACTGGCCCTTTATCCTCTACAACGGCGAACTACTAGCCACCACTCTGACCATCTTCATCGAACTACTTTTGGTAATCCAACTAGTGCGCTGCACCGACCGCCCTAGCTATTGGTCGGCCGCTGGTGCCGGAGCGCTGCTGGGTCTGCTGATCGAGACGCGCAGCAATACCCTGTTGCTAGTGCCGGTGGCTCTCTGGTGGCTCTATCACCGGACTCGAGCCCGATTATTGGTGCCTTTCTGCGTGGGGGTCTGCGTCGTTCTGGCCCCCTTCCTAGTCCACAACTATCTCGTTCAAGGCACACCGCTCCCATTCCAAGGTGCCTGGAGCTTTTACATGGGCAACAACCCGGTGGCCGACGGGACTCCGTATGCACGCCAGGGGATAGACTGGCAACGTCTCGAAATACTGCCCTATCAGGCAGATATGACCGCTTCGCCAGCCGACAGAGGCCGGTTCTATCTGAGCGAGGGACTCAATTTCATTGTCGATCAGCCGCTCGCCTATCTCCACTTGCTCTACCGCAAATTCAGACTGTTCTGGCACGCCTTTGAAATCCCAGTGAGCGTTGATATCCACTTTTATGAGGAGCATTCCCGCCTGAGTTATCTGAACCTTTTCGGCTTTGGCCTTGTTGCGCCCCTAGCGCTAGTGGGGTTAGTGTGGAACTGGCATCGATGGCGTCAATACGGCTTGCTCTACGGATTCGGACTATCCTACTTGATCTCGGGGCTGCTCTTTACGGTGTGCGCTCGCTATCGGCTTCCCGCGGTGCCTTTTCTGATGCTTTTCGCCGCCGAAGCGCTCCGCCAAGGTGCTCTCAGTCTAAAGGGGCACCAGTGGCGGCGCAGTGCTGTCTTGGCGCTGGCTCTGGGTGCTGCATTTGCACTGGGTCACACTGGAATTGATCCCGCACAAGTCAATCACCTGCGCTCTGCTTGGCTCCAGGGGCAGGTCCACATGCGCAACCAAGCATATGACCGCGCCGAGGAAGCCTATTTGCAAGCACTCCAAGATGCTCCCGACGCAGATGTCTACAGCAGTCTGGGCGCGGTTTACGAAGCGCAGAAGCGGCCTCGCGAAGCTGAAACGGCTTATCGACAAGCCCTCGCTCGGGCCTCTGATCACACCCGGGCCCGGCTCAATCTGGGCAATCTCCTCCGAGGGGAGCAGCGTTTCGATGAAGCTGAGTCCCTTCTTCGTGAGGCACTCGCCAACGACCCCCGTCCCACCATTCAATACGAGGGGCACTACTATCTGGGCTACCTCCACTTGGACCAGCGGGACTATCTGCGGGCTTATAGCTCTTTCGCCACGGCCCTAGAAGCAGAGCAACGAGCCGAAGGTCTCTATGCCTTGGCTAATGCCTGCCACTATTTAGGGTATCGGGACGAGCAGATCCGGCATTTGCGGCAGACTGTGGCCCTAGATCCAGAATTTGCCGCTGCTTACCGCAATCTTGGAGCTTTGTACCTGCAGCGCGGCGAGCACTCCCCTGCCGAAGAGGCGCTGCACCGCGCCCTGCACCTCGAACCTGATGTGGCTATTGCCCACTACAATCTGGGCGTACTCTATATGCGCACCGGACGACGGGAATTGGCCCAGACCGCTTTCGAAACCGCCGAGCAGCTACGCCGGGCGGGGACATCCCCCTGAAAAGAGGTTTTAGAATCCTAGGCTATACATGACTGCAACGGTACTGGGAATATCGAGGCACTCTTTAATAGGCGACGTGTAGTGGTTTTACTTTCTCGACCGTTTGATGGTCGGCTTCGACAGAGACGCGGTATAGATACAGCCCCGGCGGCACCAGCCGCCCTGACTCGTCCCGACCATCCCACACCCGCCCATAGATACCAACCCCATCCAATCCCCCATACACCTGACGAACCCGACGACCCGACAAATCCCACACGGCCACCTCCACCCAAGACAGACTCGTCAACTCTACCAAGCTATAGCCCAAGCCCACCACATCGTTGTGCGCATCCCCGTTGGGGGTCAAGACGACTGGTCCTGCCTCTATCTGCAACACGTTTTGATGTTGCGCTCGGGTGGCCACCCACACCCGATTGTCCTCATAGGCGGGGGTAGCATCGCCTTCCTGTACGTTCTGGGGTACCTCCAACGGCAGGGCACTGTCCCACACCCGCACCGAAAAAGCCGAGCCATAGCGCAGCACTTCCGCCTCGAAGACCACCTCGACCAAAGCGCCCGAATCCTGAGCCGTCAGTCGCGGGATACTCACGACCACTCGGTGTGGCTCGGTCGCTTCCACCGCATAATCTACCTGCTCGTCACCAATGTGCACTTGGGTTACGGGACCTAGCCGCGCCGTGGTGGTCACCTCCAACCGGTCGAAGCCGCTATTGTCCACCCCAATGGTTGGTCGCAGCACGTAGGTGAACTGCTGCGGCTGTCCCACCTTTACCTCCACAGGCCAGACCTCGCCGACCAACTGCGTGGCTACCGGTGGGGAAGCACGCACTTCGAGAAAGTCTATTTGTCCACCGTCCTCGTCTTGGGGTAGGAAGTCGACTCTGAGCTGGAGGTAGCGTCTTGGACCCATCGACACTACGGGTGTGCCACTGCTGTCGGCAAAGGCATAGGGGGACGACCAGAACGTCCAGTTGGCTTGATCGTAGCCGGTACCGGCTTTTTCACCCACAGCTAGCTTGGCGTAGTCGGTTCGGCTGACGGGTGTTTTTTCATCGCCTCTGCCGGTGAAGCGCCAGAACAGGTCGGGGTCTTCGTCTTGGCCGGATCGAGATTGAATAAGCACTTGGGCTTTGGGGTCTTGTCGTCCGGCCCAGCGCAGGTTGCCCCAAGCCATGGGCTGACCAAAATCGAGAATATTGGAGATATACGTTGCTTGTTCGGCAAAGCCTTTGGCGTAGATTTCTATCTCGTTGACTTCCCAGTCCTCGCCGTGTTCGCCCACAGTCACCTGCACAAATTCCACATCCTCGTGTGCTAGAATGGGTACATCCAGGATCTGCTCTCGGTTGTCACGCACCTCGACGATCCAAGGCGACAACGGCTCGGGAGTAAGACTAAAAGAGATGCCCACGGGCAACTGCCCAATGTGGACGCGGAAGGTCCGCACAGTTCTGCTCGGATCAGTCAACCCGGATATAACCCGAATCCGATCAATGCGATAACGACTGCCTAAAAAAATATTAGCTGTGCCTTGGCGGCCGAAGTCGTCGGTGCAGGAGCCTCGGCCGCGGAATTGGGCGCATATATATTTCTCTGCTAGCCAGAAGACACCCGTATCCCCATCCCACACCTCTCTATTTATATTAGGCCTTAAATGCGCCCCTCCCTTCTCTTCGATTCCAGGTGCGATGTTGAAGTCTGGATCGCGTTTCAGAGGCCAGATACTGGCGCTATCCAGGCCTACCTCAGTGGCTTTCCCACCGCGGTCGGCCTCTATATCGGTCCAGCTTAGCTGGATAAAATCCACCCCTTCGCCACTCGCCTCAGGCGGCGGCGCTAGCGCTTCACCGCCGAAACGGTAGATGACCAACCCGGAAGCTTCTCCAGTCGCGAAGCCAATCCACAGGGAGAGAGCCCAGGTCAACGAACGGAATAGGTCGCTCATAAGATGGGCCTTGGGGGATAGGGGGCCTATAGAAGAAACAATCCTACGATCACTACATTAGCTACATGTCTTTTAATATAGATACGAATATCAGCTCAGATGGCGAAAGTTGACTTTTCGCGGATGATCAACGGCAAACGAAAAATTGCTCAGTACACCACGTGCAGAAGTCCGGCTTGCTGGACCGTTTGGTGATCGGCCTCGACGGCGACGCGGTATAGGTATAGCCCCGGCGGCACCAGCCGCCCCGACTCGTCGCGACCATCCCATATCCGTTGATATATACCAACCCCATCCAACCCCTCATATACCTGACGCACCAGCCGCCCCGATAAGTCCCACACGGCCACCGCCACCCAAGACGGACCGGTCAACTCCACCAAGCTATATTCCAATCCGACCTCGTCGTTGCGCTCATCCTCGTTGGGCGTCAAAACCGCCGGCTTCCTGCTCATCTGCAACACCCCCTGATGCTCTGCCTTGGTGGCCACCCACACTTGATTGTCCTCATAGGTGGGGGTAGCATCGCCCTCCTGCACGCTCTGGGGCACCTCCAACGGCTGGGTACTGTCCCACACCCGCATTGAAAACGTCGAACCATAGCGCAGCACCTCTGCCTCGAAAACCACCTCGACCAAAGCACCCGAATCTTGGGCCGTCAGCCGCGGGATACTCACGACCACCCGGTGTGGCTCGGTCGCTTCCACCGCATAATCTACCTGCTCGTCACCAATGTGCACTTGGGTTACGGGACCTAGCCGCGCCACGGTGGTCACCTCCAACCGGTCAAAGCCGCCGCTGTCTGCTCCAATAGCTGGTCTCAGCACATAGGTAAACTGCTGCGGCTGTCCTACGGCGACCTCGACCGGCCAGATCTCGCCGACTAACTGCGCGGCCACCGGCGGGGAAGCGCGCACTTCGAGAAAATCCATCTGTCCACTGTCTTCGTCTTGGGGGAGGATGTCAACCTTGAGTTGGAGGTAGCGTCTTGGACTCAGCGACGCGATGGGGGTGCCACTGCTGTCGGCAAAGGCATAGGGGGACGACCAGAACGTCCAGTTGGCATGATCGTAGCCGATACCAGCTTTTTCGGCCCTAGCTAACTTGGCGTAGGTAGTTCGGCTGACAAGTATTTTTTCATTGCCTCTGCCGGTGAAGCGCCAGAACAGGTTGGGGTCTTCGTCTTGTCCGGAGCGGGATTGGATGAGGACGCGGGCTTTGGGGTCTTGTCGTCCGGCCCAGCGCAGGTCGCCCCAGGCCATCGGCTGACCAAAATCGAGGATATTGGAGATATACGTCGCTTGTTCGACAAAGCCTTTGGCATAGATTTCTACCTCGTGGACTTCCCAGTCCTCGTTGTGTTCGCCGACAGTCACCTGCACGAATTCCACTTGCTCGTGCGGTGGGATGGGGATGTCGAGGATCTGCTCTCGATTGTCGCGCACCTCGACGATCCAAGGGGCAAAGGGCGGGGGATTGAAAGTGATCCTCATGGTGGGAAGAAGCGGGGACATGAAAACGCGGAGGGAGCCCACAATTTTGCCTGGGTCGGACAACCCGGACTTCACCCGGATCCGGTCAATTAGATAGCGACCTCCCAAAAAAATATTGGCCGTGCCCGGGGTGCCGAAATCGTCAATACAGACGAGATTATAGGCCTCGAATTCGGCGCACAGATATCTGTCTGCCAACCAGACAGTGCTCTCGTCCCCATCCCAGACCTGTCCATTGACGTTGGGTCTGACGTGGCTTCCTCCCTTTTCTTCGACACCTGGCGCTATATTGAAAGTAGGATCGCGTTTTTGAGCCCGGATGGCGGCGTCTATATCCAGATCGGCGGTCTCTGCGCCTAGGGAAGGATCGAGATCGGTCCAGCTCAACTGGATAAATTCCACCCCTTCGTGGTCTACTTCGGGCGGGGGATCTAGCGCTTCACCGCCGAAACGGTAGATGACCAACCCGGAAGCTTCTCCAGCCGCGAAGCCAATCCACAGGAAGAGAGCCCAGGTCAACGAACGGAATAGGTCGCTCATAAGATGGGCCTAAGACAGACGAAAAATTGCTCAGTACACTACGTGCAGGAGTTCGGCTTGCTCGACCGTTTGGTGGTCGGCCTCGACGGAGACGCGGTATAGGTACAGCCCCGGCGGCACCAGCCGTCCCGACTCGTTGCGCCCATCCCACATTCGCTCATACGCCCCCACGTCGTCTCGCCCGGCATACACTTGACGCACCAGTCGTCCCGACAAATCCCACACTGCCACCTCCACCGACGCCGCTCCCGTCAGTTCCAATAAATCGTAGCCCAGTCCTACTGTGTCGTTGCGCCCATCCCCATTGGGCGTCAAGATTGCTGACGCCGCCCGCATCTGTAACACTGCCTGCTCTCGAGCTGTTGTGGCTACCCACACCCGATTGCCTTCATAGGCTGGACTGGCATCGCCTCCCTGCACGCTCTGGGGTACCTCCAATGGCTGGGCGCTGTCCCATACCTGTGCGGCAAAGGTTGATCCATAGCGCAATACTTGGGCTTGGAAAACCACCTCCACCAAGGCTCCTGAATCCTCGACTGTCAGTCGCGGAAAACTCACTACTACCCGGTGTGGTTCGGACACCTCCACCGCATAGGACACCGGCTCATCGCCAATGCGCACGGCAGCCACTCCCTCGACAATCGACGGGGTGGCTATCGCCAGCCGATCAAAGCCCTCGTCGCCAGTGCCAAGGGTTGGTTGCACCGCGTAGGTGAACTGCTGCGGCTGTCCCACCTTTACTTCGACCGGCCAGACCTCGCCGACCAACCGCGTGGCCACCGGTGGGGAAGCGCGCACTTCGAGAAAGTCCACCTGTCCGCCGTCCCCATCTTGGGGCAGGAAATCAACTTTGAGTTGGAGGTAGCGTCGGGGACTCAGCGATACCACGGAGGTACCGTTGCTGTCGGCAAAGGCGTAAGGGGCCGACCAGAACGTCCAGTTGGCTTGATCGTAGCCGATACCGGCTTTTTCGCCGATAGCTAACTTGGCGTAGGTCGTGCGGCTGACGGGTGTTTTTTCGTCGCCTCGTCCGGTGAAGCGCCAGAACAGGTTAGGGTCTTCGTCTCGTCCGGAGCGGGACTGGATGAGGACGCGGGCTTTGGGGTCTTGGCGTCCTGACCAGCGCAGGTCGCCCCAGGCCATCGGCTGACCAAAATCGAGGATGTTCGAGATGTAGCTGGCCTTTTTGACCAGCCCTTTGGCGTAGACTTCTATCTCGTTTACTTCCCAGTCCTCGCGGTGCTCGCTGATGGCTACCTGAACAAAGGTCGTTCCCTCTTGTGGCGGGAGGGGAATGTCGATGATTTGCTCTCGATTGTCGCGCACCTCGACGACCCAGGGCGAATACGGCGGGGGATGATCGATGAGCGATCTATTTTTCCAAGGCAACTCCGGCGCAATGTAAATGCGGAACGTCCGCACTATTTTGCTCGGATCGGTCAGGCCGGATATAATCCGCACCCGGTCGACAAGATAGGGCCTACCTAAATTGATATTAGCCGTGCCTTGCCGGCCGAAATCATCTACGCAGAAAAATTTGCTGAGGTCACCACACAGATAACTGGCCGCTACCCAAGGTACACTAACATCTCCATCCCATACTTCCACATTCACATTGGGTCTGACGTGCTCTCCGCCATGTTCTTCAATTCCGGGGGCGATATTGAAATTTGGATCGCGCTCAAGAGGCTGAATAGCGGCGGTGTCTATATCCAGATCGACGGTCTCTCCGCCTAGGGAAGGATCGAGATCGGTCCAGCTTAACTGGATGAATTCCACGCCTTCATGATCTGCTTCTGGAGGCGGGTCCAGCGCTTCGCCGCCGAAACGGTAGATGACCAACCCGAAAGCCGGTTCAGCCGCAAAACTAGCCCACAAGAAGAGGACCCAGATCAACAAGCGGAATAAGTCAGCCATAGGGTGGGCATTGATCTCGCTATTGTGGAAGGGCGAAAATCACAGGAGCCATTGCAGAGTGATGAATGGCATCTGCAAAAGCTCCGCAATTCGGCCCAGAGTGTGAAAAGTTGAATGTTCTAAAACAAAATAGCGCTTATCCCTTATCCATGTAGAGGAAAAAAATTACAAGAAATCAACGGGCATATCAATCAAAATTGTCCGCTCTACCTGCATGTGGATAACAAAGACCTTGCTTAGACCAACTAAAAACTTGCGGTAAATCGGTACCCAGATATCCTAGCCCTGCGGTAAAACTTGACAATCTCCCAAAATGGTGGTATCTGAAATATAATAGATGAACGGACAAGGGTTGTCGGTTTTCTCGCACGTCTGTGTCATTGGTCTATCATATTATTATCCCCGCACTTGTGGAGGGTAGATATGCGGCGAATCGGCTTTGTACTAAGCGCGTTGCTCAGCGCTGCGAGTTGGTTTCTGAGCGGCTGCGATTCCAGCCGTTCGGTCGAGCCCCAGGAAACATCGACTTGGAATACGATCCAGCACGATATCTTCGCCTCCAACTGCGTTAGCTGCCACAGCGCCGGCACCTCCTTTGCCCGGCAGTCGGGCTTGATTCTGACTCCAGATTTGGCTTATAGCCAATTGGTCAATAGTGTTCCGCGCAATGCTGCGGCCGCCGAGGATGGCTTGGTCTTGCTGAGCAATGCGGGCCTTGCGGGCCTTTTTAAGAGTTACCTTTGGGAAAAGGTCAACGCGCCCGACCAAGAGCACTTCTACGCCGACCACCCCAACTACGGTGCGCAGATGCCGCTGGGTCGTCCGCCGCTGACTAACGGCCAACTGGAATTCATCCGCCAGTGGATCCGCGCCGGAGCCCCCGAAGAAGGGATGGTAGCAGACTTGGCCCTGCTGCAGGACGAGGAGAGCTATGCAGTACCGGAGTTTGAGCCGCTAAATCCACCGTTCAATGGCATCCAGCTTCACCTAGGCCCCTTTGAGATAGCATCCCAGTACGAGCGCGAGGTCTATTTTTATCAGCCCCTCGACCACGCCGAAGATCTCTTCGTCAACCGCTTTGAACTATCCATGCGGTCGGGAAGTCACCACTTCATTATCAACCAGTTTCCCGACTATACCCCAGCCGATGTCATTCCCGAGCCGGAGACCTATCGCGACCTGCGCGACGCCGCAGGTAATTACCAAGACGCCGAAGGGTATGATCTGTTCGACTGGCGGGTCATGCAGTACCAGATCCCCATCGTAATCGCCCAATCTACGCGCCTCGATCTCAGCTTGCCTCCCGGAGTGGCCATGCGTTTGCCCGCTGGAACGGGACTCGATATGAACTCCCACTATGCCAATGCCACTGATCAGGCCGCGATCGGCGAGGTATTTGTCAACCTGCATCTTATTGAACCCTCGGAAGTGGAACGGGTAGCCGAGGTCTTCGCCCTGAGCAACTTTGATATTGAGCTGCCCGCTGGCGAGGTTACTTCCTTGGAGAAAGAGTTCATTTTTAAGGAGGACAGGCACATCTTCCAACTTGTTTCCCACACCCATGACCGCATGGAGGAATTCACCGCCGAACTCGTCGGCGGACCTCGGGATGGGGAATTGGTCTATATCAGCTACGACTGGGAACACCCGGCTCCTCTCAGATTCGATCCGCCGCTCATGGTCCAAGAGGGCCAGGGCTTCAGGATTAGGGCCACCTACGACAATGACACCGAGCGGAATCTCAACTTCGGATTCACGCGTGCCGATGAAATGATGATTCTCTACGGCTATTACTACGCCGACTGAGTTGGCGGCCGATCTGGCTCCTGATGTCACTGAGCCTAGGATGAGGCGGGTTTTGACTGCTTGCCTCCCGCCTGTAGGCACCCCAGTGACCAGCGAAGTCCACCGCCGACGGCTGGAACGGATTGGTACATGGCAAGTGAGGTGAAAAACTCGGGCGGCGGCATCACCTTCAAAGCTCTGCTAATCGGCGGCGGAGCCTCAATCTTCATCGGCGTTGCCGTACCCTACTCCAATATGGTCATCAAGGGTACGGTACTAGCACACAACTTCAGCACCCCAGTCGCCCTCTTTATCTTCTTCGTCCTCGTCCTTTGCCTCAATCCGCTATTGCACCTATTCCATCGGGGTTTGGCCCTGTCCAGAGGGGAATTGGCCGTGGTCTACATCATGGCGATGGTAGCCACTTCCATCCCCACGATCGGCTTCACTGAGTACGTCCTGCCCATCACTACGGGGCTCTATTACTTTGCCACCCCTGAAAACAACTGGGCATCCTTGATCCATCCCCATGTACCCGAGTGGATGGTCCCTCAAGATCCAGACGCCATTCGCTATTTCTACGAAGGCTTACCCGAGGGTCGGCCACTGCCTTGGGGTGCTTGGTTCGAGCCTTTGGCTTACTGGTGCCTGTTCATCCTCGCCTTCTATTGGGTATCCATCTGCGCCATGGTCATCGTGCGCCGCCAGTGGATGGAAAGCGAAAAACTGCTTTATCCCTTGGCCCAGGTTCCCCTAGAGATGATTCAGGGCGGTGGGCGACGAACGCTTTTGGCCCCATTTTTTTCTAATACGGCTATGTGGCTGGGTTTTGCCATTCCCTTTCTTATCGGCCATGTCAATGCTCTGCACAGCTACTACGAATTCGTGCCCCGCATCACCACCTCGACCGACTTCCATCTATTTCGCGGCACTACGTACCTTCGCCTAGATATGAACCTAGCGCTGATCGGCTTTGCTTACCTGTTGAGCCGGGATGTTGCCTTGGGGTTCTGGTTTTTCTTTTTGCTATCCTCTCTGCAGCGGGGCGTCTTCAATGTGCTGGGCATCTACAGCACGGAAAACTTGAGTCGTTTTGCCAACCTAGTCGGGCCGCACATGGCCCACCAAGCCATGGGGGCGATGATCGTGTTAGTGCTCTCTGGATTGTGGATGGGACGGGGGCATTTGCGCGATGTCTTCATCAAGGCATTGCGGGGGGATGATCGCATTGACGATTCTGAAGAGGTACTATCCTACCGCAACGCCGTATTGGGCTTGGTGGTCGGCCTAGCGGTAATGATTGGCTGGTTGTGGAAGTCGGGCATCCCGCTGTGGATCGTCTTGGTGTTTCTCTTCGGGGCTGCCATTGTTCTCGTAGCGCTTACCCGGGCTGTGGTCGAAGGGGGGGTTTCCGTACTGCGCACGCCCATCACGCCCGCTGATTTCACCATCTCCGGCCTAGGTACGACCGCCTTGGGGGCCTCCGGCTTGATCGGCGTGGCCTTCACCTACGTATGGAGTGCCAATGTGCGCATTTTCTTTATGGCTTGCTTCGCCAATGCCCTCAAATTGGCCGAAGAGATCAAAGGCAGCAAAAGGGGATTGCTCTTGGCTATATTGCTAGCCATTGTCCTCACCTTGTCCAGCTCCATCTATCTGGTTATGGAAATGGCGTACGCCCACGGCGGCATCAACCTGCACAATTTCTTCTTTATCTTCGTTCCACAGATGGCTTTCACCTATGTGGGTCCCAAGTTCGATAGCCCCGTACCTGCCAGCCTAGAGGGCTGGGCCTTCACTGGCCTGGGAGCCTTCTTGATGAGTCTGTTCACCTATATTCGCTACCGCTTTGTGTGGTGGCCGATCCATCCCTTGGGCTTCGCCACCGGCACATTCTACATTATGAACTGGGTGTGGTTTAGTATCTTTTTGGCTTGGCTATTCAAAACGATTGTGCTCAAGTACGGAGGAGCAGCCGCCTACAGCCGGACTCGGCCCTTTTTTCTAGGGTTGATCCTAGGCCAAGTAGTGGTGGCGGGCATGTGGCTGGTAATCGACTACTTCACCGGTATGACGGGGAATGTCTTGGGCTACTTGTGAGTTCGAGACGGACCTCTAGATCCCAAAAGACATGCGAGAAAATATCCGCGCAGGACACTCCGTTCTGCCAGATGGCGATGGGATGGACAAGCCGGGCGTGACTTTCCGGGCCCTGCTAATCGGCTCACTCATGGCCCTTTTCATCGGTCTGGCTCTGCCCTACACCAATATGATCATCAAGGGGTCGCTGCTAGCCCACAATCTCAATACGCCGGCTGCTATCTTCGTCTTTTTTGTTTTTGTCGGTATTGTCAATGTGGTTCTGAGCTTCATCAGACGGCGGTATGCTCTTTCGCCTCCCGAGTTAGCCGTGGTCTACATCATGGCGATGCTGGCTACGGCGATACCGACTATCGGTTTTTCCGAATACTTGCTGCCCATTGTCGCCGGAATCTACTACTATGCTTCGCCTGAAAATAAGTGGGAAGAGATCATCCACCCCCATGTGCCCAAGTGGATAGCCCCCCAAGATCCCGAGGCCATTAGGTATTTCTACGAGGGTTTGCCCCAGGGACTCTCCGTGCCTTGGAACGTCTGGATCGAGCCTATTCTGTATTGGTGTCTGTTCATCATCGCCAGCTATTGGGTATCTATATGTCTGATGGTCATTGTGCGGCGGCAGTGGATTGAACACGAAAAGCTGCTCTATCCGCTGGTGCAGGTACCGCTCGAGATGATGCGGGATGAAGAGCGAGGGGGTAGCAATGGCGAGAGGCGTTCTTGGGTCAAGCCTTTCTTCAAAAATCCGGTCATGTGGATAGGCTTTTCCATCCCCTTTCTGTTGGGGTCTTACAGCGCCCTGTACAACTATTTTCCCTTCATCCCGGGTATGAGTCAGTTCAGCGATCAGGGTATCCTGACGGGCCAGTTTACCTTCTTTAGGAATACGACTGTGCTCATCGTTATGTTCAATCTGGGTTTGGTCGGATTTGCCTATCTGCTCAGCCGAGATGTGGCCTTGGGGCTGTGGTTGTTTTTTCTCGTATCCAATATTGAGCGGGGCGTCTTTAACATCTTGGGCATTCAGAGCGCCGAAAAGCTGAGCCGCTTTGCCAATTCCAGCGGCCCCTACTTAGCGCACCAAGCTATGGGTGCTATGATCGTGCTGGTACTGTCTGGCCTGTGGATGGGCAGAAGCCATCTCAAGGGTGTATTCAGCAAGGCTTTTAAAGGGGATGAGGCGGTAGACGATAGGGACGAAATTTTGTCTTACCGAACCGCGGTCTGGGGGCTGCTCGTCGGCCTGTTAATCATCAGTGCTTGGCTGTGGAAGTCGGGCCTTCCCCTGTGGGTCGTCCCGGTTTTTCTCTTTGCGGTCTTTGTCGTCTTCATGGCTTTGACCCGGGCCGTGGTGGAAGGGGGAGTGGCAGTCATCCGCACGCCGCTGACACCGGCGGATTTCGTCGTGTCGGGCTTGGGCACCAGCGTGCTGGGTGCCTCGGGCATCGTAGCTTTGGGCTTTACCTATGTATGGGCGGCCAATATCCGCATCTTTTTTATGCCCTGTTTTGCCAACGCCTTGAAAATCGCCGAACTGCTCAAAGGGGATAGGAGGACGCTAATCTGGGGCGTGGCTTTGGCCGTGGTGATCGCCTTGGCCAGTTCTATATGGAGCGTCATGACGCTGTCCTACACTTATGGAGGCGTCAATCTCCACGGTTTCTGGTTCATTGGCGTTCCCCGCAACGCGGCCAACTACATGGCCGTCATCCTGTCCAATCCCACCTCCGCTCACATAGGGGGCTGGTTGTTTACCGGCTTAGGGGCGTTGGTGATGGGTCTGCTGGCCTATATCAGGGCGCGTTTCGTGTGGTGGCCCGTGCATCCTTTGGGGTTTGCCACCAGTACTTTCTTTATTATGAACTATGTCTGGTTCAGTGTATTTGTGGCGTGGGCCATCAAATCGGTGGTGCTCAAATACGGGGGGCCAGCGCTGTACAACAGCACCAGACCGTTTTTCCTCGGCCTGATCATGGGACAGATCTTCGTCTCGGGGATGTGGCTGATCATCGACTATTTCACCGGCATGGTCGGCAACCAGCCCATCGGCGGCTCATTCGTCTGAAAATCGAATAACGCGGGGAAGCCTCAGAGCTTGCACATGCCGAACAAACGCCCCAACATACTGTTCGTCTTGACCGATCAGCAGCGGCCGGAATGGGTTGAGATGAACCCGGATATTCCGGTGCGCACTCCGCATCTGCGGCAACTCGCCGATCGCGGGATCTGGCTGGCCAACACCGTCTGTCCGTCGCCCGTTTGCGCTCCTTCGCGCTCCTGCTTGGTGGCTGGGCAAGAGTATGATCGCACCCGAGTGTGGGGCAACGACACCTATCCCCCTGACAATCTGCCTAAGTACCACCTGCGCCTGCGCGACGAGGCTGGATACCACGTCATGGCGGCCGGCAAACACCACGTGGGCAGCAATCAATCTGGCAGCCCCCCACAGTTTCACCGGGGAGTTGATGGCCGACAGGGGCTAGAAGAATGGGGGTTTTCCGACGCGATCTTCAACGCTGGCCTGAATCAGGCTACTATTCTAATGCGCCGCAACGACATGGTCCCTCAGGATTCATACATGGCGTTCCTGCACGAGCGCGGCTTGGCACAGGAGCACATTGCCGACTACGTGCGCCGCAACCAAGAGGGCGTGTGGACAGCTACTTTTCCGACGACGCTGCCCGACGACGCTTACTTCGACACTTGGATTACCACCAACGCCCTCACCTTGCTCGATCGAGCACCCACCGGCAAGCCGTGGTACTTAGAGGTGAATCTGCAAAACCCCCATCACCCTTGGGACATCACCGAATCGATGCACCGGTGGTACCGCGAACCACCGGTCGATTTTCCCTTGCCCCTATTCAACACCGAGAATATCTCCCCTGAGACACATCAGGAGGTGCGCCGCAACTGGGCTGCCACGGTCGAACACCTCGATCAGTGCCTCGGACGCTTGGTAGAGCGCGTTTGTAAGAGGGGCGATTTGGACAACACGGTCGTCGTCTTTACCAGCGACCACGGCGAGATGCTCGGGGATTACGAGCAGTGGCAAAAGCTGTCCCCTCTACAAGCCTCGGTCGGGGTTCCCTTGGTAATAGCGGGCCCGGGGGTAGCTGCTGTCGGTCGCGACGACGCTCCGATGACGACCCTCGACCTGACCGCTAGCTTTCTTGAGTGGGCCGGGCTGACGCCTGGTGAAGATCTCGACAGTCGCTCCCTTGTCGGTTATCTCGGAGGAGGGGGGTACAGACACCGCGATGTGGTGTTTTCTGGCCTGAGCGCCTGGCGCATGGTCTTCGATGGTCGTTTCAAGTTGGTTCGCGGCTACGACCCGAGGAAGCGCAGCGGCGGGGATGTCTTCGAGCCGATGCACATTCCACTTGGCGAGACCAAGCGCCTTCAGCGCGATCGGCCCCAAATACTGTACGATCTCGAGTGCAACGAAAGGGACGACGTGTCCTCCGCATTTCCCGAGGTTCTGCGTCGGCTCAGCGCCGCTCTCGATGAGCATCTGGCTTTATAGTGTGAAGTCCATTCCATGTTAGTGAGCAGCGGTTTCCCCAAGCGGCCTCAAATCCACCATTTCCCCGATATCGACCTCTCAGAACGCCGTCGCCTGCACGGCAGCGGTCACATAGCGCAGTCCACCCCGGTGCAGGCGGGAGATACTATTGATCTAACTCTGCGATTTGAACTCGGCGAGACCGCAATCCCTGCCGGTGGGCACTTGCGGATCGCTTGGCTGTGGCCGTTCGACTGGGCCATGCTGCAGACGAGCGATTCCGACGCTCCAGGGTACGTTCACGCATGCTGCTCAAGGCGCGGAGTCGACTTGCGGGTAACCTTTGCCTTCCGGGGTGACCTGATCCCGTGGAATCACCATATTGATGTCGAAGTCCTCTCCGGCGTGCTGACCCAAGAGGATGTAGTTGAACTGACCTGTCGGGAGTGGCGTGCTCCCACCTTTATCGTGCCCGACGCTGAGTTGATCTTTCTAATTAATCCGGATGGCGGCGACCGTTGGGTTCAGCTACCGCCTGTGCGCGGATTCCCCATTGTAGCTGGTGCTCCGGCGCGGTTATTCGCACTCGCTCCGGCGGATGGGCTCATCGACGAAGATACCGCACTGACGCTGCGCGTTGAGGACGAGTGGGGGAACCCTTTGCCCATCGAGGATTCCGTTCCGGAGGTAGTTCCTGCCGACGGAGTCAGAGTGGTCTCCGTCGAAAGGGCTGGCGACATGCCTGCTTACCGGGCACGGGTGCGTATCGACAGCCCGGGGATTCATCGCATTGAGGTCGCTGTTCCTCGCTTCCAACTGCGGGCAGAGAGCAATCCGGTGCGCATCGCCGCTGAGTCCCCTCCGTTGCGCGTCTTCTGGGGCGACCTGCATGCTGGCCAAGGCCAAATTGGCTGCGGCGTCGGCTCGGTGCGCCACCATTTTGACTACGCCCGTCACGTAGCTGGTTTGCAAGTCTGCTCGCACCAAGCAAATGACCACCACGTCAGCCTAGACCTGTGGGAGCAAACGCGCCGCGAATCGGCTGCTGCCAATGAGGAGGGATGTTTCGTCGCCTTTCTCGGGTGCGAATGGAGTGCCTACACACCGGAGGGCGGCGACCGCAACGTCATTTACCGACGCGATGAGCCGCGCTTGCGGCGTTCTGGTCGCTTCTTCACCGAAGACGTGCCTGATCCAGAGCCTGACCTCGAAACAGCGACCGAGTTTTTGGCTGTCATGCGGGATGAAGAGGTGTTCATCAACATGCACGCTGGTGGCCGGCCGACCAACCTCGATTTTCACGAACCGGGAATCGAAACTCTCGCTGAGGTACACTCCACTCACGGTACTTCGGACTGGTTTGTGCTCGATGCCTTGCGTCGCGGTTATCGCGTCGGGATAACTGCTGGAACCGACGGCGTTGCCGGTCGGCCCGGATGCGACCACCCCGGTAGCAGGCTTATCCGCAACGCGCGCAGCGGTGTTACCGCTTTTCTGGCCTCCGAACTCACTCAGGATGGGCTATGGGAAGCGATTGCAGCGAGGCGGTGTTACGCCACTGACGGACCTCGCATCCTGCTCGACGTCCGCGCCGACGGCTATCTCATGGGCAGCGAATACGCAACAACCGAATCTCCTCTTGTGTCGATTGAGGCAGAGGGGACAGCGGCGATTGAGCAAATTGACCTGCTGTGCGGTCCCGACTTGCTGTGGACATGGCGACCGACGATGGCATCTGCCGAAGGTGCCTTGCGCATCCTGTGGGGAGGAACCGAACGGCGCGGTAGTGCTCCCGATCAGCGCGTCTGCTGGAAGGGCCGGTTTGTCGTCGAAAACGGACGCATCGCCCATGTCGAGCCAGTCGCTTTGGTCACTCTCTTCGACCGTCTCGAACTGGCTGACGACCAAACGGTCTGTTTCGACACGGTCACGGCCGGCAACCGCATGGGAATGTGCCTAGCAATCGAAGCAGACGCGGAGACATTATGCCGCTTTGAATCCGGTCCTGCGACCTTCGCATTTGGCTTGGCCCAAGTGCGGGAGCAACCGATGCGAGTGGATGCGGGGGGTGTCAGTCGGCACGTCATCGTCGGACAGGTCCCGAACCCGAACCTGCCACGGCGAGTGGAACTTTCGTTTCGGGATACGCGGACGGCAACGGGTTTATGTCCCTACTGGGTGCAACTGACGCAGTGCGATCAGCACCGCGCTTGGAGTAGCCCAATTTACGTCCAGCGCCAGAATTGGACTAAAAACGTCCGTTCAACTACTCAGTAGTACGACAGCAACAGTCAATCAAGCTGCTATCATTGTGCGTCGGTCGCGTCCGTTGCATATTCGTGCGGGACATCGAGATAACACCTTTTGACATGGAGACCCCGGATGAAGAACTCTTCGATCTACATTCCCGCCTGCGACTGGGACGCGACCGCATCATTCCCGCAGTCTTGGGGATCTCCGCCTCTTGGCTGGCAGTATGCCAAGCGCCTAGTGCTGATAAACGACACGGTACACGAACGCCGGGGCGAACCGGTCGAAGCGGATGTGGACATTCACGCTGGACACGTCACCGATCTTGGCCGCGAAGTCCGCGTCGCCCGTCTCCACAGCGAAACCGGTCCTATGGAAGTCGTGCCGAGTCAAGTGCACCTCATCAATCGCGAGGACGAGTTGCTGCGCTGCCGGTTGTTTTTCCTCGCCGATGTGGCTGCTGAGGGTTCGGCGACTTACCTCCTGCTGTACGGCAACCCGGAGGCATCCGAGCCTCACTACGACACCGACCTCAAGGTTTCGGGCGAGGGGTATGCCCTCGAGGTGGAAAACGAGCATTACCGCGCGGTCCTCGGGAAGATGAACGGCAACTGGCAAGACCACTACTCGAAAAGGGGGCCGGCAGAACTCGTACACCGGCAAGGCCACGGAGTCGAAGGCACCATTCACTGGGGCCCCGACTGGAGCGACGAGCGCGTCGGTCGCTACCGGCTCACCAACTGGGACGGCCCACCTCTGTTCGACTACGATGTGATCAAGGGACCGGTCTGCGTGCGCATCCGCCGCTGGGGCCACCCCATCCTGTCAATCGGTCCCCAAGTTGGCCAGCCTCACAAGGTCATGGCTACCGTGACCTACAGCTTCTGGGTCGGTCAGCCCTACGTCATCATGGAATCGCAGCTCAAAGTTCTCGAGGATGTGCGTTTCCGCGATTGCCGCAACGACGAGTTTGTCATCGGTGAACAGCTACCCGAACGAGCTTGGATGGGACCGGATGGAGAGATTGGTTTGGGTGCCCGGGGCTGGCAGCGCGAAGACCCTCGCTGGGTGACTCATTTCAATCGCGAAACCGGCGAAGGATTCGGCAGCATTCACCTTGAATTCGAAAACACCAATCCGAGCTGGCCGCAGCCGGCCCACGCCGGATTCTCGCACACCGGCACCTGGGTCCGCTATCCGGTGCAGCTCGCGGCGATGCGCGCTGGCGAGCACGTGTACGAGAAGAACGCCTACGTCCTGCACCGGTACGAAGAGGGGGGAGAACACCACGGTCTCGGCGACCTTGTTGACCACCAACAGCGCCTTCTTAACCCGATCACCCAAGGGGAAGCCGCTCCGGCTCCTAGGCCCATCAACCTCGACAATGTCATGGACGCGCTGCGGGCTACGAACGAATTCGAGCTCTACGTCGAGGGGTCGCCTTGGGGGCAGCGCCAGCTCAGTTTTGTCGATATCGGCATCGTGCAGGAGGTCGTCATCGAGGGCCGCGACATCCGCGTCGATATCGTCATGCCGTACGCAGGGCGCGAGACTTGGTTCGACTGGTTTTCCGACGGCATCGAGGAGCAACTCCGTGCCCGCTTGCGGGACGTCGGCGAGGTCGAAGTGCGTCTCGTTCGCGAGCCGAAATGGACTCCACAGCGGCTGAGCGACCGCGCCCGCCGCGTCATTGGTCCTGGGGAAGAGTAGCCTCTTATAACACCAGTTTGTCCGGTGGCTCGTAGTCGCTTTTGCGCGGGTCCCAGCGGGTGCCGCATTTGTCGCTGATAACCACCCATTCACCCGCACTGAGGTTCCCTTGGTGGTGGTAGTTGAAGCGCCGTAGCCCCGCGGCCTCGGCGGTGTCGAGCAACATCTTGAGGTCGCGCGCCGACATGGGGTCGCCGTCGTGGGGAAAGCGACCGGTGTCGAGCCAGGGCACGATGCGCTCTGGGTCATCGACCGCGGCCAGCGCCCGTCGCGTCTCTTGCGTTACCACCTGCTCGAAAAACTCTGGATTGAGGGCGCTTTCGAAGTCGAGCATGTCGTCGCCTACGCCTGGCAGGACGATGCCGAAGAGCGCCTGCACGACATCGAGGGTATCGGCCACGCTGATCCCCGGATTCCACTCCAAGAGTGTCTGCGAATAGCGATAGACCGTGCCGAGGAAGCCGTCGAAGCCCCGGTGAAAGAAGTAGTGCTTCGGCAGCAGGAAGTCCATGAACTGGGCCAGATCGACGAAATCATATCCACACAAGGGAGCAAAGGCGGCTGAGCGCGGGCCGCATCCTAGGCGCACCGGACGCTCTAGCTCGGCGGCGACGCCTGCGCGGATGCGGCGAAAATAGCGAGTCAGCGAGTCGGCCCGAAACGACAGCCAGGCCATCAGGTCGGGATCGGCTCCGAGCATGCGGTAGGCTCCGACTAGGCCGCCGCGGGCGTGTCCGCGAATGCGCACCGGATCGAGGTTGTGGAACAGGGACAGGAGCCTGTCTTTGGCGGCTACCATGGCCTCGTAGTCGTACCCCAGATCTGCGGCCATCGGCGCTACAGATTCCGGCAGGTCGTGAAAGAAGTAGGAGCGGTGATTCATGTGATGGGGGGCGATTTCGTACCCCCACTCCGGCCCGTCCATCACGGCGCCGTCTGCCATCGGGAAGTGCTCCAGCGTATCGACCATGCGCGCTACTCGCGATGCCAGCGTCTGGTCGTCGTGCAGGTGGTGGCCCTGCCCGCCCGGACCGGCACCACCGTCGGCGTACATACAGTAAACCTGCATGCCGCGATCTTTGGCGGCGTTCATCGTCTTTTCTAACAAGGCTCTTTTTTCGGGCAGCTTGTGTTCTGGCGGAGGCGGTGGTTCGACGCCGAGTCGCGCGTACACCGCTGGGTTTGGATCGTACGCCTCGGCCACGATGTCGTCAGTGGGAGCGGACACGGCATCTTTCGATAGTTTTGCAGTGCCGAAAACGAGTGGACCGAACACGACGCCGTCGACGCCGCCTTCTGCCCAAGCATCGAGTATGCGCTCGTGATCGTTCATTACGCTTTCGAGATCGCGCATTACATCCATCCATAGCTTCATGGTCAACCTCCTCTGTTGTTCAGTGGGTAGGCGTAAAGCGGCACACGCCGTCGAAGGAGACGCGCAACCGGGGGTGGCTCTCGTAGGGCCACGGATTGTAGGAGCGGGGAATGTAGTGGCCGGCCCAGCTATGGCGGAAAGCGCCCTCGTCCAAAATGGGGCCGCCGCGATGGATTATCCGGCCGTTGAAGAACACGATGTCGCCTTTGTCCGCTTCAACGGCAATTTCCGGCAATTCATTGCGCGTGAAAAGGGCGTCAAAAGCGTCGTCTGGTTCCCAGCCATACCAAGGGCCTAACTCGCCGTTTTCGTCGCGGCGAAAATGGCGTTTTTCTATTAGCTCTCCCTTGTGAGACCCTACCTGAATGTGAATGCTGCCGTTGCGAGCGCTGACTGGCTGGAGAGCGACCCAAGCCGACATGCAGCCCGGCAGGAAAAAGGCGTCTTGGTGTCGGCGTTGCTCGGAGCCTTTGTAAAAGTACATGCTCTGGACTCCGTCGGGTTCGTCGCCGAGGAAGGTGTGCAGCGGCTGGCGCAGTCGGGGATCGAGCATCCAAGCTAGGCCGGTCGGATGGTGCAGGCTGCGGCTAATTAGGCGGCTCCAATCGTCCGACTGGCGCGGGGGATAGCCCTCGACGCTGAAGCGGCCGGCGTGGAGGTCCATCATGTAGGCGACAAAGCGGTCGCACTCGTCGGCGGTAAAGCCGCCGCGGACGATCGTATAGCCGTCGCGCTCGTATTGTTCTTGGTGCAGGGAGGTTATTTCCAGTTCCATCGGGTGCTCGCTCTGCAATTATGGGCTTGACTACTGACTGAATTAACGTTAATTCAGTCAGTATTATGTCCGTTATCTATATTCCCCAAGCACAACTTACTCGACTCAAGCGCCTAGCTATCCCCGGTAAAGTCGCCGTGGTGTACGGTCCTAGGCGGGTGGGCAAGACCACCTTGATCCAGCATTACGTCCAACAGTACGACCGCGACGCCCTCTTAGTGACTGGAGAAGATATAACGGTGCGTGAGTATTTGGAAAGTCAATCCCTAGTCAAATTGCGAGCCTTTATTGGCCAACGGCGCACATTGATTATCGACGAAGCCCAGTACGTGCGGCAAATCGGCCTGAATCTAAAGCTATTAGCCGACCATGTCGAAGGGCTGCGCATTATCGCCACGGGGTCTTCTTCCTTTGATCTAGCTCAGCAGACGGGCGAGCCTTTGACGGGCCGCAAATACACCCTGCTGCTGTTGCCCTTGGCCCAGCTCGAACTGCAGGAGGTGGAAACAGCTCATCAGACTAGGGCCTTGCTCGAACTGCGGTTGATCTACGGGTCGTACCCGGAAGTCGTCCTGATGGAGTCGAACGAAGATCGTCAGCTTTATATAAAGGAATTAATCGCTTCCTATCTGTTCAAAGATATTCTACAGTTGGAAGGCATTCGACACGCCGACAAACTGCTCCGCTTGCTCCAGTTGCTTGCTTTTCAGATTGGCCGCGAGGTTTCAGTGGCGGAATTGGGCACTCAACTGGGCATGAACAAGAACACGGTGGAGCGCTATCTCGACCTGCTCGAAAAAGCCTATATCCTCTATAGCCGCCGCGGCTTCAGCCGCAATCTCCGCAAGGAAATTACCAAGAGCCGACGCTACTATTTTTACGACAATGGCATTAGGAACGGACTGATCAACAACTTCAACGTCCTGTCTCTGCGCGACGATGTGGGGGCCTTGTGGGAGAACTATGTCTTGGTCGAACGACTGAAGTACAACCTATACACGGGGCGCTTGGCCGAGAGCCATTTCTGGCGCACCTACGACCAGCAGGAGATCGACCTGATTGAGGAGTGGGGAGGGAGTCTGCACGCCGCTGAAATGAAGTGGTCGCCGCAATCTACCGTCCGGGCACCCCGAGGCTGGCGTCAGGCGTATAGCGATAGTTCGTTCGAGGTCGTCCATCAAGGGAATTACCTCGATTTTATTACTGGCTCGATCATGGAATAATCAAGGAGATTTAGATGAACGAAAATAGGCTGTTTTTTAGTTATTGCCATGCTGAAAAGAAACGCATGGATGAGATCGTTCCGTTGGTTGAGGCGGCCGGTGTCCCTGTGTGGTGGGACGAGTATGCGTTGAAGTTCGGCCTCCATTTAGGTGATGAAATCGACAAGGGGTTGGAAACCTCACGGGGAGCAGTGCTTTTCATATCGCCTAAATACGACAGAAAAAGCAATGATCAAGAAAATTATATCTACCGTGAAAAGGAGTTTATACTCAAAAGGAAAGAGCAGCTTGGGGCCGACTATTTTGTCGGAGTTGTCCTTTGGGAAGGGGCCAGCGAAGCAGCCGTTCCTCCTAAACTAAAAAATTTCAAATACTCAAATACAGACAAAGATACAAGTATCATCCTTCAGATTATTCAAGGATGGAGACATTTCGAGAAATATAATATTCCCAAGGGGGGCCGAAAGTTGCTGGATGCTGTATTAAAGGTCGCCCATAAAGATGATGGGCGTACTCACGGGATTATTTCTATTGACGAGCCTTGGGGAGGTCGTTTTTTCTCATTGGATGCAGAGCGTCTTTCCTCTGACGGCCGAGGGGAGGTGCCCGCATGTTATAAAGAAGGGCTAACAGCCCTTGTGAGAGCAAGATACGTGGAAGAGGAATATCCAGGAAGTCAATCCTACCGGGTTACGAGAGCCGGTTTCGCCTACGCGAAAACAGGTAAGGAACCGGAGCAGTTGATACAGACGGTTTCCGACGAAGGACGGGAAATTTTGCGGCAGGCAGTCACCACGAGTGCAGACGGAGATATTACGATACCACACGGAGTGATAGGCCCGCAGGAGCTGATAGTGGATGGGAAGGATATTCTACCCGATACGAAGCCCTATACTTTTGCGATGTGGAGGGGTGGTCTGAAAGACCTAGAAGATTGCGGGTATGCAGAGTTTAACGGCAGCGGCGAGTACGGCGTGTGCTACAAAGTTACGCATAAAGGATATATCTTCGCAAAACAACTTGGATTCGAGATAGAATAGGAAAATATCTATTACTCGCAGATGAGTTTGCTCACTTTAATGAAGTGGTCAAAACCAGAAAGAACTCTTATGGTCTATAAAGGATATATCGCTCGAATTGAATACAGCAATGACGATGGTTGCTTTATCGGGCATATTGCAGGGATCGATGACGTCGTTGGTTTTCACGGCGAGTCTGTCGCCGAACTGCGGGCCGCTTTTGAGGAAGCGGTTGATGATTATCTCCAGACTTGTGAAAAACTGAATCGACCGCCGCAAAAGCCAAAGCCTTATTCTGGTAATCTTTATAAGGAGCCCATCATGTCAGATCAAGAAACAGGACGTTCTAACTCCTGAGATTTCTTGATCATTTCTTGTAGATCGATCAAGTGGCGTTCTGCAAATTTGATTTCTACGTCCTCCTTGCATAATCGCAACTTGATTGCGAGTTGACCGTCGCCACCTTCTGCTTGAACTTTCAACCGTAAAATTTGCTGAATAACGTCTTCATTGACCTCTTTCGGGCCAAACTGGAACATTGCACTGTGCCAAGGACATAGGCAGAGGACATTGCCAACCCGGTCAATCCATTCGGCGTTCGTGTAGGACACAAGGTATAATCCTTCAAAATATGGCTCTCCGTTGCTCTGAGTAAAGGTCTTATCGCAAATCTGGCACTGGCCGCCGTACCATTCGATAAGATTTACCCGAACTTGGTCGTTTTTGCCCTTCCATTTTTTGACTATAGAAAAATACGAACGTGTTTCCTGCTTACCTTCGTTCTCGATGTCGGTGGCTATGCTTTCTGAGGTTCTATCGCGGCGACGTGAAGGATTTTGAACGGAACCTCCGTAGCCTACACCATCTTCTGTCGCGATCTTACCGGGTTCTATAAAAGACTTGGGTAGAGCCTCATGGAAGAGGACACTTTCTTGCTGAGTTGATTGATTACGCTTATTCGCCATCTTGCGCTTATAGTCCTCCATCATTTCTTTCTGTTCTTCTGGAGAAAGTTCGCTTGCGAAATCGACCATTTCTCTCTCAATGGGAAGGGATAATAGTAATTTCTCACGATTCTTGTATTCCTCACTCTTCTTTTTGGCATTCTCCCCAAATCCAACTGCATCCAACCAGCCGTTACGATTGTTATATGGAAAATCAGCATGGAGTGATTCTTTGGTTATATCTGCTGGCAATCGAAAACAACTGTCTTTATCAGGAACCCATTTGCATGACTTGAGTTGATTGATCAAAAAAGATGGTTCTCTCTTTTGTTTATCCCTATTAGCATCATTGGGAAAATAAAATGCAGATAATTTCTCCTCTTCTACGCTACAGAGTGTCTTCCATACGGCGCGGCTGAGTTCTATCTTATTTATCTTGAGATCGAGTTCTCCTATGTAGTAAGATGAGCCTTTGTTTAGCCAATAAGTCCCATGTCCTTTTAAGGCGTTCAGAAAATAATCTCTGTCTATAGTAGTCTTTGTTTCTCTACCTATTTTCCTGAAAGTATCTTCTTGCATTTCGGTAGCTTTATACTTTCTTATTTCGAGTGCCGGCATGACACCGAGATTCTTCGCAAAATCAATGAATCCATCAACCTTCTCATATTTTTTGGAAACTGGGTATTTTTGATTCTTCAATGATATTTCTGAACATCCGAACAGAGCTTCTAATCCAGTATCCTCAAAAGGAAGGTCGAGAAAACACTCTATTGGCTTATAAAAATCGTCCTTTCCCTCGACCCGAAAAATCGCATAGGACTTAAATTCTATTGTATAGTTTCCTTCTTTCCACCATTTGATGAAGTCACTTATGTGCTTTAAGTGTTGTTCATCAGTAAGTTCGACCGATTTGTTGTCCTGATAGAATGTTTCCAAGAGTAAATCGATCCGTTCCTTTTCTCCGATTTCATTAACACCAATCTCTCCAAGGAACTCACGAGCTTTTTCCTGCTGGTTCTTGTTTTTTCCAGATGAATAGACATGTTTGTCTACACAGGAGAGTTTTTTGTCGTATTCCACATCATCGCTTGGGAAATGGCAGTCCCTTCCTTTCTTATAAGTAACACCATCGCTGAGACGAACGATAGAAAGATTTGATAGCTCATACTTGCGATTCCTATACAAATCTCTATACTGATACGTATATGATCGATGGGTATTCGACAGGAAATCGCCAAGCAAGGCATAAAATTTTTGGTGCCATTCGTCCGATTTGTCCTTTAGCCATGTCTTTATCAAATCAGGCTGCTCGGATAGCTCTCTTATAAGATTTTCTTCATCCCATTCGGGGATTTCAAGTAGGGACAGAAAATTGTCTTCCCGCTGATTTCGTAGAGCATTGGCAGTCCATAGGGGTAGAGAATTATTTTTCCCAAGAATTGTCGCTAGATCCTTGTCACTGATTAGATTTGGCAACCGTGCATTCCCTCGGTATCGATAGATTCCCGATGCAGCGGCATGGCCTCCGCGTCTCATCGGCGTCAGCTTTTCATTATTGAATACCTCAACCAATTTTTCTTGTATGGGCTGGTAAAAGGGCAACAGATCATCCCCATCATTGGGCAACACCGCCAAAAATGCCACGTCCAGCAGTCCTTGGTCGTGTATAGCAAACATTGACTCCGCGACCAAATCTGCAAGGTGATCCCGTAGTTCGTCGTTAGCTGGACAATCGCGAATACTATCGCGGGCAACAGTTGAGGCAAACGGTGCGTGAAGATGAAAACGTAGATTCGACGTTTCCTTTTCGGCAGGGAAATAGATACAAACCTGTCCTTTGTTCAATGGCTTAATTTTCCATTTTTGTTTCTTGTCCTTTTCCATGCCAAAGGCAACAGCAATTCGGCAAGATTTTAGATCGTTTTCGGCTTCGTCATTAACTTCAACCACCTTTTCAAAACGGAGATAATGGACTGAATCAAGTGCTAAACTCTCGGGACGCCGGACAGAAATTTCAATTCGGTCCCTATCCTTCTCTATTCGTTCCAGTGATCCAGATTTTGAATCAGGCAGCCGATATTCTATCTTCCGTATATTTTTGAGGAAGAGTAATGCGCCCTCACCCAACTGCCGGAGGTTTTTCTCAATCTCAGTACGAGCCTTTTCAGGGGATTTTTGGGGATTATCGAACGGGAAAAGAAAATGAGTCCTATTGTCATCGACCATCCTTGGAGACAAACCTTCTGTATCGGGAACAACTAGGTCGCGGATGCGAAAATGGTACTTGCCAGATTTAATTTCTGGCGTGGAGGTATAGGCAAACACGGCCTTGAATCCAACGCCAAATTTGCCGATGCTGGTAGAATCATCTTTTTTGGTGGTATCGCCGATGCCTGTTATAGAGTTCACATCGTCTATTGAAAACAGCCGACTCCCATTATGTTCAAACTCGACACTATTAGAATTGAGAGTGAACCGAACTTCGGATGCCTCCGCGTCCTCGGCATTTTGGAGAAGCTCATAGATGAAATGGGCATTGTCTGGGTATAGGTCCGTAAGTAAATGCTTGAAACCATCTATCCACCCATTGTCGATGAGTGCTTGGAGACCATTTTTACGCTTTTCAGATAGTTGATGGATAGCTTCTACTGACACTACTAATTCCCTTCCAACAGTTCGATTACGCCATACGCCACCGGCTCGGCGATAATATCTGCCTTCCCCATAGCAGTTTCCAACTCTTGGATATGCCGAGTGTAGTCGGCCTCAGCCGTCGCGATTTCCGACTCCCGCATTCGTTGCAGTTTCTCGTCGCTGGCCTGAGCGAGTTGTTCCGCAAGAAGCGCCATCCGCGCTTGATGGCTTTTAGACAGACTTTCTCGGCGATACTCGGCAAGCTCTCGCGTCCGTTGTCGATGCTCTTCCTTCGCTTGCGACCACACCGTATAATGCTGCGCGTCGAGGGCGTCCCACACCGGAGAGTTGCTATCCACTGGATCGGTAGGCGAAGCGTCCGCCGCGTTCTCAAGTAGGCGGCCTAAGTGCGGCGTTACGGCCTCTGACGAGGCTATCGGCGTGAGAACCAAATCCTCCCGAATGCCGTGGAACTGCCACTGATATACGGCAAATTCATGGCGGCCCGTAGGGGCCTCGTGGCTCTGTGCCTTCAGCGTAGTAATGACTCGTTGCTTTGTTTCTAGCGACCGGGCTGCCTGCTTGACTAAAGGATGGAGCGGTGTGATGAACGCGGCGTCAGGATGTTGCGTTGCGCAGTCCGCCTCAAAGGTTATGGACAAGTGAGGATCGCCGCCCTTCAGCCACTTTTCCCATGCCCGATAGTCAGGCGCAGTCCGTCTGGGAAGTTGCTGAAAATCGCGCAACAGGGCAGTTCGTGCCTCCTGCGATAAACGGAGCGTTTTCAAGGCTTTTTCGCCGAGAATGAATTCCCGTTCCTCGCCGCATGTACCGTTCAAATAGATCGCAACGAGCCTTTGTATAGAGGCTGGGGATAACCAGAAACTGGAGGCTTCTTCAACCTCCTTCTTCATCTGATCTTCGGGCAGACGGATGCCAAAAAGCTCCATCTGCTGCTGTTCGAGCTTTTCCTGTTCTTGTACCAATCGGATTTTGTTATCCGCCAACTGTTGTAGCTTGGTCCTCCGTTCCTCTTCACTCAGAGCATAGTTCTCGGCGATGTTTTTGATTCCCTTGGAGATCTCTCCCAGAATTTCCTCGCTGCCGCCCAAAGCATTCTCGAATACCCCGATGCGAACCAGACAGCGTTCGTAGATGTCCGCATCAACCGTTCCCGGCGTGATTAGGTTGACAATGGCGACGGTCTCGCTCTGTTGGCCCTTGCGGTCAATGCGGCCAATCCGTTGCTCGACGCGCATGGGATTCCACGGCAAGTCGTAGTTGACAATGCAATCGCAGAATTGGTAGTCCAACCCTTCGCAACCGATTTCTGAGAACAGCAAAACGTCGAGGGTGTCGCCGTCCTCTCGTGGCTGCTCAAAACGACTCCTAAGCGCTATGCGTTCTTCGTCTGGCGTTCCACCATGCACCATACCAACGCGAACGCCGTCTGCCTTGAGATGTTCGTATAGGTATGAAAGAGTGTGCCGGAAGCTGCTAAACAGCATCACCTTGTTGTTGGATAGACGTTGCTTGTCTCGGATGATGTTGCGGAGGGCTTCCAGCTTCGGGTCGTGGGGATCAAGACCGCGTGCTTTTTCAAGGATGGTTTGAATTTGCGCTTGGATTAAGCTGATAGCCTCATCCGATGGCTCCGGCCCCATATCGTCGGCTTCCTCCCATTCCAATTCGTCGAGGTGGCGATGGAGAATATCCTTGAGGAAAGGAGCCAGTCCATATAGGCAACTCGCCGCTTGGCGTCGGATTGTGGTCAGCATGAACTTGACGTTGATGTCTCCGTGCAGGCGGCGGAATATGTCCGCTTGGACTCGGAGCAACTCGTCGTGGAGTTGCTGCTGTGAGGCGGTGAATGGAACGTTGACCGTTTCCGGTTTTCTAATGGTGAACGCGCCGATGTCGCGCCGGCGCGTCCGGTTGATGATCCCCGAAAAGGTGTGTAACGACTCTAGGTCGGTGATGAGTTGGATTCTGTCGTCGGCTGCTACGCGATCTTCGGTAAGCTGATTTTTGATCCGGTTAAACTCAGGGTTGGCCCTGAGCATCGTCTGTCCCCAAGGGGTTGCGGCGGCTTGGTCAAGAGCCTGGGCTGCCTGTGCTGTCCAACCCGATACTTGGGTACGCGCATGGTTGACCGCCTCGTTGATGAACGGATTGGGGGCTGCGATATGCTCAAAGCTCTCCTCGTCCAAGATGAAGTCGGGGCGCAACACGTTGAGCAGCACAAATAGGTCGTGGTCGCCGAGTTGGATCGGGGTGGCTGTGAGAAAGACCGCCGCTTCCGCGTGGTCGCAGAAAAATCGCACCGCTTGGTGCGCGTAAGTATGCTGGTTGCGGATGTGGTGAGCTTCATCGACGATCACGAGGTCGAAGCGCGGTGGTGGGTCGAGGTCCAAAAGCCCTTTTCCGCGTCTTCGCTTCCGGCTGCCCTCGGGACCGTAAAGAAGCGCCTCGTCAAACAGCGAATAGGGCAGAATCGCCTTCTGGTGTCGCTCGGGCCACTCGCCTTCTAAATCCATCTCACTGATACAGTATCGCAGGGTGCGTCCGTCGAGGTGCGTGAACCGTTGGTCAAACCGCCTCATTTCCTTTTCCCACTTGCCCTCGGTCACTAGGGGGCGAGGGCAGATAATGAGAACGGATTGGATTTCCCGCCGCGCCTGCAATTCTCGCAGAATCAGTCCAGCTTCAATGGTTTTGCCGACGCCGACGCCATCGGCGATCAGCAGACGCGGACGGTCCGAGCGGATGAATTTCAGCACCGGGCGAAACTGGTAAGGGATGAAGTCAACCCGCGCCGCATTGAGCGAATACAAGGTCGATAGGCCGGGATAGCGTATTTGCAGGGCAGTTAAGTAGGCGTGAAACTGATCGGACGAAAGAGACGAGACGCCATCATCCTGGTCATCGGCCTGCAACTGAGAGGCGTAATAGGTCTGAATGCTTCCATCTACAAAAACCTTGATGCGGTCTTCGGTCGTTCCCGGCAACACTTCGACCACAGCCCCCCGGATGGACGGGTCGGACGCCAAGCATACGATTTGGCCTTGGGCAAACTCCGCTCGGGAACTCCTATCAGAGCAAGTTGGTAGCTGTAGCCCTGCCCCCTCGCGGAAAAATTTTCCTCTCATGCCCCTAATACCCCTTCTTCTTGTCGATGATATTAAGCACCGGCTCGCCCTTGAGGTAGCGCTCCAATTGAGCGCAGAAGAACTCGTAGACCTTGCGCGGTCGGTGCTGTGAGGCACCGGCCCGATGCGGGGTGAGGATGATGTTGGGTGCGTCCCACAGCGGAGATTCTGCGGGCAGCGGCTCGATTTCAGTGACGTCGATACCGGCACCGGCGATCTGTCCGTCTTGCAGTGCCTCGGAGAGAGCGTCCTCGTTGATGATGCCGCCTCGCGTCACGTTGATCAGATAGGCGCTCTCCTTCATCAGCGCCAGTTCCTCGCGCCCGATGAGGTGGTACGTCTCCTCGGTGCGTGGACAGGCCATCATCACTACGTCGGCGCGACCAAGGAGGCTGTGCAGGTTTTCGCGGGAGTTGTCCCTGAGTTCGGAAATGCCCGGCGGCAGATCGCGGCGCACCGGGTCGATGGCGATGATCGGCATGTCGTAGCCAGCGGCCCGCTTGGCCATTTCAAGCCCAAATCCCCCCAGTCCCACAAGGCCCAACGTTTGCCCAGTTAGCTCGACGGTAGCGCCGCCAGCCCATTTGCGCTGGTCGTTGTGGCGAATCGACTGATCAATGCCCCGGGTCAGGGCGAGGAGCAAGGCCCAAGCGTGTTCGCCGCCTTGGGGGGCGTATAACCCGGCCACGTTGGAAATGGCTACTTCGTCGCGGGCGATGATTTCGGGAAAGAGGAACTTGTCCATGCCAGTGCTGAAGGACTGAATCCAGCGCAGGTTGGGGGCGGCAGCGCAGACTGCGGGTGGGAAGTGACCGACGATGATGTCGATTTCGCCGGCCACGGCGAGGGCTTCTTGTTCGTCGTTGGCCACAAAGACTTCGTGGCCGCCGTTTTCGCGCGCGATTTGGCGCAAGTGGTCGTGTTGTTCGTCGGTGAATGGGTAGTGGACTAGGATTTTCACGCGGACCTCCAAGCTAGGTTGAGAAATGGGATAGGATGTGATCGATGCGATCGGCGAGCGATTGTTCTAGGCGCGGCCCGAAGCGGGTTACCACTTGCGCGGCCGCATAGCAGCCTAAGCTCGCCGCGTCTAAAGGGCTGTACCCGTAGGATAGCCCGTAGAGCACGCCCCCGGCGAAGAGGTCGCCGGCACCGTTGGTGTCGATAGCTTGCACGGGGACGCCGGGGACTTGGTCGTGGGCCCCGTCGGCATACACTAGGGCACCGTCGGCTCCGCACGTTACGTAGGCCGTGCCGACTTGGGAAGCGAGGGACGCGCCGGCGGTTTCGCGGTCGTCGATCCCAGTGCTAGCGACCGCTTCCTCTTCGTTGCAGAAGAGCAGATCTACGCCATGTTGCAAAAGAGCGTCAAAGCGCGCCCGAAAGGCCCGGACGGCAAAGGGGTCGCTCAGAGTCAGGGCGACGGTCGTGCTGTGGCGCTGGGCCATTTGCTGTGCTTGGCACGCGGCGGCAAAGCCGTCGTCCGAGCCGAGGAGATAACCTTCTATATAAACGTACTGGCTGTCGGCGATGATCTCCTCTTGGAGCTGGGCTGGACCGATGGCGCTGCTGATGCCCAAGAAGGTGTTGAGGGTGCGGTCGGCGTCTGGCGTAATAAAAACCAAACACTGGCCAGTTTTGCCCACGCCGCGGTTGGCCGGATGCGTGGTCACGTCGGCTGCTTCGAGATCGCGCTGGTAAAAGTCGCCCCAAGCGTCGCGACCGGTCAGGCAGGCGTAATAGGTGCGGCCGCCATAGCGGGCGACGCCGATGAGGGTGTTGGCGGCCGAACCGCCCGAAGCCGAGGCGACTGGCTCGCCATCGACCGCGGCTGTGAGGTGGCGCTGCCGCGCCTCATCGACGAGGGTCATAACCCCTTTTTCGATTTGGTGTTCGGCGAGGAATTCCGGGGCGACTTGATATTGGATGTCCACTAGGGCGTGGCCGACTCCATAGACGTCGTACGTGCGGGTCATAAGCTCTTCCTTCGAGTGGAAAATAGGCAAAATAACCCATTCGCTCATGGCTGCCAAAAAGAGAAGGGGCAAATCTTTGCTTGTTTTAATTCGCGCTGAGAATATATTAAAAACTCTGCGGGAGACGCCCGCGCTTTCCACCCTTTACGGAGGTTGATGCAATCGCAGCAAAGAAAAAGAGTTTTACGAGAGTAAACGGTGATATTCGCGTGCCCCAAATCCGGCTCATCGGGTCTGATGGGGGGCAGGTGGGGATCATCGAAACGGCCCGTGCCTTGGCCATGGCGGAGGAAGCCAATCTCGACCTAGTAGAAGTGGCCGCTGAAGCGCGCCCGCCGGTCTGCCGGATTATCGACTACGGCAAGTTCCGCTACGACCAAGAGAAAAAGGCCAAGGAAGCGCGCAAGAAGCAGCACAACGTGCAGATGAAGGGCATTCGCATTGCCCAACCTACTATTTCCGACCACGATCTCGAATACCGGACGAGCCACATCCGCACGTTTATTGAAAAGGGAAACCGGGTCAAAGTCAGCGTCCGCTTTCGCGGGCGGCAGATGGCCTATCAGGATCGAGGATACGAGCTACTGCAAAGTCTGGCCGATAAGCTCAAGGACGTAGCCGTCGTTGACCAGGGCCCCAGAATGGAAGGCCGCGAAATGTCGCTCATTCTCAGACCCATCTGAGATTGGTCCGAACAACGCAAAAAGGCCGGTGTCCGCACTGCGGGCGTCGGCCTTTATTGTTTGTGCGCGATGGATGCTCCCCCCTCGTTGGCACTTAGGGGTATAATCTCTTTCTTTAGATTGCTTAGGAGGCGACCAACACGTGTTCGGCTGCGCCATTAAGACCGGCGATGACGGGGAAGGTCTTCGACTGCGGGCTATTGGCACCGGGCACGTAGCGCACGTGTGGTGAGAAATAGGCGTAGAGCGCGGTGTTGCGCGAGCGGTCGGTCTGGTTGGGGCCGGAACCGTGGACCATCAAGCTGTGGAACAGCACCGCGGATCCAGCCGCAAGCGGCACGTCGATCTGGCGCGAGTTGTCGATGTCTTCGCGACTAGTCAGCGGTGCCCCTTGCTGTTGGGCGATGTGCCCCCACTCCTGCAAGCCCCAATGGTGACTGCCGGGAATGATCTTGATGCAGCCGTTGTCTGGGGTGGCGTCGTCGAGGGAGAGGCTCACAGTCACGAGAGCGGGCGGCTCCATTGGCCAATAAGCTGAATCTTGGTGCAGGGCGTGGGCCGAGCCGTGGAAGGCGGGCTTGAGCATGAGGGTGCTGCGGAAGAGGAGCAGATCGTCTCCGAGAAGCGATTGCACGATGGCGACGAGGTTGGGATGGGACGCGAGTTGGGCAAAGCACGGCGACAGGGCGCGGGTGTTCTCGATTTTGCGCAGCACCGGCAGGCCGTTGCGATTTTGGTCTTTAGAAAAAGGCTCGCGCTGAAAGTGGCGGCTGAGCGGGTCTTGGCTGGCCTCTAGGTCGGCGGCTAGTTGGTGCAGGCGTTGGATCTCGCGCTGGCATTCGGCGACTTCGCGGCTGTTGAGCAGGTTGGTGACGATTAAGTAGCCCTGCTGCTCGAAAAAAGCTCGCTGCTCATGGGGTTCCATGCGGCACTCCCGCTGTTGAGGTGAGGACCCGCTAAGTGTACACTGGTCGCCGACTCGGTGTCAACCGATCCCTAGCGAACGCATGAAGCGATTTTTTCCATTTATCCATTGGCTACCCGAACTCGTCCGTCCGTCCGTCTTGCGCGCCGATGTGCTCGCGGGCCTGACTGTGGCGACGATCCTCGTGCCCCAGGCTATGGCCTATGCCGAGTTGGCGGGGTTGCCGCCGGTCTATGGGTTGTACGCGGCCTTTCTGCCGCCGGCCGTGGCCGCGCTGTTTGGCTCTTCCCGGCATTTGTCCACCGGCCCGGTGGCCATCGCTTCGCTCATTAGCGCGACGACCGTGCAGGGGCTTGCTCCCGAAAGTGGCGAGCTGTATATCGCCTATTCGCTGGTTTTGGGCTTGCTGGTCGGTTTGATACGGATCGCCTTGGGTGCGTTGCGCTTGGGCTTGCTGATCGATCTGCTGTCTGGCCCGGTGGTCGTCGGCTTTACCAATGCCGCAGCCTTTATCATCGCTATCTCCCAATTGCACAAGATATTCGGTGTAGAGTCCCAACAGGGGGGGCATTTGTTGGCGGCCCTCCGCGTCATCGACGTGGCGCTATTCGAGGTCCATTGGCCGACGCTGGGGATGGCGGTGTTGGCTGGAGGACTGCTGGCGGTTTTGCGCCGCGTGCGCTGGGAACTGCCGAGTATGTTGACGACGCTGGTGGTTACCACGCTCGTTTCTTGGTTGACTGGGTTTAGCGGGGAAGTGGTCGGCGAGGTCCCGTGCGGTTTGCCGCAGCTTTTGGTGCCGGACTTAGACGTGGAGATCTTGTCTCAGCTCTTCGTGGGTGCCCTGACCTTGACCATGCTCGGCCTGATGGAGGCCATGGCCATTGCCAAGACCCTCGCGGCGCGGACGCGGCAGCATCTCGATATCAATCAGGAACTCATCGGCCAAGGCATGGCCAACGTGGTCGGCGGGCTTTTCCAAAGCTATGCGACTTCAGGCTCGTTTTCGCGCTCGGCGGTCAACTACCAAAGCGGAGCGCGGACGGGTTTTTCCTCGGTCGTGGCGTCGCTGGTCATTGCCGCGACCCTGCTCTGGCTCACGCCGCTGTTGTACTATCTGCCGCAAGCTACGCTCGCCGTTGTCATCATCGCTGCGGTGTGCGGCTTGGTGCGCATTCAGCCCTTGGTGACAGCTTGGCGCATCAAGGCCCACGACGGGTTGATTGGGATTGCGACGTTTGTCGGCACGCTGGCCTTGGCACCGGATCTGCACTTGGGGGTTGCCCTCGGCGTGGGAGCCTCGCTGGTGCTCAACTTCTACCGCACCATGCGGCCCCGCGTGGTTTTTCTCGCCCGGCATCTCGACGGCACGATGCGCGAAAGCGACGCGGGCCTGAGGACAGATCAGCAGATCGCGATTATGCGCTTTGACGGCCAATTGTACTTTGGCTCGGGCCGTTATTTTGAAGACAAGGTGCTCGAAACGATCGCCTCAGCACCCGAGCTAAGGTACTTGATTCTCGATGCGGATGGGATCAACCGGATCGATGCTTCTGGCGAACAGGCGTTGCGCAACGTAGTAGAACGCCTGCGCGAAGTCGGGCTAGACCTGTACTTTACGAGGGCCAAACGGCAGCTTACCGACGCGCTGGAGCGGTCGGAGCTGATGGAGCAGATCGGCCGCGATCACTTTTTTCGCTGGAACCAGCACGCGCTCGATTACCTATGGGCACGGCTCCATCCCGACTACAAGGCGAGATGTCCGCTCAATGTGCCTCGTTCCCAAGAGTCGCAGGACGGGGAAATCGAGTATTATATCTGAAAGAGAATTAGAACCGCTTGGCGTCAGTGGAGGGGTTATCTGTGGTGGAAGGTGCGTCGGATAGCAAGCGGTTAAAGGAGTCGAGGCGGGCATCAGTGCGGTCGAGCAGCGCGTCCTTGTGCTGACGAGCGCGGAGCACTTCCTCGGCGATATTGAGCGCGGCTAGGATGGCGATATCGAGCGGACCCCGGTGCTTGATCGTCGCGGCAATTTGCTGCATCTTCTCGTCGAGATAGGCTGCGGCGTGCCGAACGTACTCGGGATCTTGATCGTCGCTGTTGACGAGATGATAGATCTGATTGTAGATGCGGACAGTGACGGGCTTTGCTTGCGACATGAGGTTTTTTCGAGATAAGATAAAAAGTGGGGACTCCCGCGATCTCCCCTTGTCTCGGAAGCCCCCTCTTTGCGCGCTAACCACGTGGTGAGAACCAATGTATTGGGGTTGGTAATGATTGTCAACAATATGTTGGATATTTTTTTGAAAAAATGAGCTACCCGTAAGAAGGCGACAAGTGCGGAAATTTGACGGTCCGTAGCGGGCTTTCTTAGTATTGAAGTGCCCCTACCAAGTTGACCAAAGTGCGCGCTAAGCCCTCGGCCGGGCGAAGAAGGTGCGCGCTGCCGATCAATGCCTAAATATGGATAGAAATACATTGGAAATGGCCTTGCAACAGGCCGTTCAAGGCGAAGTGCGCTTTGACGCGGTTTCGCGGATGCTCTACCGCACCGACGCCAGCATCTACGAGATGGAGCCTTTGGGGCTGGTCGTGCCCAAAGACGAGGCCGATGTGGTCGCCGCAGTAAAAATCGCCGCTGAGCAGGGGGCGGCGGTCTTGCCGCGGGGTGGCGGGACGAGTTTGGCGGGTCAGTCGGTGGGGGCGGCGGTCCATCTCGATTTTTCCAAATACATGAACCGGATTTTGGAATTCAACCCGGACGAGCGCTGGGTCCGGGTCCAACCGGGTTTGGTTCTCGATGAACTCAACGCCTACTTGCAGCCCTACGGCCTGATTTTCGCGCCTGATGTCTCTACGAGTAGCAGGGCCAATATCGGCGGGATGATCGGCAACAATTCCTGCGGTGCGCATTCCATTATATACGGCAAGACCATCGACCACGTACAGGAGCTAAAGGCGGTGTTGGCCGACGGCTCGCAAGCGGTATTCGGGCCGCTAGACGACGCGGAGTGTGAACGCCGCGCGGGTTTGGACAGCCTCGAAGGGCGCATTTATCGCGAAGTGCGCCGCATCGTTAGCGAACGCGAAGCGCAGATTCGCACGGGCTTTCCCCAGGTAATGCGCCGCGTATCGGGCTACAATCTCGACGAGTTCATCGACGGAGCGCCCTTTGACTTGAGCAAGCTGGTCGTCGGCTCGGAGGGCACGCTCTGCGCGGTGGTCGAAGCGCGGTTGAACTTGGTCGAATTGCCCGAGCACAAGGGCTTGGTGGTCGTCCACTTCCACGACTTGGTCGAGGCCATGGAGGCCAATCTGACTGCATTAGAGACCGCGCCGGTCGCCAGTGAGTTGGTCGACAAAATCCTGCTCGACCAGACTAAAGGCTCGACCGAGCACGCTCCGAGTCGTCGCTTCCTCACGGGCGATCCGGCGGCCTTGCTCATAATCGAGTACTATACGGACTCCGAAGCCGAACTGAGTCGCAAGATGGAGGAATTGGAAGAGCGATTGCGAGCGCGCGGGATGGGCTACGCGTTTACGCGGGCTGTGGCCGCCGGGGATCAAAAGGCCATCGGGGAGCTGCGCAAAGCCGGGCTAGGGCTTTTGATGGGCATGAAAGGCGATCCTAAGCCCCAACCCGGGGTGGAGGATACCTGCGTCCCGGTAGCCCACCTGCCCGATTACGTCCGCCGGGTGGTCGCGCTGATGGAGGAATTGGGCATTGAGGGCGAATACTATGGGCACGCGAGCGTCGGCCTGTTGCACATCCGGCCGATCTTCAGCCTCAAAGATCCCGAGGGTATAAAGCTCCTGCGCCAGATGGAGGAGCGGATGAGCGATATGGTGCTAGAATACGGCGGAGCCATGTCGGGTGAGCACGGCGATGGCTTGGCGCGCAGCGAGTGGATCGCCAAGATGTTTAGCCCGGAGTTGGTCGCGGCTTTTGGCGAGGTTAAGGACGCCTTTGATCCGCAGGGTATTATGAACCCCGGCAAGATCACCCGGCCTCCTCGGATGGACGAGAACCTGCGCTATAACGAGGATTATCAGACGCCCCAGGTGGAGACGTTTTTCAGCTTTAGTGAGGCGGGAGGTTTTCAGGAAGCCGTTGAAATGTGTTCAGGGGTAGGCCACTGCCGCAAAAAGCTGGTCGGCACGATGTGCCCTTCGTACATGGCGACCTTAGACGAGGAGCACACCACGCGAGGCCGGGCCAATGCCTTGCGCGCCGCGCTCGCCGGCACGTTGCCCGACGGCTTGCACAGCCAAGAGGTTTACCGCGTGATGGATCTCTGCTTGGAGTGCAAAGCCTGCAAGGCCGAGTGCCCGTCGAGCGTGGATATGGCCAAGCTCAAGTACGAATTTCTCGCCCACTACCATCGCGAGCATGGCTATCCGCTGCGCTCGCGGCTCTTTGCCGACATAGCTCGCATCAGCCGCTTGGGATCGGCGTTGGCACCGTTGTCGAATTGGATCGGCCGCAGCGGGTTTAGTCGCTGGCTGTTGGATGCGTTTTTGGGCATTGACCAGCGGCGGCGACTGCCGGCCTTTGCCCGCCAGCCGTTTTCGCGCTGGTTCGCTGGGCGGCGTCCGGCTCGCGGCGACAAGGGCCGCGTCGTGCTGTTCAACGACACCTTTGTCGAGTACAACGAGCCGGCCATTGGCATGGCGGCGACGATTATCTTGGAGCGCGCTGGGTACGAGGTCGTCTTGGTCGAAGACAAGGTTTGTTGCGGCCGGCCGTTTATATCTAAAGGCTTTCTCGACCGCGCCCGCGCATTGGCGCAGCGCAATGTGGAGGTTCTTGCGCCTTGGGTCGAAGAAGGAGTGCCGATTATCGGGCTAGAGCCGAGTTGCGCGTCTGCTCTCAGCGACGATTACCTAGATTTGGTTGACGACCCGCAAAGTCGGCGCGTGGCGGAGCAGGTCGTCCTGCTTGAAGACTTTCTCGTCCGCGAAGCTCCGCTCGATTTGGAGTTTGCTCAGACCGTCCGCCATATTTTGGTACACGGCCACTGCCATCAAAAGGCCCTGACGGGCACAGCCGCGACCGTGGCCGTACTCAACATGCCGCCCCACTTTTGCGCCGAGGAAATCCCATCGGGCTGCTGTGGCATGGCCGGTAGCTTCGGCTACGAGAAAGAGCACTTTGAAATATCGCGCGCCGTGGGGCAGGAGCGGCTCTTTGCCGTGTTAGAGGAGGCAACAGAGGATGTGGAAATCGCGGCCGTAGGCACTTCGTGTCGCCACCAGATTGCCGATTTCACTGGGCGGCAGGCGCGGCATTGGGCCGAAATTTTCGTCGAAGCACTTTAACGCCAAGTGAAAGGATTACGATGGCATTTAACGTCAAGCAACGCGGTCGATTAACCTACTACTACGGCGGGGACCACCCAACCTTATCGGCCTTGGTGACCGAGGCGCTGGACAACGGCGACTTGAAGATCTACTTCGCCGGCTTGACCGGCGGGCATTCGGCGCATGGGATTCTCGGCCGCGACGAGCTGGTGAGGATGACGCCTTCCGTCGAAGTCGAGTTGGTCTTCCGCTGTTGGGAGAGGTGGCTGCAAGAAGCCGAGATTTGCGATTCGATTGATCAAATAGATTTCATCGAGGTACACGCCTTCGGTGCTCAGCCCAAGGACGTCAACCCGCTGACCGACCCGCAGCGCTTTCACGAGGAACAACAGCGCATTTACCAAGAATACGCCCAAGCCTATAGCAGCTTTTTCCGCGATCACATGCCCGACACCGGGGTGCCAGCTCGCTTTACGGTACACGTGGTTGATTTCCCGGACAAAGCTGCCTCTTATGAATTCTACAGCATGGGCCTGTATCAGCCGGCCCTGCATGGAGCCTGAGCCATGCCGATTTTCGAATACGCCTGCAGGGAGTGCGGCGCGGAGTTCGACGCGCTCATACAAGGGTCGGCGACAGTCGCTTGCCCGTCTTGTGAGAGTGCGGAATTGGAGAAGAAGCTGTCGAGTTTTGCCGTCGCTGGTCGCGCTGCCAGCGAGCGCGAGCCAATGGGGCCGTGTGGTACCTGCGGCGATCCGCGCGGTGCCGGTGCCTGCGCTATCGATAATTGAGGAGGCCCTATGGCTGCGACGCAAATCGAACTGCCCTTTGGCGACTCTCAGTTGCAAGTTGACGTGCCTAGCGAGCGTCTGCTAGGCGTCGTTTTGCCCAAGGCAGAACAAGGTGGCGACGAAGCAGAGCGTACGTTGGTGCGGGATGCGCTAGCTCGGCCTGTGGGCACGCCGGCATTGCGCGCATTGGTTCGACCCGGCCAGCAGGTGGCGATTGTCGTCAGTGACATGACCCGGCCCTGCCCGACGGATCGCCTGTTGCCGCCGGTGCTGGAGGAACTTGCCGCGGCTGGCGTGTCGGATGCCGACGTGACCGTGGTCGTGGCCTTGGGGTTACATCGAGCGCAGACCGCGGCCGAGTTGGCCGCCTTGGTGGGGCCGGCGGTCTATGATCGGGTGCAGGTGGTGAACCACGATCCGCAAGACGTGGTGCGGCTGGGCGTCACTTCCCGCGGTACGCCCGTAGAACTTTTCCGGCCCCTAGTGGAGGCCGATGTGCGGATTTGTTTGGGCAATTTGGAATTCCACTACTTTGCCGGCTTTTCGGGCGGGGCCAAGGCGGTCTTGCCCGGCTGTGCCTCTCCCAGCACCGTAGCGGCCAACCACGGCCTGATGGCTCGGCCCGGTGCGGAGACTGGGCGGCTTGAGGGCAATCCGGTGCGGGAAGATCTAGAAGAAGGGGCGGCCATGCTGGGGATCGACTTCATCCTCAATGCGATCGTCGATGATCGTCACCGCATTGTCGCCGCCTTTGCTGGGCACGTGCGAGAAGCTCACCGCAAAGGGTGCGAGCGGGTGGCCGAGCGTGGGGCCGTGCCCATTGCACAATGCGCTGATATCGTCCTCGTCAGCGCGGGCGGCTACCCGCTGGATGTCAATATGTATCAAGCGCAAAAGGCCCTCGACAACGCCGTGCATGCCGTGCGCGAAGGAGGGGTCATCGTCTGGGTGGCCGAATGCCGAGAGGGGCTAGGCAGCGCTACTTTTGCCGCTTGGTTGCAAGAGGCGGATTCGGCTGACGAGATTCTCGCGCGTATAGAGCGGGAATTCGTCTTGGGCGGACACAAGGTCGCAGCCATCGCCTCGGTGCTGAAAAAGGCCCGTGTGCATTTGGTCTCGTCGCTGCCGGTCGAGGACATCGGCCGCATCGGCTTAGTGCCCTTTGACGACCTAGGCCAAGCTATGGCGACCGCGCACGAAGTGGTCGGCCCCGAGGCCCGAATCTGGGCGCTGCCCTATGGAGATTCAGTGTTGCCGCAGGCCGCGGCCTAGGGTTTTTCACTGGCGAACAGATCGAGCTGCTCAATCTCCTCGTCGGCAAATCCCCCCAACCCAATGCCGAGCAGACGCGTACCCAAGTCGTCGGCTTCTGTCTGTTCTAATAGCTCGCAGGCTGTCGTGAAGACGGCTTGGGCGCGATCAGTAAAGGCGGCCAAGCGCGATGTGCGCGTCGCGGTGCGAAAATCCGGATAGCGCACCTCTAGGGTGACGTCACGCGCTTGCAATCCTCTGCGCTGCAAGCGCCCGCAGAGCGCGGAGGCCAGCTCGCGCAGGGCATCGCGCATTTCTTCACGGGTGTACAGCGGAGCGGCAAAAGAAGTTTCCTCGCGGATTTGGTCTAGCTGTTCGGCTGGGGCGACCGGGTCGTCGTCCCAACCTTGGGCGAGGTGCCAAAAGCTGCTGCCCCGCTGGCCAAAGTGGCGCACGAGTTCGTTCAGTGGTACTTGAGTCAGCGCACCGACGTACTCTATTTGCATAGTTGCGAACTGCTGGCGCGTAACGGCCCCCACGCCGGGAAGCCGGTCGATGGGCACGTCGGCGAGAAAATCCCCTAGCTGTTCGGGCAGCACGACCGTTAGGCCATCGGGTCGCTGACGTTCCATAGCTAGCTGCGCCAAGAACTTGCTGGGTGCCAACCCCACGGAAACGCTCCAGCCTAGCTGCCGCTTGATATCGCTCTTGATCATCTTGGCGACGCGCGTTCCAAAGGGGATGTCGAGCTTATTGTCGGTGACGTCGAGGATGGCGTAGTCGTCGCCCCATTCGATCCAATCGGTGTATTCGCGCAGAAGCGCGGCGAATTCGGCGTAGGCACGGGTGTTGTGGCACAGGCCGCTATCGATTCCAATGTGGACTATCTTGCGGCGTCCGCCCTTAGCGGGACTCATGCGATGAAAAAGGCAGGGATACTACGGTGGCCTGCGCTTCATCTGCGTCTAGCACAGTGCCTTCGACGCAAGCACTCCGCCGCACATAGGCGAGGGCAATCGGGCCGAGGCTGGGGGAGTGGACTGCCGAAGTAATGCGTCCTACTTCGCGCGCTCCGTCGCGCAGTGGTTGCCCCGTTGGCGGCAATTTGGCAGTGAAAAGACGCAGCCCGACTAGATGCTGTTTGACTTTGTCGTAGGTATCTAGGCGGGCGATGACTTCTTGGCCGATATAGCAGCCCTTATCTAGATGGATAGCGCGGCCAAGCCCTGCTTCCCAGGGGTTGTAATTTTGGGTCAGCTCTCGTCCGAGCAGGGGAAGGCCCTGTTCGACGCGCAAAATCTCCCACGTCGCCGCCCCTATTGGACTAGCACCTGCGGCGGCAAGGCGTTGCCAAAGGGCCTTTACGACGTCTGGCGGCCCAAAGGCACGCAGCCCCGGCCCGGCCGTGCGTGCCAGCCACAGGCCGTCGGCGACCTGTGAGTCGAGTAGTTGGTGATCCTGAAATGTTGCCAGATTTGCGTTCAATACACGGGTGACTAGCTCGGCGACGTGCGGGCCGACGAGTTCGAACATGGCCGTCTCGTCTGTGCGGTCTGCCAATTCGAGGGCCTCGGCAAAGATAAAGCGGTCCAACCAAGCGGGAATTGTGGCGCGCGAATCGGGACTCAAGATCAAGGCGGTGGCATCCGGGCCGCGATAGCAGGTGGCGAGGTCTAGAATTCGCGCTCGCTGTTCGATAAAGACCGTTTCGAGACCGTGCCCTATTTGCAGATTGTGGAAGTCGTTGGAGGTCATGCGGTGCAGGAAGTCGAGGTGATCGGCACCGCGCATGTACAAGTGAAACGAGGCTTGCGCGTCGCGTAGGGCCGCGCTGGTGCGGGCGGCGTGATATTCGTCGTAGTGGGCCATAACAGGCAAGAGGCTAGGCGTGCTGCGTGACGGAAAAACGCGAGCCTAAGTCGGGGTGTTTGGCGACCTCGATTTGCACTGGAAAGGCCGCTTTGAGTTGGTCGAGATGTGTGACGATCAATACCTTTTTGAAATCCTCGCTGATTTTTTGGATGGCTTCGATGAGTTGTTCCAGCCCTTGTTCGTCTTGGGTACCGAAGCCCTCGTCGATGAAGAGGGTGTGGAGGCGGGTGCCCGAGCGCATGGCCAGCACTTTGGAGAGCGCAATGCGCAAGGCAAAATTGGTGCGAAAGGCCTCGCCCCCGGAATAGAGGTGATAGGAGCGCTCACCGACTTCGTCAGCGATTTTGACATCGAGGGTTTCGCGGGTGCCGCCTTTTTTGAGGTCGCGCAGCGATTCAAAGGCGACTTGGATGCGGTTGTCGGTCAAGCGCGCGAGGATGGCGTTGGCCTCGTCGGCGATCTGCGGCACGGCGTTTTCGATAATCAGTGCTTGGATCCCGTCCTTGCCGAATGCCTTGTCGAGTTGTTGGTAGATCCAGCTCTGTCGCTGGGTGTCTTGGAGCTTTTCTCGTAGCTGGTCTTGTTCCTGGGCCAACTCGGCGCAGCGCGCGCACAGGGCCTCTAGGTTGCCCCGGCGCTGGAGATGTTGGTCTCGCTCGACCCGTAGCTTTTCCAATTGGGCTTGGTTTTCGCCGAGTTGCCTATCGACGCCTTCTAACTCGTCGGTCCGCTCGTGCAACTTTTCCTTTTCTTTTTTTATAGTCTGCAATTGTTCCGCTAAAGTGGAGGCTTCAGCTTCGTAGCGCATCTGCGATTCGCCGGACGAAGCGCGGCGTTGGCGGGCGTGTTGTAGGCGCTCGAACTGCCGGGCACTGTCGCGCAGGTCGTCGTGTTGCAGGCGCAACCGCTGGTGCTCGGCACTATCGTAGCCCAAGGCTGCAAGCTGTTGCTCGGCTTGGCCGAGTTGTTCCCGTTCTTCTTGGGCATAGTGGGCCTCGGCGAGTTGGCGCTCGGCCCGCTCGAGTTGGTTCTGGGCTTCGGCCTGCTCGCTGTTGAGCCGCTCGGCTTGGCTTTTGGCGTCCTGCAAACGGGCATGCTCGGCCTCGACCGGGCGCAATTCGGCGAGCTTTTGGCCCAGCGCCTTGTGCTCGGTGCTGCTGTAGCCCAACAGTTCGATTTCTCCGGCTAGTTTGTGAAGACGTTCGCGCTCTTGGGGAGCGTATGATTGGTCGCTGAGTTCGCGGTCGAGGGTGGCTAATTGCTCGGTTAGTGCCTGGACTTCGGAGGCAGATTCCCGTATTTGCGCGAGACGAGCCTCCTCGGTGGCTAGGTCTTGATGCACCTGCTGGAGGGGCGCGATTCCCTCGCCAAGGGCCTTGTAGTGCGCACGCATCTTTTGCAACTGGTCGTCGAGAGTGGCCAGTTCGCTTCCGAGGACGGCGATGCGCTCTTGGCGGCGTTCTTCCCGCTGCGCCAGTTCGGCCGCGACCTGCTGGCGGTGTTCGGCGTCGAGTGTGCTGCCGCACAATGGGCAATTGGCGTCGTCGGAATCGGCTAAGGCTAGAGTCTGTTGGCGCTCGGTGGCCAATTCTTCTTCTTCAGCGCGGCGCTGCTGCTCCCGCTCGCTGATCTGGACCTTGAGATCGCGGCCCTCATCCGCGAGGCGGTCCCGTTCCTCGGCTTTGGTCTGCAATTGAGTCCGTTGCGTTTGCAACTGGAGGATGTGGGCTGCTAGGGGTTCTGCCTCGGCCCTAGCTCGTTCTAGCTGGGCCAATTGCTTGGCGAGTACTTGGCGCTGGCTTTTGCGGTGCTCCTCTGCAAGCGATAGTTCGTGTTCGAGGCGGCGGCGCTTGCTGAGGAGATCCTCGTAGCGAATCCGCGCCTGCTCTAGGGCTTGGACCTGCTCGCTGCTGGTTTTGAATTGGGCGTAGCGGATGGCGATGGTCTGCTCTCGATTGAGCAAGGCTTGGTGCTCGGCGAGTTGGCGCTGGCGCTCGCCGAAAGTAGCTGCCCAGCGTTCTTGCTGCCGCTCCACTTCTTGGCGCGCTTGGGCGATTCGCTCTGCTAGCTGGCGGCGGTGGGTTTCTAACGCGCCGTGCTCCTGAGCTTTTTGTTCGAGCAGGCCGATTTGGGTGTGGAGCTGATTGTAGGTTGCAAAGTCCCGCTCGATGGATTCGGCAGCCGCTAGGATCTCGCTGTCTTGACGCTGCTGTTCTCGCAGGTTTTCGAGTTCAGCGGAGACCTGCTGCTTCCGCTCGGCGACGCGCTGCTGCTCCCGGTCTAGCTCGGCGACGCGCTGGCGGATCTTCACCAGTTCTAGACGCTGGGCTTCCAACTCGGCTTGTGTTTTTTCTCGGCTGCTGATTTCGCGGCCGAGCAGAGCGAGGTGATTATCAACGGCGCACAGCTCGGATTCGTAGTTTTCGTGCTTGGCCAATTCGGCCTCAAGTTCGCCGAGGCGAGTCTGCAGGATTTCGCTCTGGCGCTGGTGCTCTTGATAGCGGCCCCGAGCCATGCCTTGGAGTTGGTCGTAGCGCCCTAGGCCGAGGATTCGCCCGAGGACTTCTTTGCGCTGCCTAGCGTTTTTTTGGGTGAACTCGTCGGCGCGCCCTTGGACTATGAAGGCCGAGTTGACAAAGGTGTCGTAGTCCATGGATAGGAGTTCGTTGATGCGCCGCTGGGTGGGATTAATGCCCTCGCCTTCGCTGAGGGTGCGGAAGACTCCGTCGCTTTCTACTTGCAAGTCTAAGGCCGGGACGCCTCGCTTGGTGCAACGCCAACTGCGGATGACGCGGAAGTGCTTTTCGCCAAGGGCGAAGTCGAAGTCAACCCGCATCTCTCTGGCCCCGATCCGACACAGCTCTTCGTCGCTGCGGCTTTTGCGGGCTTGGCCCCACAAGGCATAGGTGATCCCGTCGAGCAGGGCGGACTTGCCGTGGCCATTGCCGCCCGTGAGGCAGGCGACGTGAAACTGGGTAAAGTCGAGCGGCGGCACCTCCTCGCCGTAACTGAGAAAATTGCGCAGCGAAAGGGAGAGAGGGATCATTCGGCGTCTTCGTCGCGTTGGCCAGCTTCAAGCTCGCGCTCTAGGTGGAGCGCGTAGTTTTTGAGCTCGGCGCGGTGGGCTTGCAAGTCTGGAATGTTGTCGATGTAGCGGTCGAGGGCGTCGCCTAATTCGGCCTCTTCGCTGATTTCGGCGCGGCGTTGGATCACTTCTGGAGCAAAGCGCGGTTGGATGGAGGCGACGTGAAAGGCCGGTTCGAGCGCTTGCCGCACTTGTTGTAAGTCCACTGGCGTAGCGTAGCCTGCGGGCAGGTCGTAGAGGACGCGGACCACGGCGTCTGCTAGATCGGCCTCAGCACAGGCAGCGACGATGCGTTCGGTAGCGTCTTGGCCATCGTGCACCTTTAGCTTGATGGTCGTAAAGTGCCGCGCCGAGACGGGGATGAACTCAAAGGTGGTTGCCCGGCCTCTCGGTGCGGTTGCGTCCTCTGCGATGCGTACGAGGCAGAAGCCTTTGTCTTCACCTTCCTCGCCAAAGTCGATGCGCTCTAGACTGCCCGAATAGACCACGGGCGGATGTTGGCCGCGGTTGAGGTCTTGATATTTGTGAATGTGCCCCAAGGCGACGTAGTCGTAGGCGGGATTGGCAAGAGCGCTAGTGAGCAAAACGGGGTCTTGGCCGATGATGGCGGTGCGTTCGCCCCCAGAATAAACGGCGTCGGCCGCGGCGAGGTGGGCGACGAGTACGCCCGGCAGCTTTGAGTCGAGCTGACGGGCGTACTCGTCGATCTGGGCCGCGTAAATTTTTTGGATCTCGACGCGGATTTCCTCTATTGACAAGTCGCGGTATTCGTCGCGAGTGAGTAGGGCATGGCGCGTCGGCCAAGGTAGGCCGGCCACTTGCACGGGACCGTTGGCGGTTTCGATGTGCAGGAACTCCGGGCGGCGGATGACGTGAGTGCCCTCTAGCTGTAGAGTGCTGAAAATGTCAACCGAAGTGGCTTTGCCGAAAGCGCCCGGCGCGTCGTGGTTGCCCACCACTAGCACGATGGGGATACCGGCCGCTTGTAGGCGCTGGAGTTGGCGGGCCAAGACTCGCTGATGGGTCGGGGTCGGATCGCAGTTTTTGTACATGTCGCCAGCGAAGAGGACCAGATCGACTGCCTTTTCAATGGCTAGGTCAAAGACCGCTTCTAGGCTGGCGGCGAAATCTTGCACCCGCGAATGCAAGCCAGTGCTTGGGTCGAGGCTGCCGTGGTTTTCGACGCCCAGATGCAGGTCGGCAAAATGCAGGAGTGTCAATGCCATGAGACTCGTAAGTGCGTTGTTTGGGAAGGAGTGGCTCGGTCTATGAATTTATAGGAGGGTGGCGAACTTGGGCAAGTCTCTTATCTTGCACCTGGGCATCGTTTTTAGTACATTAATTTTCTTAAGCAGCGGAAGCGGTAGCGCGCTTCCGCTTTTTGTGTTGAATAGCGCATGTTGTTCTCTCCTGCTAGAGGCTTTGTATGAGTGAAGTATATCTTTCACGAGAAGGCTACGAAAAACTTCAGGGCGAGTTAAAGGGACTCAAGGAGACCGAACGCCCGGCTGTGCGCCAAGCGCTGCAGCGGGCGCGGGAGTTTGGCGACCTATCTGAGAACGCCGAGTATTCGGCCGCTAAAGAAAGGTTGCTCTTCCTAGAGCAGCGCATCGGTAAGCTCGAAGAGACACTCAGCCGGGCTCTCCTGCTAGAAAACGAGGCGATCCCAGAGGACAAGGTCTATATCGGTGCCACCGTAGAGCTGGAGGATCTTGCGAAGGCGCGGCAGCTCACCTACACGCTCGTCGCTCCCGAGGAAGCGGATTTTGAAGCGGGGAAAATCTCCACGGTTTCGCCGATAGGCAAGGGGTTGCTCGGGCACGAAGAAGGAGAAGAAATCGAGATTGAAGTACCTGTTGGTAAGCTGCATTACAGGATTGTCAAAATCACGCGCTGAGCGCAAGTATCCAGTTTACTTGGCGACTCCCGGAAAGGCCTGTGTCTCTCCGGGAGTTTCGCGTTTTGGACCTGCATTCAGTATTCTTGACATATTGGGAGGGCTGTTATATATTTAGCTTTCTGTAAATTAAACGGACATTAATCCGGCTCGAGCGGGAATAGCTCAGTTGGCTAGAGCGCGAGCCTTCCAAGCTCGGGGTCGCGGGTTCGAGTCCCGTTTCCCGCTCCAGATCACCAAAACGATTGCAGCCGATGTAGCTCAGTCGGTAGAGCGCATCCTTGGTAAGGATGAGGTCACCAGTTCAATCCTGGTCATCGGCTCCACTTTCCTAAGTGCTTCCATCTAAACGCGACAAGTTCTGATGCCAAGAGATCAAATAACGCTGGAGTGCGAAGTATGCAGCCAGCAAACTTACACGACGACCAAAAATAGACGAAACCAGCCAAGCCGCGTTGAGTACAAAAAGTATTGCCGTTTTTGCCGCAAGCACGCGGCTCACAAGGAAGCCCGCTAGGCATAGGGCAGTAGCTCAATTGGTAGAGCACCGGTCTCCAAAACCGGCGGTTGCAGGTTCAAGTCCTGTCTGCCCTGCCAGGCTTCTGCATTAGGGAATGGGATGTGGAATAAACTTACTAATTTCATCAAAGATGTGCGGGCCGAATTTTCCAAAGTGAGTTGGCCTACTCGCAAGGACTTGGTCAATTCCACTGGGGTGGTATTAGTCTTTTCGGCGATTTTTGCGGTTTTTATTGGCATATTCGACCTGATTATTTCTTTTGTTTGGGGAATACTTCTAGGCCAGTAATGCCCGCTGAGGCGTATCTAAGGGAAGCGGCGCGCAACGTGCACCGCTTCTTTTCCTTATTTACTTTACTCGGCGAATGGGAGCTAACACCGGATTGAAGCTATGGCACAGCGCTGGTATGCTCTACATACATATTCAGGGCACGAAAATAAAGTAAAAACCTACTTGGAGTCGCTTATTGAGTCGGGGGCTGCTAATGGTGCGATTGCCCAAGTCGTCGTGCCGACCGAGGAGGTGATTGAACTCCGTGCCGGCAAGAAAACCAAGACTAGGAAGCGGTTTTTGCCTAGTTATGTGCTAGTGGAAATGGAAATGTCCAAGGACGCTTGGTACCAAGTGACCAACATTCCCGGGGTGACCAACTTCGTCGGCCCAGCGCGCAAACCGCAACCGCTGCGGCAGGAGGAAATCGACCGCATCTTGGGGCACGTCGATCGCCGCAAAGACCAAGAGGTTGAGGAGATTCCCTTTGCCGTTGACGATCAAGTCAAGGTCAACGATGGCGCGTTCAAGGATTTTATCGGCACCGTGCAAGAGGTACTGCCGGAGAAGCGCAGGTTGAAAATCATGGTGAGCATCTTTGGGCGCGGTACATCAGTAGAATTGGACGTGTTGCAGGTCGAGCCGGCTCAAGAGCCGGTAGGCTGATTTTTATTTAAGGAATAGTTAATAAATGGCTAAAAAAGAAATAGCCCAAATCAAGTTGCAGGTTCCAGCCGGTCAGGCGAATCCAACGCCGCCTGTTGGGCCGGCGCTGGGGCAACACGGCGTCAACATCATGGAATTCTGCAAGACATTCAATGCCCAGACCCAAGACCAGCAAGGGTTGATCATTCCCGTAATCATTACGGTGTACGCTGATCGCACGTTTTCATTTATCACCAAGACGCCGCCGGCTGCGGTGCTGCTGTTGCGGGCTGCTGGAAAAGACAAGGGGTCGGGCGTGCCCAACCGGGATCACGTAGGCGTTGTATCTTCGGATCAAGTGCGCGAAATCGCCGAATTGAAAATGCCTGATTTAAATGCGGCCTCAATGGAAGCCGCGATGTCGATGATCGCGGGAACGGCCCGCAGTATGGGGATCTTGATCGAGTAGTTGCTTCACATTGCAACCCTCATAAGAGGTTTAAGACATGGCCAGAGGAAAAAAATACAGGAACGCCTTGGCGTCTTTCGACCGCGACAGGGCCTATTCGTGGGAAGAGGGGGTTAAGATCCTCAAGGGATTCCCGGCGTACAATTACGATCCGACCGTCGAGCTTTCTTGCAACTTGGGGATTGATGGCCGTCAAGCTGACCAATCGCTGCGCGGCACGGTGATGTTGCCTCACGGTACCGGGAAGGAGCTCCGGGTCTTGGTCATCACTCAAGGACCGCTAGTGCAGGAAGCCGAAGACGCTGGGGCCGATTTCGTCGGTGGAGCCGATATGGCCGAGAAAATCCAGGGCGGTTGGCTCGATTTCGACATAGTTGTTGCCTCTCCAGATATGATGGGGCAGGTAGGCAAGCTGGGGAGGATCTTGGGGCCGAGGGGCTTGATGCCCAACCCCAAGACCGGCACGGTAACGCGCGAGGTTGCCCAAGCCGTCCGCGAGGCCAAGGCCGGCCGCATAGAATACCGCGCCGACAGCAAGTCCGGCAACAACGCCCAAGGTTCCATCGGTAAGCTGTCCTTTACCGATCAGGCGCTGATCGAAAACGCTCAGGCTTTTACTGACGCCATTTTGCGCGCTAGACCAGCCGCGACAAAAGGGCAGTACATCCGCAAGTTAGTCCTCTCGTCGGCAGTAGGGCCGGGCATCAAGATTGACCGTGCCCAACTCGCTGCGTAAAGAAAGCTCCCTACTACTATGGCGACGGCAGAGAAAGAAGCAAAAGTAGAAGAATTGAAGGCCATTATGGCCGAGGCCAAGGGCTTTTATTTGGCCGATTTTACGGGTATTGACGTAGCTGCCGTGACCGAGCTGCGCAACAAGCTGCGCGATGCCGATGTCCAATACCAAGTGATCAAAAATCGCTTGGCCATTCGCGCGGCTGAGGAAGTGGGCATCGCCGGCCTCGAAGAGCATTTCTCCGGGCCTACGGCCTTGGCCTATTCAAAAGAAGATCCCATCGCACCGGCCAAAATTCTGCAAGACTTCGTCGCCGATGGCGGGAAAATTCAGATCAAGACCGGCTTTATGGAGGGTGAAATCCTCGCCTCCGACAAAGTCGAGGCGTTGGCTAAGCTGCCTTCTAGGGAAGAATTGCTAGGTAAGGTAGCCGCCGGCGTCCAAAGCCCGCTTTACGGGTTAAGCGGTGTCCTGAATGGATTGCTTAGAGGCCTAGTCGGCGCGTTGTCAGCCATCGAAAAGCAACGGGGAGAAGGCGGGGAAAACGCCTGATTCTCATTCGTCCCTTTTAACAAACTCAAATACGGATTACAGGAGGTTGTATCCCATGACCGAAGAAACCACTGCCACCACCGCTAATAGTAAGGTAGGTGAAATCATTGAGACCATCGGCGGCCTGACGGTCCTAGAACTAGCCGAGTTGGTCAAAGCCCTCGAAGATAAGTTTGGCGTGTCGGCCGCAGCACCGGTGATGATGGCTGGTGCGATGCCCAGCGATGGTGCTGGCGAAGAGGCCGCCGTAGAAAAGGATTCCTTTGACGTAGTGCTTACTAGCGCTGGCGAGAAGAAAATCCAAGTTATCAAGGTCGTCCGCGAGATCACTAGCTTAGGGCTGAAAGAGGCCAAGGCGCTCGTCGACGAGGCACCTAAGCCGGTCAAGGAAGGGGCGACCAAGGAAGAAGCCGAAGAAATCCAGGGCCGATTGCAGGATGCCGGAGCCACGGTAGAACTCCAGTAGGGACTGCTGCTGATATAGTAGCTCATTCGTTTATACCTACTTTTCTGCAGAGCGCATTCATGGAGCTATTGGCCAATAGCTCCATGAACATTTGGCTAAAACCACAAATTGAGGAGTTGGACTTTGGCAAAGACGAACGGCAGTATTAAAAGGCGCTCTTTTGGTAAAATCAAAGAAGCCGCAGAGATGCCAAACCTGCTTTCGGTTCAGCTTGACTCCTTCGAGGACTTCCTGCAGCTTTCCGTCTTGCCCCATCAGCGCCAGCGGCGCGGTTTGCACTTGGTCTTCCAGAGTATTTTCCCAGTTACCGATACCAATGGGATATACTCTCTCGAATACGTCAGCTACTCCATTGGCAATCCCCGCTACAGCGAAGAGGAATGCCGCGAGCGGGACATGACTTTCGCCGCCCCGCTGCGCGCGACCCTGCGCCTCGTTTCCCGCGACAAGGAAAGCAAGGACCTTCCAGTCAAGGACGTGGTCGAACAGGCCGTATTCTTGGGCGAACTGCCCCTGATGACTAGCGAGGGGACGTTTATCATCAATGGAGCTGAACGCACAGTCGTCAGCCAGCTCCATCGCTCGCCTGGGGTGTTCTTCGACGAGACCTTGCACCCCAATGGCAAGCGGCTGTTCTCGGCGCGGATCCTGCCCTACAAGGGGATGTGGCTAGAGTTCAGCATGGACATCAACGACATCATGTACGTGCATATCGACCGGAAGCGCAAGCTGCCGGTGACCTCGCTCCTGAAGGCGCTCGGCTTTTCCAAGAATGGCGAAATCCTCAGTCTGTTTCGCGAGGAGGTCGAGGAAGCTGTAGATGAAGAATTGATCGACCGCTACAACGGCGGCGAGGACATAGTCGATAAAGACAGTGGTGAAATTTTATTAGATGCCTACGAGCAGATAAGCAGCGAAAACCTAACAAAGCTACAGGCGGCCAACATCGAGAAGTTAAAGGCTCTGGCCGCCCCACCGGACAAGGATCCCGGGGTCATAGAGAACACACTCGCTAAGGATCCGAGTAAAGACGAGGAAGATGCCCTCACGCGCATCTACAACCTCCTGCGTCCCGGCGACCCCCCCAATATCGCGACCGTGCGCGACTTGCTGGATAGGCTCTTTTTCAACGCCAAACGCTACAATCTAGGCGATGTGGGTCGCTATCGCATCAATCGCCGTTTGGACGTGGGTATCCCCTTCGAGAGCACGGTGCTGCATCTCGAGGATTTCATGGCGATAATCCACTACCTGTTGGGTTTGCGAGTGGGACAGGGCAATACCGATGATATCGATCATCTGGGCAATCGCCGCGTGCGCTTGGTCGGCGAGTTGCTAGCCCAGCAATTCAGCATTGGCCTAACGCGCATGGCGAGGACGATTCGCGAGCGAATGAACCTACGCGACGAAAATCAGATCACGCCGCACGATTTGGTCAATGCGCGAACGGTTTCCACCGTTATCCAAGCGTTTTTTGGTTCGAGCCAACTCTCGCAGTTTATACAGCAGACCAACCCGCTCGACGAGCTGACCCACAAGCGCCGCCTTAGCGCCCTCGGTCCGGGGGGGCTAAGCCGCGACCGCGCTGGTTTTGAAGTGCGGGATGTGCATTATACGCACTATGGTCGGATATGTCCCATCGAGACGCCGGAAGGACCCAATATCGGCCTGATCTCCTCGTTGAGTACGTATGCGCGAGTCAATTCCTTCGGCTTTCTGGAGACGCCGTACCGCAAGGTGATAAACGGTAAGGTGACAAATGAGATCGAATTTCTGACGGCGGCCGAAGAAGACAAATACATCATCGCCCAAGCCAACGCACCTATCGACGACAAAGGCAAATTTCTCAATCCATTGGTCAAAGCTCGCAAGCGGGATGATTATCCGATGGTAACCCCTGACGAGGTTGACTACATGGACGTATCGCCCAATCAGCTCGTTAGCGGGGCGGCGGCCCTAATCCCCTTCCTCGAACACGACGACGCCAACCGAGCGCTTATGGGCTCCAACATGCAGCGCCAGGCTGTGCCGTTGCTCTTTACCGAAACACCGTATGTCGGCACTGGCATGGAGAACAAGGTCGCGCGCGATTCGGGGGCGATCGTCGTAGCCCGCAATCCTGGCGTGGTCGTCAGCGTCGATGCCGAGCGCATTATTGTGCGTCGCGACAAAAAGTATAGCACGCGGTTGACTCCGTTGGATACAGCAGACGCCGACGAGTACAAGTTGACTAAGTTCGCCCGTTCCAACCAAGACTGCTGCATCAATCAGCGACCTTTGGTCCAAGTAGGAGACAAGGTACAGACCGGTCAGCCTTTGGCCGATGGTGCCGCTACGGACCGCGGGGACTTAGCCCTAGGCGTGAACGTCCTAGTTGCCTTTATGCCTTGGAACGGCTACAACTTTGAAGATGCTATCGTCGTCAGCGAGCGCCTCCTCAAAAAGGATATCTTTACCTCCGTCCACATTGAGGAATTTGAGCTGCAAGTGCGCGACACCAAACGCGGTCAAGAGGAGATCACCCGCGAGATTCCCAACGTCAGCGAAGGTGCGGTGCGCAATCTCGACGACGAAGGTATTATCCGCATTGGGGCCGAGGTCGGTCCCGGCGATATTCTAGTCGGCAAAGTGACGCCCAAGGGCGAGAGCGAACTGTCGCCCGAAGAGCGTCTCTTGCGGGCAATTTTCGGCGAGAAGGCCGGGGATGTCCGCGATGCGTCGCTGAAAGCGCCTCCCGGCATGGAAGGCGTGGTCATCGATCGCAAGGTTTTTTCGCGCCGCGAGCGGAGCAGTTCGCCCCGGCGTCGGGAAAGCATCGCCGCTTGTGAAAAAGAGGCAGCCGAGCGGAAGGAACACCTGATTGCCGAGCGCAACACTAGATTGCTGGAGATGGTGGGGAAAGTCAAGTTGGGCAGCTTGTACTCTCAAGACGGCGAATTGAAGGTGCGCAAAGGTACTCAATTGAGCGAGCGGCTACTCGAGCGGGTTGATTTCTCCACGGTACAGCCCGAAGGAGACTGGACCGCAGATCCCGAAGTCAGCGTTGAAGTCGCCGAACTGTTGCGCTATGCCGAAGAACAGCTAAGGCTGATCGACGAGCAAACAGAGCGCCAAATAGAGCGCATCACGCGCGGTGATGAACTGCCGCCGGGCATCGCGCAACTCGTCAAGGTTTATGTGGCCAAGAAGCGCAAGCTCTCGGTCGGCGACAAGATGGCCGGTCGCCACGGCAACAAGGGCGTAGTCGCGTATATCGCGCCGGAGGAGGATATGCCCTTCCTCGAAGACGGTACGCCCGTAGATATTGCTCTCAACCCCTTGGGCGTGCCCTCGCGCATGAACTTGGGCCAGATCTTTGAAACCCATCTAGGCATGGCCGCCCATGCCCTAGACGTGCATGTGGCGACCCCGGTTTTCGACGGGGCATCCCTCGACGAGGTGCGAGCCATGCTCGACGAGGCCGATATACCCAACGACGGCAAACAAGTGCTCTACGATGGGCGAACCGGCACTAAGCTAGATAAGCGAGTGACTGTGGGTTACATATATATGTTAAAGCTTTCGCACTTGGTCGCCGACAAAATTCACGCTCGCTCCATCGGGCCGTACTCGCTGGTCACTCAGCAGCCCTTGGGCGGCAAGGCGCAGTTTGGCGGCCAGCGCTTCGGCGAGATGGAAGTGTGGGCCTTGGAGGCCTACGGCTCGGCCTACACGCTCCAAGAGATGCTAACGGTAAAATCCGACGACGTCGCTGGGCGTTCCAAGATCTACGAGGCCATCGTAAAAGGAGAGAATCCGCCGGAACCAGGCATTCCAGAATCGTTCAATGTACTGGTCAAGGAATTACAGAGTTTGTGTCTGGATGTGATCCTTGAAGACAGCAGGATCGTCGAGACGCATTGAATTGCAGAACATTCGCATAAAGCGCAAAGGGGGTGCCAGTGTTACAGACTGCCAATGCATCGCGCAAACCGACTGATTTCGATTCCATCCGCATTCAGCTCGCTTCTCCCGAGACCATTCGCGCTTGGTCGCAGGGGGAGGTCACCAAACCCGAGACGATCAACTATCGCTCCTTCAAGCCGGAGCGCGACGGGTTGTTCTGCGAACGCATCTTCGGTCCGGTCAAGGACTGGAACTGCCACTGCGGCAAGTACAAGGGCATCCGCTATCGAGGCGTAGTATGCGACCGTTGCGGCGTTGAGGTCACGCAGGTCAAGGTTCGCCGCGAGCGCCTCGGACACATCGAGCTGGCCGTACAGGTTTCCCACATCTGGTATTTCAAGTCGCTGCCTTCGCGCATCGGAGCCCTGCTCGACATCTCGATGCGAAACCTTGAGCGCATCCTCTATTACGAGTCCTATGTCGTCATTGACCCGCGGGGTGCACCTGTAGAGAAGCTGGGTCTTTTGACGGAGGAGGAGCTTTTCGAGATACAAGAAGAAGGCGGCGATCCCGAGGTCGAGATGGGGGCACCCGCAGTCAAGCGGCTCTTAGAGGAAATCGACATTGAAGAGCTCTCAGCCGAGCTGCGAACCTTGGTTCGAATGGAGAGTTCGATCCAACGCAAGCAAGAAGCCCTCAAGCGCCTCAAGGTTGTCGAAGCCTTCCGCCAGTCTGAAAACCGACCTGCGTGGATGATTCTCGACAACATTCCAGTCATTCCGCCGGATCTGCGCCCCTTGGTACCCTTAGAGGGTGGTCGCTTCGCCACTTCCGACCTCAACGACCTCTACCGCCGGGTCATCAATCGCAACAACCGCTTGAAGAAGCTGATCAACATCAAGGCTCCCGAAGTCATTCTGCGCAACGAGAAGAGGATGCTTCAGGAAGCTGTTGATGCCCTCTTCGACAACGGGCGTCGCTCGCGGGCCGTGCGCGGCGACGGCAATCGCTCGCTCAAGTCGCTCAGCGATCTGCTCAAGGGCAAACAGGGCCGTTTTCGCCAGAACTTGCTAGGTAAGCGCGTTGACTACTCGGGCCGTTCGGTCATTGTCGTCGGTCCAGAACTCAAACTGTATCAGTGCGGTCTGCCCAAAGGAATGGCCCTAGAGCTGTTTAAGCCATTTGTAATCAAAAAGCTAGAAGAAAAAGGGCTGGTGCAAACCGTCAAGAGCGCCAAGAAATTGGTCGAGCGTGAGCGCCCAGAGGTCTGGGACATTCTCGAGGAGATCATCCGCGACCACTGCGTATTGCTCAATCGGGCACCGACATTGCACAAGTTGGGCATTCAGGCGTTTCAGCCCATTCTCGTCGAGGGCAAGGCCATTCGCCTGCATCCGCTGGTCTGCGCTGCCTTTAATGCCGACTTTGATGGCGACCAGATGGCCGTGCATGTCCCGCTCTCGTTCGAGTCCCAGATCGAGGCGCGGCTTCTGATGCTTTCTACTAACAACATCCTCAAGCCGGCCGATGGCGAGCCGGTCATCATGGACAACCCTCAGGACATTGTGCTCGGCAGTTATTACCTGACCAAGGTGCGTTTTAGCGAAGCAGGTGGAGTCGAGCGCACCTTTGCCAACAAGACCGAGGCGGTTGCGGCTTTTGAAGCGGGTCGCATTACCTTGCACCAGCCGGTCTTGGTGCGCATCGATGGCGAGATGGTGAATACGACCGTCGGTCGCTTGCTTTTCAACGAGATGCTCCCGGAGGAAATCGGCTTTATCAACCGCACGGTTGACAAGGGTGATATCAAGAGGATTACCGCCCAAGTGCATCGCCTGCTGGGCAACAGGCACACAGCCGAGTTCGTCGATCAGCTCAAGAATATGGGCTATCACTACGCGACGCTGGCCGGCGTATCTATCGCCGTTGACGATGTAGTCGTACCCGATACTAAAACCAAGCTCATTGACGGAGCACTCAAGGAAGTGGAGAAAGTCCGCGATCAGTATGCCAACGGCATCATTACCGATGGCGAGCGCTACAACAAGATCATCGACATCTGGATGCATACCACATCGGAGGTCTCGCGCGCGGTGCAGCACACGCTTGAGGAAGTCGAAGAGGGCTTTAACTCGGTTTACATTATGAAGGATTCCGGTGCGCGCGGCAGCGAGGATCAGATCAAACAGCTAGGCGGTATGCGTGGCCTGATGAACAAGCCGCAGAAAAAGCTGACCGGTGCTGTCGGCGAAATCATCGAAACGCCAATTATCGCTTCTTTCAAAGAAGGGCTGTCGGTGCTCGAATACTTCATCTCGACCCATGGAGCGCGCAAGGGTTTGGCCGATACGGCTCTGAAGACGGCCGAAGCCGGATATCTGACGCGGCGGATGGTCGATGTGGCTCAAGATGTGGTGATCAGCGAAGAAGACTGCATGACTAGCCAAGGGCTGAAGATCGGCGCTCTCAAGGACGGAGAGGAGGTAATCGAGCCGCTGGCCGACCGCATCGTCGGTCGCGTATTGCAAGAGGACGCCCGCGATGCCGACGGCACTGTGGTAGCTCAAGCAGGTATCCTGTTGGAAGAGGAAGACGCCAATCGCATTGCCCAAGCAGGTATTATTGACCCATCCTCCGGTAAGGAAGAAGTGCATATTCGCTCGGTGCTCACATGCGAGTCCGAGCGCGGCGTGTGCATCAAGTGCTACGGACGCAACATGGGTACTGGGCGCGAGGTCAATGTGGGCGAGGCCGTTGGGGTTGTGGCAGCACAGAGCATTGGCGAACCAGGTACTCAGCTCACGCTGCGAACTTTTCACATCGGCGGTACGGCCAGTCGCATCGCCGAGCAGTCGCAGATCACCGCGCGTCGGGCTGGTCGCGTTCAATTTTCCAATGTCGATACGGTGCAAAACCCGACAGCCGGCGTCACGGTCGTCAGTCGCAACGGCGAAATTGGCTTGCTCGACGAACAGAATCGAGTTCGCTCGTCTATCGCCACCCCTTATGGCGCAGTGCTCAAGGTCGCAGATGGAGAGCAAGTCGAGATAGGGGATGTGCTGTACGAATGGGATCCATACAACAATGTGATCCTCACCGACCGCCCGGGCCGGATCCTATTCACAGATATCAACAAAGAAACTATGCGTGAGGAATTCGACGAAAGCACGGGCCTGAGCGTCCGCAGTATCGTCGAACAGCGCGACCGTTCCCTGAGTCCGCAAATTGATATAGAGAGCGAAGAATATGGAAACCGCTCTTTTATTATTCCGGTCGGGGCGCGTCTGCTGGTCGAAGATGGAGACCAAGTCGCACCGGGGCAGGTGTTGGTCAAAATTCCACGCGAGCGTTCCAAGACGCGCGACATCACCGGCGGTTTGCCGCGCGTTGCTGAACTCTTTGAGGCACGTCGGCCCAAGGAACCGGCGGTCATATCGGAGATCGACGGCACTGTGAGCTTTGGCGGCCTAGTTCGCGGCAACCGCGAACTGTTCGTCACTCCGCTGAATCCCGAGGACGAGACAAAGAAATACTTGGTGCCCTATGGCAAGCACTTGCGAGTACACGAAGGCGACCGGGTTGAAGCTGGAGAGCGCCTCTCCGAGGGTTCGGTCAACCCGCACGATATTTTGCGGGTCCAGGGGGTGAATAAGGTGCAGGAGTACTTGGTCAACGAGATTCAGGATGTCTATCGCCTCCAGGCTGTGGAGATCAACGACAAGCACATAGAGGTGATTGTCAAGCAGATGCTGCAGAAGGTGCGCATCATTGACCCAGGCGATACGAACTTCCTTGAAGGAGAAGAAGTGGATAAAATCCGCTTCAACAGGGAGAATGCCAAAGTCCTCTACGAGGGAGGAGACGCAGCCACCTGCCAGCAGATCCTTTTGGGCATTACCCGTGCTTCGCTGCGCACGGATAGCTTTATCTCTGCCGCCTCTTTCCAAGAGACAACGCGCGTGTTGACCGAGGCAGCCGTGCAAGGCAAGATAGACCACCTGCGCGGCCTCAAGGAAAACGTCATCATCGGCCGCTTGATTCCAGCCGGTACCGGGCACTACCAAGACGGCACCTATGAGAACTTGGAGCCCGAAGGCAATGGCAAAGCCGAGTTGACCGAAGTGGCGGCTGCGGAATCAGGTGTTTTGGGCGAGTAGTGTTGACAGTTATACAATTTATATGTAAATTGTAAGTTTGCTATTTATTACGGAATGACGAGGAGAAAAAGCGTTTGCCAACGGTTAGCCAGCTGGTCCGCAAAAGCCGGCAAAAATCACTAAAAAAGACGGATTCCCCAGCGCTGAGAGGTTGTCCCCAGCGCCGTGGCGTTTGCACGCGTGTTTACACCCAGACGCCCAAGAAGCCCAACTCGGCTCTGCGCAAGATGGCTCGCGTGCGTTTGACTACGGGGATTGAAGTCACAGCTTACGTGCCAGGCGAGGGCCACACGCTGCAGGAACACTCCATCGTCTTAGTGCGCGGGGGCCGCATCAAGGATTGCCCTGGTGTGCGCTACCACATCGTGCGCGGTGTCCTCGATGCGACGGGCGTGGCTGATCGCCGTCAGGGTCGCTCCAAGTATGGCACCCGGCGGCCAACTTAAGAGTACGAGCAATGTCGCGGCGTAAAAAAGCAATCAAGCGCAGGCTGCTGCCGGATCCAAAATTCCACAATGTCTTGGCAGCTAGGTTCGTAAATTCGTTAATGAAACAAGGCAAGAAGAGCGTGGCCGAGCGGATATTCTACGACTCGATTGACTTGGTCGTCGAGCGCAGTGGCCAAGACGGGATTGATATATTCCAGAAGGCGCTGGAAAATGCCAAGCCCATCGTCATGGTTAAATCGCGTCGAGTCGGTGGTCAAACGTATCAGGTGCCGGTCGAGATGCGGCCAGACGAGCGCACAGCTCGTTCGATTCGCTGGTTGATTCGCTTCGCCCGCGAGCGCTCTGAGCGCACCATGGCCGAACGGTTGGCCAACGAGTTTATCGCTGCGTCAAGGGGTGAAGGTGGGGCTGTGCGAATGAAGGAAGACGTCCACCGCATGGCCGAGGCGAATAAAGCCTTCGCTCATTACAGATTTTAGGGAGTTCTCAGGCCAAATGGCACGAAAGTTCACACAAAAAGACACGCGCAATATCGGGATTGCGGCTCACATTGACGCTGGCAAGACCACTACGACCGAGCGGATCCTCTACTATACTGGCCGAGTTCACCGCATGGGGGAGGTTCATGATGGTACAGCGACGATGGACTGGATGGAGCAAGAGCGCGAGCGCGGAATTACCATAACCTCTGCCGCTACTGCCTGCCAGTGGAAGGATCACCGCATCAACATCATCGACACGCCCGGCCATGTGGATTTTACCGCCGAGGTCGAGCGTTCGCTGCGCGTACTCGACGGTGCCATAGGCGTTTTCTGCGCGGTCGGCGGAGTTGAGCCGCAGTCCGAGACCGTCTGGCGCCAAGCCGACAAATACCGCGTCCCGCGCATTGCTTTTGTCAACAAAATGGATCGCAATGGGGCTGATTTTTTTCAGGTACTCAGCATGCTCCGAGAGCGATTGAACAGCAATTTTGTGCCGGTCCAGTTGCCCATCGGCGTTGGCGAGACGTTCAACGGCTTGATAGACTTGGTCGAGATGAAGGCCATTACCTACGAAGAGGCTAGTCAAGGCGTCAAGTTTTTCGAAGACGAGATTCCTGCGGACCTGTTAGAGGAGGCCTTGCAATACCGCGAAAAGCTGTTAGAATCGGTGGCTGAATTCGACGATGGATTGCTCGAAAAATTTCTCGAAGGGGAGGAAATTCACCCCGACGAAATCAGGGCTGCGTTGCGCCAAGCCACCATCTCGCTGAAGGCCGTGCCCGTAACGTGCGGCAGTGCTTATAAATATAAAGGGGTCCAGCGTTTGCTCGACGCGGTGCTACACTATCTGCCGTCTCCAGCCGACGTCGGCGAAGTCAAGGGTATGCTGCCCCATTCCAGCGCGGAAGCGGTGCGTCCTGCCCTCGATGATGCGCCTTTTGCCGGGTTGGCCTTCAAGGTTATGACGGATCCCTTTGTCGGGCGTCTCACCTTTGTTCGCGTCTATTCAGGTGTGCTAAGCTCGGGCACGTATCTCTACAATGTGACGACTGAGCGTCGCGAGCGCACCGCACGCTTGCTAGAGATGCATGCCAACGACCGCACCGAGTTATCTCGTACCTATGCCGGTGATATAGTCGCGGTGGTCGGCCTCAAAAACACGACTACTGGCGATACGCTTTGCGACGAGCAGCATCCCATTGTCTTGGAAAAGATCGAATTCGCCGAGCCGGTGGTTCACGTGGCAATTGAGCCAAAGACGCGGGTGGATCAGGAGCAGCTATACATTGCCCTGTCCAAGCTCAGCGAGGAAGACCCAACCTTTCAGATCAAGTTCGACGACGAGACGGGCCAGACAATCATGTCGGGCATGGGCGAATTGCACTTAGAGATACTTATTGATCGCCTCTTCCGAGAATTCAAGGTCGAAGCCAATGTCGGCAAGCCCCAAGTGGCCTACAAAGAAGGTCTGCGCAGGGGCGTCGAGATTACAGGTAGGTTTGTGCGACAGACCGGAGGCCGCGGTCAGTACGGGCACGTCGAGTTGGAAATCGAGCCGGGCGAGCCGGGCAGTGGGCTGGTATTCGAGTCGAAAATTGTCGGTGGCAACATTCCTAGGGAATACATCAATCCAGTGCGCGAGGGCATTATTGAAGCGATGAGCACCGGTCCTGTTGCCGGTTACCCGATCGAAGATGTTAAAGTCGTGCTGGTAGATGGGTCGTATCACGAGGTTGACTCATCGGAAGTTGCCTTTAAGGTCGCTGGATCCATGGCCTTCAAAGACGGTGCCGCGAAGGCATCTCCCTATCTCATGGAGCCGATTATGGAGTTGGAGGTCGTCGTCCCCGATCAATATCTGGGCGACGTAATGGGCGATCTCAATTCGCACCGCGGAGAGATACAGGGCATCAATCCCCGTTCCGATGCCCAAGTCGTCAAGGCTTTCGTGCCGCTGAGCGAGACTTTTGGCTACGCCACGCGCCTGCGTTCGCTGACCCAAGGCCGGGCGCTTTTTACCATGCAGTTTTCCAAATACCAAGCCGTCCCAAGCAACATCACCGAACAAATCATCGACAGCACTCGAGGTTAAGCGGTAACCCGCCTTTCAGAACAGGAGAGGATTTAAGAAATGGCTAAGGAACAGTTTCAGCGCAATAAACCGCACGTCAATATCGGCACCATTGGCCACGTCGATCACGGCAAGACCACCTTGACGGCGGCTATCACCTTACACTTGGCCAACAAAGGCTTGGCCGAAGCTAGGGGCGTCGATGAAATCGACAACGCCCCGGAGGAAAAGGCGCGCGGGGTGACGATCAATGTCTCTCATCAGGAATACGAGACCGAGAAGCGCCACTACGCGCACGTTGATTGCCCCGGCCATGCCGACTACATCAAGAACATGATTACCGGTGCCGCCCAGATGGACGGTGCGGTCTTAGTGGTCAGTGCCGCCGATGGGCCGATGATCCAGACCCGCGAGCACATCCTCTTGGCCCGCCAAGTCAACGTGCCCAGCATTGTTGTCTATCTCAACAAGGTTGATCAAGTAGATGACGAAGAACTTTTGGACTTGGTCGAGCTAGAAACACGCGAGTTGCTCTCCGAGTATGGCTTTGATGGCGATGATACTCCGATAATTCGCGGTTCGGCCCTTGAGGCGCTCGAAGGAGCGGACACGCCGACCGGTACCCAGTCGATCGACGAATTGATGAGTGCCGTTGACGAGTTCATTCCCGATCCAGTGCGCGATATTGATCAGCCCTTCCTGATGCCGGTCGAAGACGTTTTTACGATCCAAGGACGCGGCACGGTTGGCACAGGTCGCGTCGAGCGCGGGCGGATCAAAGTCGGAGAAGAGGTGGATATCGTCGGCATCAAGGAGACGCGCAAGACCACGGTCACGGGCGTCGAGATGTTCCGCAAGTTGCTCGACGAGGGCGAGGCCGGAGACAATGTTGGCTTGCTGCTGCGCGGAGTCGAAAAGGCTGAGCTAATGCGCGGGATGGTCGTCTGCAAGCCCGCTTCTGTTCAGCCGCACACCAAGTTTAAGGCCGAGGTCGTGGTGTTGACCCCCAAGGAGGGTGGCCGCGAAAAGCCCTTTTTCTCTGGTTATCGGCCCCAGTTCTTCTTTCGCACCACCGACGTCACCGGGAGCATTGCACTGCCCGAGGGCACCGAAATGGTCATGCCCGGCGACAACGTCAACATGGAAGTAGAGCTAATCCAGCCGATCGCCATTGAGCCGCAGTTGCGCTTCGCCATTCGCGAGGGTGGTCGCACCATCGGCTCCGGCGTCGTAACCGAGGTCTCCAATTAGGAAAAGCCGCGTTAGGGAGATGCGAGCCAGTGGCAGTTGACAGAATACGCATTCGCCTCAAAGCCTACGACCACATGGCGTTGGACAAATCCGTGGACGAAATCGTCCAGACCGTCAAGCGCAGCGGGGCTCGCATCGCCGGCCCGGTGCCACTGCCGACGGCTCGCACGGTGTACACCGTGCTGAGATCTCCACATGTGGACAAGAAATCGCGCGAACAGTTCGAGACGCGCATCCACAAGCGGCTCATCGACATTTACGATTCAACGCCGCAGACTGTGGACGCGCTGATGAAGCTCGATCTGCCGGCGGGCATCGGCATCGACATAAAGGTTTGATTGGATCATGGGCGTGCAGGTAGAAGTGCTAAACAGCGAAGGGCAAGCAAACGACTCAGTGGAATTGCCCGAGGATTTGTTCGGCATTGAGGTTTCGGAGTACGCCCTCTACCGAGCGGTTGTCGCCACCCAAGCGAATCAGCGGCAGGGGACGGCCTCGGCTAAGACCCGCTCTGAAATAGCCCGCACGAGCAAGAAGCACCACCGCCAGAAAGGCACGGGTTGGGCGCGTCGAGGTTCACTGCGCTCGCCTTTAGTGCGAGGTGGTGGTGTGGCCTTTGGTCCTCGCCCCCGTTCTTATTCTTCTAAGTTGCCCAAGTCCCTCAAGCGTTTGGCCTTTCGCTCGGCACTCACGCTCAAAGGTACGGAAGGGCAGGTCAAGATCGTCACTGAATTTGACTTTCCCGCTCCCAGTACCCGTTCCTTTCAGAAGGTTATTGAAGCGTGCGGCCTCAAAGATCAGAAGGTTCTGTTCATTACTCTGGAAAGTTCGCCAGTATTGATCAAATCGAGCCGCAATCTGCCCAAGGTAAAAATGGCTCATCTAGGGTCGCTATCTACGTATGACTTGCTGGCAGCGGACGTGGTTTTATTTACGCGCCAAGCCTTTGACCGGCTCGTAGAAAACCGTGGCCAAAGGGACTGAGAAAATGAACCCGCGAGCGATTATTCAGAAGCCGGTGATTACCGAAAAAGCCTCCATGTTACGCGAGGGCAACAAATACGCCTTTCGCGTCCATCCCAAGGCCAACAAACTCCAGATCCGTCAGGCAGTAGAATCCATTTTTTCGGTTAAGGTTGAGTCCGTCCGCACCATCAAAGTCCCCAGCAAGCCCAAGCGGCAAGGGATGTACCTAGGGCGGCGTGCTGGTTGGAAAAAGGCCTATGTGACGCTCCGGGCCGGCGACTCCATTGAATTTGCAGAAAATACCTAGCTAAACTGGACTTAAGATGGCAGTCAAGAAATTCCGTCCCACAACTCCGACGCTGCGCTACAAGACGGTCAATTCCTTTGAGGAACTGACACGCAGCAAGCCCGAGAAGTCGTTACTTGCTGCGGCTGTTAGCAAATCGGGCGGGCGCAACAATCAGGGCCGCATGACCATGCGTCGGCGTGGAGGGGGGCATAAGCGGCGCTATCGCGTCATCGATTTCAAGCGCACCAAGCTTGGTGTGCCAGGTCGGGTCGCCGCGATTGAATACGATCCCAACCGCTCGGCGTTTATTGCTCTGATTGTCTATGCCGATGGAGATAAGCGCTACATTCTCGCGCCTTTGGGCCTGAAGGTTGGGGCCGAGATCTCCGCAGGTTCCAATGCTCCAATCCGGGTCGGCAATGCCCTCCCGTTGGCCAATATTCCCTTGGGAGCAACGGTTCACAATGTCGAACTCAATCCCGGCCACGGTGGGCAGCTAGCGCGCAGCGCGGGCGCTGAAGTGCAGCTTCTCGGTCGCGAGGGCGGGCGGGCGCAACTGCGTCTGCCTTCCGGGGAAAATCGCGAAGTTCCTGTCCAGTGCATGGCCACCTTGGGGCAGGTGGGCAATATAGAGCACGCTAATATTGTCATTGGCAAAGCTGGTCGCTCCCGTTGGTTGGGGCGCAGACCCAAGGTGCGGGGCGTAGTTATGAATCCGGTTGACCACCCGCATGGGGGGGGGGAAGGCCGATCTTCAGGTGGACGGCACCCGGTCACCCCTTGGGGGAAGCCCACCAAGGGCTACAAGACGCGCAAGCGCAAAAACCAAAGCAATCAGTGGATTATACGTCGGCGAAACGCGAAGTAGCGAGAGATTATGCCAAGATCGATCAAAAAAGGCCCTTTTGTTGACGGGCATTTAGCAAAAAAGGTCGAACACCTCAATCGCACGGGCGACAAGCAGGTCGTGCGGACTTGGTCGCGGCGCTCGACCATTACGCCCGACTTCGTCGGCCATACGCTAGCCGTTTACAACGGCAATAAGTTTATTCCAGTGTACATCACTGAGAACATGGTCGGGCACAAGCTCGGCGAGTTTGCTCCGACCCGCACTTTTCGCGGTCACGGAGGCCGGTTGACCGAGCGCGGCACGAGGATTCAATAGCATGGAAGCCCAAGCTGTCCTCAAACAAATTGGCGTACCGACCACTAAAGTGCGCCAGCTCATTGACCTGATTCGCGGCAAGCCGGTCGATGAGGCGCTTACCATTCTCCGGTTTTCGCCTCGCCCAGTAGCCAAGCTAGTCGAAAAGACCCTGCGTTCGGCCATATCGAATGGGATCAATCAGGACGAGGAAAATCCGGTTGACGCCGATGATCTCTATGTAATTCGCGTCTTCGCCGACGAAGGACGCGATCTTAAGCGCATTCGTCCACGGGCTCGCGGCTCGGCCGATCGCATTCTCAAGCGCCACTGCAATCTCACGGTCGTCGTCAGCGACGAGGTCAACTAAGGGGGACACCTTGGGCCAGAAAACACATCCATACGGCTTCCGTCTCGGGGTCATCAAGCCTTGGCGTTCAAATTGGTTCGCCGAAAAGGATTTTTCCGAGTTGCTCAAGGAAGACCTCATGTTGCGGCGCTACGTGCGTCAGCGCCTACAGCGAGCTGGCGTATCTCAGATTAATATCGAACGCCAACCCAAGCGAGTTACCGTTGAAGTGCACACAGCGCGTCCTGGTATTGCCATTGGTCGTCGCGGGGCCGAAGTCGATAAAATTCGCGACGAGCTCAAGGCGCTGACCAGCAAGGATGTTTCTCTCAACATCCAAGAGATCAAAAAGCCCGAACTAGATGCTCAGCTAGTGGCCGACAATCTGGCTCGCCAGTTAGAACAACGCGTTTCCTTTCGCCGGGCCATGAAGAAATCTGTAGCCTCGTCGATGCGCATGGGGGCCGAAGGTATCCGCATCGTCTGTTCCGGGCGCATCGGTGGTTCGGAGATGGGCAGGCGCGAGCGTTCCGAGCCAGCCGGTCGGGTCCCGTTGCACACGCTGCGCGCTGATATCGACTACGCCATGGCAACGGCTTATACCGTATCGGGGACTGTGGGCGTAAAAGTTTGGATTTGTCACGGCGAAGTTATGGCCGAAGGAGAAGGGGCCGCTCAGGCGGTCTGATTACAGCGAGGCTCTCTTATGTTGATGCCCAAGAAGTCCAAGTGGAGGAAGCATGCGCGAGGCCGCATGCGCGGCCAAACCAAAGGCGGGGACATGGTCTCCTTCGGCGAATACGGCCTCAAAGCCCTTGAGCCTTGTTGGATTACCAGCCGTCAGATTGAGGCCATGCGCGTGGCGATTAGTCGGGCAATGAGCCGTACGGGCAAGATGTGGATCCGCATTTTTCCCGACAAACCGATCACCAAGAAACCGGCTGAAACCCGCATGGGTAAAGGCAAGGGGCCGCCCGAGGGATGGGTTGCGGTGGTCAAACCTGGGCGGGTGATGGTCGAGCTTTCTGGGGTGCCCGAAGACACGGCCCGCGAGGCATTCCGCCGTGCTGGCCACAAACTGCCCATCAAGACCAAGGTCGTCAAACGAGTATGAGGTTATGAAGGTTAGCGAATTGCGTGAGATGAGTTCAGAAGAAGTGCAAAACAGGTTGGAAGAACTACACGAGGAATTCTTCAACCTGCGTTTTCAGCACGTAGCCGGCCAGTTGACTAGCCCCATTCGGTTGCGGCAAGTGCGGCGCGACATTGCCAAGGCGTACACCGTGCTCAAAGAGCACGCACTTGGCATTCGCTCCTTGGCCGGCGGGAAGTAGGTGGCAGATGGCTAAACAAAAAAGGGATCGGAGCCTAGACCGGCGTCAGGCCGAAGGCCGAGTGCTCAAGGCCAACAACGTCAAGACGCGGGTCGTGGCGGTCGAACAGCGCATTCCGCATGCCCTGTATGGCCGGATCATCCGCCGCACCGCCAAGTTCGTCGCCCACGATGAGCGGGAAGAGTCGCAGGTTGGAGATCTCGTGCGCATTGAGGAATGCCGCCCCATGAGCAAAACCAAGCGTTGGCGGCTCGTTGATATATTAGAGCGGCAGTAGATTAAATTTAGGCTTGTAGGAACAAAATGATTCGGGAATACAGCGTAGTCAAAATGGCAGATAACGCCGGGGCCCGCACAGGTCGCTGCATTCGCGTACTCGGCGGCTCTCGCAAGCGCTATGCCAGTATTGGCGATCTGATCGTAGTCGCCGTCCACGGCGTAGCGCCGAACGGACCTTTAGAAGAAGGGCAAGTGGTCAAGGCCGTAGTCGTGCGGACCAAGAAGGAATATCGCCGTCCCGATGGCTCTTATATTCGCTTTGACGACAACGCGGCTGTATTGGTCAACGACGATAAGGAGCCAACAGGTACTCGCATATTTGGTCCGGTGGCCCGCGAGCTGCGTGAAAAGCAATACATGCGCATTGTATCGCTGGCACCCGAGGTAGTCTGAGGAAGAGCGCAATGGACATTCGCAAAGACGATACAATACAGGTCATAAGCGGCAACGACAAAGGGCGGCGCTCGACGGTACTTAGCGTGTTTAAGGATCGGGAGCGGATCATCGTCGAAGGCGTGAATATGCGCAAACACCACACCCGCCCCACATCGCGCGATCCCCAAGGGGGTATCATTGAGCGCGAGGCACCCATTCACGTTTCCAATGTCATGATCGTCTGCCCCAAGACTGACCTACCAACGCGCATCGGTCACAAGAAATTGGACAATGGCAAATGCGTGCGCGTCTCTGTGCGCAGCGGCGAAATGATTGATCCAGAATAAGCCATGTACGAAGCCAGACTCAAAAAACACTACCGAGAAGAGGTGCTGCCTCAGCTTAAGACCCGCTTCTCATTTAAAAACGACATGCAGGTACCGTGCCTGCAGAAGGTCATCGTCAATATGGGTGTCGGTGAGGCAGTGCAGGAGCCTAAAGCGCTTGAAGGTGCGGTGTTCGAATTGACGGCGATCACCGGTCAAAAGCCCGCCATCCGCCACGCCAAGAAGGCGATTTCAAACTTCAAGTTGCGCGTCGGTATGCCGGTCGGCTGCATGGTCACCTTGCGGGGGGCGCGCATGTACGATTTTCTCGACCGCTTGATCAGTTTCGCCTTGCCGCAGGTGCGAGATTTTCGCGGGGTTCCTCCTAGAAGCTTCGACGGACGCGGCAACTACAATCTAGGCATCAAGGAGCAGATCATATTCCCCGAGATCAACTACGATATGATCAACCAAGTCCGGGGCATGAATATCACCATCGTCACCTCGGCCAAAAGCGACGAGGAAGGCCGAGAGTTGCTCCAGTTGTTGGGCATACCCTTTAGTCAATAGAGTTGGAAGAACCTGCTAATGCCAAAAAAATGCTTGATAGCCAAAGCGCAGCGCAAACCTAAGTTTTCCTCGCGAGCCTATACCCGTTGCCATCGCTGTGGGCGTCCGCGTGCAGTATATCGCAAGTTCGGACTGTGCCGCATCTGTTTTCGCGAGTTGGCCCTCAAGGGCGAGATTCCGGGTGTTAGCAAGGCAAGCTGGTAGTAAGTTGGAGAAATCAATATGAGCATGACAGATCCCCTAGCGGATATGTTGACCCGCATTCGCAACGCTTGTAGCGCCAAGCATTCGAGAGTTGACGTGCCCGCCTCTAAGCTGAAGCGCGAAGTGGCTCGCGTATTAGCCGAGTCCCGTTTTATCGACAACTTCGCTTTTATCGAAGACGGCAAGCAGGGCATTTTGCGGCTCTATCTGCGCTTCGATCAGAATGACAATAGCATCATTCGCGGGCTAGAGCGCGTCAGTAAGCCCGGGTTGCGTCAATATGCGGGTAAAACCGATATCCCGCGTGTGCTCCGCGGCCTAGGCATCGCCATCATTTCCACCTCTAAGGGAGTGATGACGGATAAACAAGCGAGGATGAGCGGCGTAGGCGGCGAAATCCTCTGTAGCGTCTGGTAAATGAAGCCACTGGGAGAATGTTAGATTGTCGCGCATAGGCAACAAATCCCTTCCCCTACCGCAGGGCGTTGAAGTCGCGTTGGCTCCTGCCAAGGTCTCCGTAAAAGGGCCAAGAGGCCAGTTACAGGTGCCGTTTGTCGCTGAGTACCTCGCTGTGGCTCAGCAAGACAGCGTTTTAACGGTAACGCGGAAAAGCGAAAGCAAACAGGCTCGCTCCCTACACGGATTGACCCGAACCTTGATCGCCAACGCGGTCGAAGGAGTCTCCGAGGGTTTTTTCAAGAACTTGGATCTATTCGGCGTAGGGTACCGGGCTGAGGTCCAAGGCAAACAACTAGTGCTCCACGTAGGTTATTCGCATCCAGTGATCTACGAGGTGCCCGAGGAGATCCAAGTCGAAGTGTCCCCAGGTGCGGGTGGGGCACAAGCCCGCATCGTCGTCCGGGGCATCGACAAGCAACTCGTGGGTCAGGTGGCCGCCGATATCCGCTTCAAACGTCGCCCGGAGCCCTACAAGGGCAAGGGGATCCGCTATGAGAACGAGACTATTCACTGGAAACAGGGCAAGGCGGCCGTAGGCTAATGAAAGACAAAAAACACTTGGTAGAGAATCGGCAGCGGCGGCAGCGACGGCGACACCGGCTGCGCAAGATCGTCTCCGGTACGCCCACGCGTCCGCGCATGGTGGTGCATCGTTCCTTGCGCCATATCGAGGTGCAGCTAGTCGACGACGTGGCGGGTCATTCCCTTTTAGGGCTTTCCACTCAGTCTCAGGAGCTAAGGGAACGGCAGTTTGACAGTCGCGTGGCGCAAGGGCAGGAGGTTGGCAAAATGGTCGCTGCTAAAGCGCGCGAAAAAGGCATTGAACAGGTCGTCTTTGACCGCGGCGGATTTCTCTATCACGGGGTGGTCAAAGCCGTGGCCGACGGAGCGCGTGAAGCTGGATTGAATTTCTAAGGGAGAACGGCGTGGCGAAAGCAGATACTAGCAAAGCGAAATCCGACCCCAGCGGTACAGAGCTGAGCGAGGTTGTCGTCCAAAACAGCATCAAGCGAGTTTCGCACGTGCGCAAGGGTGGTCGGCGCTTCAGCTTTAGTGCGATGGTCGTAGTTGGCGACCGCAATGGCCGAGTGGGATTTGGTGCTGGCAAGGCCGGCGAGATCGCCGAGGCCATCCGCAAGGGGGCCGAGGCGGCGAAAAAAAACGTCTTCGAGGTCCCGGTGACCGATGGGACCATACCGCATGAGATCATCGGGGCCTTCGGCGCAGCCAAAGTCCTTTTTAAGCCAGCTACTCCAGGGACCGGAATCATCGCCAGCGGTGGCACCCGCATCGTACTGGAGTTGGCCGGCGTCCACGATATTCTGACCAAATCCCTCGGATCCAACAACGTGCAGAATTCAGTGAAGGCGACCGTCAAAGCACTGGCACAACTGCGCAGTGCCGAGATGATCGCTCGGGAACGCGGGGTACCGGTAGAATCGCTCCGCGCTTGGGATTGACAGCCAATGAAACTGGTCATTACGCAGCGGCGCAGTGCCATCGGCCGCGCCAAAGGTCAAAAGGCGACGATCGCGGCTTTGGGAATCAAGCGCCTGTATCAACAGGTCGTCCACGACGACACGCCTCAGATTCGGGGTATGATCGCCAAAGTCAAACATCTGGTTTCAGTTGAGGAAGTAGAAGAGTAAGCGAGAGCGTGCCATGCGTCTAGAAAACATAAAATGCCCTCCGGGGTCTAAGCGGAACCGCAAGCGACTGGGGCAGGGGCCAGGTTCGGGGACGGGCAAAACCGCGGGCAAAGGCCACAAAGGTCAGCGGGCTAGGTCCGGTGCTAGACGAGGCAACCGCGTTGGGTTTACTGGTGGTTCGCTGCCGTTGTTTCGCCACATCCCCAAGGTGGGTTTTTCCAACCACAAATTCAAAACGACCTACCAGATCGTCAATCTGCGGGATCTCGAAGAGCGGGGACTCAGCGGAGAAGTCGGGCCAGAGCAAATGGCGGCTGCCGGACTGATCGCCAAGCCAGCGGGGCTGCTGAAGGTCCTAGGCGAAGGGGAACTGAGTCAGCCGCTGACGGTTAAGGCGCACAAATTCTCCACTGCGGCAGCAGAGAAAATTGCCAAAGCGGGCGGCCAAGCCGAGGTGATTTGATGCAATTGGTGCAGAGTTTCCAAAACTGCTTCAAAATTCCCGATTTGCGGCGTCGCATCCTCTTCACTTTAGGGCTTTTGATCGTCTATCGCATCGGTGGCCAGATCACGGTCCCCGGCGTCGAGTTGGTCGTGCTCAAAGAGTACTTTGAAAGCGCTGGTAACACTCTCTTTGGGCTGTACGACATGTTCGTGGGTGGTGCCTTTACCCGTGGGACGATCTTCGCTTTGGGCATTATGCCCTATATTAGTGCCTCAATCATTTTGCAGTTGCTAGGCGCAGTTATTCCCTACTTCCAGAAATTGCAGCGCGAAGGCGAAGAGGGGCGGAAAAAAATCACCCAGTACACGCGCTATGGCACAGTCTTTCTCGCGGCTGCTCAATCCTACGGCGTCAGTTTTTTCATTACCAGCATCAAGGCCCCGTACTCGGGTCAGCCAGCCGTTGCCGACCCAGGCATTGGCTTTACGCTGGCGACCATGCTGACAATTACCACTGGCACGATCTTTATCATGTGGTTGGGCGAGCAGATCACGGAACGCGGTATTGGCAACGGCATTTCCCTGATCATTTTCATCGGCATCATCGCCGAGTTGCCCTACGCAATCAATCAGGAATACAATCTCTTTATCATCAACCGCGGTTTCAGCAAGAATATTATTGAAGAGATATTCCTCATCGCGCTCATGTTTGCCGTAGTGGCCTTTGTGATCTTGTTGACTCAGGGCTTGCGCAAAATTCCCGTGCAGTACGCCAAGCGCGTCGTCGGGCGTCGGGTTTACGGCGGCCAGACTACGCACATTCCGCTGCGGATCAACACCGCGGGCGTGATTCCGATCATATTTGCCCAGTCGATTATGTTTCTGCCCGGCACGATCACGCAGATGTTCCCAGGCCATGAATTCATGCTGGCGATTGGTTCGTTTTTCTCGACTGAATCCTTGTTTTATTGGTTTGTCTATGGGCTAATGATCATCTTCTTTTGTTATTTTTATACTGCCATCGTCATGGATCCCAATCAGCTCTCTGACAACATGAAAAAGCACGGGGGATTCATTCCTGGAGTCCGCCCCGGTCCCCGGACTGCCCAGCACATTGATGGCATTATGACGCGCATTACTCTGCCGGGCTCTATTGCCCTCGCTATGGTGGCCATCTTTCCTTTCTTCGTCACTAGGCAATTCAACGTGGCTCCTTCTTTTGCCCAGTTTTTTGGTGGGACAGGGCTTTTGATCGTCGTTGGCGTGGCTTTAGATACCTTGCAGCAGTTAGAGTCCCAGCTAATGACGCGCCACTACGAGGGATTTATGAAGCGAGGCAAGATCCAGGGACGCCGTGGCTAAACCCCACTTGGAGCGAGTACCGTGAAAGTTAGAGCATCCGTCAGCAAGCGCTGTAACGAGTGTAAAATCGTCCGTCGGCACGGGGTCGTGCGCGTTATATGCAAGCGCAATCCCCGCCACAAACAGAGACAAGGCTGAGGAATAACACTATGGCGCGCATAGCAGGTGTAGATTTACCCCGCGACAAGAGGGTCGCCATCGCATTGACTTATATCTTTGGCATTGGGCACACAACGGCCAGTCGCATCGCCTCCCAAGCGAGGATTGAGCCCCAAACCCGCATCAACGAGTTGAGCGAAGCTCAGGTCAGCAGTTTGCGCTCGATCATTGAGGTCAGCCACAAGGTCGAAGGTAGTCTGCGCGGCGAAACCACCATGAATATCAAGCGGCTGATGGACATCGGCTGCTATCGGGGTTTGCGGCATCGCCGCGGGCTGCCGGCCAACGGCCAGCGCACCAAGACCAACGCCCGCACGCGCAAGGGGCCGCGGCGAGCCATTGCCGGCAAGAAAAAGGCCCCAGTTAAGTAGATAACCCAAACGGAGAGGATTGACCTTTGCCGCCCGAAAGACGCAGACGCAAGAAAGCAAAACAGGTAGAGGCTGTGGGCGTGGCGCATATTCTGGCCACGTTCAACAATACGATTATCACTCTTACCGATACTAGGGGCAATGTGATTTCTTGGGCGACCCCAGGGAAAATGAGCATCAGGGGCAGTCGCAAATCTACGCCCTTTGCCGGCCAGATCGCCGCTGAAAAGGCCGCTCAAGAAGCCATGAATATGGGATTGCGCCGCGTGGAGGTCTGGGTCAAGGGGCCGGGGGTAGGGCGCGAGTCCGCCATCCGCGCTTTGCAAAACGCCGGGCTCGAGATTTCCGCCATCCGCGACGTGACGCCCATGCCGCACAACGGCTGTCGGCCGCCCAAGCGTCGCCGCGTTTAGAGGAGCTAACTACGTTATGAGCAGGCATACAGGTCCCAATTGTCGCTTCTGCCGCCGGGAAGGAGCTAAACTCTTCCTCAAGGGCGAGCGCTGCAATCTCGAAAAATGCTCCTTTGAGCGGCGTAGCTATGCCCCGGGCCAACACGGTCAGGGCTTGCGGCGCAAGCAGTCCGACTACAGCGTACAGCTACGGGCCAAGCAAAAACTGGCTCGGCTCTACGGAATCCGCGAAGGCCAGTTCCGAGGCTATTACAAGGAGGCATCGCGCGTGCCGGGCGTTAGTGGCGAAAACTTGTTGCGCCTGTTAGAGCGCCGCCTCGACAACATTGTCTATCGGCTCGGTTTCGCGCCGTCGCGCAAGGCCGCGCGCCAGTTAGTGCGCCACAACCACATCGTGGTAAACGGCAAACGGGTTAATATTCCTTCCTACCTGACCCGGATGGGCGATGTGGTACAGGTCGCCCAACGCAGTCGCCAGCTAGAAGCCATTCACGAATCGCTGCGCCGTTCGCGGGAGACTGTGCCTTGGCTGGCGATAGATAAGGTCAACCTGACTGGAACTGTAGCAGAGGTTCCCAGCCGTGAAGACATCCCCACGGTCGCCGAAGAACAATTGGTCATCGAATTTTATTCTCGCGTCTAAAGTTTTACTCCGCCCAATCCATCAAGGGGCAAGAGGCTAAAGTATGAAATTAGAAGGTCTCCAGATGCCGAAGCTGGCCGAGGTCGAAAAAGAAAGCCTCAGCGACACTTATGGCATGTTTGTCGTCGAACCGCTCGAGCGCGGTTTTGGCGTTTCTATGGGGCACGCACTGCGCCGCGTCTTGCTGTCCTTTATCCAAGGAGCCGCGATCAAGCAAGTCAATATCGAAGGCGTGCATCACGAATTTTCCACAATTGAAGGGGTGCGCGAGGATGTGCCGGAGATCGTGCGCAACTTCAAGGAAGTGGCACTTCGCTATAGTGGCGAAGAGGATCGCGTCTTGCGCGTCGAGCGCACGACAGCAGGAGCCTTGGTGGCCAAGGATATAGAAGTGGACCCCAGGGTCGAGGTTCTGAATCCCGACCTACACATTGCCACCTTGGATAAAGGGGCTTCTCTGAAAATGGAACTAACGGTTGGCTGCGGTCGCGGCTACCTGTTCGCCGAGGAGAACAAAATCCCCGAGCAGCCCATTGGTGCTATTCCTCTCGATACAAACTATTCGCCGGTTCTCAAGGTCCACTACGATATCGAGAACGCACGCGTCGGGCGGCGCACCGACTACGATAAGCTGATTATGGAAGTCTGGACCGATGGCTCAGTTCATCCCGAAGACGCCATGTCCCAAGCCGCCCAAATCCTGACTGAACACCTAAACCTTTTTATTAATTTTACAGAAGAGCCCGAAGGCATTGAGGAAAAGGAAGTTGACGAAGATGCCAAGAAGATCGTTCAACTCTTGCAAACGCCTGTCGAAGAGATTGAATTGACGGTGCGCTCGGCCAACTGCCTCAAAGCCGCCGGGATCACCCATCTCAGGGACTTGGTGTCGCGCACGGAGGCCGAGATGTTGCAGTATCGCAACTTCGGCCGCAAATCGCTCAACGAGTTGCAGAAAATACTCGAGGAAAACAATCTTAGCTGGGGTATGGATCTGACTCCGTACGACGGCATTGAGATCGACCAAACAGCGGACAATCCGCTGGCGGAAGAATTCTAGCCATGAGACACGGCAAAAAAATAGCCAAACTGGGGCGCACAGCTCCACACCGCAAGGCCATGTTGTCCAACATGATGGCCTCGCTCTTTATCAACGAGCGCGTCACCACCACCCAGACGCGCGCCAAAGAGCTCAAGCGCACGGCCGAGCGGGTGCTGACTTGCGCCAAGAAAGGCGACCTGCACGCCCGGCGTCAAGTGCTACGCGTCATAGCCGACAAGCAGGTGGTCGCTAAGCTGTTTGACGAACTCGGCCCGCGCTACAAAAGCCGCAACGGAGGCTATACGCGCGTGATCAAGTTGGGACCGCGACGCGGCGACGGGGCATTTATGAGCATCGTTGAACTCGTGGATCGCCCCGGGGTGGCCGCAGAAGAAGCTCAACAGGCCGAGACTGCAGCAGAAGAGGCTCCTAAGGCCGAAGAATAAGGTGGGCGTCCAAAGGTAAGTAGTGACGGGGCAAGATGATGACCATCTTGCCCCGTTTGCATTTTAGATAGAGAGCACGTGAAACGAGGAGATCGCATCGAGGTCGAGGTCGCCGCGCTCACCACCAAGGGCGACGGAATGGCTTACGTCGGGCACCGCGAGGTCGTCGTGCGTCAGTCTGTTCCTGGAGACCGGGTCGCCGCCCGGATCGTAAAGAAGCGCAAGGGGCGCTTTGAGGCCGAGGTAGAAGAGTTCCTTACAGAGGGCTACAAACGCGAGGAGCCTCCCTGCACTCATTTCGGACATTGCGGCGGCTGTCGCTGGCAGGAATTGCCTTACGCGGCCCAGCTTGCCGTCAAGGAGCAGATGGTCGCTAGCGCATTGGCAACCAGTGGCCTGACGCTGCCGACCGCCGCGCCGATTTTGCCTAGCCCGACCCCCTTTTTCTATCGCAACAAAATGGAATTTTCCTTTGGTGCGGATCGCGCGGGCTTGTTGCAATTGGGCTTGCACGTACGCGGGCGTTTCAATTGGATCTTTGACGTCGAAGAGTGCCACCTACAGTCGCGCACTTCCAACCGCATCGTCGGAGCGGTACGCCGCATCAGCCAAGCGTTGGGTCTGAGCGCGTACGACCTAAAGCGGCACCAAGGACTGCTGCGCTTCTTGGTCGTACGCGAGGGCAAGCGGAGCGGGGAAGTAATGGTCAACCTCGTCGTGTCCGCGTATCCCGACCGAGGCGTCCGACAGCTCGCCGAGCAATTGTTGGATGCCGTACCTGAAATTGACGTTTTGCTCGTCACCTTACACACCGGCAAGGCCCAAGTCGCGGCCGGGGAGCGCGAGTTTGTGCTCAAGGGAAGCGGGCGCATCACCGAAGTGTGCGCTGGCCTCGAATTCGACATTTCTCCCCAGTCCTTTTTTCAAACAAATTCGCTGCAAGCCGAGCGGCTCTACGAGGTCATAGCCCGCGTGGCCGGGCCGCAAAAGGCCGTGCTAGATTTGTACTGTGGCACCGGCAGCATCAGCCTGCTTTTAGCGCGCCAGTCCCAGTTTGTGTTGGGCATCGAAGTGGTCGCTGAAGCAGTGGAGGATGCCAAGCGCAACGCCGTGCGCAATCAGATAGAAAACTGCGAGTTTATGGTCGGCGCAGCCGAGGACATACTGGGGGAATTGGCGGTACAAGGCCAGCATTTTGATCTGGCCGTCGTCGATCCCCCGAGACCTGGAATCCACAAAAAGGCACTGGCCGGTCTATGCGCGTTGGCACCGCCGCGCATTATTTACGTCTCCTGCAACGTCCACGCGCTAGCTGGTGATTTGCGCACCTTGGGCGAGGCTGGATACGGCGTCCGCAGCGTGCAACCCGTAGATATGTTTCCCCAAACGCCGCACTGCGAAGTAGTCGTCGAGTTGTGCAAACAGGTCACCCCGTGAGTGAGAAACGCCATACGCAGCCACGGCTCTTGGTCGTGCTGCCCGAATCCCAGCAGGCCCGGGCGCTGATTTTCTATTTAGAACAACAGGCGTACGAAGTGATCTGGGCGCACGAGGGGCAAAGCGCGTACGACATCCTCGACGCCGATGCGGTTGATGCGCTGATCTACGCTCTACGCGAGAAGCGCATCGATGGGTTGAGGGTTCAGCAACTGGCCCACAAGCGCAACCCGGCCATCTGCGCGATTGCCATGGCCGGTCCCGAAGACATTGAGTTGGGGGTTGAAGCGATGCGCCAAGGAGCCTACGACTTTCAACTCCAGCCGCTGAATTTTGCCAAGGTCGGCGCGGTGTTGGAAAAGGGCCTGAGCTACCAGCAGCTAGTGGGGGAAGTCTCGGATCTACAGCGCCGCTTGGACGAGCGCTACCGCTTTGACGACATCGCTCGTCGTTCGTCGTCGTGGCAGCGCATTTACCTCCAGATCGAACAGGTGGCTCAATCGCGGACTAGCGTTTTGATCGCTGGTGAGACCGGTACGGGCAAGGGCGAAGTAGCAAAGGCCATTCACCAACGGAGTCGGCGGCGGGAAAACGCCTTCGTCGAGATAAACTGCGGTGCCCTGCCGGAGAGCTTGGTTGAAAACGAGCTTTTTGGCCACGAGAAGGGGGCCTATACCGGAGCTGGAGCAGCGCGCAAAGGGCGCTTTGAACTGGCCGATCAAGGCACCTTGTTCCTCGATGAAGTCGGGGACATTCCCCTGCCGACGCAAGTAAAGCTGCTGAGAGTGATTCAGGACGGCTGCTTTGAGCGGATCGGCGGCACCCAGACCCGGCGAGTCGATGTGCGCTTGATTGCGGCGACACACCGCGATCTAGAGGCCATGGTACGGGAAGGCTCCTTCCGGGCGGACCTGTTCTACCGGCTCAACGTGATCAAGGTCGAGGTGCCGCCCCTGCGCGAGTGCCGCGAGGACATACCCATTCTGGTCGATGCGTTCATCCAGCAGTTCGCCGCCGAGAACAACAAGCGCATCGCGGGCATCCGGCCACGAGCCTTAGACGTGTTGCGCGATTACGATTGGCCGGGCAATGTGCGGGAATTAAAAAACTGTATCGAGGGCATGGTCGTCATGTGCGCCCGCGAAGGCGTACTCGAAGTTGGGGACATCCCGCGCTACATAAACCGCCAAGAGCGCGTCTTCCCCGGATTGGGTTTTCGCGTCGGCATGAGCATGGCCGAGATCGAACAGACGGCCATTGCCGAGACGCTGAAGGCGGTTGGCAACGACCGACGGCGAGCGGCCGAAATTCTGCAAATCGGCCTCAGTACGCTCTACCGCAAAGTAAAGCAATACGGTGGGATTTAGCGGCGTTGATTGTAGTAGTGTTTGACGAGCGCGTTGAGTGCTTCTTGGGGATCGGCGACTACATCGGCGTCAATGCAAAACTGGCTCAACCCGGCCAGCTTGAGACCGTGTCCGTAGTCGCTGAACATTTCTTCGCACAATTCGCCGGGGGCGATGTCCCGCGTGCTGGCTAGGACCTCGATTTGCGCGGAGGCTTCTGGCGTGATCTCCAAGGCGATGTCGTGTTCGCGTTGGAAGTTGTCGATAAAACGGCGCAGCGAAGTGTCTTGGAGTAAGCGCTCTAGACCGGTCGCCGGATCGAGTACGGTATCGGCCTCGACCGTAAAGCGTTCGACGCCTACGGAAGGGAGCTTTTTTTCGTAGTTGATCAGTACCTTTTCAATGGCGCTGACCAAACCTCGAGCGCCGATGTGCTCGGCGTGGGCGCGTTCAGCTAACAGGGCTAGGGCTTCGTCGGCAAATTCGACTTCAATGTCATAAGCGCGGAAGTCGCGCTTTTTGGACAGGATGACGCTACTTTTGGGATTGCGGAGGATTTCGAGGAGATCTTCGGGGCCGAGGTTGTGTAGCACGGCGATGATGGGCAAGCGGCCGATGAACTCGGACTCGAATCCGTATTCGATCAGGTCCTCGGCCCGCACGTGGGATAGGAGCTGATCGGCGTTGAGGTGGGCCGGGTCGGCTTGGGAGCGGAACCCCATGGTGCCTTTGTTGAGTCGGCGACCGATGATTTCGTCGAGCCCGGAAAAGGCCCCACTGACGATAAAGAGGATATTGCGCGTGTTGACCTTCTGGCGTTCGATCTTGCCTGTCTGCTGCATCTGGATGACGGACTCCATCTGTGAGGCAATGTCGTGCGGGGCCTTGAGATCGACGTCGGTTTCCTCCATCAGCTTGAGCAGGTTGCGCTGGACGCCCGAGCGCGAAACATCTGGGCCGTGTACTCCCTGTGCGGAGGCGATTTTGTCGATTTCGTCGATGTATATGATGCCGTACTGGGCGCGTTCGATGTCGCCGTTGGCCTCGCGGACTAGGTCGCGGACCAAGTCTTCGACATCGCCGCCGACATAGCCGGTCTCGCTGAATTTAGTGGCGTCGCCCTTGACGAAAGGGACGCCGATTTTGCGGGCAATGAGGCGGATTAGATAGGTTTTACCCACGCCGGTAGGGCCGATCATTAGCACGTTGTTTTTGATGTTGCCGACGAACCCCTCGTCGTCTTCCGGGGGTAATTTCAGGCGGTTGAAATGCGTGCAGATCTTGGTGGCGAGAATGGCCTTGGCCTCTTGCTGTTTGATGACGTATTGATCGAGATAGGCCTCTAATTCTTCCGGTTTGAGGTCGAAGTGGATAGCCTCGGATTCGACCGTCTGAGTGCCTTCGCCCTCGGTGGAGGAAGCCTCGGGTTGGGCAGGCGCTTGCTCTTGTTCTTCGATTTGTCTAGCTAGGAGGCGACGCAGTTTTTCTGGGTCAATCTCCACTTTTTCAGCACGCGGTTGCATATATTTAACCTAAAGGAAAGGTTGGAAATGCCGTGGCGTAAAAAATATACTCGCCCTCTCAGATGCGGACAACCTAGGCCCCGTTGTCGGCAGTACATTGCTCGCTACGTATGCGTGGTCTTTGCGGCGGTACTGGTGCCGAACTTCGCCGCAGGGCAGGCGAGCACATGGACGTATTCGGCTGACGCTGAAAATATCTTTGGCAACGGGCTTGAAGCATATAAACAGGGGCGTTTTGACGAGACACTCAACCACCTAGGGCTGCTAGCGGAGTTCCCGCTCAACCAGCGGTCCAGCGCCGGCCAGTTCCTCTTAGGGAAAACCCTGTACCGCTTAGGTCGCTTTGCCGAAGCCATCGACGCAGCCTTGGTCTTGCAGCGTAGGTTTCCCATCAGCCGCTACCTGCCCAATGCCCGGCTGTTGATCGGCGATTCGTTTTTCAACAGCAAGCATTACTCCGAGGCCGCATCCCAGTACGGCCGTTTGTTGGCCACGCAGGCCCCTCTTAGCATCCAAGCCCAAGCAGCCGAGCGGTTGGCGGCCATGGATTGGAACGGCCAGCTAAAAGAACAAGAGCGGCCGCGGCTACGTCAGGCCGTAGGGGCCGGGCGGCTGCGCGAGGCCCTGTTTTTCGGCCGGGCGCGCTGGTATCAGCGCCTCGGCTGGCAAGAGGAAGCCGCCCAAGCGATGCAAACCTATCGCGACAGCGTTGCCAATGGCATATTCGCTCCGATAGCCGCCGTCTGGGGGAGCGATCTGACCGCATATAGCCCGCGCGTTGACGAGAGGTCACCCCGGTTGGGCTTGCTGCTGCCGCTGACCGGGGTTGACTACCGGATCGGCGAAGAACTCCGCGATGGTGTGCAGTTGGCCAATCGGGAAGCCGGCAGTCCTTTCGAACTCGTAATTGACGACACTGGGGTTGACTACGGGAACTTACCCATCGCTACTGATCACAGCGGCGACATTAGCGAAAGCCCAGCCAGCGGTTTGTTGCGCGTGGCGTACGGTGCCCAACGGCTGCTGGATCAAGGCGTCGTGGCCATCGTCGGTCCGATCAGGAGCAGGTCTAGCGTGGTGGCGGCCACGGTCGCGGCGCGCGCTGGTGTTCCCCTGCTGGTGCCGCTGGCTCAACAGAGCGGCTTGGATTCGCTCGGCCACAGCGTTTTCCAGTTGAGCACAGTCTCGAAAACAGAGGCGCGTCTGTTGGGCGAGTACGCGACTCTCGTCCTCGGCTTGGAGCACTTAGCGATTATTTCCCCTCTCAGCGACTACGGCTGGGATTTCGTGCGCGAGTTCACCCGCATTGCCGAGCGCAACGGCGGCCAGATCGCGCACAGCGATTGGTATATCCCCAAAGAGACCACGGATTTCCGTTACGTCTTTGAGGAGATTCGCGCCGCTGGTTTGGCGCTTATACCGCCACCTGCGGATACGCTCGAAGTAATCGAGGAAGAGCCGCTGGAGGATAAATTTATCGACACCATCGACGGAGTCGTGGTGGTGGTCGAGAGCTTTGCGGACGCCAAGGCGATCGCGCCGCAGGTGCATTTTCACCGCTTGCAAACCCAAGTCCTCGGCAACAATGCTTGGTGGGATCCCGAAGCCATTCGGCAGATGCGTCCGGGCGAGCGCAAGAATTTCGACGGGGTCATTTTCGTTTCCTCGCGGCAGGCCGAATCTGCGGCCGAGCAGTCGTTTGTCAGCAACTTTCGCAAGCAATTCCGTCGCGACCCATACTACGCCGCGGCTAGTTACGATGCCACCCGCTTGCTCATTGACGGGTGGGAGCAGGGGCACCGCGATCCGGCCGCGCTGATTGAGTGGTTGGCCGCGATCCGTTTCTACCAAGGAGCCTCGGGCACCATCTCCCTGTCCTCGGACATGCGCTCCAACAGCGCGCTGACCTTGCTCAAAATCGAGCGCGACAAGGTGCGCTCCCTCGACACGGGCGATCTGCCGCAAATGGGTAGCGATGAGTAAGACTCGGCGCGTCGCCAAGTATTGCGTCCCTAGTTGACCGAATTTATATTATTTAGTTTGTATTTTTAGTTATAACAAGAGCCAACGCCATGCCCACATACGAATACGAATGCCAGCAGTGCGGCCACCGCTTTGAAGAATTTCAGAGCATCACGGCCGCGCCGCGCCAGACCTGCCCGGAAGCAAATTGTACAGGCCCAGTCAAGCGGCTCATCGGCATGGGCGGCGGCCTGCTCTTCAAGGGGACGGGCTTTTACACAACCGACTATCGCAGCGATGGATACCAAAAGGCGGCTAAGGCTGACAAAGACAGCGGCAGCGACAAGGCGGCCGACAAAAAGAGCGACGGCAAAGCGAAGGCCGCCAAAGCTGATTGAGGAACTTTCCTGCGCGATGCGTGGTTAAAACGTAGATGTGGTCTAGGATACTACTAGTAATTTTTATCGTTGGTTCTTGGTGGGTAGGTTTCGACCAGCAAAGCGCTGAGGAGCTGTTCGCGGCTGGTGAGACCGCTGCGGCCGACCTTGCCACGGCCGACCAAGCAGTCGCGCACTTCACGGCTTTTCTAGAGCGCTTTGGCCAATCCCCCAGAGCACCGGAGGCGCTGAGAAAACTCGCCGGGTTGGCCCAACAGCAGGGGAAGATGCAGGAGGCCATCGGTTATTACGAACGCGTGTTGGCCGAATATCCCGCTAGCGAGCACGGCGACGAAGCCCAATTTATGATCGCCTTTATATACGAGGAGCATATCCGCGACCTAGCGCAAGCGCGGCGGGCCTATCAGCGCGTGATTGAGAACTACCCGGATTCCGAACTCGCGACTAGTGCTCGACACCTATTGCCCAACGTCGGGCGCGCCCCTCAAGAATGGGTTCAATTTCAGGATGAGGTCGCCGCTCCTTGACACATTAGAAGTTGCCATAAAGGTCTGAGGCAGATAGGTCCAGCCGCTTGCGAATCCGCAGGGCGGTTTTTTATTGGCTGAATAGGACAATATCGAGAGTACATCCGATGACGCAAACAACAATAGACATTCACGACATTAGCGAGCAGGTCCAGCGCGAGAGCGCGGTGGTAGAGCGCATCTTGCGGGAAATGGACCGGGTCATCGTCGGCCAACGCGCCATGGTGGAGCGGATCCTGATGGGGCTATTGTGCAACGGCCACATCCTCCTCGAAGGGGTGCCTGGGTTAGCTAAGACCCTGACGGTGGCGACGCTGGCGAGGATCGTGGCGGCCCAGTTCAAGCGAATCCAGTTTACCCCCGATCTGTTGCCCGCCGATCTGACCGGGACCACCATCTACAACCAGCACCAAGGGGTCTTTATACCCAAGAAAGGCCCGATTTTTGCCCATTTGATCTTGGCCGACGAAATAAACCGAGCACCAGCCAAAGTGCAGAGCGCGCTCTTGGAGTGCATGCAGGAGCGGCAGGTGACCATTGGCGAGGAAACCTATGCCCTCGACGACCCGTTCTTGGTCATGGCCACTCAGAATCCGATTGATCAAGAGGGAACCTACCCGCTGCCCGAGGCCCAAGTCGATCGCTTCATGCTCAAAGTGAAAGTCGATTATCCATCGTGCGCCGAGGAGCGGCTGATCTTAGACCGCATGGCCAACGACAGTCTAATCGAGGTGGAGCAAGCGGTGGGTATCGACGAGATACGCCGCCTGCGCGAGGTGGTGGAGATCGTCTATATCGACGACAAGATCAAGGATTACGTCGTCGATCTCGTCCAAGCCACCCGGCGACCGGCCGACTACGGGCTAGCCGACATGGCACCGCTGATCGAGTACGGGGCCTCGCCGCGGGCCGCTATTTTCCTCGTTCGCACGGCGCGCGCCCACGCCTTCATCCAGCGCCGCGGCTACGTCACCCCAGAAGATGTCAAGGCGGTGGGGGCCGATGTGCTCAGGCATCGGATCATTGCCTCGTACGAGGCCGAGGCCGAGGAAATCGACAGCGATCACATTGTGCAGCAGCTTTTCGACCACATCGAAGTTCCTTGAAGATGAGGCAAACCGAGCCGTGATTCCCAAAGAGATACTCGACAAAGTTCGCCTGATCGAGATTCACACCCGCAGCATGGTGAACAATCTCTTTGCGGGCGAATACCACTCGGCGTTCAAGGGGCGGGGGATGGAGTTTGCCGAGGCGCGCGAATACCAGCCCGGCGACGACGTGCGCCACATCGACTGGAACGTGACGGCGCGGGTGGGCACGCCCTTCATCAAAATATTCGACGAAGAGCGCGAGTTGACCGCGGTGCTGGTGGTAGATGCCAGCGCGTCTGGGGCCTTTGGCTCACAGCAGCAGATGAAGGGGGAAATTGGGGTCGAAGTTTCGGCGCTGTTGGCCTTTAGCGCGATCAAGAACAACGACCGAGTGGGCCTGCTCATCTTCACCGACGAGGTCGAGGTCTTCGTACCGCCGAAAAAGGGGCGCAAGCACGTGCTGCGCGTGTTGCGCGAGTTGCTGTACTTTCAGCCGCAGGGGCGCAAGACCTCTATCGCCGGAGCTTTGGAATACCTCAGCCGCGTCTTGCACCGCCGCAGCGTGATCTTTGTCATCTCCGACTTTCTCGATCAAGGCTACGAGCCAGCGCTGCGGCACTTGAGCCAGCGCCACGACTTGATCGCCGTGGTGGTGAGCGACCCGCGCGAGTGGGACCTACCCGATGTTGGTTTTATCAACTTGCAAGACGCCGAGACCGGCCAACAGGTGCTCGTCGATAGCGGCCACGAGGGCGTGCGCGCGTTTTTCGCCGCCGAACAGCGGGCCATAGCCGAGCGCCGCAGCAGTCTATTGCACAAAGCGGGCGTTGACGAAATCGCGATTGATTTGTCGCGCCCTTATGTCGAACCTCTCATTCACTTTTTTCGCGCGCGGATGCAGCGACACTAAGGAGGAAGTACCGTGATTGAAGTACGCGAACTGTCCAAACACTACGGAGATGTCGTCGCCGTGGAGAATGTGTCCTTTAATGTTGACAAGGGCGTCGTCCTCGGTTTCCTCGGGCCGAATGGCGCGGGCAAGACTACGACGATGCGCATACTTACCTGTTATTTGCCACCTTCGCAGGGCGAGGCCAAAGTCGCTGGTTTCGACATCATCGAAGAATCTATGGAGGTGCGCAAGCGCATCGGCTATCTGCCCGAACAGCCGCCGCTCTACCACGATATGACGGTAAACGCCTATTTGCGCTTTGTCGCCAAAATCAAGGGCGTGCCCAGCGCGGCTCTCAACAGCCGGATCGACGACACCATGGAAAAAACCGGCATTGCCCACCAGCGGCACACAGTGATCGGCCACCTGTCCAAGGGCTACCGGCAGCGCGTCGGTTTGGCCCAGGCCCTCGTCCACGAGCCGGAGGTGCTCATCCTCGACGAGCCGACGGTGGGCCTCGATCCCAAGCAGATCATCGAAATCCGCGAGGTCATCAAGGGGCTGGGGGGCGACCACACGGTCATTCTCAGCACTCACATCCTGTCGGAAGTGAGCATGACCTGCGGGCACGTGGCGATCATCAACAACGGCCGCATCGCCGGCCAGGGCACGCCCGAAAGCCTCATGGCCCAGCTCAAGGAGGGCGAAGTGCTGCGCGCCCAAATAGATGGCCCCAGCGAGCAGGTGCTGGACATGATCGGCCAGCTAGAGGGCGTGCTGGAGGTGGAAGCCGGTGGTGAAGAGGGCGCGTATGTGGTGACGAGCACCCCCGGTGCTGACGTGCGCGACGACCTGACCCGCAAGGTCGTGGAAAGCGGCTTCAGCCTGCGCGAATTGCGGCCGCTCGACATGACCCTCGAAGACATTTTCCTGAGCCTGACTAGCGAGGAGGTAGCAGCTTAACATGCGTAATTTTGCCGCCGTGTACACCAAGGAGATGCGCTCCTATTTTGTTTCGCCGGTCGCCTATGTGATCGCTGGCGTGTTCCTGTTTCTTTCGGGCTATCTGTTCCGCAACATCCTGATGCAGTTCAACCTCTGGTGCTTGCAGTTTGGCCAGCGGGCGCAGATGGGCATGGGGGGGATGCCGGCACTCAATCTCAACGAGATGGTCATTACCCAATTCTTCGCGGTCATGGACTTCATCTGGCTGTTGGTCATCCCCATGCTGACCATGCGGCTGTTTGCCGAGGAGAAGAAGTCGGGCACCATCGAATTGCTGATGACCTCGCCGCTGCGCACCATTGAGGTGATGCTGGGCAAGTTTTTTGCCTGCTTTTCGCTCTACGGCATCATCGTCAGCCTGACGCTGATTTACTTTCTCATCCTCGAAGTGTATGGTTCGCCCGACTGGGGGCCGATTTTTTCCGGCTACTTAGGCTACTTGTTCCTCGGAGCGACCTTTATATCCGTGGGCATCTTGGCCTCGGCGCTGACTGAAAATCAGATCGTCGCCGTGCTTTTAACCTTTGGCATGTTGCTCCTGTTTTGGCTCATCGACTGGTCGGCGAGCTTTGCTGGCCCGACAGCCGCCAAAATCCTGCAGTACCTCTCCTTTATAGCACACCTCGAAGATTTCCAGCGCGGCGTCATCGACACCAAGGACGTGGTGTTCTACCTGAGCTTTACATTTTTCTGCTTGTTTTTGACCACGCGCGTCATTGAATCGCGGAGATGGAGGCGCTGAGCATGAAGGCATATACCACGCCCTTGGGGCTGGTCGGCGCGGCGCTGATGGTCGCGGGTGGCACGGCCTATTTGCTCAATGCCGAGAGCGGCTCAATCGGGCTTTTTAACTTGGCACTTGGTGCCCTGATGGTGGCCGCGGCCGGCCTGCTCAATCCGGCGCTTTTCCGCCAGTACGGCCGCTGGCTCAACGCCTTTTGGGGCGGTATCATGGTCTTTGGCATTGTGGCCATGGTCAATTTTTTGGGCAACCGCTATCCCGAGCGCTTCGACCTGACTGAGGGCCAGCTGCACAGCCTCGCCGACCTGACGGTGGAGACGCTCAAGGCACTGGACAGGGACGTCCACGCCCTCGCCTTTATGGAGGGGGGAGAAAACGCCGAACTCGATTTGCTGCTGGCCGAGTTGGAGACGTATAACACTCGCTTCAGCTACGAATTTATTGACCCAGACCGCGACCCGCGCCGCACCGAGGCCTACGGCATCCGCCGCTACGACACGCTGGTGTTGGAAAGCGGCGACAAACAACAGCAGATCACCGAGCTTGAAGAGCGCGAGATCGTCAACTCGCTACTCAAGCTGACGCGCGAGCGCCAAGACCGGATCTACCTAACAGTAGGGCACGGCGAGCGCCAACTCGCCAACCAACCCGATGGGCTAGAGCAGCTACAGGTCCAATTGGCGGCGATCGACTACGCGGTCGAGGATTCGCTGTTCCTCGCCCGCGAGGGGGCAGTGCCCGAAAATTGCGCCGTGCTGGTCATCGCTGGCCCGCGTACGCCCTTCTTCCCGGTGGAAGTCGAGGCCATCCGCGCTTACCTAGCGGAAGGCGGTGCCCTGCTGTTGCTCTTGGATCCGCTCGCCGACAGCGGCTTAGCCGAGCTGTTGGGCGAGTGGGGCGTGGCGGTCGGCGACGACTTCGTCATCGACACCAGCGGCATTGGCTCGCTCTTTGGCCTCGACTTTACTACGCCGGTTGCCCTCTCTTACGGCGATCATCCGATCACGCGCAAACACCAAGGCGTGATGACCTTCTTCCAACTCGGGCGCTCAGTGCGCTTTGACGAAGGCAGCGGCCGCGAGGGCGGCCCCTTGGTTATGACCTCGGAGGCCGGTTGGGCCGAGACCGACTTGAGTGTGCTCACCAGCGAAGGCAATCAGACGGTCAAGCTCGACGAGGGCGTCGATCAGCCCGGGCCGGTACCCTTGGCCGTCGCCGCCCGCGACATTGAGGCGGGGGGCCGCTTGGTCGTCTTTGGGGACTCAGATTTTGCCACTAACCAGTACTTCGGCGTCCAGGGCAATGGCGACTTAGTGCTCAACGCCCTGAGTTGGCTGGCCGAGGACGAGGCCCTGATCTCGATTCGCCCCCGCGAGCCGGGCCACAACCCCATCGCCCTGACCGAAAGCGACAGCGAGTGGATTTTCTGGCTCAGTGTGGTACTCTACCCGGGGTTGATCGCTTTGGTCGGCATTGTGGTCGTCTCGCGCAAGGGGCGCTGGAGTTTGGCCGACTTGAGCGCGGCCGGGTTGGGCATTGTGATTTCGCTCGGCATTGCCGCGCTGATCAACTTCCTCGGCGACCGCTACCACCTCCGCAAGGACATGACGGCCGACGCGCTCTTTACGCTGTCGGACGACACCCACCGGCTCCTCTCACCCCTCGCAGACAACGGTCAGTACGTCAGCGTCAAGACCTTCATGGGCGAGATGGAGAACATGCGCTTTGAGGATCTCTTAAAGGAATACAGCTATGTATCGTCCAACTTCGACTACGAGTTGCTCGATCCGCAGAAAAACCGGCTGCGCGTCGAGCAGAACAACATCCGCGAGCGCGGGACTTCGATTATTGAAGTGATCGACGAAGGGCAAGTGCGCACGGAGCGCATTACCGCCCAGAGCGAAGAGGCGTTGAGCAATGCCATTCTCAAGGCGCTCAAAGGCCGCGAGCTAAGGGCCTATTTCACCAGCGGCCACGGCGAGGCCGAACTCGACCAAGTCGATGAGCTTGGCTATTCCACCCTCAAAGGCCGCCTCAAGGAGCTAAACTTCGCGGTCGAGGGAGGACTGATGCTCACCGAGCCGGTGCCCGACGATGCTACCTTAGTGGTAGTCTTGGGACCGAAGGAGCGCTTTGCCGCGGCTGAGGTTGAGGTGCTGGGGCAATACTTGGCTCGCGGGGGCAGCGTGCTGTTTTTGCTCGATCCGGGCCAGCCAACCGGACTCGAAGCGCTGTTGAACGAATACTCGGTCGAGCTGGGGCAGGACTTTGTCGTCGATTTGAGCGGCTTGGGTCAGCTTTTTGGCGCGGATGTCTCAGTGCCGGTGGTCATCAACTACGGCGATCACCCGATCACCGAAAAATTGTCAGGCGGTACGATGAGCTTCTTTCCGCTGGCGCGCTCGGTGCAGCTAACCGAACACCGGCTCAAGGAGCCGGATATCGCCGCGTTGGCGTACACCCACAAAAGCAGTTGGGGCGAAGCGGACCTTGCGCCCATAATGGGCGAGGGCGGCGAGGTGGATTTCGACCCGGAAGTAGATATGCGCGGCCCGGTGCCGCTGGGCGTGGCGGTCTCCGCAGCCGCTGATACCAGCTTGGCACCCGAGGGGCGGACGCGACTGGTGGTCATCGGCGACGCGGATTTTGCCTCCAATCAGTACTTTGCCCAGCAGGCCAATGGCGAGCTATTCCTCGGCAGCGTCAGTTGGCTCACCGAGGATGAAGACCGCTTGACCATTGCCGACAAGCAACCTGCCTTTAACCCCATCAACCTGATCGGCAATCAGGGCGCGGTCATCCTCTGGGTCTCGGTGTTCATCGTGCCGTTTGCGGTCGCTTTGTCGGGCATGGTCATGGTGCTCCGGCGCGGCTATCAGACCTATGCCGAGGGCTTTGTCTCGTGGTTGGTGTACACCTTTTGGGGCAATGCGATGTTCTTCTTCATCAGCGGTATCATTGCCACCAGCGAGGGAGCGATTTTTGAGGGCGAGGTCAAATTGATCGCAGCCTTGGCCTCGGCGGCCATTGGCTACGGACTCTATCGGCACGCAGCGTGGGCTTGGCAATCCGGCTTGGTGTTTGCGGTGCTGTGCGCCGGCGTGGTCGCGCTGACGATTTTTACCGGTGCGAGCCTTGGTTTCTCGCTGATTCCCAACGAGACGGTCCAACTGATCTACGCCGCGGTTTTTGTGGTCAACGCGGCTATTCTCGTGTGGATTAAAAAGGTCTTTGTCCAAGAGGAGCAAGCATGAAATTCAAGACCAATATCGCAATCGGTGCCGTCTTTGTGGCGCTGTTGGCCTTTGTCTATTTCTACGAGATCAAAGGCGGCGAGGAGCGCCGCCAAGAAGCCGAAAAATCCAAGCAGCTATTCGTCTTCCAAGAAGATGATGCACAGCGGCTTGAACTGTTGCGCGGCGACGATGCCTTGGTGTTGGACAAGGGGACGGGCGGCTGGAATCTGAGCGCGCCCATGACCGACGGCGCGGACCAAGAAGCCGTAGAGCGCTACTTGCGCAATTTGCTTGAGTGCGAGCGGGAAAAGGTGGTCGTCGATAGCGCGGCTGCGAGCGCAGAGCAAGCCGCCCAATACGGGCTTGACGCGCCGAGGCTCAAAGTGCGGCTGCAAACCGAGGGCGGCGCTGAGCAGGTGGTGGCTTTCGGGGCGGACAGTCCCACCGACCGCTTCACGTACGCCCAACTGCAAGGCGACAATCCCGAGATTTTCGTGGTGCGCGCTTGGCGCTTCGACAACCTCGACAAGCGCGCTTTTGACTTGCGTGACCGCCGGGTGCTGGCCTTTGCCAAAGACGAGGTGATGCAGGTGCAGCGGTGGGGTGCGGGCGGTGCGACTGTGCTAGCGCGGGCCGAGCCTGACTGGCAAATGCGCGAGCCGGTAACCGCTCGGGCCGCCGCCGCCGCGGTCGATGGCTTGCTCGACAAAATCGACCAAGCCGAGATCGAGGCTTTTGTCGCCGAAGATCCAGATACCAGCGCCTTGGCCGCTTACGGCTTAGGGGAGCGCGCGTCGCAGGTGGAGATCGCCCTGCTCGTCGGCGAGGATCGGGCTGAGAAGCGCTTGGCCATTGGCGGCGCGGACGAACAGGGCCGTTGGTACGCGCGCGACGCCAGCCGGCCGCAAGTCTTCTTGGTCGATTCGACGCTGGTGCAAGAGCTTACCAAGGGCATCTCCGACCTGCGCGACAAAAAGCCCTTGCGTTTCGAGCGCGAGCAGGTCGAGCGCATCGTCTTGACTCGCGGGGCTGCACCCGCATTTGCGGCCAACAAGGATACCAGCGGTGTGTGGCACTTGTCCGAGCCTATGGGGCGCGATGCTAAATCATGGAAGCTCAACAGTCTCCTGAGCGACTTGGAGCAACTCGAAGTCGAGGATTTTGCCGAGGAATTGCCCGCCGAGGCCGCGCCTGCCTTCAGCATTGAATTGCTAGGCGAGGGGCAAGCCTTGCTGACCACTCGCTTTAGTGCCGCCGCCGGAACCTCGTACTTACAACAGGAAGGCGACGACGCAGTGTACGTTGTGAGTGGAGATGACTTCGCCGAGTTGGATTTGGATATAGACGACGTGGCGCAAGCTCCCAAAAAGCCGGCTGCACCCGCCGCCAGCAGCGAAGAAGACCCCGACGACGGCGGCGCTGACAGTCCGTAATGTATCTCGGCGGTCTGCTCGCCGCGCTAGTCGTCCTCACCGGGGGACTGCACGCCCAAGTCCCTCGGGTCGAGGCGGCCTTGGATACTGCGGCTGCTCGGGTCGGCGATCCCATCCGCCTGACGCTGACGCTCCACCACGACGCCACCGCGCGTCCCGAGGCCCCGGATCTATCCCAGATCCTAGGAGATTTTGCTCCCCGTTGCGCCGACTGGCATCAACGCGAGGTCGCGACTGAATTCGAGCTAGCGCAAGAATGCGAACTGCGTCTCTACGAACTGGGGCGACACGATGTACCAGCCGTGGCCGTGCCCTTTGTCACTGCTGCGGGCGATACGCTCCTGCGCGCGACCCAACCCTTAGCCATAGAAGTCATCAGCGCCCGAGGCGAAGGGGAGGACCAACTACGCGACATCAAACCGCCCGTGCTCATCAGCGGGGGAGTGCCGTTGTGGGTGGTCGTCGCAATCGGCCTGCTGGCGTTGGCGCTTTGTGCGCTCGGCGGCGTTTGGCTCTGGCGTCGCCGCACCCGCACCCCAGAGCCTCCACCTCCGCCCGAGCCGATAGACTACGCGGCTGAATTCGCGCGCATCGCCGAGAGCGGCCTGCTGGAGCGCGGCGAGTTCAAAACATACTACTCGCTGCTGTCGGAAAATCTACGCCGCTTCTTGGAGGAGAGCCTGGCAGTTGAGGCCATGGAGCAGACCACGTCTGAGTTGGCGGACGCGCTGCGGGGGGCTGAAGTCGATACCGCGCTTAGGCAGCAGATCATCGACTATTTGGCCGCGGCCGACTTGGTGAAATTCGCCCGCTTTCATCCGGCGCTGGACGAGGCCCGGCGCGCACCAGACGGTGGCCTAGCTATATTGCGCGCTATTGAGGAGGCGGTCGCAAGCCGCGCTGTTGAGGTCCATGCAGAACATCCGGTTTGAGAATCCCGAGTGGCTGTTGTTGCTGCTGCTGTTACCCGTCTTGCTCTACAGCTATGTGCGCGCGCACCGGGGCCGCCGGAGCAGCGTGCAGTTTTCCGACCTCGGCGTGTTGCGCCGCGCCACCGCATCGCTGTGGACCAAGCTCCGGCACGGCCTCCTCGTCTTGAAGCTACTTGGCTTGAGTTGTCTCATTGTAGCTATGGCCCGCCCACAGGCCGGGCGCGAGGTGCGGGAAATATCGGGCGAGGGCATCGACATCATGCTGACGTTAGACATTTCGTCGAGTATGGAGTTAAACGACCTAGACGAGGGCCAGAAGAGCCGCTTGCAGGTGGCCAAGGAAGTGGTGGCCGACTTTATCGCCGGCCGCCATAGCGACCGCATCGGCATGGTTGTCTTTGCCGGTGAGAGCTTCACCCAGTGCCCGCTGACCCTCGACTATCGAGTGCTGTTGGAGTTTCTCGAGGGCGTGGAGATCGCCAGCGAGGAATGGGATGGCACAGCCATTGGCATGGCGCTGATCAACGCCTGCAACCGCCTGCGCGACTCGGATGCCGAGAGCAAGGTGATTATCCTGCTGACCGATGGCGTGAACAACGCCGGTGAGGTCGAGCCGTTGACCGCGGCTGAGGTGGCCGCGGCCGTGGGCATTCGGGTCTATACGATTGGCGTGGGCAGCGATGGGGAGATTCGCCGGCCCGTGCGCGGGGTGTTCGGCACCCGCTATCAGACCGTCCAAGTGGAAATCGACGAGGAGACTTTACAGGAGGTGGCGGCGCGCACCGGCGGCCAGTACTACCGAGCGACCAGCGAGGAAAAGCTAGAGGCCATCTACCGCGAGATCGGCGAGTTAGAGGCGACCGAGATCAAATCCGAAATCCACCTGAACTACTCGGAGCGCTTCGCCTATTTTCTCTACGCGGGCTTGGGCTTGCTGTTGGTGGAGATGTTGTTGGCGAATACCCGTTTCCGCTCACTGCCTTGATCCGCAGATGGACGCAGATGGGCGTAGAATCGTTCAGTCATTCAGGGTTGCTATATGACAGGGATGCGTAAGGTCGGTTAATATGCGCTTTGCAAATTTATACAATTTTTGGTTGCTGTTGCTGCTGCCCTTTTTGGCGGCCTTTTTTGCTTGGGCGCTCTGGGCACGCCGCCGCGCCTTAGCGCGTTTTGCCCACGGCCCGCTGGCCGAGAAGCTGACCCGCAACCTGAGCCGGGGCCGCCAGATGGGCAAGTGCGTCCTATTGGGATTGGGGACCTTTTTTGCGATCCTCGCACTGACCGGCCCCCAATTCGGCCCCCAACTCGAAATGGCCGAGCGCAAGGGCGTAGATGTGATGGTGGTGCTCGACGTGTCGCGCAGTATGCAGGCCGAGGACGTCAAGCCGAGCCGCTTGGCGCGGGCCAAATACCAAATTCGCGGCTTGTTGGACTTGCTGCGGGGTGATCGGGTCGGGTTGGTCGTCTTTGCTGGTAAGGCTTTTGTCCAATGTCCGTTGACGACCGACTACGGCGCGGTAGAGCTGTTTCTCGACGTGCTGGACGCCGGAGCCATACCCGTCCAGGGGACGGCCATTGGCGACGCGGTGCGGCTGGCCGTGCGCTCGTTTGAGGAAGGCGAGGGCCAGCACAAGGCCATCGTGCTGTTCACCGACGGCGAGGATCACGTGGGGCAACCGCTAGCCGCGGCGCAGACCGCCGCCGCACAGGGCGTCCGTCTCTTTGCCTTGGGGCTGGGGACTCCCGATGGCGAGCTAATTCCCACTGAGGAGGGTGGCGGCGTGAGCTTTCACAAGGACCAGCGCGGCCAATACGTCAAAACCCGGCTCGACGAGAGCACCTTGCAGGACATGGCGCTGGAGACGGGGGGCGATTACTTTCGCACTACCTTGGGCGGTGCGGAATTGGAAGCTTTATATGGCCAGATCGCCGAGATGGATCAGCGCGAAATCGGCTCTACCCGCCTCACCCGCTATCAGGAGCGTTTCCAATGGCCTCTATTGTTGGCTCTTTGCTGTTTCTTCGCCGAGGCGTTCTTGGGCGATGCACGGGTGCAGGCCCGCGAGTGGAAGGGGCGGTTCGCCTGATGGGTACACTGTGGGTCGTCTTAGGCATCTGGCTGGTCGTCTGCGGGGCGACCGTGGGCGATCCTGTAGCCAGCAAGAGCGCCGAGGCGCTGGAGCACTACCAGCGCGGCGAGTACGATCAGGCCCTACAGCTCTACCGCGACGCGCTCCTCGACCGGCCCGACGCGCCCGAGCTGCACTTCAACGTCGGGGACGCGCTTTTTAAGCGCGGCGAATACGACCAAGCCCTGCGGGAATTCGAGCGCGTGCTCAGCGCCGAGGAGCAGAAAATCCAGGCGCAGGCCCATTACAACATGGGCAATAGCTTCTTCCAGCAGCAGGCGTTTGAACAGGCCGTCGCCGCGTACAAGCAGGCGCTGGAGCTAGACGCGGCCGACGAAGATGCAAAGGTGAACTTGGAACTGGCGCTGGAGAAATTGCAGGAGCAGCAACAGCAGCAAGAGCAACAGCAGGAGGATTCGGAACAGGATCAACAGGACCAAGAGCAACAGCAGGGTTCAGAGCAGAATCAACAGAATCAGGAGCAGCAGCAAGATTCAGAGCAAGATCAACAGGACCAAGAGCAACAGCAGCAAGATGCAGAGCAGGATCAACCGGACCAGCAGCAACAGCAGCAAGATTCGGAGCAGGACCAACAGCCGGAGGAGCAGCCCGCCGAGCAGCAGTCTATTAGCCCCGAGGAAGCTCAGCAGCTCATGGATGCACTCAAAAACCGCGAGTTGGAAGCTCAGAAGCGCCGATTTCGCGCGACTGGCAAAGCGCAGGCTAGGGACTGGTGAAGGCGCGGCTGACCATATCGTTAGTGCTGTGGGTGCTGGCGGCATCCAGCGCTGTAGCAGCGACGATTCAGTTCGAAGCATCCGTCGATCGCACGCGCGCTAATCAGAGCGAGCCGATTCGCCTGACGCTCCGCATCACCTCCGACAAGCAGTTGAGCCAAGTGACGCCAGCGTTCGACCTAAAGGATTTCCACGTCGAGGGGCCAGTGACTAGCACGCGGATGGAGATGAGCAACTTCTCCAACATTAGCTACACCCGCGAGCTAACGTACGCCCTCTATGCCAAGCAGGCTGGCACCTTTACCCTCGGTCCGTTCCAGCTAGAAATGGACGGCGAGCGCTATCAGACCAAGCCCATTACTGTCGAGATCGTCCGCGGCACCAGCAGCGCGCAAGCTGGCCAAGAAGAGAGTCCCATCTTCGTGTTGGCGCGCGCCGACCACCAGCGGGCTTACGTGGGGCAGCAGGTCACCGTATCCTACGACCTGTTCTACCGCATCCAGCCGCGCAACGTCAGCTTCAACAAGCTGCCGACCTTTGTCGGGTTTTGGACCGAAGATATCTTTATCGCCCAACAGCTAGATTCGCACCAGGAGGTGCGCGGCGGCGTGTCCTTCAACGTCGCGCCGCTGCGGCGCGTGGCCCTTTTTCCTACCAGCGCGGGAACGCACGCCGTCGGCACGCTGGCCGTTTCCTGCGACATTCCTCAACAGCGCTCGCGCCGCGGTGGCGTGCTCGACGACTTCTTCGCCGGCGATCCGTTTTTTGGCCGTTCTCGCTCAGTGCTCCTGCAAAGCGAAGAATTGCAAATCGAGGTTCTGCCGCTGCCCGAGCAGGGTCGCCCTGCGGAATTTACCGGTGCAGTGGGGCGCTTCCAACTCAGCGTCGAGGCCCAGCCGACCCAAGTCGCGGTCGGGGATCCGGTAACGCTGCGAGTGCTCGTCAAGGGAGAGGGCAACATGGCTGCGGTACAGCCTCTGCAAGTAGATGCTGCCGCTGGCGTCAAGCTCTATGACCCCAAGGTCGAGGAAGAAGAGCGGATTACCAACGGCGTGTACGGGGGCCGCCGCCTCTTCGAGTACATCTTGATTCCCGAGCAGGGCGGCACCTTGAATATCCCGCCATTGCGCTTTGCGTACTTCGACCCACACCAAGCGCGCTACGAGGTCCTCGAATCCGCTCCCATCGCTATTCACAGTGAGGGAAGCGTCGAGGAGGAAGGGGTGAGCTACGGGCTGAGCCGGCGCGACATTGAGGCCGTAGGGGAGGACATCCGCTACATCAAACCTGACGCCGAGGTCCTCGGCGCGGGCTCCATGCTGTACAGCAGCTATTGGTTTTGGACCTTGCAGGGTGCGCTGCCCCTCGCCTTTTTTGCCCTGCTTGTGTGGCAACGCCACCAGCGGCGTTTGCAGGGCGATGTAGCGTACGCACGCCAGCGCCGAGCCAAAGGAGAAGTTGGTCTCCGCTTAGCCCGCGCCGATGCCTTGCTGGAGGACGGCACTGAGGCTGAGTTCTACGGCGAGGTCCGCGCTGCATTGCTGGAATTCATAGCCGACCGCCTCAACCTCGCCGCGGCTGGCCTGACCATTGAGGTCTGTGCTGAAGTCTTGACGGCGCGCCAAGTTGAGGACCAGACGATTGCCGCGTTGCGCGACTTGCTGACGCGCTGCGACTTTGCGCGCTTTGCGCCCGCGGGTGGCCCGCCGACGGATCGGACTGCGGCGCGGCGGTTGGCAGAAGAGGTGATCGCGAGTTTGGAGAAGTGGATATAGCAGTCCTACATCATGCACCAGATGATCCGCAGATGGACGCAGATAGACGCCTAATAGTAGCAGTCATTCAGAATTGTTGGGTGATGCGCGTACTGGCGCTGTTGCTCCTGTTGGGCACCCAACTCCACGCCGGGGCCGCGGCCGGGCAGTACAACGAGGCCAATGCGCTCTATCGGGACGGGGATTTTGCCGCGGCGCGGCGCAGCTACTTGGCGGTGGTAGAAGCCGGGGTGCAAGACGCACGGCTCTACTACAACTTAGGCAATGCCTGCTTCAAGTCCGGGAAGCTGGGCGAGGCGATTCTCTGGTATGAGCGGGCGCAGCGTTTGCTGCCGCACGATGAGGACATTGAGGCCAATCTGCGCTTTGCCAACCTAGTGAAGAAGGACCGCGATCTGCAAACGGAGGACGGCCTCGGTGCGCTGGTAGCCGCGCTGGTGGCCGCCTATTTCTGGCCTACGTTTAACCAGCTTAGTCTGCTGTTCGCCGCGGCGTTTTTCGCGGTCTTTGTCTTAGGGGTGCGGTGGTTGTTTGTCCAGACGCGCCCCGGTGCGCTGTGGCTAGTCGGGATGTTGCTCTGTACGGGGCTGAGTGTCGGGTCCGCGCTCTGGCTGGGGACGCGCCTCCACCATCAGGCGCAGACGAGCGAAGCCATCATCACAGTTGACATGGCGCACGCGCGCTCCGGCCCCGACCTCGGGCAGACAGAAGTTTTTGTCGCGCATGAGGGTACCAAGGTTCGCTTAGTGCGGCAGGAAGGCGGGTGGATGCTGGTGCGGTTGGCCAATGGCCTCGGCGGGTGGATGCCAGCGGAAGCCCTGACGCGGATCTGAACCAGTCTAAACAACGGGCGACCACAAGGGTCGCCCCTACATTTCGCGTAGATCAAACCACAACCAAAAACAAGGATAAGCCATGAGCACGCTCAAAGTAGGTATCGTCGGCGTTGGCGGGATCGCCCGCACGCATCTCCCCGGCTGGGAGGCTTCTAGCGAGGCCGAGCTAGTCGCTGGCAGCGATATTAGCGAGGAGGCACTGCAGCGCTTTGGCGCAGAAAACGGGGTCACTAAGCTGCACACCGACCCGGAGGCGCTGTTCAGCGATCCAGATATCGACATTATCGACATCTGCACGCCCAACATGTATCACGCCCCCTTGGCCATTGCCGCGCTGTCGGCTGGCAAGCACGTGATCTGCGAAAAGCCTTTGGCTCCCACGCCCGAGGATGTTCACCAGATGATCGCGGCGCGCGATGCCTCGGGCAAGGAACTGATGACGGCGCAGCACTTTCGCTTTCAGGGATCGTCCCGCGCGCTCAAGGACGAGATAGATGCGGGCGCGCTCGGCGATATCTACCACGCCCGTAGCTGGATGCTGCGCCGGGCCGGTGCGCCAATCGGCGGCGGGTTTATTCTCAAGGAGCACAGCGGCGGTGGCCCTTGCATCGACATTGGGGTTCACATCCTCGATCTGACCTTGTGGTTTATGGGGCATCCCAAGCCAGTGGCTATTTCGGGCGTGGCGCGCGCTGAATTGGCGCACCAAGAGGGGGCTTTCAGCCAATGGGGTCGCCAGACGATCCCATCCCACTACGATGTAGAGGATTTTGCTGCGGCCTTTGTACGCTTTGACAACGGCGCAGTGCTGATCTTGGAGGTGAGCTGGCTTTTACATCACCCGACCCAAGGCGAGGACATGCAGATGTGGCTCTACGGCACCCGCGGTGGGGCGCATTGGCCCCAGTGCTCGATTTGCGAGAGCAACAACCAGACCCGCCAGCAGTACGACCGCAAGCTCATGCTGATGTACGACGGCCTTGAAGCCCACGCGCAGGAATGCGTGGAGTTCGCCGCGGCGATTGCCGAGGGGCGGCCCTCGCCAGTGCCGCCGGAGCAATCTTTACAGGTGATGAAAATCCTCGATGGGATCTACCGGAGCCAAGAGGCGGGGGAGGAGATCCGGCTGGATTGAGGGGAGACTGACGGCTAGGGAGGTGGGAAATCGGACTCACTGGCGAAGGTTGAGACTGTTCAAGCAGTTCGCGTATATTGTCGCAAGATGAAGGAACGGACGAAGTACCCTAGTGAAGGGGGAATGCAATGAGCCTCAAAATTGAGAGCATAACGCTGGAGCGATTCCGTGTATTCCGCGAGTTGACCATCCGTGGCTTGGGGCGCGTGAACTTGATTACAGGAAAGAACAGCGCCGGAAAATCATCTGTTCTTGAAGGGCTGCGTATTCTCGCAAACAATGCCGCACCTGACGTGATTTACGACATACTCAGACACCGTGAAGAAAATATCGAGGAAGCAGAGGAAGAAGGGCACCCCGTTGGCCCCGATAGCTTGTTCCAGGTCTCTGGGCTGTTCCACGGATTTCCCTTGCTTTCAGAGCCCCCTGAGCCGATCGCTATTTCAACTAGTGGCAAGTCGAGCCCAATGAGTATGACGATGGGCTTGGATTGGCTATCAGAGCAACTCGACTCGGACGGAGAATTTCGGTCGCTCCCTCTTGGTAAACTAGAACCAGACGGTATAGCTGCTTTGATCGTCGAGACACAAGGCGTAACAAAAGCCCATCGGCTTGAGCATTTTAGATACCCTTATTCAATGCGCAGGGGTCGTTTTGAACCATCTAACGGAACCCAGATGTCCTGTATCTTTGTCAGCTCCTACGGCGGCGGAGGCACAGGCATGTTGGGGCCATTGTGGGATAAAATCGCGCTATCTGACAGGGAGAAGGATGTCGTTGGAGCGTTGCGCATCATCGACCCTCATATCTCTGCCGTTTCCATGGTTGGCAGCAATCGCAGAAAGCCTATGGCCATTGTACGCGCAGACAATATCGAGCGACCTATTCCACTGCGCTCGTTTGGGGATGGACTGAATCGGCTATTTGGAATCATTCTCTCGCTCGTCAACGCTCGCGGGGGGCTCTTGCTAGTGGATGAAATTGAAAACGGCTTGCATCACACCGTGCAATTGGACGTGTGGCGCACGATATTCCGGTTGGCGCAAACGCTCGATATTCAAGTTTTCGCTACGTCCCATAGTTGGGACGCGGTCGAGGCTTTTCAGGAAGCGGCGGCTGAAGCGCCTGAAGAAGGGGCGCTTATACGCTTGGCTCGCAGGGGTGAGGACATTATTCCCACTGTGCTATCAGAAGATGAACTCGCCATAGCAACCCGTGACCAAATCGAGGTGCGCTGATATGGCAAATGGGAGGAAAATCCTCTTGGTGGAGGGCACTGACGACGAGCACGTCCTGAAGCATATCTGTGGAAATCGAGACATTCCCGAACTCGACGAAGTCGAGAAGTATGGCAGTGTCGAAAAACTCATTGAGAGCATTGAGGTTCGACTCCCATTATTAATCGAGGAGGGCGACATTGTGGGGGTAGTCATTGATGCCGATACGGAAATTAGTGACCGTTGGAAGTCGATCCGAAACCGAATCATCAGTGTCGGATACCAAAATGTGCCTGATCAACCAGCTCTGGACGGAACGATCCTCGATCCTCCGGCAGGAACGTATCTACCGCGATTGGGCGTCTGGGTTATGCCGAATAACCAGACAAGTGGAATCTTGGAGGATTTTCTGCGCTTCCTAGTTCCGAAACCTAACATCCTTTTTGACCATGTGAGAGATAGCGTCAAAACCATTCCTGAAGGCGAGCGGCGTTTCAAACCACTAGATGAGCCAAAGGCGATCATCCATACTTGGCTTGCGTGGCAAAAAGAGCCGGGACGGCCTTTCGGGACGGCCATTAGTGCCTGCTTCCTTGATCCCAATGTTCCAGAGGTAGATGTTCTCGTTGCTTGGTTGAAGCGGTTGTTCTTTCCCAACAGCCAAAGCTCTTAACTGCTCTACACTATCGTCTATCTTCGAGAAGATACAGGGGATTGCAAAAGATAGGATCAGGATATGCTCATTCGTCGTATCAAACAGACTAACCTGCTCTCATTCGGCCCCAACTCCGAAGAAATCGAACTCAAGCGGCTAAATGTATTGATCGGCCCCAATGGGTCGGGAAAGTCTAATTTTTTAGAAGGAATCGATATCCTCCGGTCGGCTCCACGAGATTTGATTTCGCCTATTCGAAAGGGAGGGGGCATCCATGATTGGATATGGCGGGGCAAACCGGGGAGTATTGCCGTTATCGGAGCCATTGTGGAGAATCCGCAGGGGTCGCAGCCGCTGAGATACCAACTGACCTTTACCGAGCGAGGCCAGCGATTTGAACTGGGCTCAGAGGCGATAGAGGACGAACGCAGACCGGACGGACAGGTCTACTATGGACAGTTGGGTAGAGAGGTGGTCATCTACAAAGATGGGATCCGACGCAACTTGCGTCCCGAGGAGGTCAAACCGGACCAGTCCATTCTGGCGCAGCGCAAAGACCCGGACCACTACCCCGAGCTGACGTACCTCGGCGAGGCATTGAGCCGTATTCGCATTTATCGCGAGTGGTCGCTCGGGCACGACTCCCCACTGCGGTTGCCTCAGAAGGCCGACCTTCCTAACGATTTCCTGCAAGAAGACGGTAAAAACTTAGCCTTAGTGTTAAACAGCTTCCAAGGTAAGCCAGCGGTAAAGCGGCGTCTGCTGGACGCTTTAAACAAATTCTACGAAGGCATAACCGATTTCCACGTCAAGATTGAGGGCAGTACGGTCCAACTGTTCTTAGAGGAAGGCGACGTAGTCATACCAGCTAATCGTCTTTCGGACGGTACGCTGCGGTATCTCTGTTTACTTTCCATTCTCTGTCACCCGGAGCCGCCGCCCCTCATCTGTATCGAGGAACCCGAACTGGGCCTGCACCCGGACATACTGCCGACGGTAGGCAAGTTGTTGCTCGAAGCGTCCGAACGCAGCCAGTTGATTGTAACGACCCATTCGGATATGCTAGTCGATGCCCTGACCAATGAATGGTGGAGTATCGTAGTTTGCGAAAAGCACGACGGACAGACTGTGATGCGCCGTCTCGATGAAGAGAAAATGGCCGCTTGGTTGGAGAACTACCGGCTCGGTGAACTCTGGAGTAGTGGCGAGCTTGGGGGGAATCCTTGGTGAGCATTAAGGTGTATGTCGAGGGTGGTGGAGACTCTAATCAATTAAGAAGACAATGTCGCTATGGTTTCAGGGAGTTTTTTAGCAAGGCCGGGCTTGAAGGCCACATGCCGCGCGTCGTCGCTTGTGGGTCCCGGCAAAGGGCTTATGACCAATTTTGTGCCGCCATTGATGAAGCCGAAACCGACAGTTTTATCGTCCTCTTGGTGGACAGCGAAACCGCAGTCGCAGCCAGCGATAGCCCTTGGGAACACCTAAAGAAACGCGATAAATGGGCCCAGCCCTCGGCCGCTGAGGATGATAGCGCACAACTCATGGTGCAGTGCATGGAAGCATGGTTCGTCGCGGACCGGCGATCCCTAGGTGCCTATTTTGGCAAGGACTTCAAGGCTGCTGCTTTACCTGCGCGAGACGATGTGGAAGCCATCGCAAAAGGAGACCTCGAACGAACACTGGAACGGGCGACAAAGTCGTGCTCTAAGGGATCATACAATAAGGGTCGGCATTCGTTTGAGCTTCTTGGATGCTTGGACCCGAGTAAGGTGATGAATTCTTCTTGCCATGCGCGACGGCTCATTGACACGCTGCGCCAGTCTTAAAATTCCTCGTGCCGTCCCGATTGGTTCCGACGATGCGATTCGCACCCGAACAGGTAGCTGTTCGTCGCGGTTACTGAATCTTTCCCAAGCCTATCACGGCCCCTCCAGCCAATCGACAAAAGCCGCTGGAGATTCGACCACCACGCGGCCGTTGAGCGACTCGTGTTCAAAGCCGCACATTTGGTCGCCGACGAAGGCGAATACGCCGGTAGTTTGTGGGGTAAAGGCCAGCGCAAAGGTCAAATCGGGCACAGCCACCTGATGTAGGTCGAGATGGGGTAGGGCGAAGGTGTAGATGTAATCCCGGCTGGTCAGTTCGAGTTTGACTTCTATGCCAAGTGGAAGGTGTAACTCGTTCCCCGGCTTGATGATATCGTCGGCGGTCTGCAAGGTGCCGTCGGGGCCGGGGTAGCGGAATTGCCAAGTGTACTCTTCCCCGGTGATTTGGATGTGCAGCGGTCCTAGGGGCAGGGCGGGCGTGCAACCTTCCACCCCCAATAGGACCAGTCCCCAGAGCAAGAACCGGATATGGCCGCGCATGGCGTATCCTCTTCTCGAACAGTCGTTTAAGTCCAATGCCTTAATGCAAAGTATTTGCGCTTAAACGCAAATAAACTAGCCCGTCCCCGCCTGTCAAGCCGCTTTACACGCGCTCTTGATCTCCCTAAAATCACCCCACAACCCTCTACCAAATCTCTCAGGAGTATGGACATGCCCGCCATAACCGCCAATACCCCGCTCAACGCGCCAGCCCACTGGGCCGTGTGGCAGCGCCGCCTCTTCGACGCCTTGGATCAATCGGTGCAGCCTTTTCTTGACCACTTCACCCGCGAGGACGGCGAATTCATCTGGCAGGACGAGTGGGGCGGCGGCAGTCCCGACGATTTCTACGAGCCTTTTTTTAACTGGCCGCTCGTCTATCTGATGGGCGGCGGCGAGCACCTGTTGCACTTGGCCGACCGCCAGTGGGAGGCCATCACCCGCCAACTGACCCGCTTGGGCACGGTCAGCAAGGAATACGGCATCCGCGAAGACCAGATGCACCAAGCCGAAAGCGACATCTGCTTTTACCACTTGTGCCTAGCCCATCCCAACGCCCCTCAACGAGTCGAACGGGCCTGTCGCTTTGCCGGCTTTTACCTCAACGAAGACCCCGAAGCGCAAAACTACGACCCCGAGCACAAAATCCTGCGCTCGGGCCTCAACGGCAGCCACGGCCCCTATTTCGCCCCGCTGGCCGAGCGCGACAAACAAAGTTACAATCCCTTGGGCGGCAGCATGGAAGTGTACAATCTGCCTTTTTTCGACTTGCCCGGCATTACCAGTGTGCAGGACTTGGCCGATCCGGCCAAAGCTCGCCTGATGGGGCAGACCCTGTTCGATCGCTGGCGTCAGGGCGATACGCCGACCAACTTGGCCGTCACCTCGCTGGTGACCAATGCCTTCTTGATTACCGGCGATGAAAAATACCGCGCTTGGGTGGTGGAATACACTGACGCTTGGGTGGAGCGCGCTCAGGCCAACGGCGGCATGTTGCCGGACAACGTCGGTCTTTCCGGCCAAGTGGGCGAATACTGCGCTGGCAACTGGTACGGCGGGCGCTACGGCTGGACCTTTCCGCACGGTTTTTTGACCTTGCAGAAAGCCACGCTCGACGCAGCGGCCAATGCCTACCTGTTGACCCGCAACCGGGCCTATCTCGACCTGCCGCGCCAGCAGATGGACCGCATCTTGGAACAAGGGCGCATGGAGGATATCCGCGACCAGTACATGAGCGTGGCCGAGCGCTGGGCGAGCCAATTTGCCGCTATGGGCGAAAAAAGCGAGACCTTGCTGGTGCCCTACCGCTACGGCGACGCCGGCTGGTTCGACTGGCAGCCCATGAGTCCGGTGTACCCGGTGACGCTGTGGAATCTGTCCATGGACGAGGGCGACTGGGAGCGCATGGAGGCCATTCGGCAAAAAGAAGCGTTCGACTGGGCCGCGGTGTTCCCCTTTCACAACAAAGAGGACTCGGGCCACGAAGCCCCTTGGGTGCGCTTTTTGGCCGGGGCCAATCCGGCCTATCCAGAGCAAATGTTGCAGGCTACGTACCAAGTGGCTGGTCGCCGCTTGGCCCAAATGCACGCGGACCAAGACGTGGGTACCCGCCACCACGTCCACCACTGGCAATGGGGCAATCCGGTCTCTTCCGAAGCGCTCATCCAGCTTACTATGGGCGGCCCGCAACCCATCTACAACGGCGGTCTGCTGCACGCCCGTCTGCGCTACTTTGACGCCCAGCGCCGCCGCCCCGGCTTGCCCGAAGATGTCGGTGCCTTGGTGGAAAAGCTCGAAGCAAACCGCACGGTCGTGCGCTTGGTCAATTTGAACCACAACGAGGGCCGGGAACTGGTCATTCAGGGCGGCGCTTTTGGCGAGCACCGCTTTGGTCGGGTTGCGTACCACAGTCGCACCAGCGAGTACCCGGGCTGGATGGGCGGCTATGCCGGAACGTACGCAGCGCCGCCCTTGGAGACTGAGGAGCGCCAGCTCGCCGTTGATGACAAGCACCTGAACATCACTTTACCGCCTCATTGCGAAATTACCCTCGATCTGGAAACCCAGCGCTACGTCAATGAGCCTTCGCACCACGCTGGGCCGTTTTAGACAGCAAGACGCGTCAGCAGGGATGATATGAATGCGTGCAACGGACTGGCGTACAGGCTGTTAGCCCTCGTCGTGCTAGCAACCGCTTGGGCCGTGGCCGCCGAGGAACCTCCCGCGTTAAAAGCGTTGGTCGTGTTCGGCAAATTCAAAGGTGAGCTACCGGGAGTGGATGCACCGCCGACTTGGGCGGGAGATATTTTCGATCCTGAGCGCCCGGGCAGCTTTAGCCACTTTTACGATGAGATGTCCTTTGGGCAGCATCGCGTCCGCGGCGAGATCGCTCCGCGCTGGTATGAGGCCGAGCAAACCGCCGAGTACTATGCCGCCGACAATCGGCTAGAAAAGGGTAAATTCTCCGAGTTGGCCTTGGATATCCTGCAAAAAGCCGATCGAGATATAGACTTTGCGCGATTTGATAATGACGGGCCAGATGGGATCCCCAACTCCGGCGACGACAATGGGGTCGCGGATTTGGTGTTTCTGGTGATGGCTTCCATCCCCCGCAATGTCTTGATCGGCGCGGCTACGGGCATCTCCCATTTAGGATTTGCAGAGATATATGAGACCAGCGATTCGGGCGCGAAAGGCCGACCAATACGGGTGCATCCCGATCGGGGGACTCTACAACAGGGGCGAACTTTTGCCGAAACAGTGGGCATTATGTGTCATGAGTATGGCCATGTGCTGGGATTGACGGACCTGTACGATGTGGATTTTATCGCGCAAGCGGAGCCGCGCGGCCCGGAAGACGATTCGGCCGGAATTGGCAAGTGGGGATTGATGGGGTGGGGAGCTCTCGGTTGGCGCGGGGAAGGGCCGAATAGCCTGTCGGCGGTTAGTCGCTGGCAGTTGAATTGGGTCGATGTGGAAGAGCCATCGCAATTTTCGCAGATGATCCGCTTAGAGGCTATATCGACGGGGGGCAAGGTATTCAAAATCCCCTTGGGAGCCAAGGAGTTTTTTCTACTGGAGTATCGGCGCAAGGACGGGTCGTACTACGACCGTTACATCCCTGCGGAGGGCTTGTTGATATGGCACGTCATTTGGCACGGTGCCGGGCCTAAGCCCTACGAGGCCGATTTGGAGTGCGCGGATGGGCGCTGGCAGGGGAGAGGGTATCCGGCTGGCGAAGTGGCCGACCCGTTGGCGGGTGGCGACAATCTGGATTTTTGGGCGCACGACCAAGACTATGCCCACGCACACGGGGGTAATCTCGGCGACGCGACCGACCCATTTGACGGTGTCCGCTTTAGGGCGTTTACGCCGGAGACCAATCCCAACAGCGATAGTCAATACGGCGACAGCGGCGTATATCTGGAGCAGATCCAAATCGCCGACCGGATGCTCACCGCCCAACTGACGATGCCGCCGGTGAATATCGTCGTCGAGTCGGTCGAGTGGGTGGATGCCGACCGCGATGGGATCTTCTTGGCTGGCGAACCGGTGGAGTGCGTTCTTGCGTTGACCAATGCCGGTTTGATCAGGTCGGACTCACTGCACGTATCCTTGCGGAGCGCGGATGCCGATGTCGTCATAGCGCAGCAAACGACCTCATATCCCGGACTTGGGGCCGACAAGACGACTCGGGGGCCGGGCAGCATTGGCTATCCGCGCTTCTCATTTGACCCGGAGATCGCCGATGGCCATACGGCGGAGTTTACCTTGGAAGTGGCCATGGGCGACGAGATCGTGCGGCGGCACGCTCTTAGGGCGACTGGTAGCTCCGCCAAAGTCGAGATCGAGCAGGTGGCCGTAATCGACACGGCTGGCAATGGCGATGGGCGCGTACAGCGCGGCGAATTTGTGCGGTTGGGACTGACGTTGGCTCCCAAAAGGCCGGAGTTCTTTGCACTTGCGACCTTTACCTTGCGCCCAGTTGATGAGCGGGTGATGCTGGTGGGGGAGCCTGAAGTGGAATTCTCACCCCAATCAGCGCCGATCACCAGCAAACACAATCCAGAGTTTTTGGTCCGGGGCGATGTCTCAGCGGGGTCGTGTCTTGCATTTGAGCTTGTGACTAGCACGGCGTACGGGACGTGGAAGGATACGCTGGTCGTGCGCGTAAGCGAGGGCGACGACGCGACGCCTCCGAGGATTGGATACCCACATTTTACCATCAGCCGCAACCTCCTGCGCGTGGCGGTGCCGACGAGCGAGTTGTTGGACGGCAGTGCTATAGCTGCTGCGTGGGTGGTCGTGCACGACGCCAAAAGCGCCGCGCCGATAACCGAAATCCCCTTGCGTTGGGACGATGGGCTGTGGATTGGGGATTGGACGGGTGCGCCGGGGCAAACGCTGCGCTTGCGGTTGGTCGCTGTCGATCAACGCGGCAACCAAAGTGCAGGTGCGCTGGCCGATGCGCACATCCCGCCGATGGCACAGGCGGTGTCTGTCGGTCCTTGGCAAGCAGTGGACTTGCCCGCAGGCGATGCGTTTGGTGTGCTGGACATGTATTTCGCCCCGAACGACCCCGAGGTGCTCTACGCAGCGCGTCGAGATGGCGTATGGCGCAGTAGCGATGGTGGGGTGAGTTGGGGCGCGACCGGGATGATGGATTACCAGCGACCGCTGTTTGTAGATGCCCATACGCCGTGGCGGGTGTACGTTCAACCCAATCTGGTCAGCGCGGACGGCGGGGAGACGTGGGATAAACTGGATATTCCGGGGGCGGCCCCGGCCTTGGTCGCCACGGAAGACGTGGGGCGGCACGGGCTGCTATACGCCACTAGCGGCGGGGAGGATGAAGACCTGCTCGTCTCCGCGGATAGGGGTGCCTCGTGGCGAGTTGTGGGTATGCGCGGTCTTTTTGAGGTGCGCGTCCATCCACAGGTGGCCGGGCTGATCTACGGACGCCGGGATTCCAGCTTGTATTACAGCGCGGACGGCGGTAGTACATGGGACGAGCAGCGTCTGCCACGCCATTTTCGGCGCATCCTGCCCGACCCGTGGGAGCCGGGTGGATTGTACGCGACCTCGGGCGATACTCTGTGGTATAGCGCGGATCGCGGCGGTCGTTGGCAGCCTCTTGCACCGCAGTCGAGCGAAAGGTGGCCCTTTATTAAAATTGCGCCTTCTCGCCGTCGCCAAGGGCTTGTTTTTGCTTGGGAGAGCAGCGGCTTACGTAGCAAATTATGGCGCTCTGAGGACAGTGGCAGGCATTGGAGTGCTATGAGTTCGGTGTCTTACGCCCGCGTCGATACGCTCATAGCCAGTCCTCACGATGCCGATCATCTGTACATGATAGATCGCTTTTTTCGCCGCTCGGCAACGCTGTGGGAGACCCGCGACGCTGGGGAGACTTGGCAGCAGATTCACATGCCGAATGAGAGTACTTTTATCGGGGTCGTCAAAAGCGATGGGGGAGGGGATTTCTTTGCTGGCTCCGAGCGATGGCTCAAGGTGCGCGAGGATTTGGCGTTAGTCTATTGGAATCCGGCACTCTTAGTAAGCCGAAATGCCGGTAGGGCTTGGGAGTGGATTACGAGGATCGGATTCCTCAAAAGTTCTTGGTCCATCTATCGCTATGATACCATCGAAGCCTTTGCTGTACACTCCGAGCACATCATAGCCCATACCGGACAGGGATATGTACGCAGCGGCGATGGCGGCCAAATGTGGGAACGATTTGACCCGCCCGGAGATAGAGGCAGCGCGGGTTCCTATGCGGTAATAGCGGTGGATCCGCACGACCCCTCGGTGTGGTGGCGGAGTCTGCGCGGAGTATGGCGGAGCACGGATGGCGGCACCACTTGGGAAGAGCGCGGTCCCATCGCCGGGCTTTACGATAGGCGGGGCCGTTCAACTGTCCTATTGGTCTCTGGCGAGGAGGCAGGAGCACGCGGCCTCATACTAGACCCAAGCCGCGAAGGCCATGTGGCGGTTGCCGCCGGTAATACGGTGTGGAACAGTACCGACGCCGGGCAAACGTGGCGACCGCTCGCCGTGCTCAATACTGAGGGATTGAGGGTGGAAGCGCTGGCGGCTCATCCCGAGTTTTTTTCTCGTTGGTACGCCGCCACTAAGGGCGATGTCTATGTGTCCAATGACGCGGGAAGATCGTGGTTAAAGACGCTGGTTTTACGGGAAGGGCCGGCGTACTCGGACGATAGGTGGTTTTTGCAAGGTCGGCGATTGCGCATTCGCTTTGCACCGCAAGACCCAAACCGGGTGTTCGTCACCGACGGTCCCAAGCTGTTTGAATCGCGGGACGGGGGGCAGCGTTGGCGCGATATTGGGCAGAGCTTGGGGGGCTATCCGTGGTTTAACGATGTGGCGATCCATCCGGCGACGCCTGAGTGGGTGTATGCGGCGACGCCACGGGGCTTGTTCCGCTTGCGATCTGAAGGCATTGATACGGCGGTCCGAGACGCTTCTGTCGTCGCGTTGCCGGCTGCGTCTGCATTGCTGCCGAACTACCCCAATCCGTTTAACAGTAGGACGATCCTGCGCTACCGGCTAGCCCGCGCTGGTGTGGCAGAATTAGTTGTCTATGACCTGTTGGGTCAACGGGTGCGGACCATTGCCAAGGGAGTGCAGCCAGCCGGCGAATATCGAATACTGTGGGACGGGCGAGATGAAGAAGAACGGCTGGTGGGCAGTGGCGTATATCTATTGAGACTAAAAGCCGGAGACGAGGAGCACACTGGAAAATCCATATTAATACGCTGAGTTGTTCTACAAAGCGTCTAGGACGACTGCGACCTGTTCTTCAGTAGGTGTGCTGCCGTCGAGGATCAGGTCTGCGTAGCGGGCAGTTGGCTGGACGTGGCGGCGGTACATGGGGCGGACCTGATCTTGGTATTGGGTGCGAATTGAGGCGGGGGAACGGCCGCGCTCGACGCGGTCGCGGGCGAGGCGGCGCTCCAAGCAGACCGCGTCGGCAGCAGTGACGAAGAGGCGCAGGTGGTAGAGGGCGTTGATGTCGGGCCAGTAGAGGGCGAAGAGGCCCTCGACGAGCAAGAAGTCGGTGGGGGTGAGGCTCTGTTGGTGCGCTTGGCGCGTGTGGGTGGCAAAGTCGTACACGGGGATTTTGACGCGGCGACCAGCGGCTAGCTGGCGAATATCTGCGGCGAGGCGCTGGTGGTCCATGGCCTCGGGGGCGTCGAAGTTGACGCGGGCTCTTTCTGCCAAGGAGAGGTCGGCTAAGTCGCGGTAGTAAGAGTCTAGGGAGAGCACGGTGGCCGAGCCGGGCAGGCGGGTCTGGAGGGCGCGGGCGAGCGTGGTCTTACCGGCACCGGATGGTCCGGCTAGGCCGATGAGGCGGGGCGGCCCTTTAGCTTTGGAACCAAGCGGCAATGGCTTCGCGGCTGAGCGCGTTGGGGATGTCGGCGGCGCTGAGCCAGCCCTTGCGGGCGATGCCGATGCCGTAGCCGAGATGGTCTAGGCCACCGACGCTGTGGGCGTCGGTGTTGACGGCGATTTGGACGCCGTGGTCGCGTGCCTTTTTGGCGTGTCGCCAGTCGAGGTCGAGCCGCGACGGATGGGCGTTGATTTCGAGGGCGACCCCACAGCGGGCGGCGGCTTCGATGATCGAGTCGATATCGACGGCGTAGCCTTCGCGGTCGAGGAGCAAGCGCCCGGTTGGATGGCCGACGATGGTGGTCGCCGGATGCTCGATGGCGCGGACGATGCGGGCGGTCATGGCGTCGCGGCTCAGGTTGAACTGCGAATGGACCGAGGCGACTACGAAATCGAATTGGGCGAGCAGGTCGTCGTCGTAGTCAAGCGAGCCGTCGCTGAGGATATCCGATTCAATGCCCTTGAAGATACGGAAGGGGGCCAATTCCTCGTTGAGCTGGTCGATTTCCTCCCACTGGCGCTGGACGTCCTCAACGCGAAGTCCTCCGGCGTAGGCCGCGGCTTGGCTGTGGTCGGCAATGCCCATGTACTCAAAGCCTCGGTCTCGCACGGCGCGGCCCATGGCCTCTAGACTGTCAACCCCATCCGAATAGGTCGAATGCACGTGGAGCATGCCGCGAATGTCGGCAGTCGTTACCAACTCGGGCAGTGTGTCGGCGGCTGCGGCTTCGACTTCGCCTTGGTTTTCGCGCAACTCCGGCGGGATGTAGGCGAGGCCCAAGGCGGCGAACAAAGCCGCTTCATCTGCGCACTCAATGCGCTCGTCGCCGCGCCAGAGACCGCGTTCGTCGAGGACTAGCCCGCGCTCGGCAGCCTTGGCGCATAGTGCGGCGCGGTGTTCCTCGCTGCCTGTGTAGTAGTGTAGGGCTGCGGGGAAGGCATCGTCTGGGACTACGTGCAAGTTGGCTTGTAGCCCGCTGGACAGTCGCCCTGTGCCCGGCGCGAGGACTTCGGCGATATCCGGGTGGGCGACAAAAGCCGCAGTCGCGGCCTCGGCGTCGGTGGTGCTGATTACGAAGTCGAGCTGTTGAACCGTCTCTCGCGCTCGACGCAGTTCTCCGGTGACGGCGAACTGCTGCGCGTGGGAGCGCAAAACGGCGAGCAGGCTTTGGGCGCTTTGGTGTGCGGTATCGACGCGGCAGTGGCCCTCGTGGGCGCGAATGAACTCGACGCCCTTGAGAATGGTTGCTTGGGTTTTGGGACCAAAGCCCTTGAGGGCGGCAAGTTGGCCGTCGCGACAGGCTTGTTCGAGGGCGTCGAGGGTCTCAATGCCGAGGGCCTTGCGGATGGCGACGATCTTGCGAGGACCCAAGCCGGGGACCCGCAGCATGTCGAGCAGACCCCCGGGCGTTGCGGCGCGCAGCTTTTCATAGGCTTGGGCCGTGCCGGTGTCGGCCAACTCGGCGACTAGCTCGGCCACGCTTTCGCCGATACCTTTGACCTCGGTTAGAGTTCCGGCGGCGAGAAGTTCGTCGAGGGGGGATGTTAGGGTTTCGAGCGCGCGCACGGCATTGGCGTAGGCGCGAACCCGGAAGGGGGAGGCTCCGCTGAGTTCGAGGAGGGTGGCGTACTCTTCGACAAAATCCGCTGCGATCCGGGCCGTTATCATTGGTTTTGCTCGTGCATTAGGTGGAGAATGTGTGATACCAGCGTCGCATTGCCCGCGGCGAGTCCGCCGGGGATGAGGGTATCGGCTTGGTTGTAGGTCCGCACTTGGTGGCCGCACGTGTGCATGAGTCCGCCGGCCTCGCGCACCAGGAGGTCGCCAGCGCAGACGTCCCACTCGTTTTTGTCTTGAATGCTAAAGTTGAGGTCGCAGGCCCCTGCAGCTACTAGGGCCAGCTTGTAGGCGACGCTGCCGACGGGGCGGATTTCGCCGAGGTGCGGGCGAAAGGGGTCGATCCCGCCGCGTTTGGTCTCGCTGCGGCTGACGACGGCTGTGGCTTGGCCGAGGGATTGTTCCTCGCTGCAAAACACGCGCTGGCCGTTGCGGAAGGTGCCGCTGCCAGATACGGCGGCGAAGGTTTGCTCCTGCGCGGGGTTGTAGATGACCGCTAGGGTCGGCGCACCACCTTCGACTAAGGCCACGGCAACTACGTATTCGGGAATGCCTTCGACGAACTCGCGGGTGCCGTCGATTGGATCGACGATCCACACGGCTTCTTTTTCAAGGCGTTGGCGGTCATCGACGGTCTCTTCGGAGAGCCAGCCGCAGTCTGGGCGCAGATCACACAGAGCTTGCTTGAGGTAGGCGTCGGCTTGGAGATCGGCCGCGGTTAGCGGATCGTTTCTGTCTTTGTAGGCGATCTCAAGGGGGCCACCGAAGTACTGCAAGGTCAGTGCCCCGGCCTCGCGGGTGGCTGCTATGGCTTGTTGGAGTTGGGCCTGCATGAGAGAATTTGAAAATAGGGGTTGGTGTTGGGGAGAGCAATGGACCGAGTCGGGGTCATGGCGGCTTGACAAGACAAAGAGGCGTCGGGTAGATTGAAAGAGCAGAATAGACAATTTCAAATGAGGTGAAAATGCGTTGGATATTATGGATTTGGCTGCCGGTGATCCTGCTGGCGGCACGCGGGGCTGAGGCGGCCATGGAGACCGAAGAGGTGCGGAGCCTGCTGGAGAAGATGCAGGCCGAAGAGGCGTGGGGCGAAGCTGTGCTTACCGATGGCCGGGTGCGCTCGTTGCGCGTGGAGGAGCTTGAGGTGGATTCAGTGGCGGTCGTCGAGGTCGTCGGTGCCTTGCAGGAGCGGGAGGCCGCGTATGCGCTGGCTGAAATTCGCTCGCTGCGCTCGCTGGGGACATACCGCATTCAGGCGCGCCACGCCGCGTACCAACAGCCAAAGTCCGGGCTGTTGGCCTTCCTGCTAGAGCTACCCGTGCCGGGCGCGGGCTATTTCTACATTGGGGAGCACAAACAGGGGCTCGCGCTCATGGGCTTGACAGTGACGGCGGTGGGGACGGCCGTTCTGACGGGTTCGGACACCGCGGCCGGCTGGGTGCCGCTGTCGGTGTGGGTCAAAATCGCGTCGTTGTTCCATCTGCGCGACCAAGTCCAAACCACTAACAAGTTGGCCAAAAACGTAGAACTGGGCGCTCTGCCCGGGCGCGAATCTACTGTTCCTGCCCTGCGGCTGAAGCTGGATTTTTAACGGCTGCAAGAGGGCTGTGCTAGCCCTGTGCTTGACCGGACTTTTAACTGTATGCGGAGCATATCTTGCATATTGATTATATAGCCCAACCGGATAACCAGCTAGGAAATGTTCTGTCGAAGATGCTCGACGCCGATCCTCCGGCGTCGAGCATTGTTTTTGTTTCAGCCTTTGTGAGTGTTCAAACCATTATGCGCGTGAAACGGCAAATCCTTGGGCTGAAGAAAAGCGACAGCAATATCCGTTTCGTGCTCGGAATAGACCTTGGCGGCACTAGCCGAGAGGTTCTTGCCGAACTTCTCGAATGGGACATAGATGTTCGCATCATTAAACACCGCATTCCAAGACATACTTTCCACCCGAAGCTGTATCTTTTTAAGTGGACTGATCGCGCAACCGTCATTATTGGATCAAACAACATGACGGAAGGGGGATTTTTCGGAAATTACGAGGGCGCGGCTTGTATTACCTATTCGCTTCCTGAAGAAACCGAAGCCTTTGACACTGCACGTCGTCAATTGGACCGCTTTCTTCAACCGGATGGTCCCACCGTATATCGACTAACCAAAAAATTTCTCGCCGAGTTGATTAATAGGAGGGTTATCCCAGCCGAAGCAGAGGCTAGAAAGGGCCTCGATACGACTACCAAGAGCGAGGCATCACCCAAGCAAAAGAGCCGACCGATCTTTGGGAAGGAGGATTTTGCCTCCCCGCCGCCTCTGCCGCCTGAACTGATAGATCGTCTAGTAAAAGACGTTCGGGCACGACGGAAAGCGGCGAAGAAGCAAGCTGCGGCGACGTTGCCCGTGGACGACCAAACCCGTGATCCCCTCCTTCCAGCCGCTTTCTATATGACACTCCCGACCTTACAGGGCCCCAGCATTCCTGGAGAGGGGCGAATCCCGCTTGAAGCGATTGAACTAGCGAAGGAGTTTTGGGGGTGGCCAGATGAATACGTAAGAGAAGTTAGTACTCGAGGTAAGAGCATCAGGGTGTACTGGAACTGGCGGCCCAAATGGAAGGTATGGAGTGTGCAGACACCAAATATTATTGCCACGAAAGAGGTCCGTATGTACATGTATGAGAACAGTTCGGATTTCCGCTTTTATGTACGCCCCCTAGTCGACGCTGGCGGTGATCTTGGGGATGTCGTTCGCATACGACGGATCGCCGAACCCGATGCGGAGTACGAATGTGTACTGGCACGTCAAGGGACGACTGAATATAAAGAGTGGATCAAGGCGTGCGCGCAGCCTGTCCGCAATAGTACAAGGCGCTTTGGCTACGCCTGAGCGCGTTTAAGCCTTCAGACGCAGCACTACATTCTCGGTGATCGCGTTTTTTATATGGACTAAATTTTCTGTCGTCACGGAGATATCAATCCGTTCGATTAGCTCCATCCCGCAGTGTATTGCGATATCCTGAACAAAGTCCGTCGTGGGAATTCGCTCGTAAGCGTCGTCTACTCGCATGCGGTTGTCGCCAATGACTATCATAGCTTCACCATCTGGGCGAAGAACGCGACGGCAATTCTTCAGCACCAATGCCATATCCTGAAAAAAACGCTGCAACAGAGCGGGCATATTCTTGCGTCGGAAACCGACATCTGCTTGAGAAATTCGTGCGTATAGCTCCTGAAGATAGTTATAAGTAGTTTCGGGCAAGACGCCCTCACTGTCCGTTATAGCCTGCTCCAGCCTATGTCGCTCTTTAGTCGCGATCTCACGGCTGCCAATAAGACCCTGTTCAATGGGCCTCCGCGCCGACGAATCCATTCCGAATAGTATGAGGAGCGATAGTCTATCCGTATCGATATATGGAAGAGCCGTAGCATATGGTGGACTTGTAAGCACAAGATCCACGCTGTTTTCTGTGAGACCGAGAGCCTCAAAGGTCTTTTGGGTGCGGGCGTCTCCTTCGACGGCCCTGCTAGGACAGAACCGATGTGGGGAATAGCCACGCACAGACCAGAATTTCTCAATGCGCGTGTATTGAGAATCGAGGGCATCAAGATACATTTTGAACACATCGGCATCCGCAATGGGTTCCTTCCTCCGTCGTATCCTCAAGTCATTTGGAGCCTGCTGCGAAACCTCGCGGATGATACTACTCAAGACCACTTCTAGGAAATCCCTTATGACACCCTCGCTGACCGAACGGATTGTACCAAGAAGCCAGTTTATCTTTGAGATAACTGGAGTGGGAAACCATCTATGAATTTCGCTCAGGCAACCTGGAGCAAACTGATCCCCTCCCTCTGCTGGCTTCGCTGGAGCATCCTCAATCATACCGACTAGGACGCCGAGTGTTTCTCGCACGATGTCAGGATTTACTTCGAGAATACCTGTCTTTGCCTTGGCGATCTTGGCCGCTAGAGGATTGATGTCGCAACCAAACGTCCGTTGCCCATTCAGATAGCCTTCCAAGAGAGTTGTACCGCTTCCGCAGAATGGGTCGAATACTCTAGCTCCCGCACGGAGGGCACAAACATTCATCAACCCCTTGGCAAGTTGCGGATAGAACTTTCCCTTGTAGGGATGCAGGCCATGCGTGACATACTTAGGATCTTTGCGGGCCGAAGGTTGTCGTGCGAAGCCATTTTCGAGGATAGCTTGCCACGTGGGTTCACTGTCAAATGCCGTCAGTCCGACTCCGTGAGTAAATACGAGTTGGCGAGTCTTCGTCGTAGAATAAGGGTCCAATTCTAGGCTGGGACTGCGGGTTGTTGGAATGCCTACTACGGACTCAATTTCACGTTTTCTCAACGCGTTTTCGTAGGGCCACAACTTGTATGGGGGAGACGCCAACCATACGGATACCTTCTTAGAGGGCTTGCGGATGACGAGAAGTTTTTCAGTGGTGGCCCTTCTCCCAGCAGCCGCGAAGGAACGCTTTGATGAATGGATTGCGCGCTCTGTTATACAAACACTTTCAAAGCCAATTTTTTCTGCTGAGTCGCTCAGTGCCTCTGCCGCCGGGTAAAGGACTTTCTTATAGATCGCATCACCTACAATGAGTACGGCATACCTGCCAGGCTTTAAGAGGCGGTGCATCCCTGACAAGCTTTGTTGCATCTCCGCGAGGTACTCATCGAATCCCGATGCCTCCTTCTGATGGCGAAGGTGAGATCCAATCTCGATCTTTGCGAGTTCACGCGGATTGTATCCCAACCACATCAGCCGAAAGCGGTGATAAAGGTGGTAGTCTGTCGCGTTTCCGTAGGGTGGAGACGTAACCATCAGGTCAATGGTCTCAGGCCTGCATACCCCATGTCCCAACTCTCGTGTATCGGCCGTTATGAAGTTACAGACGCCGTACCGAAGCACGGCCTGCGTCCTGACTACATTGCGAATGATCTTATCGAGGGCACCGAGGAACCGCTTTAAGGTCTCGCCTTGCGGTATATCACGTGGCTTGCTCGTATAGCGAGTCTCAGAGTCTTGGAACGAGGCAGCTAAAACAATACGCGAAAGGGCAAGCAAGGCTATGTCGCGGGCCTTCTCGCGTTCAATCCGCTCAATGCGCGACCTGATTAACGCCAGTTCTCCCCGTGCAGTACTAGAGAACCACTTATCGATATTGGGTATATCTGGTATGTATTCGGCATTTGTAGCACACAGGGATTTGGCATCAGGAAGGTCAAAGAAGTAGGTAGTCAGGGAACTGCGAATAGTATGGAGATCCCTAGCGGCTTTGCGGTCCAAGTTGCAGGTTTTTACGCGCCCAATCAGGGTGCCCACTGCATTAGCGTCAACACTCAGTGCCCTTCTCCCTAAACGGACGGCTTCTAAGGCGGTAGTACCGCTGCCGCCAAAGGGATCGAGCACTAACTCGCCAGGGAATGATAGCTGAGAGATACAGGTTCCGGGTAGCTGAGGAATGAATTTCGCGGGATACGGATGCAGATCATGGGTCAGGAAACCCGTGTTGTCGGTAGTAAACGACCAATCTATCGCTTGGAAGGTATTTGCGACGCGCTCCGCATTTTGAAGATCATCCGGGGAATGAATCTCTTCGTACTGAGGAAATGGCTCCTCCCAGTCAAGCGCGTATTGGCCTCCTTCTTCTCGGGCAAGAGACGCACCAAGCTCTGTTTCATACAGATATCTTCCCTTTCTCGACATCGGCTTTCTCCTTTACATTCTGGGAATAAATTGTATTCCCAGAATAACCATGTCAAATACATCCAGCAGGATTAGGGGGCGAGAATAGGCAGCGACCGGCCCTTGCGGGGCCGGTTTTTTTATGCCCTCCCAACGCGGCCGATCCAAGCTCTTAGATCCATGGCCAAGCTGAGGAAGATGGGTACACTGCGGTCCGACTATACACACCCCGGGAACTCGCGCCCACGGATCAGGGGCCAGCCGTTGATAGGTTCCGGCCCGACAAGGCAACCGCGCTGTTTAAGGAGTTGGGTCTCTTCCGGTGTACCGATGTAACGCGTGTCCGAAGAGACGTAGTGAATCGACCAGCCTCGCCGCCGGTACGGCGTTGTATTCGGGCCGCTGCAATGGAGTGCTAGGCTGTGGTGAAAGGTCGCATCACCCGCCTTCAGTGGAACAGCGATCTCTTGGGCGAGCACATCCTCTGTCAGCATGTAGGGGAGATGGTCCCAGTTGACGAGGCCGAAGTGGTGGCTGCCCGGGATGAAACGCACACAACCGTTCTCGACAGTCGCATCGTCGAGCAAGATCTGGCATGTGACCTGGAAGTTGCTCGCGAAGAAGGCCCAAAAAATGGAATCCTGATGGTAGCGATTCGCTTTGGCGTATGGCGGCTTCGCAAAGACTTGGTCGTAGTAGAGCTTGATGTCCGGCCCCATCAGGGATTCGATGATGTCGACGATTTTGGGGCTTCGTACAAACGCATTGAAAACCGAATGGTGGTACGAAGGCAGGTTGAGATGACTTACCGTATCCAGCGGGTCCTCAACCGGCGTGCGATCTGCTGGGGCGGTTACTTCCCCTTTCGGGTAGACCTGAGTGCCGCGTCGGTCATGTCGGCTTCCGTGCGGTGTGGGCGGTTCCGCGGCTTGAGCCGTTCCCGGAGTGTGGTGAGAGACGTTGCCTTTCGGGTAGTCGGGGACGCGACCGAGCGCAAGGTCGGCGTAGTGGTTGCGCAGGGTCTCGAGTTCGTCCGTGGTCAGCAGGTCTTTGACGACGATATAGCCGTCTTGGAAAAATTGGTTTTTCTGTTCTTTGGTCAAAGTCATGAGTATCTCCGAATGGAAAGGTGCCGGGTGAGTGCGGCTGCCCCTGCAAACCGGGCATTGGGTCACATTCACACGAAAGGTCCGGAGCTCGCCAGCGGCCAGTGGTGGCAATACAACTGGTGAACCCCGATCAGACGCTACGTTGTCCGGGCCGTAGAAGTCGTTGACGGTCGGCCGATCCAAGCCCTTAGATCCATGGCTAAACTGAGGAAGGTGGGTACTAGGAAGAGGGTGAATAGCGTGGACAGCAGCAGGCCGCCAATGACGACGCTGCCCAAGCCTCGGTAGAGTTCGGACCCCGCACCGGGAAAGATGACGAGCGGCAGCATCCCCAAGGCGCTGGTAATCATAGACATGAAGATCGGCCGCACGCGGCTGAAAACCGCGTCGCGGATGGCCTCTTTGACTGGCGTTTCGGGTGCGTCGCGCAGGATGTTGAGCGTCTGGTGGACGATGAGGATGGCGTTGTTGACCACCACGCCGATGAGGATGACGAAGCCGAGCATGGTGAGGATGTCGAGCGGCTGATAGGTCAGCGTGCGGTTGACGACCTCCAGCCCGAGGATGCCGCCAGCCAGCGCTGGCGGTACGCTGAGCATGATGACGAATGGGTAGAGGAAGCTCTCGAAGAGCGCGGCCATCAGCAGATAGGTAATCACCAAGGCCAACAGGAAGTTCCACTGCAAGGCTTGGCGGGTGCGTCGCAGGTCGTCGGCTGAGCCAGAAAGCTGGATTTGGTAGGGCGGAACCAGCTCGCCAGAATCGACGAGGGGTTGGACGATCTGGGTCTGGATATCATCGAGTGCCGTCTCTAGGGGAATGGTTTCCGGCGGGATGACTTGGACGGTGATGGCCCGATTGCGCTCGATGTGGTTGATCTGCTCGGGGCCGGTGGTTACTTCGACGCGGGCTACAGCGCTGAGCGGCACCAGTTGGCCGCGCGGGGTGTAGATGGGTAGGGCCTCAATGTCTTGGGTGCGGAACCAATCTTCCTCACCCCGCAGCACCAAGTCGATCTCCTCGCCTTGGAACTGATAGCCATCGACGAGAGCACCGTCTAATAGTGCGTTGACTGCCGAGCCGATGTCCCGCGCCGAAAGCCCCAAGTCGGCGGCGCGCACGCGGTCGGGGAGGATGCGGACTTCTGGATTGCCCAAGTCGAGGCTGGGGATGGGGCGGGCTTGAGCACCGGGCACGACTTGGCGGACTTGGCCGAAGATCCGGCCTCCCAGCCCAATGAGGCGGCCTAGGTCAGGCCCGGTGATCTCGATGTCGATGGCCCGTCCGCTACTCCCTCCGCGCTGGAAGAGGCTCGACTGCTGTACGATGGCGAAAGTGCCCGGCACTCCGCCGAAGACTGGTCCTTGGATGATGGGTATTAGCTCGCGCACCCGCGTCGGATCGGCCGAACGTGCGCCCATGAAGGCCGAGCGGCCAAAGGCCACGAAGAACATGTTGTCAACCGGCGGTCCCGATAGCGCTTGGGCTTGGGGGCTGTCGGGATCTGCGGCCGCCTCCCAGTGGGGCCGCAGGGCGTCTTCGATGGTCTGACCCACTTGGATCAACTCATCGAGGTTGTAGCCGGGCGGCGGCAGGATGATGCCAAAGACTAGGTTGCGGTTGCCGGTGGGCAGGTATTCGGATTTGGGCAGTAGGGTCCAAGCGATGACCAGCGAGAGACCAATTAGCCCGGTGATGACGCCCAAGCGCAATACTGTACTGCCGCTGATGCGGAAGACGCTTTGGGCGATAAAGTTGCGCGCCCGGTCGCCCCAAGCGGCTAACACGTCCCCGCGCGGCTTGTCGCCGCCGAGGATCTTGTTGGCCAAGCTGGGGATGACGGAGATGGCTACGATCAAGCTGAGCACCACCGAGCAGGAGACGGCAATGGCGATGTCGCGGAAGAGCTGACCGGCCTCGTCTTGGACGAAGACGAGGGGCAGGAAGATGGCTACCGTGGTCAAGGTGCTGGCTAGGAGCGCCCCCCAGACCTCCGAGGCCCCGTCCAAGGCCGCGCGGGCGCGGGTTTTGCCCATCTGCTGGTGGCGGAAAATGTTTTCGAGCGCGACAATGGCGTTGTCGATGACCATGCCCACCGCAAAGCTCATCCCGGCCAAGCTGATGACGTTGATGTTGCGACCCAAAAGCCACATGGCCAAAAAGGTGCCGACAATTGAAATTGGGATGGCCGTGGCGATGATCGTCACTGAGCTGACGCTGCGCAGGAAGATGAAGAGGACCGTCACGGCCAGCGCCCCGCCGACGATGATGTTGGAGCGCACCAAGCTGATGGCGCTGTCGATGTAGTCGGTCTCGTCGTACACCTGCGTGAGGAATAGGCCCTCGCGGGCCAGCGGCCCCTCATTGAGTTCCCGGATGGTGCGGCGGATGCCGTCCATGACTTCGAGGACGTTGGCTCCGGTCTCGCGCTGGGCATTGATGGCGATGGCTGATCGGCCCTTTTGCCGCACAGCAGCCCCGGCGCGGACGTAGCCAAGGCGGGTGCGGGCGATCTCGCCGACGGTGACCCGGGTACCATCGACCGAGCGGACGACGACCTGCTCGATGTCGCTGGGCTGCTGGTACTGGCCGACGGTGCGCACGATGTAGCGGCGCTTGCCCTCGTCAAAGGCCCCAGCGCTGATATTGGCGTTTTCGCGGGCGAGGGCCTGGGCTAGGTCTTGGACGGTGAGCTGGCGAGCGGCCATGGCCTGCGGATCGACGATGACCTGTAGCTGGCGATCGTAGCCGCCATAGATATTGCTCTGGGCCACGCCGGGCACGCGCTCGAGGGCGGTTTTGACGACTTCCTCGGCGTAGTCGCGGTAGCGCTCGACATCCAGATCGTCGCGGTCGGGCAGGGCGTCGAGTATAATCCACGTAATGGCCCCGCCTGGGCCGGTGCCGCCGGCCGAGAGCACGGGGCGCTCGGCATCGAGCGGATAGCCGAAGACTTGGTCGAGCTTGTTGGAGACCAACAGCAGCACGGCATCTGGATCGACGCCGACGTTGAATTCGAGGGTTACTACTCCGCGACTGTCGTTGCTCTCACTGGTCATCAGCACCAGTCCCTCGACGCTTTTGAGTTGTTCCTCTTGGCGCTGGACGATCTCTTGCTCGACTTCTTCGGGGCTAGCGCCCGGCCACACGGTAGAGACCGTGACTAAGGGTCGATCGACGTCTGGGGTGAGCTGAACGGGGATGCGGAAGAGGGATATCAGGCCGAATAGCGCGACGAAGAGCACGCCGACGATCACGCTGACGGGTCGCTTGATGGCGGTATCGACTAGGCGCATGGCGAGACTATGGCTGCCGGCGGAGGATGCGCACGGCTTGGCCGTCCGTCAGCCGCTCATTGCCGCGCACCACCGCGAGATCGCCGGGCGCGAGTTCGCCGGTAACGGCTACGTAGCCCTTGTGCGCTAGTCCGGTTTCGACAGGGCGGCTAACGGCCTTGCCGTCGCGGGCGAGGTACACGACCTGGCCTTGCGGGCCAGAGACTAGGGCGTCCTTGTGCACCAGAATCGAGGTCTTGGGTTGCGCGATCTGGAAGCGCACGCGCGCGGACATATTGCTGCGCATCCGGCCTTCTGGATTGAGAGCCCCGACGACGACCGGGAAGGTGTGGGAAGAGGCGTAGCCCTCGGCGAGGATGACGGACACGAGGCCGGCAATAGGGTCGCCGCCGAGGGCATCGACGAAGATGTCGGCGCGGTCGCCCAAGGTGAGCTGCGACACGTAGCGTTCGGGCACATCGACGTACACGCGGACGGTGTCGATGGAGATTACTTGGGCAATCTCACCGCCGCGCCCAACCCATTGGCCGACCTCGGTAAAGGTCTGGATGATGTGTCCAGAGAAGGGGGCGCGGACGAAGAGATCTTCTACTTGCGCTTGGAGGCCGGTTAGCTTGGCTTGAGCACGGGCCAGTTCGTAGGCGTCGTCGCGCAGGTCTTGCTCGGACACCGCGTCGGTGGCGTGCAACTGGCGGCTGCGGTCGTAGTTAAACTGGCGCAGTTCAAAATCGGCTTGGGCTTCGGCTAGCGAGGCTTGGAGTGGATCGTTGGCTAATTCGAAGAGGGGATCGCCGCCGCGCACGGTTTGGCCGGCTTCCTTGAAGCGCCTTAGTACTCGCCCTTCGGTCTCGGCGGCGACGCGGCTGGAGCGCATGGGCAGGATGCGCCCGACAAAGGAGAGGTCTTCGACGAGCGGTTGTTCGAGTACCTCGGCGACGATGACCGGCGTCGGCGGGCGCTCTTGGCCTAGGAGCGCGCCGGGTAGCACGGTCAGGAGCAGGAGAAAGACAGGGGACATTTAAGATTTCCTCGGAGACGTGAAAAAGCTCCAAGAAGGTAGGGGTTGGATTAAACCGGGACAATAGGGTGCTACTTGCGCCGCAGAACTGCCGTTTCGCGCACAAACCGCGCTTGATATCGCTGACCCCCGCTGGCTCCATACTGGTCGATCAGGCGCTCGATGCGGCGGATCCGCTCGCCGGTAGGAGGGTGACTGGCGAACAGGTTCTCTAGGTCGGAGCGCCGGCGCGTTTCGAGCTTTTTCAGCTTCTCAAAAAAGCGCAGTAGGCCGCGCGGATCGTACCCGGCCTCGATGGCGTAGCGGACGCCGAAGGTATCGGCTTCGCGCTCGTCGTCGCGGCTGAAGCGGGCACTGCCGAGTTGGGAAGCGATCTGGCCGAGTTGGTAGGGATCTTCGCCGAGGGCGAGGCTGGTGAGGAAGTCCATGCCGAAGCGGGCGGCGAGTTGGTTGGCGGAGTGGCGGCCGACGATGTGGCCGATCTCGTGGGCGAGGACTCCGGCGATCTCGGCTTCGTCTTCGGCGATCAGCAGCAGGCCGCTATAGACGTAGAGATAGCCGCCGAGGACGGCGAAGGCGTTTATTTGTTTGGGGTCGTCGAGGACCTTGACGCGGTAGCGGATGCCGGGGCGGTCTTCTATGGCCGGGGGAAGCAGGGCCTTGGTGACGCGCTGGATGTAGGATTGGAGGCGGCGGTCGGGGTGGAGGCGTTGTTGGGCTTCGATTTGGGCGGCGAACTTCGCGCCGAGTTTGATTTCGGTTTTGTCGGAAATCAGGGCATAGCCCAACTCGCGGCGGACGGTGGCACAGCCGGACGAGAGGGTGCAGGCGGCGATGAGCAGGACGAGAAGGGTGCGTTGAGGCATGGCCGTTGGCTTCCTTGTGATGGGTGACAGATTAAACACCAAACAGCTAGTGCCCGTTACTTTTTCTTCCGCGTGCCAAACTCGATCACTTTTTTTTGCGGCGAGAGGTTGATTTCGTCGAGCACCGTGCCGTCGCGCGCGGTCAGGGCTTGGACGATGACCGCGGCGATGTCTTCCGGCAGGATGTAGTTGTCGGGGTCTGGGCCGGGTCGGAAATCCAATTCGTCGAAAAAGGGCGACTGGACCATGCCGGGATTGACCAGCGTGACGCGGATGCCAGCGCGGGCGCACTCGGCGCGCAGGGCTTGGGCGAGGCCGCGCAGGGCGAATTTGGCCGCGCAGTACAAGCTGCCTTGAGCCGTGCCAGTGAGTGCAGCTTCCGACCCCATGAAGACCAAGTGTCCGCGTCCGGCTTTCTTGAGAGAGGGGAGGAAAGCGCGGGCGACGAAGACGTGACTGGTGAAATTGAGGTCGATCAGGGCGCGGATTTGGTCGTAGGAGAATTGCTCTAGGGTGCCGAAGCGACCGGCACCGGCGTTGAGGACTAGGGCGTCGAGGGCCGGGTAGGTGGCGACGAGGTTTTGTAGATGGTCGGGAAGTTGGTCGAGGTCGGCGAGGTCGATAGAATGCGCCTCGAAGTGGCGATTATCGCAGGGGAACTTGTCGAAGTCGCGGGCAATGCCGATGGCGTGATGACCGTCGGCGAGCAGTCTTTCGCAGACGGCGCGGCCAATACCAGAACTGGCACCGGTGACTAAGACGCGCATATCAGACCTGTAGGGTGGTGGAGGGACAGGGGAAGAAAAGCTCGGTGGGGATGTACTGGAGCAATTGATCCGCGCAAAAGTCGTGTAGCTTTTGGGCCAAGGCGGGCCGATAGGAGACCATGCCGTCTTTTTCCTCCAAGCCATAGGCGAGGAGCTTTTCGTCTGGGTAGAGCTTGTGCATGGTTTTGTACATGTCCTGCGGCAGGCGGAATTGGCCCAAGCTGACTGAGTGCAGACCGTCGCGGCCCACCTTGGAGAACACGAGAGAGAACAGGTCGCGATAGCGCTCTTCGTACGCGCAGTCGTAGAGCAGCGGATCAAAGCGCAGCCCAATGGGCCAGCCGCGTTCTTGCAGGGCGGCTATGGCCTCCAAACGTCGGGCCACCGGTGGCGCACCGACCTCGAATTGGTCGGCCAGCGCCGGCGGGGTCATGCTGAAGGCGACGACGCAGTTGGACAGCGGCTCGGTGGAAAGTAGAGTTTTGATACGCACGCTCTTGGTGCGCAGTTCAAAGTACGCCTGCGAGTGGTCGGCAAAGAAGGGGAGGAAGTCGGTTGTAAAGTGGGTAATGCCCTCTAGCGCGAGGCTGTCGCAGTCGTAGCCGGAGAAGAAATAGGGCACATCAGGTGCGTCCTCAGCGATGTGCGCGGCGATGTCCTGCTGGAAGTCCTCGTAGTTGACAAAGAGAACTAGGTGCGCCGAGCGGTACAGGCCTTGGAGGAAGCAGTAGCGGCAGTCGTAGGGGCAGTTGAGCAGGTGCGAGAAATAGTAATTGCGCTCGCTGCCGATGCCGTAGCCGTCGGGTGCAGGGAGGACGCGTCGTCCTGTCTTGTGGGCGAGGATGAGCGCGGGGCGGCGCTTTTGCAGACGGAAATTTTGCGCCGTGCGGTTGAAGACCTCGCCGTAGCGGGCGCAGGGGACTAGCTGAGCGCGGGGGAAGCGGTCGATCAGGGCGCGGGTGCGCGGGTGGTCGAGGATGGACTCTTCGGCGTAGATGAAATCGAACATGGGCAGCAAACAGGTGACTAATCTAAACGATTTCCACAGACAAGTATAAACAAGGGATCCGTCATACGTAAGAATCTACTTGACAATATGTCCTCAAAAAGGGACATTGCGACTATGGAAATCGTCTATACCGAGGTCTTTGAGAATTGGCTCAAGCGACTCGGCGATCGACGCGCCAAGGTCTCGATTGTTTCCCGAATTGAACGCATCGAAGACGGCAATTTTGGAGACCACAAATCGGTTGGCGACGGAGTCAGCGAGCTCCGAATCAATGTCGGCAAGGGCTATCGCGCCTACTACGCAATTCGGCGAAACACCGTGGTGATCCTGCTATGCGGTGGCGACAAATCGACGCAGCGGCAAGACATCAAACGCGCTCAGCGAATGGCGAGCGAGATATAAGGAGGCATCATGAAGCTCAAAAAATTCGACGTAATTGATTTTCTCGACAACGATGAGGCGTTGATTGAATATCTCAACGTAGCGCTAGAGGAAAACGATCCGAAGTACTTTGCTAAGGCTCTCGGCAACGTCGCCCGGGCCAAGGGAATGTCCTCCATCGCCGAAGCCAGCGGTCTGGGGCGGCAGGCGTTGTACCGGGCGCTATCCAGCGAGGGAAACCCACGGATCGACACGCTCTTTAGAGTGCTGGATACACTGAACGTCCGGCTTGCTATCACCCAGTAGCTTCCTTGATTTAGATAGATACGGGGAAATACATCGAGCTTCCGCAAGGTGAAACGCGGAAGTGACCGACGGCATTCCCGCGCTTCACCGCGCCTTTGGGCGTCAACGTCGAGGACTAGCGTCTTACCTATAGAAGGGGAATCGGCAGGATGGGGATTGGGATACTGTGTATGCTGGGGGTGTTCGCGTTGTGGACCGTCATTCCGGTGCTGGTGAAACTGCTATTTCCCGTTTTCGATCCGTTCACGATTGCCTTCCTCCGGTTGCTGCAAGGTGCGGCGGTCGTGTCGGCCGCCTTTTTCGTGCGCGGCCATACCCTGCGGGACATTCAATGGTCTTGGTGGCATGTGATCGGGGGGTTGGGCATGAGCCTGAACTTCTCGCTCTATGCGTTGGCGCTGAGTTATACCACGGCCAGCGCTGGCTCGTTGGTCGTCCAGGTGCAATACGTCGCGCTGACGGTGCTGGCCGTCGCCGTGCTGCGCGAGCGGTTGGGTGCCGGGAAAATGGTGGGGATGGCGCTGGTGCTGGCCGGAGTCGCGGTGATCGTGGGGGCGCGCGAGGATGTGGGCCACCTGTTCGCACCGCGCTATGTACTGGGCAATGTGCTGATGCTGTTGGCTGGGCTGGGCTGGGGGATCTACGCCCTTGCCAACAAAGCGCTTGCACAGCGGGTGGGGACTGCGGCGATACTGGCCCCAATGATGGCGATGGGTGTAGTGGTCACGGGAGCACTCGCCGCGACTCATTTTCAACTGCACTCGGAGCCGACGGTGACCGCGTGGATTGTGGTGCTCGTTCTGGGCGTTTTAGCCACCGGCTGCGCGTTTGTTTTGGTCTCGGAGGGCATGAAGCGGTTGAGTGCTGTACTGGTCGGTACGCTGACCGCTACGGCACCCATCGGGCAGATCGCGCTGGCCCACTGGGTCTTGGGGGAACCAGTGACTTGGAGTCTGATTGGCGGTGGGGTTTTGATTTTGGCTGGCGTACTCGGTATGGTGTATGCCGAGCGATTCCAGCACCGACGGCGAGATCGCGGTTAATGCTTCTCGAATGCTAGTCCTCAGCTACTAGGTGCGCTCGTTCGGGCCGCAAAAGTTCTCTTAATTTCGCGTCGTATGCTCGCTTGGTCGCCGCCTGATTTTCGGGCAGGCCGATGGAGACCCCTGCCGCCGTATAGGTCATAACCAGCGCCTTGCGCGGCTCGTCGTCTATATTGGTCGATCCGCCGTGGACCATCGACGTCGTCAATACGGTCACCTGTCCCTCTTGTGCCAAAACCGGCTGCGGCGCGGCGTATTCCGGCGGCAGGTCCACCATTTTGATGCCTTGGACTCCCGGCGTCGCATCTTTTAGCAGCGGATCGGCCGAACGTGCGGCGGCTACTAGGTGGTGGCTGCCGGGCCGGTGCATCATCGGCGCACGCCGTTCATTGACGGCGGTCAACCACAGAAAAAAGCTGCATACGACCCGCCGGGGTGTCGCGGCCCAGTCCTCCAAGCTGTACTGGATATCGGTGTGCTGGTCGTAGCTGAACTCGCTTCCCGGCTGGGGATAAGAGGCCAAAATCGCCGTCTGGAAGAAACGGATTGCATCGGCTCGCAGCACTCGTTTGGCGACCCCTTCAAAAAAGGGATGCTGGATCAGGTCTAGTAGGGCCGGCTCGTAGTAATTGCAGGTCGCCCCGTAGCGAAAACGCGGTGCTTGGCCCGGTTCGGCTGCTTGGAAAGGCAGCAGAGAGTCGATGGCTGATGTTGCCGCGTCGATTTCTTCGGGCGTCAAAGGCGTGTCGATGGTGACAGCACCCTGCTCCTCAAAGAGCTTTAATTGTTCGGCGCTGATCATAACTCCCTCCTTTGCTTTCTAAGGCAGCTATCAAGCTGAATATAAAGGCCCCGCGGCCCGTTGGAGCTAGTGGTCACAGAGGGCTTTTGGACACAAGAGAAGCGGTCGAGTAGAGGTAGTCGAGGACAGCGCAAGCGAATACGAGGCGACTACGTCAAGTTAAGGCTACCACATGGGGATTTGAGGAAGAGCGATCTCCATAAGTAATTTTTCGGAGGTGGTACGCCGATAGTGATGATGTCCATAAATCCACCGCTTTTACTGGATCCTTTGGTCGAAGATACTGGCCCCGCATATAAATGAGATTCGCATAGAGAGACAATCCCAGAGTCTTCTTCAGGCTCGGGATCGTTCCCATATCCAAAGGACAATATATTCACCTCATCTGGGGTGCTACTGATAAATTGTTGGAGCTCCAGTCCAGTCGAAGAAGAAATATAGTCCGCTAAAGTATCCTGTACAATCCAAATAGTTTTCCCATCCCAAGCCAAGCCAACCTGTGATTTTACAATAAGCTGACTGACCATTCGCGCCCATACTTGTCTATAGTTAATACCGGGGCCTTCGTGGTCGTCTCCTTTCAAGATAGCATCTTCAAAAGCCATTCCTATCTGCGTTCTCTTTTTTTTGTTTCCCCCAGAGGTAGATGAGGTCATCACTTCGACTATTACTATTGGATCAGCGGGAAAATTGACCACCCAGTGCTCGCCAGCACGCCTTTCCAGCGTAAAGTTGTTTTGGATTGCAATTTCCTCACAGTCGCTCTCGCTCTTTTTGACTAATTCTGATATTTCGCTAAGTGATTTTCTGCACCTTCCTGCCAAAACGTAATCGAAGGTATAGTCAAATGATTTCTCTTGTTCTGTGGTTTGCGTTGAGAATCTTATCTTTACCTCAGACCATGCCCGGTATTCGATTGCTCGATCCAATTCACTGTATCGGATCAGGTCTTCTCGAATTCTTGTTTGAAGCTGAGAAAGGTTGGAATCCCGAAGTGCGAATAAGCGCCTAGGACAAACAATCCAAGGTTTTTTACGCACCAAAAGCGAGCAGACACCTACATGAACAGTCTTTTTCTCGGGAAATTGCTGAACTAATTGCGGATGGTCCTGTAACTGCAGAGCGGAGAGATGTCTATTTCCTCCACCATCACATTCACTTTCCATGAATGGGCACCAAGCCCTCGTGCGACAATCAATCGCGTCAGGATGACTTGAGGTTAATGGATGACCAAATACTTCAAAAATTTTACTCATTTAGGTACTCGAAAATTTTGCTCGCCAAAGCCTCTGCGAGAGGAGGGGGAACTGAATTAGCAACTTGCCTATGCTGGTCTAAGTTTTTCACGGTGCCCGTTCTACTGCGTATAGGTCCTTTTAGAATATACGAATCGGGATATCCGTGAATTCTCATATATTCCCGTGGCGTGAGATACCTATCTTCGATGGGATGATAGAAGATCTCTCCGCACCTTAATGTATTAGCGGGTCTATCCCTATGCAGCCTTAGATACTTTGTGGTGTCTTTTGATTTAAGACCTCTGAGTAATTTTTTACCTAAGTGAGGATGAGCTGCCAAATATGACCCCTCGGGAACCTGTGCGATGCGTTCCCTGTCCCTAGCTGGCGTTACATCGACGTGGCTGTCCTCGCGGTCGTAGAAAGTAGTTCCCCTAATTTTTGGTGAAGGTGTTCCTAGATTTTCAATTACGGAGCCGATACCGACATGAGGTTTATACGAGAACAATCCATTACATTCTTCTAGCGGTGCGTATGTTCGTTCTGGAAAGAGGAAGCCGTTTCTTTTCAGCGTGGCGATTACGAATAATCGCTCTCGCAGTTGAGGTACGCCGTAATCTGCGGCTAAAACAACTCTCCACTTGGAAGAATAACCAGCATTTTCTAAGGCTATTAAAAATTTCTCAAAAATTTCGCCTCTTCGCTGCTCGGATCCTTTTGATGAGAGAAGCCCTTTTACTTGCTCAACTAAAATCACCTTTGGTTCTAGCTCTTCGGAAAACCGAACAATCTCGAATAGTAACATACCTCTCTCATCCTTTAAGCCGAGCTGCTTTCCTGCCAAGGAGAACGATTGACACGGAGGACCACCAAAAAGAAGATCGAGTTCGCCTTTCTCTAGATGTAGATCTTTGCAAAGCTCGGCTGGATCAATCTCTCTAATATCTGTTTCAATAATCTTGGTATTCCTTTTTTCGCGTTCTTTTGCCGTACGTAGTGTATTGCAGCAATGTTCATCCATTTCTATCTGCGCCAGAATATTGAATCCCGCATCTTGTATGCCTATATCCATTCCTCCGGCCCCAGAGAAAAGACTTAGTGCATTATATCTTTTGGGATTGTTCATCCTAATACCACTCCTTCATTCTCAACAGGTCAAGGTGAAATCCATGTTGGTCAACCGTTGCTGAAGATAACGTAACACCTCATCGCGGCTTTGCAAGGCCAGTAAGTCGTCGTTGACGGCAGGGGTCTCCGGTGCCAGCGCCTGCCAGCGCACGAGCAAGCCGCGCAACTGATGCTGTTGTGTGGCCGTGAATTGCCAGCGGGCAGTTAGCTCGGCGAGGCCGGGCGGATCGGCGTGCAGTGCGTGAAGCTGCTGGCTGAGTGCTCGCAAATGTTCGCCAACTTGGGTAATTGTATCGAGTTGAGCTTCCATTAACGCCTCCACTTTCGCCGCATTGAGTGTCTGATAGGGAGATTGTGGATTGTCGGAGACGATCTTGAGACAGTGGACTCGCTCGCTGGTGGCAAAGCGCTGCGCGGCCTCGCAAAAGCCGCTGGCCTCCATGTCGTACGCAGCATCGTCAGCAGGCGGCTGGGCGCGATCGACGGTGTGTAGCAAAGTGGTGCGACAGGGTGGGGGCGCGGTGAAGGTGGGGTAAAAGGGCTTGCCGCTGGCGGCATCCACGACCTTGTGCGCTAGTAGAGCTGTACCCACTGCTTGGTTGCCGTGGCCGGCGATGCCGATATTGAGCCAAGCCGCCGGTGTATCGCCGATCAATGCACGCAGGTACGCCGTGGCGGCGGCGGCGGCTACTTTGCCGATCCCGGAAACAATCAGGTGCGTCTGCTCGCCCGTGCAGATGCGATAGGGATGGCCGCTCACGCCTTGGAGGCGGTGGAGAGCCAACAGCGGGCGCGCCTCGGCTGCGAGGGCTACTACTAAGCACAACATGAGGGCTAATATACCGGCTAGCCGCTCCTCGGCAACTTGGTTTGACCCTGCCTGAGCAGGGGCCTAAGTTTTGGAAGACAAACGAGAAAGGACATGTATGGAGAACGAATTTTTCAAGGGCCACGGCCTTGGCAATGACTACATCGCCGTCGATCCCGCTGGGCTCAGTTTTGAATTGACGCCAGACAATATCCGCGAGATTTGCGACCGCCATTGGGGCGTGGGCAGCGACGGCATTCTCGCGCTGGCGCCATCGCAAAAGGCCGACTTTGGCCTGAAAATCTACAACCCCGACGGCAGCGAGGCGGAAAAGTCGGGCAATGGCCTGCGGATATTCGCCCGCTATCTACACGCCACCGGCCAAGTGCAAAAGCAACAGTTCACCGTTGATACGGAGGGCGGCCTAGTAAGTATCGATTTGCACATTGACCATCACGGCGACGCCAGCTCGGCTACGGTGGAGATGGGGCGAGCGACTTTTGCGCCAGCGGCTCTGCCCTGCACCCTAAAGGCCGAAGAGCTGGTCGCGCAGCCGATTGACGTCAATGGGCAGCCCTTGACCTTTACCGGCGTCAGCGTCGGCAATCCCCACTGCATCGTCTTTCGCGAGCAGGGCGAGCAATGGACCGAGGACGAGCTGTGCTCTTTGGGACCGCAGTTGGAAAATCACCCGCTCTTCCCCCGGCGCACCAACGTGCAACTCGCCGTGCCCGTGGAGCCCCACGCGATCTACATCCTGATCTGGGAGCGCGGTGCCGGCCAAACGCAGGCGTCGGGGTCGTCCGCGTGTGCGGCCGCGAGTGCGGCAGTGCGGCTGGGCTTGGTCAAAAGTCCGGTGGCGGTTAGGGCCCCGGGCGGAACCTTGCACATCGACGTGAGCGCAAGCTACGACCTGACGATGAAGGGGCCGGTCTCCGAAGTGGCGCGCGGCGCATTCAGCCCGTCGTTTGTGCGCCACTTGCACTGAGCGGCGCGTGTTAGAGAGGATTGCCATGCGCGGTTTGGCTTGGGTCGCGTGCGGTTGGATGCTGGTGGCCTCGGCTGCCGACGGTCAGGGCTTTGGCCGCAACAAGGTGCAGTACGCGGAATTCGCGTGGCGGAAAATGGAGACTGAGCACTTTGACGTGTACTTCTTTGCCGAAGAAGAGGAGTTGGCTGCGTATGCCGCGCAAATGGCCGAGCGCCAGTTCGCCGATTTGGAAAAGAAGTTTGCCCACACAGTGCAGCGGCGGGTGCCGCTGGTGGTCTATTCCTCGCACATCTACTTCGAACAGACGAATATCATCCCCAATATCCTGCCCGAGGGGGTCGCGGGTTTTACCGAATACCTCAAGGGACGGGTCGCGCTGCCGCTGAGCGGCTCCCTGCCCGAATTCGAGCGGGTGCTGCACCACGAGTTGATTCACGTCTTCACGTTTGACCGGATCGCGCGGGTGCTGAAACAGCACGGGATATTGGACTTCCGCCCAGCGCCGCTGTGGTTTTCCGAAGGGCTGGCCGAGTACTGGTCGAGCGAGCCTAACAGCTTTGGCGAGATGATAGTGCGCGACGCGCTCTTTGCGCGGCGGCTGGTGTCCATCGCCGAGATGTATCGCATCTACGGCACCTTCCAGATGTACAAGGAAGGGGAGTCGATCTGCCACTTTATGGCGGCGCGGCACGGAGCCGATGTATTCGAACAGCTCTTTGCCAATTGGTGGCGCGGCGAGACCTTTGGCGAAATTTTTGCGATCACGACCGGCGAGAGCTTGGACAAGTTCGACCAAGCTTGGCAATACCATTTGCACAAGCGCCACCTGCCGGCGATTGCCGACCGCGATCCCCCGTCCGAATTGGCCACTGCCCGCACGCAGCGCGGCTTTAACATCAAGCCCGAAATCGTCCCCGGAGACAGCAGTGCATTCTACCACTTCCGCAACGATCAGGGCTATACGCAGATCGTCCGCGCGCGTCGCGACGGTAGTGACCCCGAGGTCGTAGTCGAAGGCGAGCGCATGCCGGTCTTTGAGTCCCTGCACCCGCTCTCGACGCGGCTGGCCGCCTCCCCAGACGGCAAGTGGCTGGCGTTTGCAGCCAAGAGCCGGGGCCGCGATCACCTGTACATTTGGGATGTGGAACAAAAACGCGCGGTGGAGGATTTGTCGTTTGCCGGAATCGTCGCGATTGCGTCGCCATCGTTTGCACCCGACGGACAGCGGCTGGCCTTTGCCGGCAGCGACGAAGGGGGCTGGACCGACATTTATCTGGTCGATGTAACCGGCGATAGTCTCCGCGCTTTGCGCCGCGATATCTATCACGACCGCGAGCCCGACTGGTCGCCGGACGGTCGGCACATCGTCTTTAGCTCCGACCGTTGGTCCGGGGGACGGCGCGGCCGCTACAACCTGTTCCTATACGATTTGGCAACCGAGCAAATTTTGGCCCTCAGCCGCGGCGAGCACAACGACGGCCAGCCGCGCTGGTCGCCGGACGGCGAGCGCATCGTCTTTAGCTCCGATCGCGCTGGCGCGTACAACATCTATGCCTTGCAGCTAGCGGACGAGCGCACTGAGACCCGGCGGTTGACTCACGTGTTGACGGGTGCGTTTGATCCGGTGCTATTGGCCGATGACCAGCACTTGCTCTTTTCTGGCTATGAGAGCGGCGGCTTCCAAATCTACGAGCTGGCCGTGGATTGGGCCGACAGCGCGGAGGTCAGCTATCAGCGCGTGGATGAGGCGCAGGCCGAGCCGTGGTCGCTGGCGAGTCTGCACGGCCAGAGCGAGGTCACCAGCCGGCCCTATGAGCGCAAGATGAGCTTCGACATAGCCCAGGGCCAGATCTCGCAGGACCCGGAATTTGGCACCTCGGGCGGCATTCAAGTGGCGCTGAGCGATGTGCTGGGCAACGATCAGTACCACTTCGTGCTCTCGCACATTGCCGCCAGCCGATCCGGTTTCTTCGACGGCCTGAACGTGGCCTTGACGCGCTTCCACCTCGGGCAGCGGCTCAATGCGTATTGGGGCGTGTTTCGGCTCAACGACCGTTTTTCGAGCCGCTTTGGCCGCTTTGTGCGCGAAGAGCGCTTGGGTGCCCACATTGGGTTGAGCTATCCCTTTTCCCAGCACGACCGCATCGACACCCGGCTCTCGCTGCGCCACGCTGAAATCGACCGGCAATTTGAGGGGCGGAAGCTGTCGGGCTGGCTGGCCAACAACTACGTCAGCTATACCCACGACACTAGCCTGTGGATTCCGACCGGGCCGCTGGAGGGCCAGCGCTACAGCCTTGGGCTGGCGCAGACGATCGACTTTAAGACCTCGCGGCGGTTCAATATCGCGCTCTTTGGAGACTACCGGCACTACTTCCGCCTCTCGCAGCGCAGCGCGTTGGCCGTGCGCCTGATGGGTCGGCGCTCCACCGGCGTGGTGCCTGAATTTTTCTCCTTGGGGGGTAGTTGGACGCTGCGGGGCTATCGCTGGCGCTCGCTGTGGGGCAGCAAGATGGTGCTGTACAACCAAGAGCTGCGCTTCCCCTTGGTCGATCGGTTCTTGCTCCGCTTTCCGTTTGGGGCTATGGAGTTTAGCGCCTTCCGGGGCGCGCTCTTTTTCGACGTGGGCAATGCGTGGAACTCCGACTTCGAGCAATGGCGCGCGGCGCTTGGCGCGGGGGTGCGCTTGGCCTTGGGCGGGGTTTTCGTCTTTCGCTTGGATGCGGCGCGGCGCACGGACTTCAAGTCCATAGATGGCGACACGCGCTGGGATTTCTTCTTTGGTTGGGATTATTAAATGCGCTACGCCTTGCTCGGATTTTGCCTGTTGACGGCCTGTGGCGAAAAAGTGCTCTACCTCGGCGAGCCGGGGCGCAGCGCAGTGGGGGTTGAGCCGCCGCTGCAACTTTTGTGGACGCACAAAATGGACGGCTCGCCGCTGGGCGGCGCGCTCTTTGCCGGTGATCTGATCCTCCAACTGACGACCGAGCCGACCCTCTATGCGCTGAACCGGCGCAATGGCACCCAGTTGGGCAAGCATGGATACGACAAGATGGCGTGTGCCCCGGGGCAGTTGGCCGGGGCGCGGTACGCGCTGGGGGTGCTGGGTCGCAAGCCTAGCTTGCGGGTTTTGGATCGGCGGACAGCCGCGGAGCTTTGGCGGCACGAGGGAACGTTTTGTCAGGTGCCGGTCGTGCGCGGCGATACCCTGATCGCGGTGGATGAGGGAGGGACAGTGCAGGCGTTGCGTCTGGACGACGGGCATGTGTTATGGCGCGCTGAATTGGGCGGTCGGGTGCGGACCGGATTGGCGCTGAGCGGCGATCTCGCGATTGCTGGCACGGCGTCCGGCGACTTGGTGGCTTTGAGCGCGGAAAGCGGCAAAGAGCGCTGGCGCACGAGTCTAGAGGAAGCGGTGCGCTCGCAGCCCGTACTTGCTGGAGAGCAGATAGTTACGGCGACAGCCTCTGGTCGGGTGCTAGCCGCGTACCGCGATTCCGGGCAGGTGGTGTGGGAGCAGGCCTTGGGTGCGCTGCCGACTCCGGGGCTAGCATTGGCCGGCGGTGTCTTGGTGGTCGGCTGCGCCGACAGTCACTTCTATGGACTAGACGCGGCTACTGGTGCCGTGCGGTGGACGTTTGCCACTGAGGGTGTGGTACGGAGCAGTCCAGTCGCTACGGATCACACTGCGTATGGCGCTTCCAGCGACGGCTATCTCTACGCCTTGGATCTGCAAGACGGCCATCTGCTGTGGAAATACCGGTTGGACGGCCCCGTCTTGGCACCGGTGTCTTTGGGTGCCCAGATCGTCGCCGTCGCCACTGAGAAGCGGCTTCTCTACGTGTTTGGACGCCGCTGAGCGAGGGAAACGGCATGAAAAAGACGATTGCTTGGTGCTTGCTGCTGGTGCTTTCAGGTGTGCCGACATGGGCTGAGCCGTTAGAGCTAGCTCGGCGGCTGGCTCCGTTGGAAGCAGCTTTAGCGGCGCAATGGGCCGAGCAGCCGAGGCTTGGGCAGCAGTCGATGCCAACTGCGTCTGCGGCTCCGAGCAAGGAGAAACGCTCGCGCAAAAAGCTCTACTTGAGCGCGGCCTTGGCCGTGGGGGCCGGTGCGGTGGCCTACTGGAGCAAGGAGCGGGCCGACACCGCGTACGACCGCTATTTGCGCTCGGCCAGCGTGGCTCGCCAGCAGCGAGAATTGGCCGACGCCAAGCGCTTTGATCGCATAGCTGGCGCGGCGTTTGTCAGCATGGAAGTAGGCATCGTATTCAGTTCGTACCTGCTCTTTTTTAGGTCTAGATCGTGAGAAGCTATCTCTGGATAGGGTGCTGCCTCGGCGCGCTGGTCTTAGCTTGTAGCGACCGCCCGCGGCGCAATCCACTCGACCCGCAAGCCGAGGACCTGCAGAGCGAGTCGTTTAGTGCCTTGACGGCTTTGGCACTCGATGGTCAGGTGGAGTTGCGGTGGGACTTTTCCCACTTTTCCGATATCGAAGGCTACCGACTCTATCGCCGTCTGCCTGGGGACGAGTGGGAGCCGATCACCCCAGTGCTGGCACCAGACGCGACCACATATGCGGACGGAGGAGTGCAAAACGGGACGAGCTACGAGTACCAGCTCAGCTTGCTCGTCGCCGGGGAAGACGAGCTCCCTAGCGGCAGGCCCGTGTCTGCTACGCCCGGCCCAGAAGTCGCTTGGGTGGCTGATCGCCACGCCGGGCTGGTGTGGAAAATCAGCGCGGATGCGCGCAGTGCGCACTTTGCCCAGGGGCGCTTTTTCGACTTGGCGGCGATTGCGCTCGACGTGGCTAATGGTTCGTGCTGGGTCAGCGACCGGGGGTTTGCCGGGTTGTACCGGATTGCGGAAGACGGCGCGTTAGCCGCGCTGGGCGCGGCGGTGGAGCGGCCTGGTGCTCTGGCCATTGACACTGCCGCGCGCATTGGCTGGCTGGCCGACGCCGGGCAACAGCGGGTCTTTTGGTTTTCCTTGGACGCGGCCGATTCGCTGGCCCTCATTCCGGTCGATGCCTCCTTTGCCCAGCCGGTGGCGTTGGCCGCGCAGGCCGGAGGCTGCTGGATCGCCGACCAAGCCCAAAGCCGCGTGCTGTTCTACCAGACCGACGGCACCCACGCCACTGAATTCCATGTGCTGGCAGCTCCCAAGGCGCTGGTGGCAGGCACAGGGGGAGATGCGTGGCTGTTGGGCGGTGAGGGGCACCGCTTGGCGCGGTTGGATCGCGCGGGCACCATCCTCTACGTGGAGTTGCCTTTTGCCGCGGCCGTGGGACTGGCCGTGGATGATGCAAGCGGAGCCTGCTGGGTGTTGGGGGAACGGGACTTGGCGGTGTTCTCGGCCGCCGGGATTTTGGAGCAGCACTGGACCGACGTGCCCGGCGGCAGCGCCCTTTCCTTTGACGCAGTGCAGCAGCGGGCTTGGCTTGCGACCGATGACGTGCTGTGGAAATTCACAGCCGAGGGCCAAACGCTGGCACAGCTCGTCGGCTTTTCGTCTATCGTTCGCATTGCCGTAAATCCAGGCCGCTGAGGCTGCCAATCCTCTCTTGCATCGGATGTACTCCTTAGCGACCTTCCTATTTGTAACTTTAATCCCGCGAGAAGCAATATGACCGAGCCAACTCCCATTCACAGCATGACCGGCTTTGGCCGCGCCGCGGCCGAACGGCGAGGTTTGCGGCTCGCCGTTGAACTGCGGTCGGTCAACAGCCGCTATCTCGACATACAGGTGCGGTGCCCGGCTGATCTCCAGCCCTTTGAGCTAGCCATCCGCGAGCGGATTCAGGCGCGGGTTAGGCGCGGCAAAATAAACGCACACCTCGCTTGGGAGGAGGAAAGTCAGCCCGAGGCCCTGCCCCAGTTAGACGAGGAAGCCGCCAAGCACTATCTGGCCCAGCTACGGCGGCTAGCTGAATTGGCTCAAATCGAAGCGGCGGAGAGTCGAGTTACGCTGTCGCCGTGGAAGTCGTTTTTTGCTCGCTTTAAGGGACTAGAGTATTTCAATGTGGGGATTGAGCGGGTGCTGCTGACGAAGCTGCCCAATCTCTTTCGGGTCCAAGCCACAGCGTTGGATAGCTCGGTCGTGCAAGAGGTGCTGCGGGTGGGGTTGGACCAAGCGCTGGCCGAGTTGGTGGCCATGCGCGAGGCCGAGGGACACACCCTCGCCGCGGACTTGCGCGCCCGCGTCGAGGCGGTGGGGGTGCATCTGGAGCGCGTGGCCGAGCGAGCGCAGGCGACCCGTGGGCAGGTGGCCGAGCGGCTGCGAGAAAAGATCGCCGCCCTGCTTGCGCCCGGGACAGTTGCCGAAGATCGTCTCGCCACCGAGGTCGCCCTGATCGCCGAGCGCAGCGACATCGTCGAGGAAATCGTCCGCTTCCGCAGCCACAATGCCCAGTTTCTCGATACCCTAGCGCAGGGCGGCGAAGTGGGCAAGCGCTTGAACTTTCTTTTGCAGGAAATGCACCGCGAAGCCAACACCATCAGCGCCAAAGCCGCCGACGCCGAGATCGCCCACTGGGTAGTAGAAGTCAAAGAAGAGATTGAGCGGATGCGCGAACAGGTGCAAAACTTGGCGTGAAGGCATCCATGGCATCCGTGCAAATCATCACCATCAGCGGCTTGGCTGGCAGCGGCACCACCACGGTGTGCGACCGGCTGTGTGCGCGGTTAGGCTGGGCTTATGTCAATGCTGGGGCTGTCTTTCGGCGGCTGGCCCAAGAAGCGGGCGTGAGCTTGGCCGAGTTTGGCCAGCGGGCCGAAGCCGATGGTCGCATCGACCGCCAGCTTGACGAACGCTTGGTTGAGCAAGCGCGGTCGAGCGCGCCAGTCGTCGTCGAAGGACGGCTCACTGGCTGGATGGCCCAGCGGCACCAGCTTCCGGCGCTCAAGGTCTGGCTGCAAGCGGCGCTCGCCGTGCGGTCCGAGCGCGTAGGGCAGCGCGAGGGCAAGCCGCTGGCGCAAGCTCTCGCAGAAACGCGCCAACGCGAGGCGTCCGAGGCCCAGCGCTACGCCGCGCATCACCAAATCGCCATCAGCGACTTGTCGGTGTACGACTTGGTCGTCGATACCGAGAGTTGCGATCCCCAAGCCGCCTGCGCGCACATTTTGGCGCGCCTCGATCAGCCATGAGCTTGCAAGGCCGCAACATCCTACTTGGAATCACCGGCGGCATTGCCGCGTACAAGACGCCGGAGATCGTGCGGCTGCTGACGGCTGAAGGGGCTGAGGTGCGGGTGGTATTGACCCGTGCGGCTGGCGAGTTCGTCGCGCCCAAGACGTTGGAAGTTCTTTCCCGCCACGTGGTGTACAGCGACTTGTTCGGTCGCGACGCGGAATTTCCCGTCCTGCACGTGGGATTGGCCGAGTGGGCCGACTTGATTTTGGTGGCTCCGGCTACGGCGCACTGCTTGGGGCGCATAGCCGGCGGCTTGGCCGACGACCTGCTCACCTCGGTGTTGCTGTGCGCGGACGTGCCCGTCCTGCTGGCACCGTCGATGGAGGAGAACATGTTGGCCAATGCCGCAGTCGAGGCCAATGTGCAGACCTTGGCGCAGCGGGGGTTCTGCTTGCTCGACCCGGGAGTGGGGCCTTTGGCGTCAGGTGCGGTTGGTCGCGGGCGGATGCCCGAGCCGGCGGAGTTAGTCGCGGCGGTAGCAGCGCATTTCAGCGGCGACTTGGATGGGCTGAAGTTGCTGGTAACGGCCGGTCCCACGGTCGAGGATCTCGATCCGGTGCGCTTTATTTCCAATCGCTCGTCAGGCAAGATGGGCTATGCGATAGCTGAACGGGCTGCGGCACGCGGGGCGCACGTGTGGCTGGTTTCCGGGCCGACTGCATTGCCCGCGCCCGCTGGCGTGGAACGGGAGGTGGTGCGTTCGACGCGCGACATGCAGTGCGCTGTCGAGGCATTGTTCGAGCAAGTAGATGGGGCGATTTTGGCGGCGGCTCCGGCCGACTACCGCGCCAAGGAAGTGGCCGCGCAAAAAATCAAGCGCGATGCAGCATCCCGCTCTATCGAGTTGGTCGAAAACCCGGACATTGCCGCTGGGCTGGGTCAGTGCAAGGGCCAGCGGTTGCTGGTCGTCTTTGCGATGGAGACGGAAAAGGGGCCGGAGCGGGCGCGGGAAAAGCTGGTGCGCAAGGGAGGCGACTTAATCGTGCTCAACATGCTCAATGAGGAGGGAGCTGGTTTCGCTGGCGACACCAACCGCGTTACTCTGATCGACGCCACCGGCCACGAGGAAGCCCTGCCGTTGCTGAGCAAATCCGCGGTCGCCGATCGCATTCTCGACTGGGTGCAGGCGCGGCGGGAAGCGGTAGGTTGACAGGGTTCAAGGCGGCAAATATATACTGAAAGCAGGCACGATCCACAACTAATTCCCGACCAAGGAGGACCATGTGATTACTCACAGCGACCAGTTATCGCTTTTTGCTGATAAGACCTCGCCCATACAAGAAGACACCGTCAAAAGCTGGGGAACGTTTAAGGACAGCCTCAGAGCCCCTGTTCACCGGTGGTTTACGTACCCTGCTGGATTTTCATACAAGGCTGTAGCTCATTCATTTGAGCGGTTTGGAATTGTCAAAGGAATGAGCGTTTACGATCCCTTCATGGGTTCAGGGACGACGAACGTAACCGCCAAGGCAATGGGCATAGACTCCGTAGGAGCCGAAGCGCATCCTTTTGTGTACGAAATAGCAAAGGCAAAAATGGAGTGGGAGGTTGACAAAAAGGCAATTAGAGCATTTATCGATCACTTAAATATAAATTTTGAATCTCGATATAATGATTTAAATGGAGATGCTGATTTTTCGCTATGTGACCACTTTCCAGAATTAGTATTAAAATGTTATAAAAAAGAGACATTGGGTAAACTGCTTACACTAAAAAAAATATATGATGACTACGAATTTCACCAAAGAGAAAGCATGTTTATTTTTGTCGTATTGACAGCCTTGCTTAGAGAAATTTCTAGTGCAGCGACAGGATGGCCTTATATTGCACCAAAAAAGGAAAAGATCACCTCTGAAGACAAAGATGCTCTGCTAGAATTTAACGCACTCGCAATATCTATGCTAGATGATCTTACATACATTAAAAGACAAGCTGATGAAGAGTATATAAAATCAAAACATCGCTTAATCTTTGGAAGCTCTACAGATGTATCGGCATATCTCTCTAACGAGAGTGTAAATCACGTATTCACTTCTCCCCCTTATTTGAATAATTTTGATTACTCTGATAGAACTCGACTAGAGCTTTACTTTTGGGGATTTGCAAAAAACTGGAAAGATATTACAGATAAAGTACGATCTAGGTTGATGACATCTGCTACAACTCAAATATCGAGAAATGATCCCAAATATTTATTAGATGAAGAGATTAAAACAAACAGCCCTGAAATAGCGCGATTCATACAAGATGCTGCAAATAAACTGAGCGAATTGAGAAAAGTTAAAGGAGGAAAGAAAAGCTATGACCTTATGGTAATTGGATATTTTAATGACATTTATAAAGTGATAAAGGAGGTGTATAGGGTTTTAAAACCTGATTCTAGTGCTTTGTTTGTATTGGGCGATTCTGCTCCTTATGGCGTTCACATTCCAACGGATAGGCTCATAGGAGAAATAGGTTGCTCAATTGGCTTTAAGTCCTATTCGTTAGAGATACTTCGTAAAAGAGGTGATAAATGGAAGGCAAATCCTCAGAGACATGGGGTATCTTTGCAAGAATCCATAGTTATACTTAAAAAGGAATGAATGATGGATTATAAGATTGTTGCATCTGTTGCTAATCCTGGAAGTGCATTGGGAGAAGCTATTGGTTCTTCTATGGAAGATGCACTAAAAAAATTACTAAATGAGATTGCAGATAAGTATGGTTTTCACTATTTGACATCAGGTATTAGAAAAACAAAGAGTGGCAAAAGACAGAAAAAAATTTTAATGTCAGATAAATCTGGAAATGAATATAATATTGATGGTGTCTTAGCCAATCAATCTATGAAACCGTTGATAATTTTTGAGTCAAAATATATTAGATACAAAAAGCATAATAGAGATAAAGGTAGTTGGATCTGTCATGCTCATTCTGCTATTAGACGGCGCTATCATAGTATCAGAAGTTCTATCGCAATTTTAGCTGGGAATTGGAGTAGCCCATCTCAAGCTATGATGCGCAGTAACAATATAAATCTATTTTTGATTTCCTTTAACCATATATGTGGAGTACTGAGCGAACTTGGTATTGATTTTGATTGGGAAGAAAAAGATAGAGATAAAGCTATTAGAGCATGGGAAAATTTTAACAAGTTAAATAACGAGCAAAAGAAATCCATCGGGATCAAGATGATCGACCCTATAAAGGATAATCTCGTTATATTGATTGAGAACATTCTCGATGATACGGTGGAAAGAGAAGTTGATAAAATATTGGTAGAATTAATATCCAATTTAGGTGAGGTAAAAGTCTATGAATTTGAATCTATAAGTGACGCATTAGATTTTCTGCAAGATGATGATCTCAAGGATTTATTTTTAACAACCGACTCAGACAGTTTGTTTGATCCTCCCCCTGATCTTTTTGAGGAACTATGAAGGGGCGGAGCGAGGACGTACTGGACGAGGCCCGGCGCTATCTAGCCGATTTAGTGGCTTTTGAGGGGACCCAATTCACAGCACCGGAGGCGATTGTGGCGCACAGCGCAGAGGAACCAGTGGTTGATACTTTAGAAGCCTTTCGCAGCCAGATCTGCGAGTGTACTCGCTGTCGGCTGGGGGCGACGCGGCAGAACTTTGTGTTTGGCAGCGGCGACCCTGCGGCCGGAATCATGTTCATCGGCGAGGCCCCAGGGGCCGAAGAAGACCGCATGGGCCAGCCCTTTGTGGGGAAAGCCGGTCAACTGCTGACCAAGATCATCGAGGCTATGGGCCTGTCCCGCGACGAGGTCTATATCTGCAACATACTCAAGTGCCGCCCGCCGAATAACCGCGATCCTCAGCCCGACGAGATCGAGCAGTGCGAGCCGTATCTCAAGCGCCAGATCGAAATCGTCCAGCCCCGCGTCATCTGCACCTTGGGTCGCTTTGCCGCGCAGACCTTGCTCCGCAGCAGCGAGCCCATGGGCCGCTTGCGCGACCAGGATCACCACTACGAGGGTATCCCCTTGGTGGCCACGTACCACCCGGCGGCCCTCTTGCGCAACTCCCAGTGGAAGCGCCCGACTTGGGAAGACATGAAGCGGGTGCGGAAGCTCTACGACGGGGTCGAACTCTAAATTTTTTGGAGCAGAATCATGACCCAGAGTCCAAATGGAGGCCAAGATCTCGGGCGGATGCCGCCGCAGGCCGTAGAGGTTGAACAGGCCGTGCTCGGGGCGATGATGCTGGAGCAACGGGCCATTGTCCGCGCCATTGAAATACTCGACGAAAGCTGTTTCTACCACGCCCCTCACAGCCGGATCTTCGCGGCCATGACCGACCTTTTTGAGCAGGGCACCGCGGTCGATCAGCTAACCTTGACCGAGGAACTCAAGCGCCGCGGCCAACTCGACGATGTCGGCGGGGTCGTCTATCTGGCCAAGCTGGGGTCTGAAGTGGCCACGACCGCCAATATCGACTTTCACGCGCGGATCGTTTTGGAGAAAGCGCTCGGCCGCAAGTTGATCGAAACCTCTAGCGAAGTCATTGAGCGAGCGTACGCGGCCGACGAGGATGTCCAAACCCTGATCGACAATGCCGAGCAAAAACTTTTCACCCTAAGCGAAAACCAAATCGGCGAGGGTTTTGAGCCGCTGGATAAGGTGATGGGCGAAACGTTTGAGCACCTTGAGCACGTCCAGGCAAGGCAGGGCGCGATCTTGGGGGTGGATACGGGTTTTGCCGATCTCAACGACTGGATATCGGGTTTTCAGCAGGGCGATCTGATCATTCTCGCGGCGCGGCCCAGTGTCGGCAAGACGGCCTTCGCGCTGACGCTGGCGCGCAATGCGGCTGTAGAAGCCGGGGTCGGGATGGCGATTTTCAGCTTGGAGATGTCTAAGATACAACTGGCTCAGCGCCTAATCAGCGTGGAGACCAAGGTCGATTTGCACAAGCTGCGCACTGGGCGGCTGCGCGATGAAGATTGGATGAACCTAACGCACAATATCGAACGCTTGGCCCGGGCGCCTATCTACATCGACGATACCCCCGGCATCTCGGTGCTTGAAGCGCGAGCCAAGGCGCGGCGGCTGCAGCGCGAGCATGGGGTCGGCATGGTCATAATCGACTATCTCCAACTCATGAGCGGGCACATTAGAACGCAGAGCCGCGAGCAGGAGATTTCGCACATCTCGCGCGGCCTCAAGGCCATGGCCAAAGAGTTAGACGTGCCGGTCTTGGCCTTGTCGCAGTTGTCGCGCGCCGTAGAAAGCCGCACGGACAAGCGGCCCCAGCTATCGGACCTGCGGGAGTCGGGCAGCTTGGAGCAGGACGCCGATGTGGTGATGTTCATCTATCGCCCAGAGATGTACGACCTCAAATCCCCAGACGGCGAGAGTCTCGAAGGGCTCGCCCAGATCATCATCGGCAAGCAGCGCAACGGCCCGGTTGGCTCGGTGGATTTGATGTGGAACAAGGAAAGTGCCACGTACGAGGCGATGGCACCGGGGTGGCGGGCGGAGCCGGAAGAATACTAGCCGGCCCCCATGTTCATCGATGAAGTGACCATCACGGTGGAGTCGGGCCATGGCGGCAGCGGCTGCTGTTCATTTCGGCGCGAGAAGTACGTGCCGCGTGGCGGGCCAGACGGCGGCGATGGCGGCGATGGCGGCGACGTAATTTTCCGCGTTGATGCTCAACTCAACACGCTGCACGATTTCCGTTATCAACGTCACATCCGCGCCGGTCGCGGTGCCCACGGCGAGGGCAAGCGCCGGACGGGCCAGCGCGGTGAGCACGCGGTCATCTGCGTGCCGCCGGGCACTATCTTGCGCGACGCAAAGGGCGCGCTGATCCGCGACATGGTCGAGGATGGGCAGGAGTTGGTGCTGCTGGCGGGTGGGCGCGGGGGGCGTGGCAATGCTCGCTTTGCCACGCCTCGCGTGCAGGCTCCACGGCGCGCCGACTCTGGGCGCGAGGGCGAGCAGATGGTGGTGCGGCTCGCGCTGAAGTTGTTGGCGGATGTGGGGCTGGTGGGCTTTCCCAATGCGGGCAAATCCACGCTGTTGTCGCGGCTTTCCGCGGCCCGTCCTAAAATTGCCGACTATCCCTTCACGACTTTGGAGCCGCACTTGGGCATTGTGCAGTGGGCCGAGGGCGAGAGTTTTGTGTTGGCCGACTTGCCGGGGCTGATCGAGGGGGCGCATGAGGGCAAGGGCTTGGGCATGCGATTTTTGCGCCACATCGAGCGCACGCGCATTCTGCTGTTTGCCATTGATTGCACTAGCCCGGATCCGCGTGGCGAGCTAGAAGCCCTGCGCCGCGAGTTGGATGCCTTCGACGACGGGATGCGGCACAAGCCCGCTGGCATTGCGCTGACTAAGGCCGACTTGCTGGGGCCGGACGCGGATTTCGAAGACCCTTTTGCCGATCTGCGCGCACCGCGCTTTTTGGTCTCGGCCGTCAGCGGTCGTGGGGTGCCTGAGATGCTACGCGGTGTGGGACAGGCGGTGAAGAAGTTGCGGGCTGACGAAGCGGGGACAGACGATTCATGAGGGATTTTGCAGAACTCTGAATCGCGTTCTTCGATTCTTCAGGGTAATCCTGAAGAATTTTTTATGCGCGTCCTTCAGCTAAAGCCGAGGAAGCGCCGTGCGGTCTCGCCCATGATGAGCCGGCGCTGCTCGCTGCTCAGGTCGGGCAGCAGGTGGTCGAGCACCTCGACGCATTCGCCGTAGCCGGGGTCGGCGACAATCCAGGGAAAATCCGAAGCCCACAGCAGGCGTTCGGCACGAAAAGCGTCTAGCAGGCTGCGGTGCCAAGCGGCCAAGTCGGGATAGGGATAGGCCGCCTTGCTCATGGCGTATTGGCCTGACAGGTGGACGCAGACGTTGGGCGAATCGGGCGCGGGGCCGAGGAATCCGGTCGGCGGCGGCATCTCTGTGTCGATCTGCGGACGGCCCTTGGCGTCCCAAGTAAATCGGTCTTCGCGTGGGCAGACCATGAGGTGATTGATCACGACGCGCACTTGGGGGAAGTCTGTGAGGAATTGGGGCACCAGCGGGGCGGAAGTGGCGCGCAGGTAAAGCCAGAGCACGTAATTTTTGCGGGCGGCGTGTTCCCATATCGGACGGGAAAAGTCGCCGAGCGAGCGGAGCCGGAAGCCGATTATTGAGCCGTCTTCGGCGAGGCGATCCATGTGGTCGGCAGGCGCGGACGCGTCGGGTGGTATCAAGCCGATGCCCAAGAAGCGGTCGGGATAGGTGCGCAGGCAGTGTTGTAAATAGGCGTGATGCGCCAAGCTGGTGCCGCCGGTTTGCACGAGCACGGCTTTGTCGATGGCGTGATCGGCCATGTGCGCCAAGAGATCCTCGACGGGTGCTTCGCGCTCAGCGGGCATACTTGAGGTGATCTCGCGCGGAAACTCGGCGCTGGGACGGGCGAAGACGTGCAGATGAGAGTCAATACGCATAGTTTTATTGGGTTGGGATGAGGTTTAATGTAAAAATGGAGAAGAGTGCTTCTATGGACAAGGTGGCCGCGCCGCCAGTGAAACAGGTGCGGGTACGCGCACCGGCTACGTCGGCTAATCTCGGCGCGGGCTTTGACTGCTTGGGACTGGCGCTGGAATTGTACATGGATTTGGCAGTGGAAGAAGGCGCGGGCGAAGGCTTGGAAATCACGGCCACGGGCGAGGGGAGCGCGAGCGTGCCTTTGGACGAGCGCAACGCGGTCTATCAGGGGGTGATGCGCGCCTATACGCGGGCTGGCAAGACGCCTGGACGGCTGCGTTTAGCGATCGACAGCCAGATCCCGTTGGCCAGTGGGCTGGGCAGCAGCTCGGCGGCTCTAGTCGCTGGCTTAACTGCTGGTGCCGAGCTGTGCGGGATAGGGCTGGATCGGGAGGAGATCTTGCGGCAGGGCGTGGCTGCGGAGGGGCACCCGGACAATGTCGCGCCCTGTGTGTTGGGGGGGATTGTCATCGCGGCTTTGGACGGCGAGGAGATTGCATGGGCGCGGTTCGAGCCACCGAGGGATTTGGCCGCGGTCGTGGCCATACCGGATTTTCCCCTGCCCACGTCCAAGTCGCGGAGCGTGCTGCCCGAGCAGATTGCGCGGCGGGATGCGATATTTAACGCCGGGCGCGTTGGCTTGTTGGTGGCCGCGCTGCAACAGGGCGACTACAGTCTGCTGCGGACTGGGATGCAGGATCGGTTGCACCAGCCCTATCGAACGGGCCTAGTTCCGGGGATGGAAGCGGTGCTGGCCGCGGCTACAGCGGCGGGGGCGTTGGGTGCGGCGTTGAGCGGGGCCGGGCCGACTGCGTTGGCGCTGGTCAGCGGCCGGGGCGCAGAGGTGGCTGATGCTATGCAGCAAGCGTGGGCTAAAGAGGGGATTGCCGCGAGAACTTTGATCCTCGGCCTTGTCGCCGAGGGCGTTCAATGCGTGAAAGAGAGGTGAATATGGTTAGCGAAGCCGCGCTCATCGACGACATGACGACTCCGACGCCCGAAGTCGTGGAGGCCGTGCGCCAGTTGGACGGTCCGATCCTGCTGCTGGGGGTCAGCGGCAAGATGGGGCCGACCTTGGCCGAGCTGTTGGTACGGGCCGGGGCGCAGCAGGTGGTCGGGGTAGCGCGCTTTACGGATGCAGCGAAGCGGCGCTACTTGGAGGACATCGGCGTGCAAACTATCGCCTGTGACCTGCTCGCCGACGAGGCACTGAAGGAACTGCCCGATGCGCCCAACGTCCTCTTCCTCGCCGGGTTTAAGTTTGGAGCCACCGGCAATGAAGACGAGACTTGGGCGATGAACACCGCATTACCCGGCGCGGTGATGGCGCGCTACGCCCAGTCGCGGATTGTCTATGTGAGCTCGGGCAATGTGTATGCGTATGCCAAGGCCCCGGGGCCGGGATCGGCTGAAGACGGGGATTTGGGGCCGGTGGGAGAATACGCTCAATCGCGCTTGGGCGGCGAGCGGGTCGCCGAGTACGCGTCGCGGGTGCGGGGGACGCCCTTGGTCATTGTGCGGTTGTTTTACGCTACTGAGCCGCGTTACGGCATCATCCGCGATCTGGCCGATAAGGTGTGGCAGCAAGAGCCGATTGATCTGACTATGGGATACGTCAACCAAATTTGGCAAGGCGATGCCAATGCCTATTTGTGCCGCTTTTTCCCCCTGTGCGATAGTCCAGCCGACGTCATCAATCTGACCGGCCCGGATACCTTATCCGTGCGCGAGCTAGCCGAACAGCTAGGGAAGATCATGGGCAAAACGCCCTGCTTCACGGGCACGGAGGCCCCAGACGCTCTCTTGGGGGATAGTCGGCGCTTGTGCGCGGAATTTGGTAGCCCGCGCGTCGGCCCGGAGCAGATGCTGCGCACGGTGGCCGAGTGGGTCATGGCCGATGGTCTGAGCTTGGGTAAGCCGACCAAATACGAATCCCGCAGTGGGCAGTTCTAACGATGAAGGAGCGAATTGCCGAGGCGGCCGCCAAGTCCGTCGAGGCGCTGTTGGCGGGCGATACGGGTACCAGTGCGCTCCGGGACGGTCAGTTGTTGTGGTCGCTGTCGCATTTGTGGGATCAGCCGCGCTACCGGAGGCTAGCCGAGCAAGTGGCCGAGGGCAGTGAATGCGACGAGGCTGCGGTGCGCGGTTCCTTGGCGTTGGCCGAGGGATTGGCGGCCTGTGGATATTGGGAACAGGCGCGGACGCTCGTGCTGCAAAGCCTGGCGCGTTGCGACTCGTCAGATTACATCGGCGAGTCGCCAGAGGGGCAACCCATGCCCAAGGGGGCGCGCTGTCTTGATGACTGGGCGCAGGTACTGAGTGTGTGTACGCGCCTTTTGCACGTCCGCGCCGACCGCGAACTGCAAATAGCGGCCGCTCGCGCCGTAGCTGCCGTCTTGAACTACCACTACCACCCGGACTTGGGGGGGGTGCTCTTTGCCGTCCGCGGCGACTTCTTCCGCTTTGACGAGTACTGGGGGACCTGCGTCTATAGCGAGGCGGCCCTCGCCGCGCTGACCGCGCTGTTGGACGAGGCCGATCGCCGTAAGGAGAGGCACCTTTGCGCCTTGGCGGGGCGCTACCTGCACCAACACGTAGAGGCCGCTTGGGATCCAACCGAAGGCGGCATCCGCAGGGAGTACAGTTTGGGCGTCTGGAGTGATGAAAGGCCTGGGGCCGTCCAAGCCGCAGCCGTAGGTGCCTTGGCGACGTTGCACCGCTATCAGGACGGCGATTGGGAGGCTGAATGGCTGGAGCGGGTGCGAGATTACCAACGGAACTGTCCAACCGATCCGCTCACTGAACTGCGCTGCTTAGTTCGCTGCACGCGGGAACCGAACGAAAAACTTGACATTGTGATTACGAATTAGGAATTAGGAATTAGGAATTGCGAATTGGGGAGGTGGTGGGTAATTCGTAATTCGTAATTCTCAATTCCTAATTGACTAGGAGGTCTATCATGATCGTCTATCACGGCACCACGCGACGCGCCGCCCGTCAGATCGCCCGCGATGGTTTTCAGCCGCGGTCGCCCTCACGGCGGGTGTGGTTTTCGCGGGGCAAGAGTTACGCCAAGCAGCGGGCACACTCCAAGTCGCGGCACACCCGAGATCGCCCCGTTGTGCTAACCGTAGATCTCGACTTGAAAATGCTGCGCCAGCGCTATGGCAGTCGGCAGGTGCGCGAAAGCGGCGGGGTTATCTCGATCAACGGAGCTATTCCCGCGTCCTCGCTGCGCAGCCACTACGGGCTGGGTCTCCCGGAGACTGCCGAGGAGATCGCCCGCTGGATCAACGCCGTGTTGGGCGTCAAGGCGCACAAGGGCGTCAGCGCCCGCCACGAGGGCGTCTTGCGCTTGGCCCGCTGGATCGACAACCGGCTGGCGACCCAGCCCACGGCGCGGCTCGGCGAGAAGGAGTTGCTCGCCTGCGCCGCGCAGTGGATCCCCGACCACTTTGCCGGGGTGGAAATCGACTTTGAGCACTTGCGGGTCTGGCCCAAGGTGGCGCGGGAAGCCGAGGCGCAGCAGGCCGCGTTTGAAATTGCAGCGCCCGTTGATAATCGCGAGGAAGAGGCTATTGCTTGCTTGGATTCGGACAAGCCGCAGCGGCAGGTACGCGGCCTCCAGCTCTTGGCCGACCTAGACGATCCAGACCTGTTCGAGTGGTGCGTATTGCTGCTCGGCGAGAGCCAGCCGCAAAGCGCGGTCGGCATCCTCAAGGTGATGCGGCATTGCGATGACATTCAGCCAGAGGTGTTGGTTCCGTACGCGGAGAGCGAGCATAAGGCGGTGCGCGGTGCAGCTATTGAGGTGCTGGTTCTGCGCAGTGGAGAGGAGGCCCCCAAGTGGTTTTGGCGCGGCCTGACCGATCCGGTGCCGCACGTGCGGCTGAGCGCGGCCAAATTCCTCGACCGCTTGGATCCGCGCGCGCATAGCGACAGCTTTGAGACCGCGCTCTACGACCCGCACCCGCAGGTGGCGCAAGCGGCGCGCAAACTGACGCAGCGCATGGGATTTGAGCCGCTGACTTGGTGAATACTCAGTAGCCAAGGTAGTCCCCGATCTTCCCAGTTTTCTAGAATTCTACTCGCCCGTCTGTTCGGCCAAGTAGTGCTTAGCTGTTTCGTCGGTGGGGTTGATCTCTATGATTTGCCGGTAGTGTTCGCGGGCGCGGAGGACGTCGTGGCGGATGGCGGCGATGGCGGCTAGGGCGTGGAGGATGTTGAGGTCTTGGGGTAGGCGTTTGAGTAGCTGGGCAAGCTGTAGCTCAATGTCTTCGATGTAATCGGGGACCTCGCGCTGCTCATCTTTTGGCGTCTTCTCGTCCGGTTTAAGCGACGAGATCAACGTCCCCACCATCCCGAAAGTCCCCCCCAGCCCTCCAGCGCCCCGGCGGGACTGGAATGGGACTTGGACGTCGAGCGCGGTAAGGCTCAGGGATGCGGCTTCGACAAAGGCGGTGGCGGCCTCGGGATAGCGCCCGGTTTCGGCGAGGGCGCTGCCCAAGTTGTAGTAGATGGCCGGGTTGTTTAGCCCGTAGGTGGCAAGCTCGGCGTAGATGGCTAGCTCGCGGTCGCGGTCGTTTGCCGCAAAGGCGGCAGTGGCTTGGTCGCGGAGGGCGCTGAGGTGGTCTTCTACCTTGTGCAGGACCGCGCTGGCCGCGGGGTCGCGGCTGGGGACCAGCAGGGTTAGCTGGCCGCGCGGGTTGTGGCTCAAGACCGGGGTCTGGACGGTGAAGAGCAGTCCCTCGTCGGCGAGGGCGGTGGCGATTTTTTGCAGGTAGCGGGGCGAGCGGGTGCGGAGGAAGGGGTGCCAGCTATCGAGCTGATAGGTTGTTCCCGCGAGGTGGTCCCAGTCCGCGAGGGTCAGGAATCGGCGCAGCAGGTCTTGTAGGGACTGGCTATTGGCGACGAAGAAGGAGTAGGCATACTCCTCGCCCCGGTAAACGTTCACTAGGTAGGAGCGTAGCTCGCGCTGGACGACGAGGGTATCGCCGAAGTAGTGGGTAAAGGCCAACAGATGCCACAGCGGCAACTCTTGGCTGGCTTTTGCGAGGGCTTGGGCGATGGTGCAGGTTGCGGGGGCGTCTGCGTGGTAGCGGACTTCGACTTGGTCGATGAAGGCTTGGGGATCGACGTTGCGGCGCGCTAGTTCGGCGGCGACGCTGGCTAGGTAGGGGGCCTGATAGTTGGCGCGTTCTAGGGTGAAGGCGCGGACGAGATCCTCGTCGTGATAGGCGGCGAAGTGGTCTGGCTGCACGTTTAATCGAGCGGCAAGCGCCGACGCGGGCGCTCCTCTTCTTGGGGGCGTTCTAAGCGGCCGGCCCCGCTGGTCGCTTGGCGGTAGAGGCGGATGAAACTCCGGCCCACCCACCAGACGAGGACGAGCAACGCGGCGATAGCGTAGGCCGAATGGCGGCTTTGGAGGTCGGTGAGGTACTCCCAAACAATATCCATTATCCACCGATTGTATCCCCTACGAGAGACGAACGCAAGCCAATTCGCCGGTCACTTCTAGTCTGGCTATATTAGAAACGGTCGTACAATTCCATTCCACCAACCAACTAACTGACGTTACGCACGGGCACCTAGGTATTAGATGCTTCGACTCCGCTGCGCTCCGCTCAGCATGACAGTGGCTAGTACTTCTTTCCCTATGTCATGCTGAGCGAAGCGAGGCATCCCATACCGATGGCCTTTGCGTAACATCAGCAACTAATTACAATGACCGACAAACATCGCGTAGCCTTGGGGGCGATCTTTACCGAGTGCAATCAATTCGGCGGCGAGCCGATTGATTTGTCGTGGTTTGAGCGCTATGAGTTGCGGCGCGGGCGCGAGGTGCTCGCAGCAGAAGACGGGGTGGCCGGCGGTATGCTCAGCGTGCTGGCGGCGCGCGGCGCGGAAGTGGCGCCCCTGTTGTTTGCCAGCACCTGTCCCGGTGGGCCGCTGACGCGGGCTTGTTACGACCCGCTCAAGGAAGAGCTTTTGGCGCGGCTCAACGAAGCGCTCCCGGTAGATGGGGTCCTCATGCCGCTGCACGGGGCGGCAGCGGTAGAAGGTGGGGTCGATTTAGAAGGGGATTTGCTGGCTGCCGTACGAGACGTCGTCGGAGACACCGTGCCTATCGTCGCCACGCTCGACCTCCACGCCCATATTTCCGCGCAGATGATGCGCGCTGCCGACGGCTTGGTCGCTTGGGAGACCTATCCGCATCGCGACGCCTTTTCCACGGGCGAGCGCGGGGCGCGCTTGCTGTGCGATACGCTCGTCGGCGCGTGCAAACCCGCGATGGCCATGGCCAAGGTGCCAGTGCTCACCGGGGCCATTCACGGCTCGACCGAAGACGACGACCCCTTCGCGCAAGTGATGGCCATGGCCAAGGCCGGTGAGCAGCGCGACGGCATCCTCTCGACGAGTGCGATCTTGGTGCATCCCTACCTCGATTTTGCTGGCATGGGCAGCGGTGGGCTGGTGATTGCCGACGGCGACTTTGCTAAAGCCGAAGCGCTCGCCCGCGAGTTGGCCACGGCGTACTGGGAGCGGCGCTTTGCCTTAGAGCCAGAGCTGTACGCGCCCGAGGACGCCGTGCGCGCTGGTTTGGCCGTCGAGGGTGGTCCGGTGGTGCTGGTGGAGGCTGCGGACTGTTGCGGTGGGGGAGCGGCTGGTGATAGCGTGGCCGCGCTGGCGGCGCTGTTGCAGGCCGAGTTGGACGGACCGGCGCTGGTGCCCTTGGTCGATGCCCGCGCGGCTGCGGCTTGCCACCAAGCTGGCGTTGGGGCCGAGGTGGAATTGGCGCTGGGGCACGGGCACGACCCGCGTTGGGGACAGCCGATTGACGTGCGGGGGCGAGTGCTGCGGTTGAGCGATGGCCGCTTCCGCTATCGGGGTGGCATTTGGGAGGGGGTCGAAGGGCAAATGGGACCGGCGGCAGTGCTCGCGCTGGGGCAGATACAGGTGCTGTTGGCGTCGCATCCGACTTATGAGTGGGATGGAGAGCAATTTGCGGCTTTGGGGATGGATACGGCCCAAGCGCGCTTTATCGTCGCCAAGAATCCCATGAACTACCGCCTCGCTTACGGAGCCAGAGCCCAGGCCGTTTTTGTGCTCGACACGCCGGGACCGACGCCGGCGACAGTGCGGCACCTGCCCTTTGTGCGGCGGGCGCGGCCCTTTTTTCCGCTGGACCCGGATATGGAGTTGGAGATGGAGGTTTTGCGCTCGGAGGCGAGATAGTGGAGGCTTGAGTGTCTTGATGCGAATTGGGAGGATGTTATTTTGCGAGTAACAAAAAAGGAGGCGCAGCATGGCCGTTAGGGAAATCATTATTGATTCGACATGGGATCACGAAGCGAACGTGTGGGTTGCCACTAGTGACGATGTGCCGGGTCTGGTCCTCGAGGCAGGAACTCTTGACGGCATAATTGAGGAGGCGCGTAGTCTAGTGCCGGAATTGCTGCGTCTGAATGGCGTTGCAGATGACACAACTGCCTCTCTTCCGTGCAAAATTTACGGCAAAACAGTGCTTGAGCTTGTATAGGTGGCAGATTTTTCAAGGCAGGTCAGAAGACTGCTCTCGGATATCGGATGCCATAAGGTCCGGGATGGAAAGGGCAGTCACGAAATCTGGTATAGTCCTCTAACGAAAAGACACATTACCGTTGCTAGAAAAATAAAATCCCGTCACACAGCCAATTACATCCTGAAGGAATCGGGCCAAGAAAAAGCCTTCTGAGAGAACACTTGGGCGGTTCATTAGCCGCGATAAGTCAAGGCTTGGGACCGGGGCTAAAAGACGGGCCGACCAACTCGTCCAGTGCCACATTGAGTACACCCGCGAGTCGGCGGAACAGACCGAGTGTCCCGGGCTTCTGTCCGCTCTCAATCTGCGACAGATACCCTTTTGAGACACCCACTTGCTCGGCCAGTGCGTCCAGCGTGAATTCGCGGTGCTTCCGCCACACGCGCAAGGGCGATTCGCCAGCGAGAATGGTCTTTACGACTTCGCCCGGAATCGTCTCGCCTGCTGCGTCCTCGGCCCATGCCTGTTCGATAGCCGCAGAATCGGCTGCTTCCTCAAGCGCGGCGACCATCCGACGGTACTCTTCAATTGGGACGACGGCGTATTCTGGCTCGCCGTCCTTCTCAATGATCTGCACATACTGTTTGTTCATCTGTAAATTCGTCCTCTCTGATTGATCTTCGCCACCAACCAAGATGTAGGGCCTAGGTCCAGTGGTGATATTTGCTTCCTCTGATTAATTCCATAACATAATAATAACTCGTCAAGCTGAGACAGAGCATTGGATATCGCCTTTCGGAATCGTAAAATCGAGAAACAATTCAACTCAGCTAGCGGACTTGAGAGGGCGTATGGTCCCCGCATGGCAAGGACGATCAAGATTCGTCTCGCTGTGTTAATGGCTGCCCGGACGTTAGCTCAGGTGCCTGCGACCCCACCAGATCGGAGGCATCAGCTTCAAGGTGATCGCAATGAGCAATATGCCGTTGATCTCGTCCATCCCTATAGGCTGGTATTCAGGGCTAATCACGATCCGCTCCCACGCAAAGCTGACGGAGGGATTGACACGGAAAAGGTAACTGCAATCACTATCTTTGATGTGATTGACTATCACTGACTTAGGAGAGAGGTATGGCGACGACCAATCAGTACCGGCCGGACTACGCTGTCCCGCCGGGTTGGGTTTTGGAGGAGCGTCTCGAGGTACAAGGTATCTCGCAAGCCGAGTTTGCCCGGCTTTGTGGGTGCTCTCCCAAGCTGATTAGCGAAATCGTCTCTGGAAAAGCTCCTCTTGAGCCGGAGACGGCACGACAGTTCGAGAAAGTACTAGGCGTTGACGCAAGCATCTGGCTCGGTATTGAGGATGTCTATAAACCTCACCGGCCTCAAGAAGCCGAACGACATCTTGTCTTTATCAGCCACGCCAATCCCGAAGACAACGAATTTGCCTCTTGGCTTGGTACGCGATTGACTGCTGCTGGCTATGAGGCATGGACCGATGTGCTCAATCTGAAGGGTGGCGAGCCATTCTGGCGAGATATTGGTACGGTGATTAAGGAAGAGGCTGCTGTAGTTGTCGTTGCTTTATCCCGTGCATCTTATCAGAAAGATGGCGTCCTTGACGAGATTGCTCTTGCTGTAAACACAGGTCGGCAACTCAACAAACAACAATTCGTCATACCTGTCCGCCTTGATGATCTTCCGTTCTCAGACTTTCCCGAACAGTTGATCCGTCTAAATGCGATCTGCGAATTCTCGTCTAACTGGGCGGACGGATTCAGCCAGCTTTTGAAGGCTCTCAAAGACGGCCAGATTCCGCAATCGACTAGCGACTTTGGCGAAGCCTTGGCCTCTTGGCAAAAGTTTAGGCTGCGGCAAAGTGCCTCCATCTCTGATACGTCGGAGTCAGTATTCTCTAACTGGTTTCAAATTAGCTCTCTACCGTCTCACATCAATTTTTCCCGTTTCGATGCGTCAGCGTCAAAAGAAGCCATCGAGCATGCGTTTGATGAATTTCAAAGTCCTACGGCCCGGCATCTGCGGCTGGCCGTCAGCTTTGCTAATGCGGATACGCTTCAAATGGGGACTCTCGATATTCCACTTGAACACGCTTATTGTGTTTCGCTGACACAATTTCTCGATGGTCGAAGTACCGTTGGTTCACAAATCTCCTGGTGGGATGCTCGAAATATGGTAACCGGACTTCTCCGCAAGGCATGGGAGCAATTCGCGCAGAGTCAGGACCTACTGCGTTATGAACTTGCACACGAAAGTGCGTGGTTCGTCCCCCTTGATCTACTCGAAGGAAACATTGCCACTTTTCAAGATGAGAACGGCAAGAGACGCCGACGTCGGTTAGTTGGCCGCAGCAAGAAAAGAGGAGTCTATTGGCACTTTGCGGTGTCAGGCAAGGTGAATATCTCTGATCCACAGCACCTTCTATTGCGTACCCACGTCGTCTTCACTAAGGACGGCAAGACGCCGCTTGATAGCACAGCTCTCGCTCATCGTCTGCGAAAGAGTTTCTGCAAGAACTGGTGGAATGACCGTTGGCGTGACTTGCTTCGCGCTTTCGTAGCTGTCGTCCTAGCGAACGGCAAAGAGGAATTATCCCTGTCCCTCGGTGGAGACGCCGTGGCGACAATAGCTGCTTCTCCGATGGGCTTTGAGGCTCCTTTGTCTATTACTGAGAATGGCTCAGTGTCCACAGCCGAAGAAGACCATGTAGAAGACGAAACAGAAGCTGACGCTCTGGATGATTCCGACCGCGACTTGGATGGAACAGATTTTGACAATCTTCTTGACCATGAAGACGACGAATACGAAGAAGCGGTATGACAGACTCGTTACTCCAACACATCGAAGAGCCACGACTAGGCTTCCGCTACGGCCAGGAATTGGAACATCCGAAGGACGGACTTTTCTTGTTTGGACCCTTGGATGATAAAACTAATCCTGCCGAAATGCGTATCGGCGTCATTGGGACACCGAATGGTTTGATCTGCTTTCGCGAATGGGTAGAAAGTATTCGACGCTATATTCCGTCCAAGGACCCGAATGAGCCGCACCACGCTGGTTGGCCTGGATTTCAAGCAGTTTTTGGCACTCGGTGGCCAGAAAATCCTCTAGTCGAACTGGAAGTCTCCGAAAATGACATCCGTACTTCGATCCGGATCGCTGATCGGCACGAAGCAATATACAAGACTGTCGAGCTTTTTGAGGAGCCGATACGCAGGCATTTACGCCAAGAAGAAGCGCCGCCCACCATGTGGTTCGTTGTCATACCGGAAGAGGTTTACCGCTATGGACGACCTAAGTCGATTGTACCGAAGGAAGAGCGCATTAAGGGAAAACAGCCTTTCGCCTCCAAAACCGGACGGCGGATTCTCCGCGAAGGTTCGCTTTTTCCCGAAGACCAAGAAGCCGCAGAAATTTACCGCTACGAGCTTAATTTTCATCACCAGATGAAAGCTCGCCTCTTGGATATACAGGCTGTCCTTCAGATTGTACGCGACACGACACTTACGCCTCACCGATTCACTCAAAATGGCCACCTCATCCGGGAACCTGAAGATCCCGCCACAGTCGCTTGGAATCTCTGCACAACAGCGTTCTTCAAGGCCAGTGGCAAACCGTGGAAACTAGCATCGGTCCGACCTGGGGTCTGCTATGTAGGATTGGTTTACAAGATGGATGGTACCGACTTAGCTGCTGGCAATGCCTGTTGCGGTGCTCAAATGTTTTTGGACTCGGGCGATGGTGTTGTTTTTCGAGGCGCAGTCGGCCCTTGGTACTCGAAGGATACACGCGAATTTCACCTTAACAAAGAAAAAGCCTCTGAGTTGATGAGTCTGGTGGTGGAGTCATATCGAAAACTCCACGGAAAGCCACCTACTGAGCTTTTTATCCACGGCAAAACGCGATTTAACCACGATGAGTGGGAAGGCTTCAGAGGCGTTGTCCCAAACGAGACCAATCTAGTCGGGGTGCGTATTCGCCCAACTAATGAGATGAAGCTCTATAGACCGGGTAAAATGCCCGTGTTACGTGGCACTGCATACCTTTCAGCAAAACAGAGAGGATACCTTTGGACCAAGGGTTTTATTCCTCGGCTCGACACCTATCCTGGTTGGGAGGTGCCCAATCCTATGCTAATTGAAATCCACAGAGGAGATGCGGACCTGCTCAGGGTTATGACGGATGTGATGGGCCTAACCAAGATCAACTTCAACACCTGCCAGTTTGCAGACGGACAGCCTGTTACACTCAAGTTTGCTGATGCTGTAGGCGAAATTCTTACTGCTGCACCTGTTCCCGATCTGCCGCCCTTACCGTTCAGACATTACATATAGTTCACCAGCAACATCCCCCCAACCCTCCGCGTCATCTTCGCAAAGTACAACACTTCCTCCGGCGTCAGCGCCCTCCCCAAGACATCGCTTTCCCGGTACGATAGCCATTTCTTGAGCACCTGATAGCCGCCGAGCTTGTAGTCCCAAATTGCGGCGGGGACGTTGCGCCAGAAGGCGTGGTCGTTCAGATACACGTCCAGCGTCTTTTCGCCGAGCGTGGGTATGGCATCCCCCAGCGCGGCCCGTTCGTCCTCCGTGTACTCGCGCTCGACGATGCGGCCTTGGCCCGGCATTACGGCGTCGCCTGTTCCGTAGTGGCCCCATCCGGCGGTGAGTGCGAAATCATCGCCGGTCATGTTGCGGCCGTCGGTGGTGGCGGGCACGGCGATAGCGGCGATTTCCGGGCGCAACGTGCCTTGAGTAACGCCCGGCACGGGTGCGTCGGGGTCGAGCAGGTGGGCCAGTTCGCGGCCCCGTGCCGCTGATGCAGCGAGCGTTTCTGCCGCGCCTTCAGCTTCGCCATCGGGCCAGTCCGGTAGCGGGATGCGCGGCCATTCCATGCGGAGTGCCCCGGCGTTGGCTTCGCGATAAGCGGGATCGTGGAGGGTGGCGAGGACGTGGTGGAAGAGGTCTTCTACATCTGCGCCGAGACGGTAGAGATAGCGTTGCGCGGCACCGGACAAATTGGGGCGGCGTTGTATTTCGTTGATGTCGGTTACGAAGCCGTCGTCGAGGAAGGTAGGCGGGGAAAAAGCTCGAAAGTCCGTTGCCAAAGTTATCGGCAAGATGACGAACCAAGGTTCCTCGTGAAAAATCTTCCTTGGCTTCCCGTTCGCGCGCTTCGAGCCACATATTTCCCTCGAACACGTGTGGCCTATAGTCTGGACGCGGGCGATCAAGCAGGCCGCTATCCGCTTCCCAATAAAGCCACCTGATATCGAAAGGCCGGTAGGAAAAGCGGATGAATCCGGCATCAATCGGCCCACCGCGTTGGAGCAGCACGTCGCGTACCGCACGGGCGTTAAACTGTGCCGTGGATTTCATCACGCCCGGATAGCGCCGTGCAATTTCGTCATGGCTCAGACTCTCATCGAAGTAATCACCGATCCGCGCTTTTAGACGGTCGAGATCAGTATCGACGAGAAATCCGTCGCGGCTGGTCTTGACACCGGGAAACGAAGTCGGAAATACATCGGTCAGCGTCGGCCAATCGAACCAATCCTTGCTCACTGCTGTTTGTGCAAATGGCAGACCGAGCGACAAGACCGGCTCAATGTTTTCGTAGAGCTTTCTCGGCTCCACCTCCTCCGTCTCAACCAATTCCCCCCGCTTAGCCTGTCCCCACAGATGCCGAAAGCCAACATCTTCTGTTGGCGCATGATCGGCCTTGCGCACCAGCGTTGCAATCGCCGTCCCAACTTGGATGCCGACCGGATCGCCTTCCGTCGAAAAAATGCTCGGATCCGGCGAACCATCCGGCGCAACTTTGCCGGTCTTGTACTTGTCGCCGTTCAAGCAGTCAATCCGTATCGCGTCGAACGTCTCCAGATAGCGCTCTCGCATCCCCGTAAACGATAGGCCGTCGAGCCAAGAATAGTTGGAAATGAAGCACACCACGCCTTGACCCGTCTTTGCAATGCGCCGCTCCGCCATGCGAAAAAAGCGCACATAGAGATCGTTCAGCCCTTGGCCTTCAGGTCGGCGCACCCGCTTGGTCATGCGGTAGGCCTCCGACAGTTCACGCTCCTCGTCCACCGCCATACCGGCAAAACCGTTGTAGGGCGGATTGCCCAAAATCACCAGAATCGGCGTCTCCTGCTTCACCCGCTCGGCGCGGTCGCGTTCTTCCTCCAGTTCGGGAAACGGCAGCGGCTTGGTCGGGCGCGGCTCCCAGCCAGTCAGCGCATTGGTGAGAAACACTTGGGCGCGTTCCTGCCCGTCATCGGTCAGCGCCGCGTCGAGTGCCTGCATGGTCAGCCCAACTTGCAAATGGGCGACGACAAAAGGCGCAGGCATAATCTCAAAGCCGAACACGCGCTCAGTCGCCGCCTGCTTGACCCGCGCACCAGTCAGCGCACCCAAGCCTTGATTCTCCAAATTGGCGGCAATGCGGCGCAGCACTTCTGCCAGATACGCCCCGGTGCCGCAGCACGGATCGAGCACATAGACGTTTTCCGCAGCCAGCCCGTCGGCAATGCCGAGATCGTCCCGCAGCGCCTTATCCACGCGGGCGACCATGTAGCGCACCACCTCGGCCGGCGTGTACCAGACGCCCAACTGCTTGCGCAACTCGGGATCAAAGGCTTCGAGGAACGGCTCGTAGAAATAGGTTACAGCCTCGCCCTCGTTGAAGCGGGCAAAGAAGGCGTCGCAATCCACCCGGTCGAGCGCAGCAGACGTCCAGTCCAGCACCTCGACGAGGCCGAGCGGTTGCAGCCGACCGGGCTGCGATAGCTGTTGGAATAGCGCCTGCATGACGGGTGCCCGCAAATGCCAAACCGCTTCGCGCCAATTGAACGCTCTCGCGGGCAGCGGTGTTTGCCGCGCCCACAGCACCCAAGCGGAAAACACGCCGTAGAACAACGTCTGCACCAGCGTCGAACGAAAAAACCGGGCCCCTCGTTCGCCCTCAAAGCGGACGCCCAGCGCCTCTTCCAGCGCCGCCCGCACCGCTTCCAACGACGGCGCATCGCCCGCCGCTTCGACCCGCGCCAACGCATCGCGGGCATGAGACGCTAGCAGCCAAGCCAAATCCTTCGGCTCGGCCAGCCGCGCCCGATGCGCCAGCGCCCGGCACAGATACTCGCCCAAGCCTGCGCCGACCTCGCTGGCAAAAGCACGCGGACTCTCCAATCGTTGTGCGAACTCCGCCGCGCTTGCCGCCAGCCGGAACGTTTCGAGCTTGGCCGGTCGCCCCGCCGCATCCTCGCCCACTAATACGAAGTCGCGCGTATTGGTCACCAGCACTAGCCGATAGCGCTCCCAATAGCGGCTGACTTGATCACCTGCCGCGGTCAACCAAGCGTCATCGTCAGCCGCCTTCACTTCAACCACGCCGACTTCGGGCACCTGCCCCTGTTTCGGCTGCCCTTTCTGCACCTGCTTTGCCGCATACAGCCCAAAATCGGGATGCCCCGCCCCCTGATCGGCTAGTTCACCAACGCAAAACACCTTGGGCTTGAGCGTTGCGCCGATAGCGTTCAGCAGGTTGGTGAGCGGACCATAGCTCGATCGCTCACCAGTCGCGCCGCCGGAGGCGCGGACTCGTTGCAGATCGGCGAGGTAGGTTTCAACCGCTATCGTCAGTCGGGTCGTTGTTTTGGTCATCATGGCCATGTTGTTGCGTATTCAGGGTGCTAAAGAAGGCCCTTGTACCGGCGGTGTCAGCGGGCGTGCCAGAGCTGAAGCGGCGTCCACTTTGTCATGTGGTTGAAGTCGAGGTCGGTCGCCAGCATAACCAGTTTGTGGCGAATGCAGAGCTGGGCGAGTAGTGCGTCTATGGTTCCAATCTGAATGCCGTGGCGGCGGCACTCGTTGCGCAACCCGGCTGCGTCAACGTAGTCGTCGCGCCCGGGCACAATCATGGCGAGTACGCCGAACCGTTCGACGATCTGCGCTTTAGCTCTCGGTCCCTGAAAGCCCTGCAATAACTCCTGCAAGACGATTCCAGTCGTGTAAATCGATTCGCCACCACCGAGGGCCTCCCGCAGGCGCTGGACCTCGGGTTTTTTGGGAATTGTATCCCGTCGCAAGGCCAGCGACCAGACGCTTGTATCCACAAACAACGTCACTCACGGCTCCGTTCGCGTTTGTAGTCAAAGCCGTCGTCCCAGTACAATTTGCCAAAAAGATCCAAGAGCCGTTCCTGCTCTCGGCGCGCGATGAACTCCTGCAAGGCGCGGTTGACGGTCTCTTTCTTGGTCTTCTCACCGCCGACTTCCAGCGCTTTGTTGAGTAACTCTGGGTCTATCGCCAAGTTTGTCGCCATTGTGTTATCTCCTACACATATGATTACACATAAATTAATCGCAGACGGGCGACGCGGTCAAGCTGCTCATCAATTTTTCGTTTGCATGGCCCGCTCCGCGCGAGTTTAGCCGCGTATTTGGGGTGCGGGGCTAATTTTACCATATATTGTGGCCCCTCCATCGCAAGCGAGGAGATCCGGCTAAACGAGAGTACGCGAGAAAGAATGGAGCGATGCAGATGGAAAAATTAATCGCAGCTATCGACCGAGAATGGGTGGCCGAGCGGACCCGGGAATTGGTCGATATTTACAGCGTAACTATGGCTGAAGCCGAAGTGTGCCGTGCATACCACGACATGATACGCGAGGTCGGCTTAGAGGTCGATGTGCGGGAAGTGACTCCGGGGCGCAACAATCTCTACGCGCGTATCGCGGGTCTGGGGGATGGCCCGGCGCTGATGCTCAATGGCCATCTCGACACCATTCCCGTGGGGGCCTGCCTGCCCGCCCGCCGCGAGGGCAACCGCGTGTACGGACGGGGGGCGACCGACATGAAGGGGGGGATGGCCGCGGCGTTGGGCGCAGTCAAGGCACTCTTGGAGAGTGGGGTGGAGTTGCAGGGCGACTTGTGGCTGACGGCCATTGTGGGGCACGAGGAGGTCGAGGCGCAAAAGGACGGGCCGCTGGCGCTGATCGCCGATCGCAACAGCGGCCGGATTGGCGGCGACCGGATCTTGATCGTCGAGGGCCGCGACGCGCTGTGGGTGATGAGCATGGGGTCTATGGTCTTTACCATTGCGCTCGAATCGGCCGCTGGCGGCAAGCACACCCAGTACGTGCCCTTTGCGGAAAACCCGCTCCGTTTTGTAGGCGCGCTCATCGAACGGATCCACCAGTATCAACTCGAACTCGACGCAGGGCCAGCACACGCCTTGGCCGGTGCCGAGCGAATCGACTTAGGCATCGTCGCTGGGGGCGACTATTTCAATCGCACGCCGCTCTGCTGCACGCTGACGGGAACCCGGCGCTGGTTGCCGGGGCGTACCGCGCCGCAGGTGCTAGCGGAGCTGGAAGCCTTGGCGCGACCGTTGGCCGAGGCTGGGGGATTGGGTCTGCGCGTCGAGATGGAGCACGAGCGCGAGCCGTTTGAGACGCCCGCAGACGATGCGGCCGTGCAAGCGGTGGGGCGGGCACACGAGCAGGTGGCTGGCCAAGAGGCAGAGCTGGTGGGGATGCGGATTGTGGGGGATGCCAATTTGTACGTGCATGGGACGGGGGTGCCGACCTTTTACTACGGCCCCTCAAATGAGACGGCACACGCGGATGTGGAGTGGGTAGAGGTAGATCGGCTGGAAAGAGCGGCGCAAGTGTACGCGCTGACCGCAGCCGACTATTGCGGCGTCGCATCCCCGGATTAAATGCCATGGATATCCAAGCGATTCGCCGCGATTTCCCCGCGCTGGAGCAGTACACGTGGTTCCAGAATGGGGGAGTGAGTATCACGCCGGTGCCGGTGGCCGCTGAGTATATGCGGTGGACGGAAGAGATGGTGCGGCGGGGGCCTTTGCACATCGTCTATCCAGCGGAGGAGTATCCCCGGCGCAAGGAGGCGATGGAGCGGCTGGCGCAGTTTTTTGGCGTGGCGGCTGGGGAGTTGGCATTAATGCGGGGAGTCAGTGAGGGGTTTCAGACGGTGGTGCGGGGGATGGAGTGGGCGGCTGGGGACGAGATTGTAATCAGCGCGGATGAGGAAGCGGCGCTGCTTTTGCCAGCTCTGCACTTGCGGGATTTGTACGGGGTCGAGGTGGTGAAGGTGCCGCTGATTGACGACGACGATGGGCAGGTGCAGGCCGTGGAGGAGCGGTTGGGGGAGCGGACTAAACTGGTGGCTCTGAGCCATGTGACGACGGATTTGGGGTTCCGCCTGCCAGTGGAGCGGATTTGCGCGGCAGCGCGGGCGCGGGGGGTGCGCAGCTTTTTGGATCTGGCGCATTCGGCGGGGCTGTACCCTTTGGATTTGCACGCGCTGGGATGCGATTTTGCCGGTTTGCTGTCCTATAAGTGGATGTACGCGCCCTATGCGGCGGGGTTGCTCTACGTGCGGGAGGAGGCCCTCGACGCGGTGCAGGTGTGCTATGCCGGCGGACGGGCCGAACAGTGGTTGGATCCAGTGGCGGATACTTTCGCGCTGCGCGAGACGGCCGAGCGCTTTCAGTACGGTCCTTGGTGTTGGCCGCTGGTGCTGGCTTGGGCCTTTGCCGTTGAGTATTTGTCGGCCATCGGGCTGGAGGCGATCTGGGCGCGGACTGTGGCGTTGGCCGGACGGCTGAAGGAGGGATTGACGCATATCCCGGGCGCAGTGCTTTATACTCCGCACTCCCCGCAGCGGTCTGCGGCGCTGGTCAGCTTTGGGCTGGCGGGATGGAAGGGGGAGGAATTGAGTCAAGTCCTTCGGGATGAGTGGAACATGGTCATCAAGCCGCTGCCGCACGGGCGCGAAGGTTTGCGCGCTAGCATCCCCTTTTTCTTACTCGAATCGGAAATCGACGAACTGCTCGCGGCGCTGGGCAGTTTGGCCAAGCAAAGGAGTTAGTGCTAAGGTCGCGCTCATTCCGCATCGCCAAAGATCTGTCGCTCATTGCGTAGCGACAAGATGTCGTAGATAACGACAGGATGACGTATGAGCGGACGAGGAGGGTGGCTTAGATTTTCTGCGGGGGGACGCCGTATTGTATGATTTTCCGCTGGAGCGTTCGCAAACTGATACCCAGAATCTCGGCTCCTTGAGTGCGGTTGCCGCCGGTGTGCGCAAGCGTATTCAAAATCATTTCCCTTTCAACGTCGTCCAGCCGCCTCGGCACGAAATCCAGCCGCTGAGATTCTGAATCGTCTGGCGGAGCGATTGGCAAAATGGACTCGATGTCGTTCTCACTGATTGCCGCGTTGCGGTCCGCGGCATAGATCACCAGACGCTCGACCGCATTTTTTAGCTCTCTGACATTGCCCGGCCAGTCGTATGCAGCCATGCGGTCGAGACATTGATCCGCTATTTCGATGGGATCGATCCCATTCTGCTCGGCAAAACGCTCGGCAAAAACCCGCACCAGTAGCGGAATATCCGACCTCCGATCTCTGAGGGGCGGGACGGGAATGTGAATGACGTTGAGGCGGTAGTATAGATCTTCGCGGAATTGTCCCATTTTGACTGCGGTCGTCAGATTCGCATTTGAGGCTGCGACGACGCGCACGTTGACATCGATCAATTGGGTTGCTCCTAAGCGTCGGACTTTCTGTTCTTCTAGCACGCGCAATAGTTTCGTCTGCACCTGCATCTCTAAGTCCCCGATTTCATCGAGGAAGAGGGTTCCATTGTGGGCTGCTGCAAAAAGCCCCTGCTGGGCCTGTGTGGCCCCGGTAAAGGAACCTTTCTCGTGTCCGAATAACTCGCTTTCGGCCAGCTCCGTCGGCAGAGCCGAGCAGTTAATAGCAACGAACGGCCCATTGCTCACAGCACTGAGCGAGTGAATGGCGCTGGCCACCAATTCTTTCCCGGTGCCGCTTTCTCCCGTGATCAGAACCGTCGCTTTGAACGGTGCCGCACGGCGGATCTGATCAAAGACCCCCTGCATCGTACTCGAGGTTCCCAGCAATTCGCCGAATCCCGTCTTCGCCTCCATCTGGCTAGCGGCGATAGGGTCAAATACCCGCTTGCGTTCGAGCGCGCGATGTACGGCAGTCAGCAGGTCGTCAGCATCGACCGGTTTGACCACGTAATCGACGGCACCTAGCCGCATGGCCTGGACCGCTTGTTTTACAGTCGTATAAGAGGTGAAGATGACTACCGGCAGCGGCGGAGTCAGTCTGATGGCTGTGCGCAGCAACTGCATACCGCCCGGCATCTTGATATCGATGAGCGCCACATCCAGAGATTGCGTTTTGAGCAGCCGCTCGGCGATGGTGCCATCAGTCGCTTCGACAACTTCATCACACCCGTTCTCCCGTAGGATTTTGGTCGCGATTGCTAGGTGTTTTGGATTGCTATCGGCGACGAACACGCGGCCTAGCAAAGGCGCATGAGCGATTGGATCAGAAGATGTCTGCATCGGTGGTTTGTTGCGTACTACGTCAAAGTGATGTGGTAGGGACGACAAAATGTCGTAGCCGCGATTTTGATTGTCAAGCTCCGCCTCGGGCCGAACCCGATGCAACACCATGTAATTTAAGGGATTGCCGCGAAGTCCGAGACGCGGATTTAAAGAGTGGCACAGGCTTTGCTTTATTTCGTCCGACGACCGAAAAGGGACCACGCATACTCGAAGAAAGGAGTTGCTATGGAACTAGCAAGCGTGCTTGAAAGGTGGGAATGGTGGGAGAAATACTTTTCCCCCTTTGCCCATATTATCGTGGCTTTCGTCGTACTCGTACTCGGATGGTTGGTGGCTCATCTGGTGTCCTTGATCGTCCGGCGGATTCTGCTCAAGACGCGACTGGATGACAAAGTAGTAGGGTTGGTCATGGGCCGCGATGCTGCTGCGGATATCCATCCCGAACGCTGGATCAGCAAAGCGGTGTTCTACCTAGCGATGATCTTCGTGCTCATTGCCTTCTTTCAGATACTAGGCATGACAGCACTGACCGAACCGCTCAACGGGATGCTGAACCAGATCTTCGTTTATCTGCCCAAGTTGGTGAGCGCCGGCGTGTTGCTTTTGCTTGCTTGGATCGCGGGCAGCTTGCTGCGGCGGGTCGTAACGGGCGTGCTTTCGCGGGTCAATATCGAGCGACGGTTGGCTGAACCGGCAGGAATCGAGCCTACGACAGAGAGCGTGCTGCCGCAGACCATTGGTAACTTCGTGTACTGGCTTACGTTTCTCGTGCTACTCCCGGCGGTCTTGGATGCCTTGGGATTGCAGGGATTGCTGCAGCCAGTGCAGCAAATGCTGGCCAAAATGGTTGGTTTCCTGCCCAACCTGTTTGCTGCCGCTCTCATCATGCTAATCGGCTGGCTCGGTGCGCGCATCGTCCAGCAGGTCGTAACCAATGTCCTTGACGCCACCGGGGTAAACGATTTTGGCCGTCGCGTAGGACTGGCGACCGGGCTGGGGATCGAAAGTCTGTCGGGGCTTGCCGGTACTCTGTCTTATGCAATCATCCTGATCATCTCGGCCATCGCTGCGCTCGAATCGCTAAACTTCAAGGCTATCTCCGATCCCGCTAGTTCCATGCTGGAAGGGGCCTTGGCGGCAGTACCGTCTATTTTGGTCGCTGCCGGTATCCTCCTCATCGGCTATCTGGTGGCTCGATTGGTAGCTCGCGTGGTTGACGACGTGCTCAGGCAAATAGGTTTCAACGCGCTGCTCCAGCGCCTCGGAATCGCGGAGGTGGCTGTTGCTGAAGAGCGCTCGCCTTCCATTGCGGAGGCAACCTCTGCTGAGGATCGTCCTTCAACGACGGAGGCGACCTTTGCGCTGGAGCGCCCGCCGTCGCAACTGGCGGGGTATCTCGCCATGGTGGCCGTCCTGCTCTTTTCTGCCATTGAGGCAACCGCGCAGCTAGGATTTCAAGATTTGGCGGGAATGCTCGTGAAGCTGACGCTGCTGTTTGGCAAGATCGTCTTGGGTGCGGTGATCTTCGGTTTCGGGCTTTACCTCGCGTCTGTGTTTGGCCGCATCGCGTCCAGAAAAGGGGGAGCCTATGGCAGCATACTCGGCACTATCGTCCGGGTTGCGATTGTGGCATTGGCTCTGTTTATGGGGCTCAGGGAGATGGGCATCGCCAACGAGATCATTACCCTCGCCTTTGGGCTCATCCTCGGTTCGGCAGCCGTCGCCGCAGCAATCGCGTTCGGCATGGGGGGGCGCGATTTGGCCAAAAAGCACATGGAGCAATGGACGCAGGATCTGGAGGAAATAAACAAGGATGGTTCTTCGTCCTCAGAGGAAGGGTAACACCACTGTTGAGTTGGGGGTTGTAGGGTATCGACCCAACCCCCAACTCAATACAAACCTTAACCGAAGGAGTAACACAATGATAAACACGCGCACAGTTTTAGCTTTGCTCACCATCATTTTCGTTGCATCGTCCCAACTGTGGGCGGTCTCTCCCGAAGACTACGATGTTCCGGTGAGCACGGCCCAGCAGCTACGCCTCGGAGGTACGTACTCCTACGCAGGCAGTGGCAGCGACACCGGAACCAGCGACGGCTCGGCCTCGCTGCTGTACCACCGTTATTACAACTCCCTGCCCTACGCTTGGGATATGAACTTCAACGGCGTCGGATTGACACGGCGGACGGCTGATGGCACGCAGGAAGGCTCCTACAATTTCGTCGCCGGTTCAGGAATCAGGAAGTACTTCAAGCCGGAAGGTGATCTTTTTTACTCCGGCGAACTTCGCGTCACGGGCAATAGCGACTCTGATCGCCCGACTATCGACGTTACGCCGGGCGTGGGGTATGGACGCTTTATCCGCGTCACGCCGCTTGCCCAGGCGGTGCGTATTGAGCAATTCCTGCTGAGTGAAGGATTGATTGAGGGGCCGCTGCCGAAAAAGACGCTGATCGCGCTAGCGCAGGTGATCGAGCGCCAAGGCGAGTTTGAGACCGAATTTGGCGATCGTTACAAGGTCAAGTGGTTCGAAGCGATGGAGCAAGTTATCGCCGAGTCCGGACTGTTTGTCCAAGGAGGATTCGGGGCCGTCGGCTCGCTGCGCGTCGATGAAGTGCTCTTTCAAGAACATGTGAACGAGCGCTTTATCGGCTGGGACGTGCGCTCAGGCATCCGCTTCGAGGCGTTGACGAAGGACGCGGACACCCCCCGCCAGGACCCGGGATTGTCTCTAAGAGTGCGATACTCGCGGCCTGTGGGCTGGAAGTCCCAGTTCGACTTCGGCGCTCAGTATTCCTCGCCATTCACCGGCGATTTTGGCACCGAGGTCTTTACGCTGTCGAGTTCGCTGAACTATCTGTATGAGGTGACCAACCGCATTGACTTTACGCTCAGCAACATCCTAACGGCTTCGCGCAGCGAACCGGACGTCGATGCAACAGTGGTTAATCAGGTGCGATCGGGATTCATCTTCTTCATTGAGAATCAGGTCAATCTCAATGTCACCGGTTCTATCGCCAAAGAGCGCGGCCAAGATCCCACGCAGGGCCTGAATATGGCTATCGAGTACCGCCTACGTTAGAAAATGGCTACCCGAATATAGAGGAAGTTGATGAACGAGGCGGGGCCCCCTTATGTGAGGATAGAGTGGGGGGGTCCGCCGATCTATGTTCGGGTGATAGGCCAATAGAGTTCTTGAGACAGCATCTTAATGCTTATCGGCGGAAGGGATTTTCGTAAGACATGACCATCGAAGAGTTTCTCGACGGCGCGCAACAATTCTGGAGGACCGTCAGTGCCTCGACATTGATCCCGGGCCTCGAAGTACAGGTTGCCGCGACAGTTGCCGCGGTCTTCATTGCGCTTCTGATCGGCCTAGTGATTCGAAGCCGGGTTCGCGTATTTGAGGCTGAACCGAACGCCGGACCGCTGCTCTACCTGCGTACAATGCTCTACCGGACGCGCAATTTGGTCTCTCCCGCGCTGAGTGTGCTGCTGTTGGGCATCGCGATTGAGGTCTGTGTCGCTACGGTGGGGCAGAGTTGGCTAGTCCGGATTGCCCAGAGCATTGCGGTCGTTGTGTTCCTCTATCGCATCATCTCAGGTTTTGTCGGCAATTCCCTCGTCTCTGATTTATTCAAGTGGCTCGTGATTCCCTTGGCGACGCTGCGCGTTTTCGGTTGGCTCGATGAAGTCAGTGCGTGGCTCGATGCGGTTTCCCTCGAAGTTGGCACCATCCGAATTTCTCTGCTTTCGCTTGGGCGTACCTTTGTTGCGGGTGGGGTGCTGTTTTGGCTTGGCAGTCTCTTAAACGCATTTGGCAAAGAGGTCATCCGCAACCGTCATGCGCTGGATGTTGGTACGCGTGAGTTGGTCATCAAGCTGTTCCAGATCGGACTGTATGTCGGCATCTTCCTGTTGCTTCTTGGGGCGATGGGCATCAATCTCACTGCGCTGGCGGTGTTTGGTGGAGCACTTGGCGTCGGGCTCGGGTTCGGCCTGCAAAAGATCGCTGCGAATTTTGTCTCTGGACTCATCATTCTCTTTGACCGTTCGATCACGCCCGGCGACTACATTGAATTCGACGACGGACGTTCCGGGACACTCCGCGAATTGAACATGCGGTCGGCCACATTGGAGACTTTTGATGGCAAGGACATCATAGTGCCGAACGAAGAGTTCATCACATCGTCTTTTGTCAACTGGACGCACAACAACAACAAACAGCGCTACTCACTTGAATTCTCAGTGGCCTACAAGACCGATCTCCATACCATGCTACGGTTGGTGAGGGAGGTTGTCGCTAGTCACCCGAAGGTGCTGTCTGGACCTGAGTTACCTATTGAGGAATGGCCGGACGCGGAGATCAGCAGCTTCGGCGATTCGGGTGTCAACATTCTAGTCGAGTTTTGGATGCTCGGGATTGATGATGGGGAAAATCGGGTCGGCGCGGATCTGCTACTTATGATTTGGGATGTACTGAAAGAGCACGGTATCGAAATTCCGTTTCCGCAACGCGATGTAAGGATCGTACCTGCCGAGCCGTAAGGACAACGGCTTGGATGATAGTGGAAGAGCGTGAGAGTTCGCGCACCAGCATTGTCTTTTTCTTACTTGAAGCCGAAATTAATGCGCTGCTCGCGGTGCTGGGCAGCCACTATTTTGCAGTAGTGGAAGGCACTTTCTCAAGATATGACTCGAAGAGGTTCTCGACGCGGTGTAACAATTCTGGCGGACGGGCGGCGAATTTGCGGCTGGCGCGAATGGGCGTCCCTGCCGGGGCTTGGCATTGTTGCCATTAAGGCGAAGCTCGATACGGGTGCCAAGACATCGGCATTGCATGCGTGGGATATCAATACGTATGAAGTCGATGGACGGCCTTGGGTTAGCTTTTACGTCTATCCCCTGCAACGCGACGACGTCTCGGTCGTGCTCTGCACCGCACCCCTTTGCGACCAGCGTTGGGTGACCAATTCCGGGGGCACGCGCGAGCGGCGCTACGTCATTTCGACGCGCCTCAGAATCGGCGCAGACTCTTGGCCGATTGAACTCACCCTCACCAACCGCGACGAGATGGGATTTCGCATGCTCATTGGCCGCGAAGCCATGCGCGGTCGCCTGATCGTCGATCCGAACGCTTCGTATCGCGCTGGTAAGCCCCGTAGGAAAGTGAAGAAATCCCCTAAAACCACTACCGAGAGGACGCGTTTATGAAAATCGCCATGCTGGCCCGCAATCCGAATCTCTACAGCCATAAGCGCCTCGTCGAGGCCGCGGAGGCCAAGGGGCACGAAATCGACATCATCAACACAACCCAGTGCAACATGAACATCACGGCGCACCGCCCCCAAGTGCTGTACCAGGGCGAATCCCTTACGGGCTATGACGCCGTGATCCCGCGCATTGGTGCGTCAATTACCTTTTACGGCCTTGCGGTACTGCGCCAATTCGAGATGATGGGAGTCTGGCCGCTGAACGAGTCCGTGGCCATTGGCCGTTCCCGCGACAAATTGCGCTCGTTGCAGCTTTTGTCGCGCGAGGGCATCGGCTTGCCGGTTACCGGATTTGCCAATTCAGCACGCCAGGCGGAGGAAATGATCAAGATGGTGAATGGCCCGCCCGTCGTCATCAAACTGCTAGAAGGCACTCAGGGAATCGGCGTTATCCTCAGCAATACCATGTCGTCGGCAAAGAGCGTGTTTGAGGCATTCCGGGGTGCTAAGATCAACATCTTAGTCCAAGAGTTCATCAAGGAAGCGGGCGGTGCCGACATCCGCGCCTTCGTCGTCGGCAACCGCGTCGTCGGGGCCATGATGCGCCAGGGTGAGCCGGGCGAGTTCCGTTCCAATCTGCACCGAGGTGGCTCGTCTATGAAGATCCGCATCACCCCGGAGGAGCGCTCGACCGCCGTACGAGCGGCCAAGGTGATGGGTCTCAATGTCGCCGGCGTTGATCTTTTGCGCTCCAACCACGGCCCCGTGCTCATGGAGGTAAATTCATCGCCGGGACTGGAGGGCATTGAGAAGGCGACGGGTCTCGATATCGCAGGGCAGATCATTGCTTTTATAGAGAGCCATGCTAAACCTATGAAGACCAGGACTCGCGGCAGGGGTTGATTGATGAAAGCTCGTGCGCCGAGACCATCGCAGGTCGTCCGCATCAACAGGTCGGAGGTTGGCCCTGGTACGCGGACCCAAATCGACCTGCCCCTTGTCGATCTTTCAACCCGCGTGCCGCTGACCATGCCGGTTCACGTTATCAACGGTCGCCGAGATGGTCCGCAATTGTTTGTGTCGGCGGCCGTGCATGGCGACGAGCTCAATGGCGTGGAGATCATCCGCCGCGTCGTCAAATTGAGCGCGCTAAAGCGACTCCGCGGGGCGCTCATCGCCGTGCCGATCATCAACGTTCCGGGGTTTCTCAATCTCAGCCGGTATCTGCCAGACCGCCGGGACCTCAATCGCTCATTCCCAGGGCTGACTAAAGGCTCTCTCGCAGCCCGTCTTGCCAAGCTGTTCCTCGATGAGGTCGTCGTGGGTTCCACACACGGCATAGACCTTCATACTGGTGCTGTGCATCGGGATAACTATCCGCAAATCCGCGTAAACCTCGACGATGCCGAAGCCGAACGCATGGCGCGCGCCTTTGGTGTGCCCCTCGTGATCAACGCGGGATTTCCCGAGGGGAGCCTGCGCGCGGCGGCCCGCGAGCATGGAGTACCGGTCATCGTCTATGAGGCGGGGGAAGCACTGCGTTTTGACGAAGCGGCCATCCGCGCTGGCGTCAAGGGGGTGATGCGGGTGATGCGGGAACTGGGCATGTTGTCGCCGTTAAGGAGCGCCAAACCTGCTCACGACCCCTTGATCCTTCGTTCAAGTCAATGGGTGCGTGCGCCCTGTAGCGGGGTCGTGCGGGCCATCAAGCCCATAGGAGCACGGGTGAAGACGGGCCAAGTCTTGGCCATTGTGTCCGATCCGCTGGGCGAGACGGAAACAGAGATAGAAGCTCCGGTGGATGGCGTGGTCATCGGCCGCACCAATCTGCCTTTGACGCACGAGGGAGAGGCGCTTTTCAACATTGGGTTGACTACGGGAACGCAGGTTGTGGCCCGCACGCTCGACGATTTCGATCCCTTGGAGGAATACAAATCGGGCGCGACCGGGGAGCTTGCAGAAACAGAGCCGGAAATCGTCTGACACAGAGGGGGACTGTCGCTGGGCTACCACGTCGGTTCACGCAACTGAGGATAGCTGGCGAATGTGATAGCTCTGCCGCGCTGATGCAGTACCCCTGCTCGCGGAGGGCCCCACGATCGAACTGTAAATAGACTGCAAAAACTCCAACCGATTCGCATGAGGAGCTAGCTACATGACTGAAGTTGCGATTGCTGCGGCCGTCGTCATATTGGTGTCAGCCGTGTGTTCCCTGTTCGAGGCCGTTCTCTACTCGGTACCCGCGAGCCACGTGGAGACCTTGGTCGCCGCCGGCAGCCGGGCGGGGCGGCAGCTTCAGAAGCTGCGCGCCGATGTGCAGCGTCCCATTTCGGCGATCCTCTCTCTCAATACCATCGCCAACACGGGTGGCGCGGCGATCGCTGGTGCGGCCGCGGCCGAAGCATTTGGTGAGCATTGGCTCGGCTGGTTCTCGGCCGGTCTGACGCTGGCCATCCTGATGCTGTCGGAGATCATTCCCAAAACGACGGGCGTCGTGTACAGTCGGCCCCTTTCGCGGCTCATAGCTTGGCCGCTCGCGCTGCTCGTTTCGCTATTTCGGCCTCTGATCTGGGTCACGACTGCCGTGACCAGCGCAATCTCTCGCGGTCGCGACAGCGAGACCGTCTCCGATCAGGAGTTGATAGTGATGACGAGGCTGGGCTTGAAGAGAGGCAGTATCCAATCACACGAGGCCGAGATCATTCAGAACATCCTCTCGCTCAAGAAGTTCACAGTCAGAGACCTGATGACGCCGCGCGTCGTGATGTACGCGCTGGAGGTGTCAACAGTACTGGAAGACCTGCGCGGCGATTTAGAAACCCTGCGGCATACCCGCATTCCGGTGTACGGCGACTCCGTTGACGACGTGGTTGGGTTCGTCCACCGCCGAGATCTGCTGACAGCCATGGCTGAGGACCGCTGGAATGATACCGTCGAGAAGATGACCCGGCCGGTGCAGTTCGTCTCCGATTCCGTGTCTGCTGACCATCTGCTGCCGATGCTGATGCACCAACATCAGCAGATGTTTGTGGTCCTCGATGAGTTCGGCGGTGTGGCTGGCCTGATCTCGATGGAAGATGTCATCGAAGAAATCATTGGCAAGGAGATTGTCGACGAGTTCGACGAGATTGCCGATCTGCGTCAGCTCGCGCAGATGAGACGCCAGACCACAGTGGACGAATCGTTTGCGGCTGGACGATTAAAGCGGAACTCGGGGCATGGGGATCAGCCCTCTCGCAAGGAAGGCACCTAGCTCCCCTGAGGTCGGTCGGCGACCTTAAACATCGGCGGTAGCGAGCGACCTCCTCCGGCGTGGTATTCAAAGGAGCCGCGAGGATAGGCAAAGCCCAATTGATCGCTCTGGCCAAAAGCCTCGACGATTTTTCCCACAATCTCACTGGAAATGCGTTGTCGCTCGACCGCGATGGATTGATACCGCAGCCGCATAAATACCCCGGAATCGAAAAACTCCGCCCGGATGAATGGCGTTTGGCCGGTCTCCTCGATGATTTCTTGGGTCACTTCAGCGGCGCAGTTGATCAGCGTCTGCTCGGCCAATTGGTAGTCCGAGTCGTAAGAGACCCGCACGGGGACTTCATCGAGGATATACTTAGCTTCCTCGGACACCGCGTAATTGGTGACCATCTGGTCAAATAGCACCGCATTGGGGATCAAAATGCCTCGATTAGAGGATTCTTCGCCGCCGATGGTTCCGCCTACTTCGCCCAACAGAACGTGCGTCGGGCTGATGTCGAGTACGTCGCCCCGCACGCCTTGGATGATGATGCGGTCGCCGATTTGGAAAGGACGCTTGATCATGACCATGAGCCAGGCGGCGACGCCGGTAACTGGGCGTTGCAAGGACCAACCAAGGACCATGCTGAGAAAGGCTGCGGTCAATCCCATGGCGGCTAATGAGCCGGACAAGCTGGCAATGACGAAGACGATACCCGCCAGCATGAAGGCATACTTCAACAGCGATTGGAGCTGGCGGATATCTGCATCCTCGCGCTTTTGGTGCTGCATGGCCTTTATGAGGAGTCGTTTGGTAATTTTGTGGACGATTATTATGGCGATTAGCGCCAAAATGGCCGGAAGAATGTCTCTCACCATCTCGGGGACATAGTAGTTGAACCACCACTCCACAGCATGCAGCCAAGTAGTAGTTTCCTGTTCCATTGGTCAGCTCCTTTGATAAAAAAGTGGGCCGCGTCGGCCTCCTATTGACCTTCACGTAAGTTGATTTACCGCGTCGATCCCAATGCCAATACGGAGTGTTGTAAATCAAATTTGGTGAACCTCAATAATGCCTCTTGCACCCCAAGTGGGGACGAATCGAGTTGCAGGCTTGAAAGGGTATCATTCTCCCCAATTCATGTAAAATCGCCTTGGCGTATCACCTAGTCAATCGGCCCGTTACTTGCAAATTTCCTCCCCGAGGATACGGCGATAGGCGATATTGGTATAGCAGAATATAGTCGGTAAATTTGGTGTTCGACTAACTTCAACGGCACTATCCAATGTTGACAGTTGCCAAATTCACAACATAGAATTGGCCGTGATTAAAAGGCTGTCGCACGGGTGCGAAGATTTGCGCGCTAGCATCACTTTTTTGGGCGAGGATAGATAGTTTGGACAGGTTTGAATTGCGCTTCAATCGGGGTCCCTGCGCGGTCTGGTGGCGTATTCTACTGGTGGTACTGAGCTGGGATGCGACCTACTGTCCACTAGCCGCCACTGCCGCAGAAAGCGAGCAGCGGTTGACCATCCTGCACACCAACGACCTGCTGGGCCGCCTGCTGCCAGAGCCTTATTTCGACGAAGCCGACTGGGGCGGTTTTGCCCGCTTGGCCCATCTAATAGGGAAGCAGCGAAGCGCCCGGCCCGACTCCATCCTGATCGTGGACGGGGGCGATGCCTTGGGCGATTCTCCCCTCGCTGGTGTGGACGCCGGTCGAATGGTCGTGCAACTGATGAACGCGATGGGCTATGATGCCATGGCGGTGGGGAACCACGAATTCGACTACGGTCTCGACTCCCTTCGCGTCCGCGCTAGCGAAGCGATTTTCAATATGCTAAGTGCCAATGTGCGGGTAGCATCAGACAGTACGGCCTTATTCGCTCCCTTTGTTCTCGTGGAGCGAGCCGGACTACAGATTGCTCTCATCGGCTTGCTCTCGCCCCAGGCCCTAAAAGTGATCAACCCCGTTAAAAATCCCGCTCTGAACATCGACGACCCCCACTTGGTCTTAAAGACTTTGTTGGATGGCCCGGCAGGACGGGCGGATCTGCAAGTGATCTTGGTCCACATGAGCGCTCAGGAGGCGCGCGATCTAGTGAGGACTTTCCCACAAGTGGACCTGTGTATCGCCGGAGGCTTTGGCCGGGAAACCCGCAGAGGTGCCGGCGAACACGTGGTGCGCTTTGCCGGAGGTGGGCATTTGGTCTCCACGCCGGGTTGGGGCGCTTTCTTGGGACAGATGGACATGACCGTGCGCCGAGAGGAGGACAAGGTCGTCTTGGTGGATGTGCAGCCTCGGCTAGTGCCTCTAAGTCCCGAGGTTCCCCAAGACCAGACTGTGGCGTCTCTTATTGACGAGCAGGAAGAAGCCGTACAGCGAGTCCAGCAACAGCAGCTTGGCAGTACCAATGAACCCATTGAGGACGCTGCCCAATGGGTCGCCGATCTGATCCGCACGAGACTGAAGACTGAAGTGAGCGTGATTAACCAAGGAACCCTGCGGAGCCTAACCTTGGATGGCGATATCCAGCTAGGGACTCTGGCCAACCTAGTGCGCTACGATGATGTCCTAGTTCGAATGGAGGTGCTGGGGAGCCAGTTGAAAGCTATGGCCGCTAGCAGCGCCAAGCGGCCTGCGGGAAGTCAGCGACTAGTTTTTTCGGGGTACGATGTCCAGACCAGCTTGATCGGCGGTCGGCCTCTAGTGCCAGAGGAGAAGTACCAAGTGGCCACTACTTCGTATCTCGCCTCCGGGGGGGACGACTACTGGACTAAGAAAGAAACCCCAAATATGGAATCGGCGGATTGGGTTACGATGAAGCAGATGCTGGAAGAACACATCCGCAGATACCCCAACTTGGGACGCTGGGACGGAGTGCGGCAGGGCGGACGGAGCGTTTGGAAAAACAGCACCAAGCTCAACGGCTCCCTGTCGCATACAACCCTCGACGCCTCGGCTAGCCGCTACAGCGGCGTCTCTTTTCTAGGGGGCCACGATGCCTTGGCCTGGAATGGACGGTTCGAGAGCCGCACCAGCTACTTGAGCCAGCGGGGCACACTGATTGCCCTGCTGCGCACCGGTTTCGGCCAGTTGCGCACCCGCAGCAGCCTCCGCGAGGCCGTGGACCGTTTGGAAGGGGACGTGCTCTACACGTGGTCGCAGCGCCGGTTCGCTCCTTTTTTGGGGCTCGACATTAACACGGTATGGACGGCCGCTTCGGGGGAGAAACATCCCCTTGCGCTGCGGTTCAAAGGGGGGCTGCATAAAAAATTTGGCTCGGATGCTGGCGTCCGCGTCGGTCTGGCTGTGGAAAGAGACCAGGTCCAAGCGACCAATGTAATGGGACTAGAAATAGCACCCGAGTACAAAGAAGAACTGCGGCCGGGTAATATAGCAACCCTAAATCATTCAAGACTGGATTCCCGCTTGCGCGGGAATGACGCATAGGTAAAAGAGACCGGGCTGATGAACGCATGCTTTCAAATCATTTAGGACTGCTATATCATGTCCTCTCAGGCCAAATTCTTCTGGGGAGTAAGGCAAAGGAGTACGCTGTCACTGCAGAATTTCAACAGCCTGCGCATCCGGCTGCTGGGCAAGCTGGCCGCTACCCTCGACGCCAACTTCTTTCTCCACCGCGACAGTCAAGTCCAAGCGCTGGCCGTCAAATCGGAACTGCAAGTGGGGCTGGGCTACGCTTGGAGCGAGAAGTGGCTGTAAACGATTTGAGATATAGGATCAAAAAACTATGAAGGCGCTCGTATGGCGATATGTGCCTTATCTCGTCGCTGCTTTTATGGTCGCCAACGGCTTCTTCACCTTGGCAATGGGTTTAGGCGAGATCTTTCACCTCGACCAGTATCTGGCCGTCGAACTGGGCGAAATGCGCCGCTATCTGGAAGTGGTCCCCGCCCCGCAGTTGGGCGGTTTCGTGGCGGTCTTCTTGGGCGTCGTATTCATCGTTTTAGGCAAGGGGTTGGCCGAACGGCGACGGCGCGCACGCAATTGGGCCGTGGTCGCGCTGCTACTCAACGTGTTGTCCCATCTATACCAAGGACTGCCATTGCGAAACTGTATCTTGTCGGCAGCGGGCTTGGTGTTTTTGGGGCTATTGCGCACCGAGTTTTCTCACCACAGCGAGCGCCACCGCTGGAGCTATGCCGAAGTGATTGCCGTGCTGTCGATCATCTTCGCTTTGGCCTACGGCATTGGTGGGGCGTATTTACTGCGCGCCGAATTCAGCGGCATTGAGACGTGGACGGATGCCGTCTATTTCACTGTCGTCACGTACAGTACCTTGGGGTACGGGGACATGCTGCCCCAGAGTGTCAACGCCAAATGGTTCGCCATCTCCATGGTGAGCGTTGGCATTGGATCGTTTATTACGGCCCTAACCGTATTGCTGGGACCGCTGATCGAGAACCGGCTAAAAGGAGTATTCGCTGTCGTGAGCAAATTTCAAAAGAGCGTGGATCACATAGTAGTGTGCGGCTATACCAAAGTAAGCGAGAGCATCATCGATGAACTGCGAACGCGACAGGTGCCGTTCCTCATTATCGACGGGCGCGAAGATTTTGTCGTGCATCTCAAAAACAGCGGCTTAGATGTTCTACAAGGCGACCCCACGGAGCGGGCCGTGTTGGAGCAGGCCAATCTGTCCAGTGCTACCGCGGTAATCGCGGCCACGGATTCGGACGCCACCAATACTTTAGTGGCTCTTACTGCCTGCACCCTGCGCGAAGCCGGGGATCAGCACAAATTCCGCATTGTCGTGCGCATTGAGGACGAGGAAAATATCGCCAAGGTGCAGAGTCTAGGCGTCGATGAGATCATCTCGCCTTCTACGTTGGGTGGACGACTTATGGCGCAGCGGGCAGTGGGTGCAGCGGAGAGTGTGGACCACTAGCCAGTCTCAATACCTTGGGATATAAGCGAGGGAGCAATGGAACATATCCATGTTATTATGGCCGGGGTGACCGCCATCATTCTCTTCGTCTTTGGGTTGGAGAGCTTTTCCACGGAGATTGAACAAATCTCTGGCGAAAAGTTCCGCAAGTTCCTCGCCAGAGCGACTAAAATTCCGGCAATAGGCGTACTCATTGGTGCTTTAGTAACTGCCGTTATCCAGTCTAGTTCGGCGACCTCGGTAATCGCAGTTGGCTTGGTCAATGCGGGGGTTCTCTCATTCAAAAGCAGCGTTGGTATTGTCTTTGGAGCGAACATTGGCACCACGATCACGGCCCAACTTGTCGCGTTCAAGCTCACGGCGTTTGCGCCCGTATTTATCATTATAGGCTTTGCTCTTTCGTTCGTTCGCTCGAAAATTTCCATCTTCGGCAAATCCATATTTTACTTTGGCTTTGTTTTTTTCAGCCTCAATCTTATCTCTGCGGCACTCGCACCGCTCCAGAATGAACCAGCGCTGACCAAGTACCTCATCCAGCCGCAGAATCCGCTAGTCGCCATTTTGGTGGGTTGTCTATTTACGGCCGCGGTGCAATCGAGTTCGGTGACCACGGGACTGGCGATCATTTTTACGCAACAAGGATTATTGAGCCTTGAAAACGCCGTTCCGCTGATCATGGGGGCAAACATCGGCACCACGGCAACGGCATTGCTCGCGATGTTAAATATGGACGTTGCCGCCAAAAAGACCGCGCTCAGTCACTTCTTTTTTAATGTGGGTGGCGTATTGATTTTTCTGCCGATTCTCCTGCTGTTCGGAGATAGGCTGAATGAGTTCGATGCCAACCCGGCGGTCGCATTGGCCAATATCCACCTCGTATTTAACGTGGCGGCGAGTCTGATCTTCGTCGTATTGATCAACCCCTTTACGCGACTTGTCGATATGCTTTTAGGCGAGGACAAGATGGATTTTGCGCGCTTGGCTATTCCAACGTTTAATGAGCAAAGCGCTTTTGAGACGGTGAAGTCCGACTTGCGCCGCAATCTCGCGGATCTCTTAGAAGCTGTCTGAAAACCCTTAATGTAGCCTCTATTTGAACGGGCGTACTCATCGAGCCATATTCAGGTTTCACGACAAACTCTGAACAGAAAGGCTTGTATGATGAGTACGCCGCG
>JAJEFJ010000049.1 GCA_022820485.1 Candidatus Latescibacterota bacterium
GATTGACCAACCTGACAACGCTGGAACTTAGCTTCAACGCAGTCTCGGATCTGACGCCTCTCGCTGGACTGACCAACCTGACCGAACTGGAGATTGAGGACAACGCAATCACGGACCTCACGCCCCTCGCTGGGCTGACCAACCTGATAACGCTGGAGCTTGGCAACAACGATATCTCTAAGTTGCCCGTCGGCATGTTCGCCGGCTTCGCCAACCTCGAAACGCTCAATCTGGCCCGCAACCCGGGTGCTCCGTTCGCGTTCACGCTCGAACTTAAACGCACGGACACGGCGGACCAGTTGGCACCAAGCCCCGCTGACGTTGCCGTCCAACTAGCCGAGGGAGCACCGTTTGAGATCACCGTAGCGTTGTCAGTACACAACGGCTCGGCGTCTGTTGCTTCGCTCACGATCGGCGCTGGCGACACCGCAAGTGTCCCTGCACACGTCACGGCGATCGGCGGCTCGCCAACTGCGACTCATGTTGTTTTAGACCATGCGCCCCAGATTCCAAGCGGGTTCACGGGCATTGAAATTCGCACCGGCAACCCGCTGGTTTTGTTCGCCGAATCCGACGACCACTTTCCGGTTGCCGAAGGAGAAATTCCACCTCATATCCTGCAAGTAGGTGGTCCAAAGCCAACATTGGACGTGACGGAGTACTTTTCGGACGCCGATGGCGATGAACTGGTGTATTCGGTCCCGTCGAATGACGGGAGTTTGGTTGGTACTCGAGTAAACGCGGGCCTGCTAACCTTGATCCCCCGCGCGGAAGGTTATACTTCGGTTGTCGTTACCGCGACCGATTCTAATGGATGGAACGCGTCGCAGGCCCTCGCAGTCACGGTACTGCCAACTCCGGATCCCCGTTCGTTCGACATCGACCTCGTATTCGTCGGACCCGTCACGGCAGATACCCGTTCAGCGGCCCTTCAGGCGGCTAAGCGCTGGACCGAAGTCATTACAGGAGACCTGCCGGATGTTCCCGTACCCGACAACTCCGTCCTATGCATGCCGGTGGAGCAGCGTTTCTTTGGGACTATAGATGACTTGGTGGTCTTCGTGGCAGTCGAGTCCCTCACGGGTGCTTCGGGCCATGGAGGTTTGTGCAACTGGCGCGCTGATTCTTCCTTGCCTTATATGGGGTATAGTGTACTGGATACGGAATTGGTGGCTCGGGGTAGAGAATATGTAGCGGGAGTGCCCCTTCACGAGATAGGGCATGCTTTAGGATTCGGGCCATTATGGCATGATTTCGGCTTTCTACAGGATAGTGGCGGAGCCGATCCGCACTTCAACGGCCCACTGGCCATAGAGGCATTCGACGCGGCCGGAGGCACGAACTACACAGCAGGTGCCAAGGTACCCGTCTCCGCTGACGAAGGCCACTGGAGATTTGGGGGCGAACTCATGGGTGCCGGTTCTGCTCTTAGCGCCATCACGGTCCAGTCCTTGGCCGATCTCGGCTATGTCGTCGATGTCAGCCAAGCCGATCCGTTCCAGTTACCAAGCTCCGCCAAGGCCATCGCGGACCAGGGCCTCGATCTCCGCGACGATATCCTCCAAGGGCCGATACGCGTGGCTGACGAAAATGGGCACATCGTCCGCGTTATACATCCATGAAAATTGCAAAATTGGTTGAAGCACATCGCGAATTACTCGCCCTCCAACTCAAACACGAGCTCCGGCACCACGACCTCCCAAGCATCGCATTTCATACTGTCGCGGTACTGCGGCTCCGACGCTTCGCGGCTCCAAGCTACGACGGCGAAGACCTTAGCGGACCTGCACCGCGTTCCCGGTGGAGGTTCAAACGCTTGGGCAAGACGCCCTACCACCATCCCCGACCGGTTCAGCAATTCCCAATATCCATTTTTGGTAATTCGCGTTTCTAGCTGATCGCCGGACGACAGAGCGGCAATCGCACGATGCCGCGGATGGTTGGCATAGAAACGCCCCGCGAAGCCCAGATTGACCTCGCGCAGACTAGGCCGCCGATATTGGCGTGAGAGTTCCGGGGTTTCCGGCTGCAAGCCATCGGATGTGCGGCGCAAAATCGAGCCGTTGTTTGGAAATGTATATGGCAACGAGTGCAAACGCCCCAAGTACGCCGGAGGTTCAGGCTCTTTTACGAAATCAGGCCGGGTGGTACCTCCGGCGGGGCGCGATCCTTGAAAACGCACGAGAGCAAGGGTCTGCCGGGCGCGTGTCATGGCCACGTAGTAGAGCCTACGCGGCGCATCCGGGTCCTCGCCCTTATCGACATTGTTCCAGCCTCCATCGAGCACGGCCACATGGTCAAACTCCAATCCCTTGGCGCGGTGCGCGGTCAACAACAAGAGCCCGCGCTGGCGGCGGCGTACGTCTCGTCCCCACTCGGCCAACCACTCGATGAAATGGTCCACCGGCATTTCCGCATCGCTAGTTTCTAGGGAGAACTCGTCCAAGGCTTGCCGCAGCAGGTCGTTCCATGGACCGGGCGCTTGCGCATCCAGCCAGCCCCTCAGATCAGCACTACTCACGATCCGAGTCTCCCGTCCGCCCAGCCATTCAACAAACGTTCGAGTTTCTCGCAGGAACCAAAAGCTCGGAATTTCTTCATTCCCCATCTGCGCTGGGATACGATGGAGTTCACAGAAGGCTCGTACTGGCTCCAGATACTTCCATTCGCGTGCGATCACCGCACATGTGGACCAGTCCCAGTCCGGCGAAAGGGCGGCGAGACGCTGTAACTCCATCATCGCAACTTGCGCCTGCGAGATCGGATCGTGCCGCGCCGACAAAACCTGCACCCGACCTTGAGCGACCGAATCCAGCTCACACCAGTCGCCGCCGGGCGGATTCTTCGTACGCGCCCGGTCGATGCTAATAGGATGTCCAGTTTTCATCCGTTGTCGAGCCGGTTCGATCAACGCATTGGCCGCTTCGATGATGTGGCTGGTGGACCGGTAGTTGTCAATCAAGTAGGTGGGCTTCGGCCCGTAATCCGCCTCAAAACGACGAATGAACTCCACCGAAGCACCGTTGAAGGCGTAAATGTTCTGATCGTCGTCGCCTACTGCGAAGAGAGTGAGCTTGCGATCCTCATCCTCTAGGGTCCGTCCGGCCAAGGCCGCTATCAACTCGTATTGATCCGCTCCGATGTCTTGATATTCGTCCACGAGTATCCAGCGGAAGCCCGCGAGGAGCCGTTCCCGCTGATCGTCCGCTTCCTCCGGCTCCAGCCCCTCGCCGCGCAATAGTGCCACTGCTTGGCGCAACACCTCCCGGAATGCACCGTCATCAAGTAGCTTCCTCTCCCGCTCCTGAAAACTGACGCCGACCAGCCGCATAGCCAGTGCGTGACAAGTAAGCACGGTTACTCCGCGGGCATCGTCGCCGATCAAATCCATGAGGCGTCGCCGGATCTCAACCGCCGCGTGCCGATTGTAGGCCAAGGCTAGGATGCCGCGAGGATTCTCGCGTCTTACGCGCACTAGGTAGGCGATGCGATGCACTAGCACGCGCGTCTTGCCGGAACCGGGACCAGCGAGTACCAGCACGTTCGTCTGCTCCCGATCATCCGCGACGATGCGTTGCTGAATGGGATTCTTCAGGCTCTCGACGATGTCCCGCCACGATTCGGGCGTGGTCTCTCGCGCAATCTCCCGGTCCCGCTCTGGCAACCAACGGCGGAGGAAATCCTCCTCCTTCAGGCTGAAGTAGTCAATAGCCAAATGCAGAGCGTCGGCCATGTCGTCGCGGCCCCGCTCCGCGAATTGCGCCATCACGTGAATTTGCCGCACCTGCCCCTTGTAATGGAGATCGAGCGGTGCAAAGTCGGCGTTGGCAAAGCCGCGCCGCGCCTCCTCCAGCCGGATGGTCATGGCCGGACGGAATACCGCCAAGCCCTTGTGAAGGCGGATGACCTCCTGCTCGTGTAGCCATAGGAGGGCGCGGTCTAGCAGTTTCTCGGGGTTCCTGCTCTTCAGAAACAGGTCGGACGTGATAGCTTCCAACAGCTTGCCGAGGGTGGTCTCTGCCAGCAGGTCCGTGCCCCGACTTCCGGGCGGCAAACAAGCGAGCAAGTGATCTAGCAGGAGTTTCGCTCCATCGCGTCGGCGCGACGCGAGCTCCTCCAACGCCGACCACTCGCGCCGCAACGTCACCTGCACAGTCTCCGCATCCCACTGTCGTACCCCGAGGCTACCGGCGTCGCCCCCTTCACCACGCCCGTCGCGGGCGATACTGCCGAGAATGCGCTTTAGCTTTTCCGGCAGCGGATCGGTCACTCCTACATCTCGCAGTTTTTGCGCGGCGAAGCGCAAATGCAGGGGCCACGTCTCTCCCTTACCCATATCCGGTGCCGCCTCGCGCATCTGCGCGATCAGGGCGACCTCCAACTCCGCCGCCTCATCAAAGCGCTTCCGCGAGTTGCGCTCTACCCCCGCGTGGACGAAGGCAGTCAACGCCGTATCGTTGCTGGCGATGCCTAGCTGTTCCAAGTCGCGGAGAGCACCGCGCACACCTTCGGCGCTCAGACCGGATACGCCCATTAACTCGTCGGTGGAGATGCCCTCGTCGGGATCGGCGTCGATCAGCGTCTCGGCTATTTTAACCAGCCGTCCCCGATAATCGTCGGGCACGGACGCCTTCGCCAACCGATTGCGTGCTTCCTTCACCGAATCCACCTGGAGAGACGAAGGGAACACCTGCACTCGGTTCTCCTCCCTAGTCAGCAGTACCGCCTCCTCAAGCCAAGAGACAGCGGTCCGTACGCGGGTATCGTCGGTGGCGGAGTCCCGCTCAAAGACCTTTTCCTCATCCTCGCCGAGGATCTCGCCAGCAGTAGCCACGACCTCGCCACTCAGCCGCTTCTTCCGATCCAGATTACGCAGCGCTCTCAGGACACCGTGAATCTCTCGCCGCGTGAGCCGCGAACGCGCCGACAGGCCGAACTGCCTATCCACGTCATCTGTCGCATAGAGCAGTACGCAACGCGCCATCTGCCGGTCGCGGCCGGCGCGGCCGGCTTCCTGCATGTAGTTCTCTAGCGACCCCGGGATGTCGGCGTGGATCACCAATCGCACGTCCGGCTTGTCAATGCCCATGCCAAAGGCATTGGTGGCCGCGATTACGCGCAGCTCACCGTCGATAAAACGCTGCTGCACATTCTTCTTGGTCTCCGGCGATACACTGGCGTGGAAGTAGTCTGCCGCAACTTCCTTGTCCTGTAGGAACGCTGCTACCTCTTCGGTCTGCCGTTGCGTCGCACAATAGACAATGGCACCGCCGGACGTCTCCGGCGGCAGGTCGTTCATCAGAAGTTGGTGGATGGACGAGAACTTCTCTTCCCCGGTCGTCGGCACCACCGTAAAATCCAGATTATCGCGACGGGCACCGCCGTCAAAAACCTTGAGTCCGGCGTCGAGCTCGTCCTGGAAATACTGCTTCATCTCCGCCACCACGTCGGGTTTGGCGGTCGCAGTCAGGCACAGCACCGGTGGGATCGGGTTCTGTCCGGCCCTTTCGCGGATGAAGCGTCCCACGTAGCGATAATCCGGCCGAAAGTCGTGCCCCCACTTCGAGAGACAATGGGCTTCGTCCAGCACCCAAGCCCCGATCTCTCGTTGATTGAGCGCACGGCGCACGGTGGTGCTGCGCAGTTGCTCCGGTGAGATGATGAGAATGCCGGCGTCGCCTAGACGCACCTGATCGAGCGCTTCGGCCCGCTCCGGCATCGACAGTAGCCCATTGATAGTCACACAGCAGTCAATGTTCTGTTTGCTAAGGCCCGCCACCTGATCCGCCATGAGCGCTACCAAGGGCGAAATCACCACCGTGAGAGCGCCAGTCTTGTCGTAGCGGGACAGAGCCGGAATCTGGTAGCAGAGCGATTTGCCGGTGCCAGTGGGCAGAATCCCCAAAACGTGCTCCCCGGCCATTGCCGCCTCGACGATGACCCGCTGCATGGGGCGACCTTCCTCGTCCATCGGCTCCGGCCGGAAATCGTCAAAGCCGAACCACCGCTTAAGCTCCTTGCGAGCGTCGTGTCGCTCCCGGCACCAATCGCAGTCGGCCTCGCCACAGGGCCTATCCCGTAGCCGGCGAACCAACTCACCGGCTGCTGGAAACTGATGTCGGACCCACGGCGGCATCACGGAATTGCCACCGGAAACTGACAGCCACGCCAGCGTGTAAGCCAGCGGCCAGCCACTTTGGGCGGCATTCTTGAGAACATCCCGACCGCGATTTTGACAGGCGATACCCGCAAGCTGCCCTCGGATCGCCTCCTTCGCTGCTACGTCGGTTGGCCGGGGCGCGTACCGTATATCAGCGAAAACAGAATCGAATCCTGCGCCGTCAGATCCTGTCCCGGTCAGCCAATGCCACGCGGCGAGCAAGCCACGCGGCGCATCGCGTAACGCGGTTTGCTGATCGTCGAAGACATCTAGCGCGAGCCGAGCGTCGAGTTCCGGATCGTTCAATCGCCCGCGTTTGAGCTGTCCATCCTGATAGTGCTTGACGAGGTGGTGATAGGGATTGCGAGGAAAGGCGAGGGGGCTGAGCCGCAGCGTATCCACCGCTGGCAGCTTCAACAGCCGGAGATCGGGCTTTGCTGCTTTCAGATGGGGCAGATCGAAATCGATCAGGTTGTGGCCGAGCAGAAAATCCGCGCCCTCAGCGAATTCGTCGAGCTCTGCCAATACTGCCGCCAAGTCGCCCCCTTGGAAAACCAGCGGTTGATCGACATCTGGGCGCACCGCGGCGAAGGCATGAATGCGGCGATCCTGCTTACCGACCTCAAGGTCGAGCGACAGGCAGCGAGACGAAAGGTTGGAGTCCACGTTCAGTAACCATTGTATTAGCCGTTGCTTTGCTTTCATTCCTATACGAATATAATACAACCGTAATAAAACTCTTATACGCATATTTTTATAGAGTTAAAATGTGCGCGTACTGCAAAATTGCGCCAACCTTTCAAGCCTGTGGGGCTGGAGGTTGACCGCGAATTATGTTCCCTTATGTTTCTTAATTCACCGCCGCGATGCCGAATGCCAATCATTCAGGTGCCAACCGCTAGGAGTCTGAAATGACGTTAGCTACCTATAACTCACCCAAAATTTCACTGTCTGAAAAACGATTGACTGTGATTCTTGCGCGAGATAAAACGTTGGTATGCGCTTTCTGTCCTGAGTTGGATCTGGTGACTGAAATGGCAACGCCTAATGAAGCACTCGAAGATATACTCGAAGCCATGCAGGATTATGCCGCGGAATATCTGGAGGAGTTGGAAATTTACCAAAACGCTCCCAATCGCGGGCACCACTTGCCTTATATCCGAGCAATTGCAGCGTGTAAAGATGCTTGGGACATTCGAATGCTAATCGAAATTCAACATGGCCGTGTACAGGTTTGACCAATTTCGCAATGTGTTACGGGTCTTGGGATTTGAAAAAGTTCGATCTCGAAAACATGAGACTTGGCGTAAGGTACTCGAAAACGGAACGATCTTGCGCGTTCGCATCAGCCACAAACATGGACGAGACATCCCCCGGTGGCTGTTTTACGAAATGCTGCGACAGGCGGGAGTATCTGTGTTGTGTGTCAAGCCTTTTTTAGCCTGCTTTGGCTTGGTGTTGCACCCAAGGGGTTCGTCGATGGGCAATGGCGTTGAGCAGCAGGAGCAGCTTGCGCATCACCGCGACCACCGCGACCTTGCCGGTCTTG
>JAJEFJ010000083.1 GCA_022820485.1 Candidatus Latescibacterota bacterium
ATGAGCGCCACCTGCAAGTACGAAGTCGTCGAACAATGGGGCCTCGGCCCCCGGGGCCGCTCCATGGGCGGTGTCGTGCCCGGAGTGGCCGCCGACAGCCGCGGCCGGGCCTTCGTGGGCCGCCGTCACCCGCCCGCCCTGCTGGTGTACGACCGCGGCGGGGCTTATCTCGACACCTGGGGAGCCGGCCTGCTGAAGAACCCCCACCTCCTGTGGATCGACAGCGAAGACCGGGTGTACGCGGCCGACACCGACGACCACACCATCCGCTGCTTCAATCCGCAGGGTGAAGTGGTCCACACATGGGGCACGCCGGGCGTGCCGGGCGCGCCCGACCAGCCCTTTAACCAGCCGACCAAAGCCATGCGCGGCCCTTCTGGGGATTTGTACGTGGCCGATGGGTACGGCCAATACCGCATCCACCGCATTTCGGACGCGGGAGAGTTGCTCCATTCGTGGGGATCCGCGGGCACGGGTCCGGGTCAATTCGCCCTGCCCCACAGCCTGTGGGTTGACCGCGACGAGCGCGTCTGGGCGGTTGACCGCGAAAACAACCGCATCCAGCGCTTTGACTCCGAGGGCCGCTACTTGGACGAGTGGACTGACTTGGTAATGCCCATGGATCTCTTCATCACCTCGGACGATACAGTGTACATAGTCGAGGCTCCGTCGCGGGTCAGTATCTTCGACATAGAGGGGCAGTTACTAGCCCGCTGGGGCGAGGACGGCTCGGCTCCGGGGCAATTCGCCGACGCTCCGCACAGCATTTGGGTGGATGAGGAAGGCTCGCTGTACACCGGCGAAGTAGCGACCCTGCACGATAGGGTGCAGAAGTTCCGCCGCGTTTAGAAGCCGCTAATTTTAATCGGGAAGATGATATGGAACTTGTGAGGTATCCAGAACGCCGCATTGAGGTGCTCGACGAGCGCTTCGCTAAGTACAAGCTGGCCAATGCCGCCCTTGAAATGCTTTGGACCGGCGGCCGCTGGCTCGAAGGTCCTGTGTGGTTTGGCGACGGCCGCTACCTGCTGTTCAGCGACATACCCAACAACCGCATTCTCAAGTGGGAAGAAGAGACTGGGGCCGTCTCGGTCTTCCGCAAGCCATCGAACAACACCAACGGCAACACGCGCGATCTCCAAGGGCGATTGCTGTCGTGCGAACACGACGCGCGGCGAGTCACGCGGACGGAATACGACGGTTCAATCACTGTGTTGATGGACCAATTCGAGGGCAAGCGGTTGAACGCCCCCAACGACATCGTGGTAAAGTCCGATGGATCGATCTGGTTCACAGACCCTGGTTACGGCATTCTAATGGACTACGAGGGGCATCGGGATACGTTTGAGAATGCCGCCAACGTGTATCGTCTCGACCCGGACACGGGGGAAGCGACGGTGGTGGCCGGGGATTTCCAGCGGCCCAACGGCCTCTGCTTCAGCCCGGATGAGTCGCTGCTCTACATCGTCGATACCGGGCGCTCCGACGGCCCCGAATACCCCACCCACATCCGCGTTTTCGACGTCCACGGCGACCGCCTTGCGAACGGGCGCGTGTTCGCGGACATGGGGATTGGCTCGTCGGACGGGGTTCGCACCGATGTGGATGGTAACTTGTGGTCGGGAGCCTGTTGGGGGGGCGAGGGCTACGACGGCGTGCATTGTTTTGCCCCCGACGGCACCTTGATCGGCAAGATCCACCTGCCAGCACCCTGCGCCAATCTTTGCTTCGGCGGCGCGAAGAAAAACAGGCTGTTCATAACCTGTTCGCAGTCGCTGTTTTCGGTGTACGTCGAGACGAACGGGGCTCAGAAACCGTAGGGACTCGCTGGCCTCGTATATTTTTTGCCGGATAGACAAAAAAGGATCAAACCATGCCCCCAACTGACGCCGTTCCCATTCTTATCGGCGAGCACTGGATAACGCCGGAGGTCGAGGCCCATACGCCAGTGTACCGTCCCGCCACTGGAGAAGTGATCGGACGCACGCCGCAGTGCGACCGCGTCGAAGTCGATCTAGCGGTGGAGGCTGCGAGCCGGGCCTTTGCGAACTGGTCGGCGACACCAGCACCGGAACGGGCGCGGGTTTTGTTCCGCTACCGCGAGCTGCTGGAGGAGCAATTCGAGCATCTGGCCGAGATGCTCTGCGGCGAGAACGGCAAGACCCGCGAAGAAGCGCGGGGCGATGTGCGCCGAGGCATTGAGGTCGTCGAACTGGCCTGTGGCATTGGCCAGATGGCCAAGGGCGAGGTGCTGCCGGAACTGGCCGCCGGTATCGATGGCGCTGCCACGCGCGAGCCAGTGGGTGTGTGCGCTGGCATCACGCCGTTCAACTTCCCGGCTATGGTGCCCATGTGGATGTACCCGCTGGCCATCGCCTGCGGCAATTGCTTTGTGTTGAAGCCGAGCGAGAAGGTGCCGTTTACGGCTAACCACTTGGCAGAACTGTTCATTGAGGCGGGGCTCCCGCCAGGGGTGCTGAACGTCGTGCACGGCGGTCGGGATGTGGTCGAAGCGCTCTGTCGGCACCCTGGCATTGCGGCGGTCTCCTTTGTCGGTTCGTCGCCGGTGGCGCGCCGGGTGTACGAGTTGACCGGGCAGACGGGTAAGCGCTGTCAGGCGGCGGGCGGAGCCAAAAACGTGCTGCTCGTCATGCCCGACGCGGTCGAGTCCGGCCTGTTCGGCGAGGCCGCGGCCGCAGACCCGGCGCTGAACGCGGTTATGCACTCGGCCTTTGGTTGTGCTGGCCAGCGCTGCATGGCTGGCTCCCTGCTGATGGGCATCGGCGACGCCAGCGACGGTCTGCGCGACCAACTGGCCTCTGCCATGGATACGATGACGGTGGGAGACACGCTAAGTGACGATGTTGATATGGGGCCGGTTATCGACGGCGCCGCTCAACAACGCCTCGTCGGTCGCATCGCCGATGCTGCCTCGGCGGACTTGGCTGTGGTGCGCGACGGGCGCGAAGGCGTGCCGGACACGGGCTTCTACGTCGGGCCGACTCTGCTCGACGGCGTAACCCCCGGCCATGGCCTGTTCGCAGAGGAGCTATTTGGCCCGGTCTTGGGGTTGATGCGTCCCGAGACGTTGGACCGGGCGATCGACTGGATCAACCGCATCCCGTACGGCAATGCGGCGACAATTTTTACCCGCGATGGTGGGGCGGCGCGGACCTTTACACGCGGCGTGGAGTGCGGGATGATTGGCGTGAACGTGGGCGTACCGGCACCTATGGCCCTGTTCTCGTTTTCCGGCTGGGATCAGTCGTTCTTCGGCGACCTGCACGTGCAGGGGACCGAGGGAATTCTGTTCTACACGCGGCAGAAGACGGTGTTGTCGCGGTGGCTTTGAAGAGAAATGAGTAGGGGCGGTGCGGAGCGCGTACCGCCCCTACTTGCTGCTCAGCCCAAGCTTAGGTTGAAATCCGCGGGATCGAGGCCACTGTCTTCGGCCAGCCCCCGCAGGCTGATCAAGACGTCCTCGGGCATGACAATACCCTCGGCTAGCGCTTGCTCCCGCTTGTTCCACTCGATCTCGCCCGGCAGAAAGATGGTCCCGCCTTTGGCTGGCGACGCGCTCTTGATCTCTTTGCACATGACGTCCATGCGGGCGTGGAATTCCTCCAGCGGCATCATTGCGCCGACGTCGATGGCGACAAAGGCGTGGCCTTGGTTTGAGGGCTCGTCCGTGTCGGCGACCCAGCTCTGGACGCTGCCCATCATCGCTGCGCCGCTAAGGGTTGCCGTCAGCAACTCTACCAGCACGGCCAACCCGTACCCTTTGTGCCCGGCCATGGGCAACTGCGCGCCTTTTTCTGGAAATTCGGTGGGATCGGTCGTTGGAATGCCCTCTTCATCTACCAGCCAGGTGTCGGGAATTTCGCGCCCTTCGTTTTTGGCCGCGAATATTTTGGTGGCCGCAACCGCGCTGGTGGCAATGTCGAGCATGACGGTGCGGTCGGTGCCGGTGGGTGCGGCGTAGGCGATTGGGTTGGTTCCCAGCACCCTGCTCTTGCCGCCGGGCACGGTCATGCAGGGTTCCACATTGCACATGGAAAGGCCGATCATGTCGTTTTCGGCGATCATGTTGGCGTAAAAGCCGGCGGCACCGTAGTGGCTGCTGCCCCGGATGCCGATGTAGCACATGCCGCTTCGGCGGGCTTTGGCAACGGCTAACTCCACGGCGCGGCAGGAGATGGCGGGCGGCATGCCGTCGCAGGCGTCGATAATGGCCCAGGACGGGCCGTCGGCGACGATTTTCTCCTTTGCGGTCGCGACCAAACGGCCGCGCCGCGCATTCTGCATCAAGCCGCGAATTTGCCGGGTGCCGTGCGTAAAGGTGCCCCAGGTGTCAGTGGTGACGAAGACGTGGGCGCTGAGTGCGGCGTCTTCTTGGCTGAGGCCGGCTTGGACCATGGCGGCGGTGCAAAAGTTCTTCAGGTCGTCCGGCTGGATGTTTTGGCGGGTAGATTCGGTCAATGGATTGGCTCCTTTTTAGTTGGTGCGTGGGTCGCGCCTATGGATAAAGAGATTTTTGGCGGCCTAGTCAAGGAGGGGTGGCGTTTGTTGTTGCCGACGTTACAACGGAGCCGCTCCTTGACTAGTGTCCAAAAGGGTCTTTTAATGCCCTCCATATTGATTACTTGCATAACGCTAGGAGACAAATGTTATGAACGGTAGTGTGGGACTTGAGCAATACGTGACGATGGAAGAATACCTCAAGGGTCGGCGCTGCATTATCACCGGCTCCAGTGGGACGATTGGAAAAATCTTTGCGACCTTTATCGCCTCGCGCGGCGGGATTCCCATTCTGGTGGATGTGGTCCCGCAAGAAGAGACAGAGGAGGCCGTCGCGTCCTACGGTGGCGAGTACAGCGTCCATCGCGTGGATCTCAGCGATGTTGCGCAGATCAAATCTTTCTACGCTGAAATCGCCGAACAGTACGACGGCCTTGATCTGCTCATCAATAACGCCGGGCTGCTCAGCGAGGTAAAGTTGCTCGACATGACCGAGGACAACTGGGACCGCGTCCTCAATGTAAATGCAAAAGGCGCGGCCTTTATGAGCCAGGGCGCGGTCGGCTTGATGCAGCATGGTAGCGGCGACCGGCAAATCATCAATATCGTGTCGCTGGCCGCATTGGTGGGCGGGCTATACGTGGGAGCGCCCTATGTTTGCAGCAAGGCGGCTCTGCTCGGGCTCAGCCGCAATTATACGGTGCAGGCGGGTAAGGAATTCGGGATTCGCGTCAATTCCATCAGCCCGGTCATTGTCAGCGGCCAGATGATTTCCAATACGCCGAGCGAGGCCATCGACGGGGTCAAAAACCTAATGAAGGTGTGGAATCAGGAAGTCCCCCCCGTGCATCTGCTTTATGTTTTTGAAATGCTGTGCAGAACTCCGTCGATGACGGGTAAAAACATCGTCCTCGATGGCGGCATTCTGCTGGAGTAGGCATGGCTCCCGGTTAAAAGCGGCGTCTGTAAAGAAATCGGGAATTGACACCCCTCTACATTGTCCAGTACTTTCGCTACAACCAAAGGAGAATAGCTGTGACTAACCCACCCCTGACCCCGGAAGAGCGCCTGTCGCGGCTTGAAGGCGTCTATGAGCATCTTGCCACGAAAGCCGATATCGCCCGGCTGGAAGGCCAGAACACCCGGCTGGAAGGCGAACTCAAGGCCGAAAGCACCCGGCTGGAAGGCGAACTCAAGGCCGCGATGGCCGAACTCAAAACCGAATTGCACAAGGGCTTGAACCGCAACCTGTACGTCGCCATCGGTGCCGTTGTGGCAGTGGCGACGCTTGTGAAATACCTACCGTGAAGGGGTTAGACGGACGCACCCATGCACAGTTCAACACTCGGCGACAGCGATTTTGAGATAATTGCCAGCGGCCGCCCGGTCGCGTTGGCGGAGTACTTTCGCGGCTTTACCAATACCAAGAGGCTCGGGGTGCTAGTGCCCAATCGCCTTGAGGGCATCGGGGCTATTAATTTGATCATGGCCCACGTAACTGCCTTTTATAATACCTATCGCGCCACGGGCGAGGATTTTTTCGCGTACCCCGATAACTTCACCTTCCAATCGCGCGAGCCCAAGGCGGCCTACGGGATGTTCGACATCTGGCCGGAGCACAAAGACGTGCTGGTCGGCACGGATGCTGTCGAGCGGCTCAACGCGATTACCGACCGTGGCGTCAACATCCTGCTCGTGCCCGATGGGCCTCCAGCCCCGTGCGAGTACCAGCGGCAGCAGCTAGCCTCGGCCGAGCGGCTCATCGAAACCTGCTATGCGTATTCGGCCACAGGCGCGGTTGCCGACCCCGACTTGGTCATCCGCTGCCCAGTAGATCCGCTCGCCGATTGGTGCCAAAGCGTCTGCGACTCCGTGCCCGACGGCGAACGCGAGGAGGGCTGGCAGGGTCAAGGTCCCGTGCTCGAACAATCTTTCCGCCGCATCAGCCGACAAGAGGCGCTCGCTCGCCTCGCTTAAGACCAAAAGGAATTTGCCATGACCGCTCTCCATGCCTCCGCGCTCAGTGCCGCCGAACTCGACCAGTTTCACGAACAGGGCTACGTGCGCCTCGGCCACGTGGCTTCCCACGAGGAAATCGACGGCCTCTGCCAGCGCATCGACCAGATTATGCTCGGCGAAGTGCGCTACGACAACATGCTCATGCAGCTATGCCCTTCGGCCGGCAACCCCGAGCTGTCGCGGCAGACTAAGGAGTTTAAGGGCTCCTCGCTCAAGTACCGCAAAATTCAGGATCTGGAGCAGGATCCGCTGTTCTTGGACTATATTCAAAAGCCGCTCTTCCGCGACTTAACCGCCAAAATCGTCGCCTCGGAAGTCTCGATTTTTCGCGCCATGTTTTTCAACAAGCCCGCCGAGCAGGGCGTCATGATCAACTGGCACCAAGACGGCGCTGGCGGCTGGCAACTGAGCATTCCCCCCAAGGTCACGGTGTGGACCGCGCTCGACGACACGTGCGTTGCCAACGGCTGCCTGCAGATCATCCCCAGCTCGCACCACACCATGATTCCCGAAACGGGCGATCAGCTCTCGGCAGACGAGCGCGCGCAGCACGCACCGGATGAGAAGCGGCTCTATTTGGAAATGGAAAAAGGCGAGGTGGTGCTTTTGCACAACTGGACCTTGCACCGCTCGGAGACGAATAACACCAACCGCCCGCGCCGCGCGTTCAGCGTCTGCTACATCGACGCGGCTACCCGCCAAAAGACCACGGGCTGTGCCTTCCCCCGCGTCTTTCCGACCTACCAGCCTATTAGTGGTAATTGATAAAGGCGACCTTGTGCTCGGTGAAAAATTCGATTCCGGTGTCGCCCGATTCTGGGATCCCGTGCCCGGAAGCCTTGACCCCGCCGAATGAGAGCTGGGGCTCGCGGTAGGCCGTCATCATATTCACGTGCGTCAGTCCCACGTCGGTCTCTTCTAAGAACTGAAAAGCCCGCCCAATGTCTCGCGTGAAGATGGACGACGCCAGCCCAAACTCCACGCCATTGGCGATTTCTAGGGCCTCGGAAAAATCCTCTGCTACCATTAGGCACAACACCGGGCCGAATATTTCCTCTTGAGCGATGCGCATCTGCGGCTGGACATTGGTAAAGACCGTCGGCGCAATAAAACACCCTTTGTCGAGTCCGTTGTCGGTCAGGCGCTCGCCGCCGTGCGCGATGCAGCCCCCTTCCGCTTTGCCGATCTCGATGTAGGCTTCGATGGTTTCGAGCTGGTCCGTGCCGCACACCGGCCCCATATCCACCCCATCCTCGGTCCCATTTCCCACGTGGATTTGCTTGACGCGCTCTAATACCTTGTCGGTGAAGGCTGCGGCGACCTCGCGCTCGGCGATTGCGCGGCTCGTCGAAGTACACCACTGCCCGGCGCAGGCGTAGGCCGCCTTGACGACGGCGTCCGCGGCCATGTCGAGGTCGGCGTCGGCCAAGATAACTGCGGGATTTTTGCCGCCCATCTCCAGTTGGGTGCGGATGATCCCTTGGGCGGCGCGCTGCTGAATGCCCCGGCCCACTTGGGTCGAGCCGGTAAAGGAAATCGACTGTACCAACGGATGCGTGATCATGGTTTCTCCGACGGTGCTACCGCCGCCGCAGACGAAGTTTAGCACGCCTGGAGGTAGTCCTGCCTCGGCAAAAATATCGACGAAAGCCCGCCCGGCTCCAGGCGTCAGGCTCGCCGGCTTGAAGACGATGGTGTTGCCGCTGATCAGCGCGGGCGTACACTTGCGCCCCGGCACGTTGAACGGAAAGTTCCAAGGGCTGATGATCGACGCCACCCCGAGGGGCCGCCGCACGCTGTAAGCAAACACCCCAGCTTGCGCCGAGGGCGCGGTCTGGCCGCACATGGAGATCCCCTGGGCGATCTGGAACTCCATCTCGCGCACTGCCGATCCTATTTCGGTGCGCGCTTCGTCGAGCGTTTTGCCGTTTTCTGCGGTGAGGATGGCGGCGATTTCTTCGGCCCGCCCCTTTAGCACGGCGACTGCCCGAGACAGGTACCCCGCCCGCTGGTACACGCCCATGTCGGCCCACGCTGGAAATGCCGCGTGCGCTGTTTCAATAGCCTGCTCGGCGTCGGCGCTGGTGCCTTGGGGCCATTCCCCGGTTACGTGTTCTAGGTCGGCTGGATTGCGCTGGGCAAAGGTCTTTCCGTCCGAGGCTCCGACCCACTGGCCGTTGATGTAGTTTTGCGATTTCATAATGGCTCCTAAATAGTAAGTGATGTTACGCAGCGTTTGTCATGCCGGCGCACGTAGGGGGCGGTTTCAAACCGCCCCCTACAGGGGGTCGCGCTCAGGACCACAGCGGCACTCCGGCAGGTAGCGCGGCGGCGATGGCTTCTTCGTCTAGATCGACGCCCAAGCCAGGGCCGTCGGGCACGGCAATGTAACCTTGCTGAATGGGGTTCTTGATGTCGAGCATGGTGCTCCACAGCAGGATGTTGCGCGAGTGGTGCTCCAAGGCGAGGAAATTGGGCAGGGTGGAACAGATATGCACCGCGGCTATGCCTGTAATTGCGCTCCGCATGTAGTGAGGAGCGACCGACATGTGGTACATCTCGGCCAACTCGGCGATGCGGCGGATTTCAATGGCTCCGCCGCTGTGGGGGATGTCCGGCTCCAATAGATCGCAGGCTTGTTGTTCCATCAGCTCGCGGAACATCTTGGCTCCGTAAAAGATCTCGCCGGTGCAGATCGGCGTCTCAGTCTGCTGGCAGATCTTGGCCAAGGCGGCGACATTGCCCCACTCCCAGCGGATGGGGTCCTCCAACCACAGCAGGTCGAGATGCTCCACGTCTTTGCAGATGCGCAGGGCATCGGCTAGGTTGAAGGAACCGTGCAAGTCGATGGATAAGTCGATGTAGGGGCCAATCGCTTGGCGCAGGCTTTCGATGGTGGTGACGATGTGATGGTGCTGCCGACGGCTAATGGAGCGGTCGTACACGTCGAGCTTCCAAGGGTTGGGCACGTCGAGATCGAACTTGATCGCGGTGTATCCTTCGGCCACCACTTCTTGGGCCATGGAGACGTAGGCGCTGGTTTCGTATACCGGATCCAATTGCCCGCTGGCCCGCGTCTCCTGCCAGCGCCGCTGGTAGTCTTCCCGCGTCCAGTGCGCGCCCGAGTGGCAGTCGCAGTACACGCGGATGCGGTCGCGCAATTTGCCGCCCAGCAGTTCGTGCATGGGCACATTGAGATGCTTGCCTCGGATGTCCCACAGGGCGATTTCCACGCCCGCGCCGCGGCCCTGCATCTGCCACAGGTGATCGTAGTGAAGCTGATTGATGTTGGTCGGGTCGCGGCCGATGAGCATCTTTTTGAGCTGCTCGATGGGACCCCCAGCCCACTCGCCGAGGCCGACGATGCCTTCGTCGGTGAAAATTTTCAGTAAGGACCAGTGGCGATGTTCCGCGCCGAGGGAGGGCGTAACCTTAATGTCGGTGATCTTCATGGTCTCTCTTTCGCAGGCAAACATAGAAAGCGCGACTTCGGATGAGCAGAAGTCGCTGACGCCGATTTCCGCCTTCTATGGTCAAAGTAGGCTCCGCTGAGGCATGGGGTCAAGGATGTCCGGATCGTTGTTCCAGACGCTGTTCACTCACCTTCATTCGTCCACTATCTCCAGTATAGAGCCGTCGGGCTGAATCCGCCGCCGTTCCGCCTCGACCTCCTCAAACCACCCCTCCAACTCCCCTAACATCCGGCTCGCGCGCTCCGGCTCATCCGTCGCCATGTTGTTCTGTTCCAGCGGGTCGTCGTCGATATTGTACAACTCCAAATCAGCCGGCGGCGGGACAATCATCTCCGGATCCGGTTCGCTCATCAGCTCCGTCACCTCGTCGGGATGGTATTTGTATTGGATATCCACTTCCACGTAGCGCTCCAGCACGCGCTTATCCGCATCGGTCTTGGGCTTTTGCGCCAACTGGGGACGGACCAGCTTCCACGGCCCCTCGCGCATCGCCGCGTTGATCCAGCCGACGGGCTGAAATTGGTTGAGCTGCCAAAATCGCGCCGGAGCGTCATCGCCGGCACCGCGCAACACCGCGGCCGCGTCGCGCCCGTCTAGGGCCCGCCCGCCGGGCCGCTCAATGCCGCACAACCCGGCCAAGGTCGGCAACCAGTCCATACCGTGCACCAACTCGTCGACCTGCCGCCCCCCCTCCAACCCGCCGCGCCAGCGCACGATCATCGGCACCCGGATGCCGCCCTCGTAAACCGACCCTTTCTGCCCGTTAAAGCCGCAATTGTAGCGCCGTAAATCCGTGCTCATCCCCTCGGGCACTTGGTCGGGCCGCGCTCCAAACGCCGGTCCGTTGTCGCTGGTGAACATCAGGATCGTATCGTCCGCCAGTCCCAAGTCTGCCAATGTTTCCGCGATCCGCCCGACGCCCCGATCCATGATCTCGTTCATCGCGTAGGTAATCGCCACGCCCGGGCTCATCCCCGCGTCGAGATAGGGTTGTACCGCCTCGTCGGGGGCCTGCAACGGCGTATGCGGCGCATTGTACATCATGCAGAGCAGAAAGGGATCCTGCCGGTGCCGCGTAATAAAATCCACCGCCTCGTCGGTGAACACATCGGTCAAATAGCGCCCGTCCGCGGTCTCGCGCCGCCCGTTGCGCTCGACCCACCAGTCAAAATAATCCATCCACCCGCCGCGAAAGCCCAAAAACTCATCGAAGCCGCGTGCGTTGGGATGATAGCGATTGTCGAGCGCGCCATTGTGCCACTTGCCGATCAGCCCCGTCGCATACCCCGCGTGTTTGTACGCATCGCCGATGGTCACCTCGTCGAGCGCGATGCGGTCCATCCCGCGCACTTCCATCGGCGTCAACGCGCCGGTGCGGTGCGGGTAACGACCCGTAAGAAGCGCCGCCCGCGACGGCGAGCAGGCCGGCGACCCGGCGTAGTGTTGGGTCAGACAGACCCCCTCGCCAACCAGCGCGTCGAGATGGGGCGTTTTGGCCGGGCCGTCGTTAAAAACGCCGAAATCGCCATAGCCCATGTCGTCGGCGACGATGAGAATCACATTGGGTCGTTTTGGCATTACAATTTCCAGACTTTGGAGACGATGGGAGCGGTGTTCATGGGGGGGCGTTCTTCCGTTTGATTTGTTCAGCGAGCGCCTCGCCTTGAGCGGTTCGGCGGTACTGCTGCTTTCGACTTTTCGGTTTGTCCGGGAGGGTCATTTCGATCAGACCGGCTTTGAGGGCGGGGCCAAGGTATGCTTCCACGAAGTGAGACCGGTTATTTATGCCCAAGATGTCCTGTAGCTGAGGACGGTTCATTTCCCCCGTGAGGATCGAGATCAGGCGTTCAACATGTTCTGTGCCATGTATGGTCTCATGTATGGTATCTTGACCTTTTTCCTTATTTATCAGTGACTTATCATGTATGGTATCATGTGCGGTATCATGGTCGGTCGCCGCACGGGAAGCCCGTTCATGCACCGGTAGGCACACTCGAAACCAAGTGCGATCGTCGTCGCTCTCAAAAATTGGATCCGGGGAGCCGTTCTGCCGCATGGCCCGGAAAATTTTCGGCACGCCGGTTGAGCGCGCCTCGGCGAGGTCGAGTTCTTTCAGAAACTCACCGATACGCCGGTTCCGGTAGCGCCTGCTTACGGCCTGTCCCTTCTTGAAGTCATCCATACGGATGGAGCGGTCCGCACCGGGATAACTCAAGACCAGCAACTCTTCGCGGGTGATCCGAACTTCAACCGGCTCCCGCTCCTCGTATGAGCGATGGTAGATGGCGTTCACCAGCGCCTCTTCGATGGCACCAATCGGAAAATTCCAGAATCGCTCGGCCTCCGGCTTGTGGGGATACTTGACGACGGTTTCCTTCAGGTAGTTCCGCTCAATGTAACTGATCGCCTCGCTGAGAATGATGGACAACGGCCCGCGGAACTCCTTCTCCTCGAACTGATCGCCGCCCGGCCCATCGGGAAACCACACGACATCGATCTGGGTGGCCGGAAAAAACCTGTCTGGCCGCTCATTGAAGAACAGTAGGCCGACGTTCTTCGGAAACATCGCCTCGGGTGGGCCGCCGACGATATTCAGGCGCTTGCCCAAGTCCTCAACAGATAGGCCCTCTGCTTCCGATGCTAGTTCGCTGCCGATTTCTCCGAGAAACTCACGGATCAGCCGATGGGACAGGTCATCAAGCGAAGCAGTCTGGCGATAGCGGTCGTCAAAAGGTACTGTGGCCGCCAGATTGAGCAGTTCACGCTCGTCCTGACCCTTGGCGCGAACCGTGCTGCTATGTCTGCGAATGAAGTAGGCCCAATCGTTGCGCTCCGCACTCAGATTCACTTTGGCTTTGTAGGGACGGGTTTCGCCGCCGGGCACCCAGAGGACGAGGATGGTCTGGCCATCGACGTTATAGGTAGCGGTGAGGGGATGGTAATGCGGCTGTATGGCGGCGTGCCCCAGATTGAGTAGTTCCTTCTGTATCGCGTCAATGGAATCGGGGCTGATGCCCTTGGGCGGCAAAATTGGGCGGCCATTTTGTTCTTCGACGCCTAAGACCACGTAACCGCCGCCTAGATTGTGGAAGTCGTTGGCGAAGGCGCAGATGGTGTGCATCACGCTCTGCGGATTCCAACCAGCTTTGTACTCGATGCGTTCGCCTTCGATGGGGCGCTGGCGCAGCAGGTGGTCAATGTTGATGGGAAGTTTGCCGGTCATAGGGCGTAACCTTAATGTCGGTGATCTTCATGTTCTCGCTTTCGTGGGCTTAAAATCAATTTAGTGGACCGATGGTGCTAGTGGGTAGACCGTGATCTAGGGCGTTCCTTGCGCTGAAGGTTTGCACTAATTCAGTTTAGGCAATTTTATAATAGCCCTGTTCTATCGCATCGACAATCAGAGAGTACTTGAGGCCGGAGGAGTCGCGGTCAAAGAGAACTCTCTGTGGTTCTTGCACCGTGGGGAAGAGAAACTGGTTGTCGGGCAGAGCGACTCGACGCCGGCACCCGGAGCACTCCCCGATAAACTGAGGTCTCGCACCGGGTCGATCATTTACGGTTGGCCGACCATCGTTGTAACCGACCGCGATCACACACCCAAAGTTGCTCCTCTTTTCGCTGTCCAAATCGAACCGGAACAAGGCCCCGATAACCGGTGGGAACTTCACGCTACTATGGAGCCAGAGTTCAATTTGGCCATCACGGCAAGCGGTATCTTTGACCCTTCGATCACCGAAGACATCAGCGACCTGTTGAGTCACGGCTTGCCGTTCGGAGATGCCGACGCTTTTGGTGTTCTCGCCGGACGAACGGCCGACCTGCTCGGGCTCCAGATATTATCGCCTCTCAACGCGAGAATCCTCGAATCGAACATCGATCGCAAACAAGGTATCTACAACGCCGCGATTTCGGTCGTGGCCGAGTGGTCTGGAGGATACACCAGCACCCTTCGTGAGGAACTGCGACGACTACAGACTCGCGAAGACTGGGCGACTACGGCTGCGGCACATCTTCTCCTCGATGGTTTCGCGCAGAAGAAAGACAAGCGACCTCCGTCCGAGCCTCTCGCAGCTCCACTTGTATGCAACCAATCACAGGAAGAAACACTCGAACGTCTCCGCAGAGATTCCCTGACGGTCGTGACCGGCCCACCTGGGACCGGCAAGACGCAACTCGTAGTGAACGCGGTTGCGAACGCGTGGCTGGACGGCGACAAAGTCTTGGTGACTTCTACCAATAATGGTGCAGTTGACGTGGCCGTCGAGCGTGCGGAAAAGGACGTGATTGGCGGCTTGTTAGTCCGCACCGGCAATCGCGATGTGCGCGAGCAGGTCCCGGATCGCATTACCACGGCGTCGGCTCAGGCGGCAGCGCACCGCGGCAACCAAGCCGCAGCGCGTGCCCAATTGAAGCGAGTCGCCACTGAGCGCACCCAGCTAATGGAGAAACTGGCGCAGCTAGACGAACTCGATGTGAAACTACTTCAGGTGGTCGAGGAGCAGGAGGAACTCAGGCAATCATTGAAGAAGGCGACGCGAACACTCTGGACTAACGCGAGTCCTCCTGAACTGTCCATCAGTTCCCACGAAATAGAGCAACGAGCCAGAGGGCTGTTGCGGACGTGGTTGTTCCCTCGCTTCCGCGCGCGACGCTTCCGTAGGCGACTGGGCTGCCTTGAAACCGCTTCATTGGATCAACTCATCTGGGCTCAAATTGATCAGCGTATAGCAAAGCTGACCTCCCAATTGGAAATTGGACGAGCTAAACGTCAACAACTGAAGTCCGCAGTGGGCGACCCGACGACCAGTGTGCGCGAAGCAGACCAGAAATGGGCAGATGCAAGCCTCTACGCAATCCGCGTGGACACGGCAACGCGAATCTCCTCCGGCGCTAACCGTCTAGCACTCTTCAGCACAATTCCTGTCAGCAGCGACCGATTCAGACGAGTAATAAGCAATTCGTTTCGCTACGTACGAGGCTGGGCGTGCACGGCATTAACAGCGCATTCCAACTTCCCCTTGGAATCAGGATTGTTTGACCTCGTGATCGTTGACGAGGCCAGCCAGTGCAGCCTCGCGGCCGTATTGCCATTGGCCTACCGCGCAAAACGCAATTCGGCCAGGATTTCCTAGACGACATCGATTTTGTAAGTGGAACTGCACATCGTCTGCAGGGAGACGAGCGTGATGCGGTCATTCTTTCTTCCGTGCTCTCGCCCGGCATGTCTAAGAGCGGTGCCCGTTGGATAGAAAAAGAGAGAAACCTCCTCAACGTGGCTGTCAGCCGCGCCCGTCGAGCACTAATCGTTCTCGGTCACCCGCTCATGGGAGATTTGGGGAGTCCAACCTTGGCCTCCCTACGGGTCTATTTGCGCGATGAGGTCGCCCGGAATGAGGGCGCTGGTTCGCCGTCCGCCGAGTTCCGTACGGACAGCACGTCTGAGAAAATCCTACTCGACGCCATGCAACTCCAAGATCTCTTACCCTATGGCAAGCTCGAAGTAGAGGGGTACGAGCTGGACTTTGCGCTGCTAGAACAAGGAATCAAGCTGAACATCGAGGTTGACGGCGATCAGCACCTTGACGCCAGAAGCCAACAACGGCGCCAGGATATTACACGAGACCGCGTCCTAGTCAATCTCGGTTGGACAATCTTGCGGATACCGGCGTGGCGATGCCACGAGGAAATTGACTCAGTGATTGAAGAAATCAGGAAGACACAGGACCGATTGCTTGACGAAGCCTCTCGCCGGACATTTTAGTGCTTACTAAGTGATGTTACGCAGCTTTTGTCCCCAACCCTCCATTGCTGTATCCATTCCGCTACACTCCAGCGCCTCCTAGCCCGCTCCTCCCCTCTGAGCCGCCGCCTTGGCACGATTCTTGCCTATTGCGGATACCACCCTACCCGCAATCCAGTTCGGATAGCTTGCCAAGCCCTAATTCCCAACCGATCCCATGGCCGAAATCGACATCGTTTCCAAGCACCTAATCCAAACCTACCCCGCCGACTTCGCCCGCTTCGCCCTCCAGCGCGATGACATTGAAGGCGTTGAAGTGCTCGACACCGAGCAACCCTCCGTCCGCCGCCCGGACAGCCTCCTCCGCGTGTGCATCGGCGGCGACGAGGTATTGGTCCACCACGAGTTTCAAACCACCGATAGCACCGATCCCCCCATGCCCCTCCGCATGGCCGGCTACATCGGCCGCCTGATCGAACGCTACGGCCTGCCGGTGTATGCTCACGTCCTCTACCTGCGACCCGACGCCGGACGACGCGATCCGGGCTACTACCTGCAAGAGCATCCCGACTATCCCGTCGTGATCCGCTACAAAGTGCTCCGGTTAAGCCAACTTCCCGGCCAAGCCGTGCTCGACAGCGGGTCGGTGGGCTTGCTGCCGTTTGCGCCCCTGATGCAGCCGCCGGCCGGACAGGCTGAGGCGGCGTGGTTGGAGCAATGTGTGGCCAAGGCGTGGGACATGCCGCTGGCGCGGTCGGTTAGAGCCGATGTGCTCACCGGGTTGACGCTGTTGAGCGACTTAGTGTATAATTCTCAGACGATCACGGCCATAGTTTCCAAGGAGTATCTCATGGACCTCATGCGCGAATCCCCGTTTGCTCAATACCTGACCCAACAAGCCCG
>JAJEFJ010000007.1 GCA_022820485.1 Candidatus Latescibacterota bacterium
CGGCGCGGGGGCAGATGGTCGAAGGGCTAGCAAATGGCGTGGAGTATGCGTTTGAGGTGCGGGCGGCCAATCCGGCTGGTGCGGGTGCAGTCGCACAAGTGGCAGCGAGAACGGAGGTTGTCGAGCCAACGCCAGCAGAGAGTACGACCCCATTAGGTTGATGAAGCATCTTGTAAATTGAATACATCGGGACATAATTTTTGGACGCAGAAGTAACACTCCGCGCCACCACAGGTGTTTAAGTAGTAACATCGCCAGGGAATACATGGACGTAGATACACTGTACCGCCGCTACGGGCCGATGGTCATGCGTCGTTGTCGGCAGCTTTTGCGCGACGAAGACCAAGCGCTCGACGCCACTCAGGACGTTTTTGTGCGGCTATTGACGCGGCGCGATCGCCTGCGGGATGACGCGCCCTCCAGCCTGCTCTATCGCATGGCCACCAACCTCTGCCTCAATCGCATTCGCGACACTAAGCGGCGGAAGACCACGGCCGACTCGACGCTGTTGGAGCAGATAGCCTGCTGGGAAGACGCCGAGGGCCAGATAGATGCGCGCGCTGCGCTCGCCAAGCTCTTTGGCCAACAGCTTGAGTCAACGCGCACGATGGCCGTCTTGTACTACGTGGACGGCATGACCTTGGAGGAGGTCGCCAGGGAAGTGGGCATGTCCGTGTCTGGCGTGCGCAAGCGGCTGCTCGGCCTGCGAGCATCGCTGCAAGAGATGGAGAAGCTATGAACCAGCAAGATAAGCACCCCATAAGCGACTACCAGCTAGAGCGCTACCTGCTGCGCGAGGGGACTGACGACGAATTGGCGGCTTTGGACCGCCGGTTGGCGGACGATCCAGAGCTCGCGCAGCGGCTAGCGGCCCTAGAGCGCTCCAACGAGGAATTGCATCAGCGCTACCCACCCGAATGGATGCGCGGCCAGATCGAACTAAAACTCAAGCGGGCGCAGGGCCGGCGCGTCCAACGAACGTGGAGTGGGTATCGCCTTTGGGCCGTGCCGGCCGTGGCCCTAATCCTGGCGGTGGTGGCGGTGCCCACTCTCTTCGACCAAGAGACCTCGGAAGCACCTGCGACGCGCATCAAGGGGGGTGAGCAGGAGCCGCGTTTGCTGGTTTTCCGCAAACTGACCAGCGGTGTGGAGCGTCTGCAAGACGAAGCCTTGGCCAAAAGCGGGGACTTGGTGCAGCTCGCCTACCGCTCGGGTGGCTTGCAGTTCGGGGCGATCTTGTCCGTTGATGGGCGCGGTACTGTAACTCAGCACCTGCCGACGACTGGAGCAGAGGCCGTGCCGCTGGCGGCGCAAGATACTCTCGACGTTGCCTACGAACTGGACGACGCGCCGCGGTGGGAACGGTTTTACTTAGTAGCGGCTGATCGTCGATTTGGCTTGGCAGCAGTCAAGACCAAGCTGGCCGCTGGCAATGTGGTGTTGGGGGATGACGTCCGCCTATTCCGATTTACTGTGAAGAAACCTAGGGAGCCCTAGATCCCGCTAGGGCAATCACGAGGGGGAGGTTGGCAACCAACGACGATGAGTGGACGTCGTTGCGTTGCCGTTGTAGGGGCGATCCTTGTGGTTGCCCTATTGTCTCTGAGGAGTTGTGCCCATGTCTTTGGTGCGCGCCTTGTTGGTCGTTGTCGCTGCGGCGGGTCTGTCCCAGCCGGTGGAGGCCGAAGTGCGCCGGTTGATACTGGCGGCGGGGGCTAACAACGGCGGAGTGGATCGCGAACTACTGCGCTACGCGGTCTCAGACGCGGAACAGTTCGTCGAGGTGTTGCAGGAGATGGGGGGCTTGGACCCGGCCGATGTGTTGCTGCTGCGCGACCCAGACTTGGCCGCTTTTGAAAAGGGGCTGGCCGACCTAGGCCGACGAGTAAAGGCGGCCAGCCGACGGGAGGACCGCTTGGAGGTGCTGCTGTACTACTCGGGCCACGCCGACGAAGAGGGCCTGCTGCTGGCCGGCGACCACCTCGGCTATCAGCAGTTGCTCGACTCGCTGAAGACGGCTAACGCCGCCGTTCGCATCGCCGTCCTCGACGCCTGCAACTCCGGGAGCATAACTCGCATCAAGGGCGGCAAGCCCAAGCCGCCCTTTTTGGTCGATGAGTCCTTTGACATGCGGGGCTACGCCTTTCTCACGTCGAGTTCAGCCGACGAGGCGGCCCAAGAGTCGGACCTGATCGAAGCGTCTTTTTTTACTCACTATCTAATTTCCGGGATGCGCGGCGCAGCCGACGTTACCGGCGATGGCCGGGTGACTCTGCACGAGGCGTACCAGTTCGCGTTCGACGAGACGAGGGCGCGGACTCTTGGGACGGTGGGAGGCACGCAGCATCCAGCCTATGATGGCCAGATGCGCGGCACCGGCGGCGTGGTGATGACCGAGGTGCGCCGCAACGCCGCGGGCCTGTCGCTGGACGAGGCCCTCGCTGGTAGGGTCTCTATCCGCAATGGCCAGCAGCGCCTCGTTGCCGAACTGAACAAATCCCCTGGGCGGGAGGTTGAGTTGGGATTGGTGTCGGGGGATTATACCCTGTTTTTGGAAACGTGGGACGAGGGCTGGCGCTTGGCCGAATTGGTTTTGGCCGAGGGGGAGTTCGCCAAGGTGAGTACCGGCGACTTCCGCGTCCTGACCCCAGAGGACACTAAGCTCCGTGGCGGCTCGGGACGGAGGATTACTTTGGGGCGTCAGATCGAGGTCGCCACCCGCGAGGGCTACACCTTGTCGCTGGGGCTGTTGACCAATACGCAGGACGAGGCGTTTCGCGGCGTCCAGTTCGCTTGGCTGGTCAATCAGGCACGCGGGCGGACGGGCAGCCAGATTGGTGGGTTGGGCAACTTGGCGCTCAAAGAGGTCGATGGCTGGCAGGCATCCGTGGTGGGCGTCAACTGGGCGATGGGGCCGTTGCAGGGCGGTCAGGTGGGCTTGCTCAACATCGCCTCTCAGGTGCGCGGCTGGCAGGTGGCGCAAACGACCAATATCGTCGGCAAAATTCGCGGTTGGCAAGTGGCCGGGGTTACCAATTTCGTTGGCGAGGTCAAGGGCGGTCAGGTCGGAGTGTTGAACGTGGCGAGCGAGGTCAAGGGGTGGCAGGTGGGCGCGATTAACCTTTCCGGCCACATCGAGGGCGGCTTGCCCATCGGGTTGATAAACTACTCGCGGAGTGGGCTTTTCAACCTCAGCACTTGGCGCGACGAAGTCGGCTTTACCATGTTCACCCTCGCCTCGGGCAGCCGCTCGTTTTACACTGCTTTTACCACGGGCTTTACCGACGAGGCCGGCCAGCGGCGCTGGGCACTGGGTGTGGGTGGTGGGGTGCAGAAGCGCTGGCAGCGGTTCTTCCTCGGCCTCGATGTACACAGCTACCGGATCAGCCGCGCCCTCGATGACGATTACAGTGCGGGCATTGGGTTTTGGCCGCCCGCCGTGGAATTGGGTTTTGATCGCTTGGCTAGGGACAATTATCTGGCGCGGATCAAACTTGAAACGGGGGTCTCTTTGCACGGCCGTCTGGCACTGTTTGGCGGCGTCTCCCTGAACCAGTTGTGGACCGATGGCCATTTGCGGCTGATTGAGTCGGGTAGCCGCTACGAGAAGGAGTGGAAGGATGGGCTTTTTGTGTGGCCGGGTTTTTTCTGGGGGGTGCGCTACGGGCGTTAGACTGTCCTAGCCATAGAGGATGACCACCTCGACGTCGGTTAGTATCAAGTCGCAAACAAGTTGGGGATGGCGTTGCAAGAGAACGACTTCTATGCGATGGAGGCCGCGAGCGGCTTGGTCGGCCGTAAGCGCGAAGCTGTGCCAAGCGGCGGCGCTAACATCGGAGATAGGTTGAGGGTCGCCGCCGTGGCAATAGCTGATATCCGGGTCGGCTAAGACTTCGCCATCCCAGCAGCAGCGAATCTCGTCGCCAGCGACCCAATCTTGCAGACGCAGACGCAGAGTAATGGTCGCCGGTGGGTCTGCGCTCAAGTCGTCGGCGAGGTCGAGGTCGAAGTGAGGGCCGGTTTCCCGCATGGTTGGATAGAAGGGGACAGGTACGGTGCCGCGCAGCCGGTCGTGCTGGTACGCGCCGCGCCACTCCCCGGTGTGCTGGCGGAAGCGGTGAGTGGCGTTGTAGAGCTTATCTTGGCGGCGCAAGGTCTGCACCGCGCCCACTTGGGTTAGCAACTCGCGCTTTGAATCGCGGTCGGCGTGCCAGTTGAACGCGTAGATACCGGTCGCGCCTTGGCCGTGATACTGCATGGCCGTGGCTTTGGTGCGCATGTTGTGGCGGGCTGTTTCGCCTTCGGGACCGGCAGCCGGGCCGGGGACGCCGCCGTCAAAACCTGGGTAGAGGGCGATGTCGTGGCCAGCGCAGAGGGCGCGGAAGGCGCTGACTTCAATGGCCGGGTCGGTAGCGGCGGCACCGGCCGGGATCAGGATATCGACGAGGTTTTCTTTTGCCCAGGTTTCCACATCGTAGCCAATGCGATGACAGCCCTCGATAGAGCCGGCGACGCGGGCCGCTAAATAAAAAGGTCGGCCGCGCTGTTGGGCTAGTTCGTCGGTCAGTTGCCGCGCCGCCCGCATGAAGTCAGTGAAAATGTAGCGCAGGCGATAGGCATAGTCGGCGGGGAAGTGGAAGGGATGGCGTTGCCAGTCGAGTTCGACGCCGTCCCAGGGGTAGTTTTGGCAGACTTCGCGCAAGTGCTGGAAGCGATTTTCGCGCACTTGGGGGATGGCCATATTCCACGACAGGGCAAACCACTCTTCGGTATCCTCGCCGAGGAGCCATTCGGGGTGATCTTTGCGCAGTTTGGTCAGTTCGACGTGGTGCAGAGTCTGGAGGTCGCTTGGCTGAGCGCCGTTGAAGTGATTGTCGTTCATACGCAGCGAGGCGTACACGTGCAGGCCGAGCTGATGGCCGCGGTCGATGAGCGGCTCGTGGGGATCTTCGCCTCGGTCCAACATGCGGCGGATGTTTTCGGTGTGCGTGTAGCTGGCGGCGTTCTCGTAGCGGCGCTGGTGGAGGTCGCCGACGAGTTCGAGCGCGTCGCTTGGCCAGCGGGTTGCGTGTTCGCCCACGCACCAAAACAGAGCACCGACTTGGGTGTCTTCGAGAGGCGCGTACGTCTTGTCGAGAAAGGCGTCCATGGACTGGGGAACGGGCGAGTAGCCGTGCGGCGCGCCGTCCCAGTTGTAGATGATGCCGTAGTCAGGGGGGGTGGACATAGGTCTGCTCCTTTGCGAATTGGGGCCAAAGTACGGAGATTGTCAGAGGCGGGCAACGGAGGCCAATATGGCGAGGAAGTGGATGCTCTGCATGGCGTTGGTCGGTTGCGGACTGAGCGATCCCCAAGGGCCGGCCGATCTGCCCAAGGATCCGTGGAAGCGCACCGAAGAACAGCGGCTGGAAGCGCTTGAGGAAAATTGTAGTGGTCCGTCCTGGGAGCGCGGGTGGCTCTGTCCGCGCGGCGCGGCCGATGTCGATACAACTGAATCTCAAGGTGGGTAAAGGAGTATTAGGATGGAAGACAATATACTACAGGCCGTCGATGAGCAACGCCTACTTGATACGGCCAAGGAGTTGATTGCGGTGCCCAGCCCGACGCTGGATGCCGGCGCGGCGGCTGATACGTTGGCGGCCATATTGGCGGCCGAGGGATTTGCCGTGGAGCGGCCCCAAGCCGATTGGCCGCAAGCACCGGCCGTGGTCGCTCGCTTCGACAGCGGCCAGCCCGGGCGGGTGTTGCAATTCGATGGGCACTTGGACACGGTGCATCTGCCCTTTGTGCCGCCCAAGGTGGAGGATGGTTATCTCTATGGGTCGGGGTCGTCCGACATGAAGGGGGGCATTGCCGCCTTTGTCGAGGCGCTTAGGGCGTTGAGGGATACGGGCGCACTGACTAAAGGGGCGATCTTGCTTACGGCCCACGACCACCACGAAGCGCCTTGGGGCGACCGCCGCCAGCTTTTGGCCTTGATCCGCGAAGGCTTTGTCGGCGACGGGGTGCTGCTGCCGGAGTACTTGGGCGATGCGTTGCCGGTCGCCGGGCGCGGGATGGCTGTGTTTAGCGTGGAGGTCGAGCGCGATGGCGCGCCAGTACACGAGGTGCTGCGGCCCGACGGGTTGCCAGATGTGATTGCCGCGGGGGCCGAGGTAGTTTTGCGGCTGAACGCGCTAAACGAGCATCTGCGCGAGCAAACCGCACCCTACGTCGGCAGCGACACACTGTTTATTGGCCGGATTGAAGGTGGCCAGATCTATAATCAGGTTCCGGTCCAGTGCCGTGTCGAAGGGACTCGCCGCTGGGTGACGGCCGGCTCGGAGCCAACCGCACGCCGCGAAATAGAAGACCTGCTCGCCGACGTAGCTGCGGCAAGCGGCACCCGCATCCGGCTCGCGGATTGGAACATGCCCGGCGATGCCTTTGCGGTCGATCAGAACAGTCCGCTGGTGGGTGCATTTCAGGCTGCGCACGAACAGGTGACCGGTGCAGCGTTGCCCTTGGGAGGCAAACCTTTTATCGACGACGGCAATGTCTTTATGGCTGCCGGGATTGAGGCCCTGACTCACGGACCTTGCGCCACAGGGGCGCATACAACCGACGAGCAGGTGGCGGTGGACGAGTTGGTGCGGGTGGCGAAGGTATATGCGCTGACGGCGCAGGCGTTTTGCTAAGCGGTTTCAATGGCGCGCGCCGCGGCCGTGCCTCGTTCTTCATCGACGAAGTAGAGGCAGATTCCTCCCGCGACGAAGAGGATGACGATCGACAAAATCCCCGTGCGCGGGCTGCCGGTTAGCACCCCAATCCAGCCGACGAGTACTGGGCCGATGACCGCGGCAAACTTGCCCAGCATGTTGTAAAAGCCGAAAAATTCCGCGGCGCGGTCGCGGGGAATGAGCCTTGAGTAGAGCGAGCGACTCAGGGCTTGTACGCCGCCTTGGACTAGGCCGACGGCGACGGCCAAGGCGTAGAATTCCCAGACGGCATCCAAAAAGTAGCCCCAGACCGTCGCCGCGATATAGACGGCTAAGCCGATGAAAATTCCCTTGCGGGTGCCAATCCGCTCGCCGAGCCAGCCAAAGGCAATGGCCGCGGGGAAACCCACGAACTGGGTAATGCCCAAGGCGATGAGCAGGTCGTTGGTGTCAAAGCCGAGGGACAAGCCGTAGTCAATGGCCATGCGGACGATGGTATCAACGCCGTCGATGTACAGCCAATAGCCGATGAGAAAGACAAAGGTGGTGCGTAGCTGCCGAATGTCGCGGCCAGTCGCGATGAGCTGCCGATAGCCGGCCGAGATGGCGCTCCAGCCACGGCGGGCGTGCATGGGCGGCGATTCCTCGACCCATAAAAAGAGCGGCAGCGAAAAGCCAGCCCACCAGATGGCGACCAGCAAAAAGCACACGCGCACGGCCTCGCTGGCATCGGCCAATCCGAAGGTCGTGGGGTGGAGGACCATCACCACATTGAGCGCAAACAGCAAGCCGCCACCCAGATAGCCGAGGCTGTAGCCGAGCGCCGAGACCGAGTCGGATTTGTCGCGCCCGACCACTTCCACGATGAGCGCATCGTAGAAGGTATTGCCACCGGAGAAGCCGATGGCAGCCAAGACATAGACCACAACCGCCAGCTCCCACGCGCCTTGGGCGACCATGTAGAGGCAGCCCGTGGCGAGGACGCCCAAGAAGGCGAAGGCAAACAGGAACTTGCGCCGGGTGCCGCCTTGGTCGGCAATAGCCCCTAAGAAGGGGGCTAGCAGCACGACGATTAGGCTGCTGAGCGAGTTGGCTAGCCCGAGTTGGAAGGTGCTCTCGGTGACATCGCTGCCGGCGCTCCAGTAGGATTTAAAAAATACCGGGAAGAAGGCGGCGATGACTGTGGTGGCAAAGGCCGAGTTAGCCCAGTCGTACAAGGCCCAGGCGATGATGGGTTTTTTGGCGTTGGTCGGCATGGTATTAGGGAACACCGTTGGTTGAGGTCGCGTACCGCATAACAGTATAAGGCAAAAAGGGCGTGGTTGCCGCTGGCATCTTTTATGGATAGCGTAGGGAGATCGCTCCAAAGGACGATCTGTTATGAAAGACGAATGGCTGCGTTTTGACGCGGCGACCAATCCGTATGGGCCGTCGCCCAAGGTTCGGGAGGCGATGGCCGCCTTTGCCCACACCGGCGACTTTAGTCGCTACGACGACGAGGAGCGCGCCGAGTCGTTGCGCGGGGATTTGGCGGCGCATTGGGGGCTTTCGCCCGATCACTTCATCGTGTACAACGGGTCTGGGGAAGCCGTGGTCTGGCTTTTTTTGGCGCGGTTGTTGCTAGAGCAGCAGCACTTGCTCATTCCATCCCCGTCGTACGAGCGCTTTGTAGCGTTGGGGCAGCGGTGCGCGGCTGAAGTGATCTCGGTGCCGCTGCACGAGGAGGACTTTGCGCTGGTGCCTGAGCGTTTCATTGAGGCGGGGCGGCAGTCGGGGGCGCGAGTGTTGCTGCTGAGCAGTCCCAACAATCCCACGGGCAATCTCCTTTGCGGCGATGTGGAACTGGCGCATTTGCTCGACGAGTTGCCCGGCTGTCTGTGCATTGTCGATGAAGCGTATGCAGACTATGTCGGTCACAGCTACGTGCCTTGGGTACAAGAGCGGGAAAATTTGGTAGTGCTGCGGACCTTTTCCAAGGCATACGGCATGGCTGGTTTGCGGATCGGCTACGCGGTTGGGCCTAACTCCGTTATCGCCGCCCTCAATCAGATGCAGGTTCCTTGGGCGGTCAATGCGCTGTCGCTGGTGGCGGCACAGGCGGCGCTGGCCGACCAGGACTATTTGCATCAGATCGTCGCGCAGATCCGCAGCGATTGTCAGGCGCTTTATGAAGGGCTAAACGAGCGGCTGTGGTTGCGGGCTTATCCGAGCGCAGCGAATTTCTTTTGGGTGCGCTGCGGAGGAATTGGCTCGGAGCGGCTGCGGGCCGGTTTGGAAGAGCGGCGGATCCGCGCTCGCTGGCGGCAAGACGCGCCCGGCTTTGTGCGGCTGACGTCGCTGCGCCCTCAAGACAACGAGTATTTGTTGGCCGCGCTCGACGAGATCGGGCAATCAGACTAACACAAGGGGAGAGCTATGGAATACCGCAATTTGGGCAAGGCTGGCGTCAAGGTGTCTAAGGTATGCTTGGGTGCGGCGTTTCGCGGCCAAGAGGACGAGAAGGTTTGCATTGAGGTGGTGCAGCGGGCCTTGGACTTGGGTTGCAATTTTATCGATACGGCGCTGTATGGTGGGGGACGCTCCGAAGAGGTAGTGGGTAAGGCCATCAAGGGACGGCGCGAGGAAGTGGTGCTGACGACCAAAATTTTCGGCACCTTGGGCAATAGCCCCAATCACGTGGGGTTGTCGCGGGTCAATCTGCTGCGGGGCATTGAGGCGTCGTTGCAGCGATTGCAGACTGATTACGTCGATCTGTACTTGATGCACACTTTTGATCCGGTCACGCCGCTGGAAGAGACCTTGGGTGCTCTCGACGACATTGTGCGGCAGGGCAAGGCGCGCTACGTGGGGTGTTCTAATTTCCCGCCGTGGAAGATCGTCGAAGCCCTGTGGATTTCGCAGCGCGAGCGCTTGGCTTCTTTTGCCTGTATCCAGAATCAGTACAATCTGCTCAACCGCTGGGAGATGGAGCCGGAGCTGATGCCCATCTGTCGTCAGTTCGGCTTGGGCATTATGACCTACAGCCCGCTGGCTATCGGTCTGCTCTCTGGCCGCTTCCGCCGCGGGCAAGCGCCGCCGCCGGGGACGCCGTGGAGTACGGACGAGCTGCGCGGCATGAGTCCGGGCAAATACAATTTTGCCGAGGCCATGACCGAGCGGGTCGATACCATCGTCCAGACGCTGATCGATATTGGGGCGCAGCACGGCAAGACTCCAGCGCAGGTAGCCATTGCTTGGATTTTAGATCACGACGAGATAAGCGCTCCTATTTTGGGGGCCGACGAGCCTGCACATGTGGATGAGATCTGCGCGGGCTTGGACTGGTGCTTGGCACCAGAAGAGCGGGCTTTGTTGGACGAAGTGTCTGAGGTGAAGATGCCTCAGAAATACGCGTGAAAGCGGTGGAGCCCGACTTTCGTTTCAAAAGCATGGCGGAACTGGTCGTCCAGCACCGCGCCGAACGGGCCTGAGTCTGCTCCGGCGGCGTGTGGACGACAGCGGTATGCGCCGCTAATTTCTTGGGAATCCTTTTATCTGGAGATCAAGCCCCCATGAGCACACCGCTCCACGGACGCATCGCCTTAGTAACCGGCGCGGCTGGCGGCATTGGCCAAGCGATATGCCGGGCCTTGGCTGCCGAAGGCGCGACGGTCGCTCTGCATTACCGCACGCAGAAGGACACTGCCTATGCGCTCGCCACCGAGCTGGGCGGAGTTGCTTTTGAAGCCGATATAACTGAGTCAGAGGCCGCGCAGTCGCTAGTTGAGCGCGTGGCTGGGGAACTGGGCGGGCTGGATATTTTGGTCAACAACGCCGGCATCACCATCGGCGGGCAGTTCGTAGCCGATATGGAACTGGCGGACTGGCACCGGGTGCTCGATGTCAACCTCAATAGCGTCCTCTACATGTGCAAGGCCGCTCTGCCGCTGATGCGGGTGCGAGGCGGAGCGGTCGTCAATATAGCCTCGAATGTGGTCAACACGCTGCCGGGCGGCGCGGCCGCGTATGCGACCACCAAGGCCGGGGTCGTGGCCTTGACTAAGGTGCTGTCGAAAGAGGAAGCCGAGCACGGCATCCGCGTCAATGTGGTGTCACCGGGGATCATCGATGCGGGAATGGGGCGCGGGGCGCTGGCGCGGCGGACGCCAGAGGTGCGAGAGCAATTTCTCAGCAGCATTCCCATGCGTCGGGCGGGTGGGTCTGAAGAGGTGGCGGCAGCCGTGGTCTTTCTGGTGTCGCCAGCGGCTAGCTACGTAACGGGACAGCACATAAGCGTCAATGGCGGCGACCGCACTGAGTCCTACCAGTAGGGTTAGACACCCAGCCTAACAGCTTCTATATTAGGAAAAATAGGCCCTTCTGGAATACAGGCGGGGATCACTTCTACTGGTCTAAACGGCCTTACTTTAATTAAAAATTGATGAAGTACTTGCTCACCGGCGGCGGCACGGGTGGCCACGTGTATCCGGCCTTGGCCATTGCCAACGAAATTCGGCAGACGCGAGCAGACGCCGAATTCCTCTACGTGGGCCACCGAGACAGGCTGGATGCTTGGGTCGTGCCCGAGCAGGGGTACCGCATCCGCTTTGTGCGAGCCCGTTCCTTCCCGCGCACTCGTTCCCTTGTTCCCCTGCTGCTATTTGCCATCGCGCTGGCGATCGGGGTAGTCCAGGGGGCGCTCATCCTCTTGCGCTACCGGCCGCAAATTATCATCAGCACGGGCGGCTTCGTCAGCGCGCCGGTACTCTTCGCGCACGGTGTGCTGGCCAAGGTCGGCCTTTCTCGCGCCCGTGTCTTTATCTACGAGCCGAATGCCTATCCCGGGCTTTTGAACCAAGTTACCGGACGGCTGGCGCAGCGCATCGGCGTGGCGTTTGAGCAGGCGGGTCGCTGGTTCGACGCGAAGAAGGTGGCGGTGGTCGGCTATCCGGTTCGCCGCTCTTTTTTGAATCTTGATCGGCAGGCCGCGCGAGAAAAATTGGGCATTGACCAAGGCCGCAAGGTCGTACTCGCCTTTGGTGGGTCAGGAGGTGCTAAGGCCATTAATGAGGCCGTGCTCACAGCCTTACCTCGCTGGCGGGCGGCCGGGCTGGTGGTCATCCATGTCACGGGTCGCTACAAGGGGCCGGATTACGACGCCGTGGCGGAGACTGATGCCGCTTTAGCTGAGATGGGGATAGAGGGTGAAGACGACTGGTACCGACGCCTCGATTACGCGGATGAGATCGCTGATCTGATCGCGGTAGCAGATCTGGTCATTTGCCGGTCGGGCGCTGGAACCCTCACCGAGATGGCCGTTAGTGGGACCCCCACGCTGATTGTGCCGCTGCCGACATCGGCCGAAGACCATCAGGCGCTGAACGCGCGGGAGATGGAGCGGATAGGGGCTGCTCAGGTGCTCTATCAGGAGGCGTTTTGGGACAACGCCTGCATCCACAGCGGACTGGATGGCGAGAAGTTGGCGCAGCAGGTGCTGGCGCTGTGCGCCGACGAGGAGCGGTTGCAGGCCATGAGCGCGGCCGCCAAGACTATGCCCAAGACCAATAGCCTCGAACTGATTACGGCTGAGCTGGACGGCCTCGTCGCTGGGCAGGAACCGCCACCGCTGCGATTGGAGTCGCCCCCGGCCCCAAAAAGCGGCTTGCCGCTTGCACCCAACGCCTTGCTGCGCTGGGTGCAAGCGCGGGTCCAAGAGGTTGGGGGGGTGGAGGCAATGGAGCGCGGTGAACTGGCCTATCTGCGCTATCAAGCCGATCGCCTGCTCACGTCTGAGGGGTGGTGCGAAATCCCGCTGGGGTGGCGCAATGTGGGCATCAAGCTCGTTGCGGTCTTAGACTACCAAGAGCGGCTGCCCTTGCTGCTGCACATTCTCACCGACCGCACTCCGACCGGGTGGATGCACCGTCTTTGCGGCGGCGACTTTCGCCACGGAGGCATTATACGCCGCAATGTCGTCGAACACGGCCTGCGCGGCTTGGGAGCGACCGACGCGCAGACCCGGGCCGCGCTGCTTAACGCGCTAGAGGCGGATCCCTATTTTGAGGTACGGGCGTGGGCGGCACGGGCCCTCGGCGAGTTGTTTGACGTCGATGGCGAGATCGAAAGCACGCTCTTTGCGGCCCTCGACGATAGCTCGCCAGAAGTGATCGTCCAGGCTCTGAGTGCCCTCGGGAAAATAAGTCGCAATCCCGACCTGCTAGCGCGGCTGCGGCGCTTTTATCTGCACTCGAACTGGCAGATTCGCGAGCAGGTCGTGCTGGTGTTGATCGAATTTTTGCAGCGCGGCGTCTTGGAGCCAACTCAATTGGAGCGCGATCTCGACCAAGTTTTGATTTCGATGCCTTATTTCAAGCCGGAGTTTCCCCTCGGTACGCACCTACGCCGATTGGCCGATCTCGTGCGCGCCGACCAGCCTCTAGCCGCTTCGCAGCAATGATCTACTATCTCGGAATTTACCTGCAAGATGCGGTCGAAGCCTTGTCGTTTTTGCGCTTGGTCGATTCGATCATCTTCCGCGCACTCTGCGGCGCAATCACCTCGTTGATCCTCACTATTCTTTGCGGTGGGCGGGTCATTCTCTACTTCTACGGTCGCGGACACCGCGACATGCCCCGCGACTATGTCAACTTTGAAGCAGTTAGCAACCAAGCCAAAACCTACGGTGGTGGCCTAATCGTCGCCGCGATCTTAATAAGCGTCGGCTTGTGGTGTAAGCTGCACAGCCTCTTCGTGCTGTTCTGCGTGGGAGCGATTGTTTGGTTTGCCGCGCTTGGCTGGATTGACGACTTCCTCAAGGTGCGCTATCGCTCTAGCGATCGCGGGCTGTCCGAGAAGGCCAAGTTGGCGCTGCAAGTAGCCTTTGGGCTGGCGTTTGGCACCGCATACATCACCCAAGCCCTCCCAGCCGAGGCGGCGGGGTTGGCGACCCAGCTTTATCTGCCCTTTTTCAAAAATCCGGTGCTCGATCTTTCGTGGGGCTATGTGCCTTTCATCGCCTTCACGGTGACGGCCATCTCCAACTCGGTCAATCTAGCCGACGGGATTGACGGCTTGGCTATTGTGCCGACGGCTTTTGTCATGGCCGTCTTCGGGGTGTTCGCTTACGTGTCCAGCCACGCTGAGATCTCGGGGTTTCTGATCTTTCCCTTTATGCCGGGCGTGGGGGAAGTCGCCATAATCTGCTCCATCGTCTTTGGGGCCTGCCTCGGTTTTTTGTGGTTCAATTCCTACCCGGCCAATGTCATCATGGGCGATACCGGGTCCATGGCGCTAGGCGGCTTGTTGGGGACGGTCGCCGTCTTGGTCAAACAGGAGTTCCTCTTCCTGATCGTCGGGGGGATTTTCGTCGGCGAGACCCTGTCGGTAGTAATCCAGGAAAAGATCGGCATCCGCTGGCTGGGGCGGCGCTTTTTTACTCGCTCGCCGATTCACCACCACTTCCAACAGCGCGGCTTGGCCGACACCAAGATCGTCATTCGCTTCTGGATCGTGGCTGGCATTTTGGCCCTATGCGGCTTGGCAACGCTCAAGATCCGCTAGTTTGCTAAGAGGCCATAGGCGCAGAGGAGGACGATAGTTGCGCCTAGCAGGAGAGCCACAGAGGTAGGAAGCGGCAGGGGTTGGCGGTGGACTTCGCGCTGATAGCGGTCGTATTCTGCCGCCAAGATGCTGTAGCTGGAAACGAGCGCGGCGATGAGGCCGGCGATGAAGCAGGTGATGACTACAGGATCGGTCGAGAACACATGCGCGATGCCAGCAGCATAGGAACCGATGTTGATTAGCAGGCGGCGCGTATCCGTCAGCAGGCCGTAGAGTACGAGTCCCACGCAAAACGAGCCGACGACCAGCGCCGCGAAAATCGCCAGCCAGTCGCGTGCCCCAGAGAGCGCTAAGAGGCCCGTGCTAATGAGCAGGTGGAGCCACATCCCGGCATAGGCGTAGAAGAAGGGGGCACGTCTAAACGGCGCGTGCCCCATTAGATAGTGGGCAAAGGTAATGGACTTGGGCATGGCAATATGCGGCCAAAAATAGGCCGCAGCCCGGTCGCGTCAACGCATGGTCAAGCATGGAAATTCTGTCCATCCCCATTGAAAAAGTCAAAGGTGTAGGGGCCAAACGTGCGTCCGCGCTCAAAGATGTAGAGATCTTGACGCTGGGCGATTTGTTGTACTATCTGCCGCGCCGCTATCTCGATCGCACGCAGATTTTGCCCATGGCCCGCGCGCCAATCGGCCAAGAGGTGACCCTCATCGGCGAAGTACGTCAGACGCGCTTCATCCCCGGGTCGCGGCCTCGCTTTGTGATGGTGGTTGCCGACGAGACCGACGATATCACCTGTACCTTTTTTCAGGGGGGACGCTACTTGCAGCGCAACTTTGCCGTTGGCGACGAACTGGCCATAAGCGGCAAGGTTGATCTCTTCCAAGGGCGGCGGCAGATGGTGCATCCCGAGTACGAATTCATACGCGGGGAGGAGCGGCTCCACACAGGCGTCGTCGTGCCGCTCTATACGACTAGTGCCGATATGAAGGAACGCGGCCTGCGCAGCCGGGGGTTCCGCCGCTTGATAAGCGAGGCACTAGACGCCTTTGCCGAGCGGATCGAAGACGATTTGCCCGCGGCTTTGCGGCAGCGCTTGGGCCTTGCAGAGCTGGGCGCTAGTCTGCGCCAAGTGCATTTTCCCGCCAGCCTCGCCGAGGCGGAGCGCGCGCGGCAGCGCTTGGCCTTTGGCGAGCTTTTTGCCTTCCAACTGCGCTTGGCGCGGCGACGCAAAAAAAACCGCGAGCAGGCCGACGGCATTGCCTTTGCACCGAGTGAGAAACTAGTGCCGGCCCTGTGGGATTCGCTGCCGTTTGCCCCGACTCGCGCTCAACTCCGGGTCGTCGCCGAGATCGCCGCGCAGATGCAGCGCCCCCAAGTTATGAATCGCCTCGTCCAAGGTGACGTCGGCTCGGGCAAGACCTTGGTGGGTCTGTGCGCGATGTTGACGGCTGTGGAGAACGGCTATCAAGCGGCGATGATGGCTCCGACCGAGATTCTCGCCGAGCAGCACTTTTTCAACATCCAGGCACTTGTCGAGCCCCTTGGTCTGACGGTGGTTTTCCTCAAGGGCGCCCAGCGCAAGGCGCTCCGGGAGGAATTGTTGACGGCCATTGAAAGCGGCGTGGCCCACATTGCGGTGGGCACCCATGCGCTGATTCAGGAACAGGTGCAGTTTGCTCGCTTGGGGCTAGCGGTCATTGACGAGCAGCACCGCTTTGGGGTCGTGCAGCGCGGCGCGCTCTACAAGAAGGGAGCAAAGCCCGATTTGCTGGTGATGACGGCCACGCCGATTCCGCGTACCCTAGCTCTGACTCTGTACGGCGAGCTAGATGTGTCGATCATTGACGAGTTGCCCCCTGGGCGCAAGCCGATCCGCACGGCCCTGCGCGGCGAGGACCGCCGCGCGGCGATCTTCGAGTTTGCCGGCGATCAGGTGCGCCAAGGGCGGCAAGTGTACGTGGTATATCCGCTGATTGAAGAGTCGGAAAAGGCGGATTACAAATCCGCGGTTGAAGCCTACGACGAGCTGCGCCACGGCCCGTTGGCCGAATTTGCCGTGGCCCTGCTGCACGGGCGCATGGCAGCCGAAGAAAAGGCCGCGGTCATGGAGGATTTTAAGCAAAACCGGATCCAAGTCTTGGTCTGCACCACGGTCGTCGAGGTCGGGGTGGATGTGCCCAATGCCACGGTGATGATCATCGAACACGCCGAGCGCTTCGGTTTGGCGCAATTGCACCAGTTGCGCGGTCGCGTGGGGCGCGGCGGCGAGCAGTCGTTTTGCATCCTCATCAGCTACGCCCACGCCGGAGCCGAGTTGGCGGATTCACACGAGCGGCTCCAGACCATGGAGCGCACCCAAGACGGCTTTGAGATCGCGGAAAAGGATTTGCAACTACGCGGCCCCGGCGAGTTCTTTGGCGTGCGTCAGGCCGGGATGCCCACATTCAAAGCGGCGGATTTGGTCGCCGACGGGGCCTTGCTGCAAAGCGCACGCGAAGAAGCCATGCGGATTGTAGATAGCGAATAGGATATGCTATAGTAATCCGCAGATGGACGCAGAACGGTATTGCCAAGACAAGCTGTCGCTGGAATCGTTCAACTCATTCAGGATGGCCATATGAAAAGCGAAAGCCTCATTTCGCCCGCGGATTTCGTCGGACTCGACGCGGTTACTCATCTCTGCACGGGGGGCGAAGCTCCTTGGCTAAAAGGGCAGGATGCGATCTACGCGGAATTTGCTAGGGACAAAAGCGCTGGCGACCGCGGGCGGCGCGCCATCTACACCCGTGGTGAACGCTGCCGCCAGCGCATGGGACAGTTGTGGGGCGTTCCGACCGAGCGGATCGCCTTTACGCCGTCAGCGGCTGAAGGCATGGCTTGGTTGGCGCGGGGCTTGGACTGGCGGCCGGGCGACAACGTGGTCACCACCAACTTGGAATTTCCCTCGGTGGCGTACAATTGGCGCAACGTGCGCGAGCAAGGGGTTGAGTTGCGGCTGGTGCCGCATCGCGATTGGCTGGTGCGGGAGGAAGATCTGTTGGCCGAGGTCGATGAGCGCACGCGGGTCTTGGCTGTGAGTCAAGTCAGTTTTTACACGGGGCAAAACCTCGATATTGAGCAGCTTGCGGACGGGCTTGCTGGACGGGACGCGCTTTTGGCGGTCGATGCGACCCACGCTGCGGGCGCAGTCGCCGTACCGGCCGCGTGTACCGACTTGTGCGTCAGTTCGTGCTACAAGTGGCTGTTGGCGACGCACGGGGTTGCGCCGTGTTATCTGAGCCAACGGGCCGAGGCGCAAGTGCGCTCTACGGCTTTTGGCTGGCGCAACTTGGCGGTGTGGCCGGCGCAAGGGGCTGTGCGCGCACCGGATGCCGACGAAAAGCCAATGCCCGATAAAATGGAGCCGGGCAATCCGGCCATGGTGGCGGTGCTGTATCTCGACTATGCTTTGGGACGGCTATTGGACGTGGGGATTGAGCGGATAGAGGAGCACAACCGCGACTTGTCCGAACAAATCAGTGCCGGGCTCGAGCGTCTCGGGCGGCAGGTTATTTCGCCAAGCGAGCGGCCGCAGCGGTCGGGCAACACCTGTTTTGCGGACGACGATGCGCACGGGCTGTGCGAGGCTCTTGCCGACCGAGGGGTGTTGGTGTGGGGGGAATACGGGCGGGTGCGGGTCTCGGGGCATTTGTACAATAATAGTGAGGATGTGGAGCAGTTTCTAGCGGTTCTCGCCAAATTGGTATAGGTATAATCAGTGAGGTGAAGACGAGACACCTAGGCCGCTAAGAAGGTAAAAAGGAAAACAAAACAGATGATTGCTGCTGATCTATCCCGTCGCATCCGCCTCGGCGAGGACTCGACGTTGGAACTCAAGCGCGTCGTGCTGTCCGGCGACCGCGTTACCAGGCCGCATCGAAACGAGTTTGCCGACGAACTCGCCGCCTTTGCCAATAGCCGAGGCGGAACCCTCGTTTTGGGAGTAGAAGACGCGACCCGCGAAGTCTTGGGCATTCCTTTAGAAGGCTTGGATGCGGTCGAAGGTTGGGTGCGCGAAATCTGCAACGATTCGGTGAACCCCGCGCTCAGCGTTGACATCCGCAAGCTCGAATTGCCGGATGTCGCCGGGACGCCCGTTCCGATCATCTGCATCGACATTGCTCGCAGCCTGTTCGTCCACAAGAGTCCGGGCGGCTACTTCCGTAGGATAGGCAGTTCAAAGCGCGAAATGGCTGCCGAGTTTTTGGCGCGGCTCTTTCAAGAGCGCAGTCAGAGTCGTGTGATCCGCTTCGACGAATCAGTTGTTCCCCGTACCTCGCCAGAGCATATCGACGAGGAATTGACGCGTCGATTTCTCCGCGAAGACGCCGAGTTGACCGAGGACACTTTGCACAAACTCCGCATCGTCGCTGCCGACGAGGACGACGTCGTCCGTCTCACACTCGCTGGCGTTCTGCTATGTACGCGGGAGCCACAACGATGGATGCCTCACGCATACATACAAGCCGTCAGCTATGCAGGAGAGCGGACGGATGTCAACTATCAGACCGACGCCCGCGATATTGAAGGACCACTCGACGAGCAGGTTGCGGAAGCGTTGCACTTCGTGCGGCGGAACATGCTGGTGCGAGCGACCAAAGTAACGGCCCGGGTCGATCAGCCGCAGTTCAGCGAGCGGGCCGTGTTTGAGGCACTCGTCAACGCCGTGGCTCATCGGGACTATTCGGTGGGGGGTTCGCGGGTGCGTCTGCACATGTTCGGGGATCGCCTTGAGCTATACGTCCCCGGTGCCTTGGCGAATACGCTTTCGCCGGATAGCCTGCATCTAAGGCAATCCAATCGCAATGAACTTATCGTGTCTTTATTGGCGCGTTGTCCCGCACCGGCCGGTCTTGGACGAACGCACTTGATGGACCGACGCGGCGATGGGGTGCCGATCATCCGTGAGGAGTGTCAGCAGCTTGCGGGCCGTCTCCCCGAGTACAGCCTGATTGACGACAGCGAGTTGCGGTTGGTGATTTGGGCGGCGTAGCCCAATCAGTCGCCAAAAAACTCTCCGTAGAGCGAGCGCACGGCTGCGGGAATGTCCGCAGCCGCGATTCCGAACATCATGCTGACCTCGCTCGACCCCTGATTGATCATCTCTATGTTGACGCTGGCGCGGGAAAAAGCACGGCAGGCACGGGCCGCCAAACCAATGGTGTGGTGCATGCCCTCGCCGACGACCATCACCAAGGCGAGACCGCGGGCGACCGACAACTCATCTACCTCTAGCTCGGTGCGAATCCGGCGCAGAACCCGCTCTTCGGCTGCGTGGTTGAAATACGACTCGCGCACGATTACCGACATGTTGTCAATGCCCGAAGGCGTGTGCTCAAAGGAGATCCCTTCGTCTTCAAAAATGGCCAGCAAGCGGCGGCCAAAGCCCACTTCGCGGTTCATCAGGTACTTGCTGATATACACGCTGCAAAACCCGTCGGTGGCGGCGATGCCGACGACCGGGTGGTCGCCGACTGTGCGCTGAGGGACGATGCGGGTGCCGGGTGCTTGGGGGTTGTTGGTGTTTTTGACGACGACTGGGATGCCAGCGTGAAACACGGGTTCGAGGGCCTCGTCGTGAAACACGGAAAACCCGGCGTAGGAAAGCTCGCGCATCTCGCGGTAGGTAATCTCGGCGACCGCGACTGGATTTTCGACCAGCGCGGGATTGGCCACAAAGACCGAATCGACGTCCGTGAAGTTTTCGTACACAGCCGCATCGACGGCCGCGGCGAGGATCGCGCCGGTTATGTCCGAGCCGCCGCGCGAAAAGGTGACGACGCGGCCGGTGGGCGAATAGCCGAAAAAACCGGGGAAAATGGTGATACCCGGCCGGTCTTTGAGCTGGCGCAGCTTGCCGTAGGAGGCCTGCAAGACGCGGGCATTGCCCGGCTCTTCCGAGAGAATGAGGCCGCCTTCGCCCGGGTCGAGATAGTGGGCTTCGGCTCCGTTGTGGCGCAGGTACTCGGCGACGAGGCGGGCGCAGTTGTCTTCGCCGCCGGCCTTCATGGCATCTGCGTAGAGCGCTTCGTCGCTGGTGCTCATGGCCAGCCGCCGCTCAAAGTCGGCGACGATAGGCGCGAGCGCCGTGTCCGGCAAGCCGATGTCGGCGATGATGGCGGCATAGCGGTTGATGACGTGCGCGAGTGCGGTGTGGCCGTCTTGGTTGGTTAACTGAGCGCGGACTACTTCGATGAGGAGGTCGGTTACTTTGGTGTCTTCCCGGTCGCGCTTGCCTGGGGCCGAGACTACGACGAGTCGCCGCTCAGGGTCGGCGGTGACAATGGCACAAATTTTCTCTATTTGCGCGGCTGACGCGAGAGACGAGCCGCCGAATTTAGCTACTTTCATCGGATTCCTTTGCGAATACAGGTTTACCTCATAAAAAAATGCACGGATCGCCGTTTTTTCAAATTTGTCTCAAGAAGATTTTATGGTTACTTTAAAAAGTTTGCTACTGAATGGTAAATATTCTGCCGCGCCAGCGGCCTCGATCCCATGCAAAGGTCCACGATGAAAGCAGTGCGTTTCCACCAGTGTGGTGGCCCTGAGGTCCTCGCCTATGAGGACGTGCCCGCGCCCACACCCGGGCCGGGCGAAGCCGTCGTCGAAATCAAAGCCATCGGTCTAAATTACATCGACACCTATCACCGCGAAGGGCTGTACCCAGTCGATTTGCCCTGCATTCCCGGCATGGAAGCCGCCGGAGTAGTAGCGCGCGTCGGCGCGGGCGTGGAGGGCGTGCAAGTGGGCGACCGCGTGGCCTACGCCGGAGTGATGGGGTCGTATGCTGCAGAAGCCGCCGTGCCCGCCGATCGCTTGGTGCCTCTGCCTGATTCAGCTTCCTATCAGGAGGGAGCCGCCGCTTTGCTACAAGGTATGACGGCGCATTACCTCGCGCATGGGTCCTATCGGCTGGGCCGCGAAGACACGGCTTTGATCCACGCTGGTGCTGGCGGCGTGGGTTTGCTGCTGATTCAGATGGCCAAGCGGTGTGGAGCGCGGGTGTTGACCACGGTCTCCACCGAGGAAAAGGAACAACTCGCGCGTGGTGCCGGAGCCGATGAGGTCATTCGCTATACCGAGCGCGACTTTGAACAGGACGTCATGGCACTCACCGACGGGCACGGAGTCGATGCGGTGTACGATTCCGTCGGTCAGGCGACCTTTGACAAGAGCTTGAACGTGCTCAGGCCCTTGGGCTACTTGGTGTTGTTCGGGCAGTCGAGCGGCCCGGTCCCGCCCTTTGATCCCGGCATTCTCAGCACCAAGGGGTCGCTCTTTTTGACGCGGCCAACTATGCTACACTACACCCAGACCCGCGAGGCGCTATTGGAACGCGCTGGCGCAGTGTTGGAATGGATCGCCAGCGGCGAATTGGCGCTGCGCATCAGCGAGCAGTTTGCCCTATCGGACGCGGCCGAAGCGCACCGCGCCTTACAGGGGCGCAAGACGACCGGCAAGGTCGTTCTCATACCAGAGTGAAGTAGCCAAGGAGACAGGCGATGACAGAGGCAGATTCCAAGGACGAACTCACCCCGGCCGCAGACCGCGCTGAGCAAGGCGAAAATTTTGCCCAGATGCTCGATGCCGAAGGAGCACCACCGGCTCCGACCACCAGTGAGATCGCAGTCGGCGACGAGGTCAGCGGCGTGATCGTCAAAGTCGAGGATGAGAACAGCTTTGTCGAGTACGGCAGTCGGGATGAGGCCATAATCCGCACCAGCGAGCTTAAAGGCCCCGATGGGGAGTTGCGCTACAAGGTCGGAGACCCGATTCGGGCTTTTGTCGTGGCTACTGGGGACGAGGTTCTGCTCAGCCGCGGCTTGAGTCGCCAAGACGTCCAGGCCGACTTGCTCTACCAGGCGTACAAGGCCGGGCTGCCCGTCGAAGGCCGAGTTGACGCGGTCAACAAGGGGGGGTTGGGCGTGACCATTGAGGGCGATGTGCGCGGTTTTTGCCCGATCTCACACGTCGATACCCAGTACGTGGAAAACGCCGAGGAATACCGCGGTCAGACCTTGACCTTTAGAATTATCGAGTTCCGCCACCAGGGCCGCGTGATCGTCCTGTCGCGTCGGGCCTTGCTCGAAGCCGAGCAGGACGAGGCCGCCGGCGCGGTGCGCAGCCAGCTAAAGAAAGGCGCGCAACTGGCGGGCAAAGTAACGCGGCTGGAGTCTTTTGGTGCATTCGTCGATTTAGGTTCTGGGGTGGAGGGCTTGGTCCATGTCTCAGAGATCAGCCATCAGCGCGTTGGCCATCCCCAAGAAGTCCTCGAGGTAGGGCAGCAAGTCCAAGTCGCGGTCTTGCGCACCAAGGACTTGGGCAAGCGGCGCAAAGAGCGGATCTCGCTGTCGATCAAGGCGCTGGAAAAGGACCCTTGGCAAGAGATCAAAGAGCAGTTCGCCGTCGGCACGGTCGTCACCGGCAAGGTCGATGGGCTGGAGGATTTTGGCTCGTTCGTCGAGTTGACCGAAGGCGTGCGCGGGCTGGTGCATGTCTCAGAGATCGCCGACCGTCGCATCGGCCACCCCCGCGAAGTGCTCTCGCTTGGGGAAGAAGTCAAGGTGGTGGTGCTTGAAGTGGATGACCGCCGTCAGCGCTTGCGCCTGTCGATCAGCCAAGTCGATGCCCTCGAATCCGAAGCCCATCTCGCCGAGTTCCGCCAGCGACAGCAGCAGGAGCAAGAAGCAGAGCAGGGCAGCAGCGCCATGCTCGAAGCGCTCCGGCGCGCCAATCTAACCGATTGAAATGGGGCTGACGAACGCCATTTTCAATCACCCGCGCGCCGGGTACTACGGCGAGTACGGTGGAGCCTTTGTCCCCGAAATTCTGCGCACGACCCTCGACGAACTGACCCAAGTTTTTGCGGACGCGCGCCGCGATCCCTCCTTTTGGGCGGAGTTTGAGCAGGTGATGCGGACGTATTCCTGCCGACCGACCCCAATTACCTTGCTCGAAAATCTCTCCCGCGAGGTCGGCGGGGCGCGGATCTTTCTCAAGCGCGAGGACCTCAATCACACGGGTGCCCACAAGGTCAACAACGTGATGGGCCAAGGCTTGTTGGTGCGCCGCATGGGCAAAAGCCGGGTCATCGCCGAGACCGGGGCTGGCCAGCACGGCGTGGCCACGGCGACGATGGCCGCTCGCTTGGGGCTGGAATGCACCATCTACATGGGGGCCGTCGATGTGGAGCGCCAGCGGCCCAATGTGTTCTGGATGGAACAACTCGGTGCCGAGGTGGTGCCTGTGACCGATGGCTCGGCCACGCTCAAAGACGCCATCAACGAGAGTCTCCGCGATTGGGCCTATTCCATGGCCGACACGCACTATGTGCTCGGTACGGCCTGTGGCCCGCATCCCTTCCCACAAATCGTCGCCTATTTCCAGCGGATCATCGGCGAGGAGAGCCGCCAGCAGTTGCTGGACTCAGTGGGGTGCCTGCCCGATAGGGTGTACGCCTGCGTCGGCGGCGGGTCCAACGCCACGGGCCTATTCTTGGGTTTCCTCGACGACGAAGCGGTCGAATTGGTCGGAGTCGAGGCTGGGGGTCGGGGGCTGGAGACTGGCGATCATGCCTCGCGCTTGGCCGGCCTCGTCGGCACGCCTGGGGTCGCTCAGGGCTACAAGACCTTCTTCTTTCAAGACGCCGAAGGCCAAATGCGGCACACGCACTCGGTGGCGGCGGGGTTAGATTACATCGGCGTCAGTCCAATTCTCGCCCACTTGGCCGAGGTGGGCCGGGTGCGCATTGAAGCCGCGACCGACCAAGAAGTGATCGCAGCTCTCAAGCGGATGATGCGCAGCGAGGGGATTATCGGTGCGCTCGAAAGTACCCACGCCTTAGCCGGTGCCCTGCGCGAAGTGGGCGCGATGACGCCCGACCAAGTGGTGCTGATTGGCCTGTCGGGCCGCGGCGACAAGGACATTTTCACAATCGCCGACGCGCTCGAGGACGAAAACTGGCAGCGCTTCCTCGCCGACAAGGCCGCCCAGTCGTGAATCTGCAAGCCTATATCGAAGAGCGGCTCACCGAGCGCAAAGTGCTGCTGATGACGCATCTGATCGCTGGTTTTCCCTCGTTGGAGGCCAACTGGCGCATGCTGGAGATTATGGCGGAGGTCGGGGTTGATTTGGTCGAATTGCAGATGCCCTTTAGCGAGCCCATCGCCGACGGGCCGACCTTTGCGCGCGCCAACCAACAGGCCCTAGAAAGAGGGCTTACTCTCGACCAGTACTTCGACCTAATGCAGCGCGCGACTGCGGCTTTTCCCTTCCCGCATCTGATGATGGGCTACTACAACACGGCGTTTCGCTTGGGGCACGGCCCGTTCTGCCGCCGCTTGGCAGCATGTGGGGCCTGTGGCTTTATCCTGCCGGATTTGCCAGTCGAAGAGTACGGCGATTTGTTGGCAGTAGGCGCTGAGTGCGAGCAAACGCCGATTGTGCTGATGACCCCGACCAACACCGAGCAGCGGCTGCAGCAGATCGGTGCTCAAGCCGAAGGGTTTGTCTATGCGGTAGCGCGCAAGGGCGTAACCGGCAGCCAGACCGACTTAGGCGATGAACTTTATCGCTTTATCGCACGCTGCCGTGCGGCGACCGATTTGCCGTTGGGAATCGGTTTTGGCCTGCGCCGCGGGGAAGATTTGCGCCAGCTACAGGATCAGGCCGAAATCGGCATCGTCGGATCGGTGCTGTTGGAGGTCTGGGAACGGGAAGGGGAGGCGGGCTACGCCGCCTTATTGCGCGACTTGGCCGCTGGTCGCGAGTGAAGAATTCTTTACGACGATAATCCTTAGTTTGATCAACGCCGGTGCTAGGGTGCTTGCACCGGCGCGATCAGTCCATGTACAACCCCCCATTGACATCGATAGTCTCGCCAGTGATGTGCTGTGCGTCGTCCGAAGCTAAAAAGAGCGCGCAGTGGGCTACGTCTTCGGGCTGGCCGGAGCGGCCGAGGGGGATGGAGGCCTTGAGTTGGTCGTGTTCGGGGGCGGCGGTCATGGCGGTGTCGATGACGCCGGGAGCGATGGCGTTGACGCGGATTTGGTCGGGGGCGAGGGCGCGCGCTAGGCCAATGGTCAAGGTGAGGACGCCGGCTTTGGCCGCTGCGTAGGGGGGGCCAGCGGCGAGTCCGCCGGTCTTGGCCGCTAGAGAGGTCATGTTGATGATGGCTCCCTGACGGCGCGTCTTCATATGGGGGATGACTGCTTGGGCGCAGAGGAAGGGGCCTTTCATGTTGACATCGACGATGCGGTCCCAGTTCTCTTCGCTGCACGATTCAAAGGTCGTATAGACCAAGTAGCCGGCGTTGTTGACGAGGATGTCGAGTTGACCGAATTCGTCGAGCACTTGGGCGGTGCCGGCGAGGACAGAGGCTTTGGACGACACGTCCATTGCTAATCCCAATGCGCCTGATCCAAGCGCGGCGGCCGTGGTGCTGGCGGTGTCAGGGTCGATATCGGCGACGGCCACTTGTGCGCTCTCGCGGGCAAAGCATTCGGCGATGGCCCGCCCAATGCCCCGGCCGGCGCCGGTGATCAACGCGGTCTTGTGCTGTAATTTTCCCGTCATGTGCGCTCCTACTTAGAAAAAGATCGCCAGAGCAGGACGGTACCGTCCTCGGCCCCAGACGCCAGCATGGTACCGTCGGGTGAAAACGAGACGGCTTGGACCCAATCGGTATGCCCTTTGAGGGTGGTTAGTCGCTTGCGACTTTTGACATCCCACAGGCTTACGTTGTTATCACTTGAGCCAGACGCGAGCGTGGTCCCGTCGGGTGAAAACGCCACGGAAGTGACATTCCTCGTATGTCCTTTTAGAGTGGCTAGTTGCTTGCGACTTTCGACCTCCCACAGAATTATGGTGTTATCGCCTGAGCCCGACGCCAGTATGGTGCCGTCGGGCGAAAATGATCCTGAAAGAACATAGTCCGTATGTCCTTTGAGGGTGGTTAGTCGCTTGCGGCTCTCGACCTCCCATAGGATTACAGTGTCATCGCTTGAGCCGGAGGCGAGCATGGTTACATCGGGCGAAAACGCCGCGAATTGGATCCAATCCGCATGTCCTTTGAGGGTGGTTAGCCGCTTCTTCTTTGCGACATTCCACAGGATTACGGTGTTATCGTCAGACCCAGACGCCAGCGTGGTTCCATCGGGCGAAAACGCCACGGTTTGGACCCTATCCTTATGCCCTTCCAAGGTGTCTCGCTGCCGCCGCCTCGCGACGTCCCACAAGACGACGGTTTTATTCTCGTCCCCGGATGCCAGCATGGCTCCGTCGGGCGAAAACGCCACGGAAGTGACATTCCCCGTATGCCCTAAGATGTCCCGCTGTTTCCGACTGGCAACATCCCACAGGACTATGGTTTTACCCTTGTCCCCGGATACTAGGGTGGTCCCGTCGGGTGAAAACGCCACAGATTGGACCCCCGATCCATTCCCTTGTAGGGTGGCTTGCTGCTTCCACGTGGAAGGATCGGCGACGTCGTCTGTAACGGATTGATCGATCTCCGCCCGAGGAGGTCGCCAGAGCAGGACTCCACCATCCCGGGCCCCAAACGCGAGCATGGTTCCGTCGGGCGAAAACGCCGCGAAAGTGACATTATGCTCTTTGAGGGTGGCTCGCTGCCTCCGGCTAGCGACGTCCCACAGGGTTACGGTGTTATTGTATGCCCTATCGTATGACCCAGACGCCAGTGTGGTGCCATCGGGCGAAAACACTACGAAAAAAACAGTACCCGTATGTCCTTTGAGGGTGGCTAGTCGCCTCCGGCTGGCGACATTCCACAGGACTATGGTGTTATCACTTGACCCGGACGCGAGGATGGTACCATCGGGTGAAAACGCCACGGATTGGACAGTGCCCGTATGCCCTTTAAGTGTGGCCACCCGCCCCCGCCTAGCGACATCCCAAAGGGCTACAGTATTATCACTTGATCCGGACGCGAGTGTGGTGCCGTCGGGTGAAAACGCCACGGCGTGGACGCTATCTACATGCCCTTTGAGGATAGCCCGCTGTTTCCGGCTGGCGACATCCCAGAGAACTACGATGTTATCGCTCGCCCCGGATGCCAGGGTGGTGCCGTCGGGTGAAAACGACAAAGATCGGACTAGGCCGGCATGACCTTCGAGGATCTCGAGTCGCTTCTGGCTGGCGACATCCCGCAGGACTACGGTATTATCGCCTGCCCAAGACGCTAGTGTGGTGCCGTCGAGCGAAAACGCCACCGAGCGGACCGAAAATGCGCTGGAAAAAACAGAGGGGTCCACATGCTCTTTGAGGACAGCCAACTGTCTCTGGCTGGCGACATCCCAGAGGACTACGGTATTATCGTCTGCCCAAGACGCCAGTGTGGCTCCATCGGGTGAAAACGACAAAGATCGAGCTAAGCCGACATGCCCTAGGGTAACCAGCCGACTCGTGGTGGGAGAATCAGAATCGGCGCTAGCAGGGGCCGCCACTGCTAGCCCGACTATAAAGGCGAATAATGTTTTCATAAGGCTTCTCCTAGGTGAAACAAAATATACTATTTTGCGCGGCGGCCCAATTCGTACGAGGTGGGCTTGCTAAGGTGGGAAAAAGCTATAAGATAAGGCTACTTAGAGGACTGAGCCTAACTTTAGAATCGGGAGTTTTCAGTTATGAGGAACGTCATTGGAGTCATCCTCGGGGGTGGGCAGGGCGCGCGGCTTTTCCCACTGACGCAGCTTCGCTCCAAGCCAGCCGTGCCGATTGGCGGCAAGTACCGCTTGATCGACATTCCCATCAGCAATTGTCTGCATTCTGGGGTCAACCGTATTTTTGCCCTGACTCAATTCAATTCTGCTTCGCTCCACCGCCACATCAGCACGACGTACCGCTTTGACTCCTTTTCCGATGGCTTTGTCGAGATCTTGGCTGCCGAGCAGACCCAAGACAGCGTCGATTGGTACCAAGGCACGGCCGATGCGGTGCGCCAACAGCTCAGGCATCTGCTGTCGCGTCGCGCCGACCAAGTGTTGATCCTGTCGGGCGACCACCTCTATCGCATGGATTATCGCGCCTTTGTCGAAGAGCACCGAGCGCGCGGCGCGGACGTGTCGATTGCGGTTAAGCCAGTGACGCGAGAAGCCGCGCCTGGGCTGGGGATCGTGCAGATGAATGCTGAGGGGCGGATCGTGGATTTTCGCGAGAAGCCGCAAGACGAGGCTGAACTGGATGCTCTGCGGCTGCCAGCGGCTGCCGACCCGGAGGCGTGTTATATGGCCTCTATGGGCATCTACGTATTTGAACCCCAAGTCTTGGTCAGCCTACTGATGAGCAGCGACCAAGACGACTTCGGCAAGCACATCATCCCAGGTGCGATCCACAAGGTTGGCGTTTTTGCCCACACCTTTGACGGCTATTGGGAAGACATCGGCACCATTCGCTCTTTTTACGAGGCCAATTTGGCGCTGACGGATCAGCCGCCGCCTTTTAACTTTTACCGGGCCGACGCACCAGTTTACACGCACGCGCGCTTCCTCTCTGGCACGCGGCTGGAGAATTGCCACATTGAGCGGGGGATTATCTGCGAAGGCTCGTACATACGGTCCGCTCGGATCGAGCGCTCAGTGATCGGGATTCGTTCGGTGATTGGCGAGAATTGCCAGATTTCCAACACCATCGTCATGGGTGCTGATTCGGATGAGTCGCCGGCCGATCGCGCGCGCAATGCCGCCCAAGGCATTCCAGATATGGGGATTGGTGCCAACAGCAAAATCACCGGCGCGATCATCGACAAAAACGCGCGCATCGGCGAGGGGGTTAGCATCACCAACAAGGAGAAAGGCGTCGAGGCCGACGAGACGAATTACTACATCCGCGACGGGATCGTGGTTGTGCCTAAGGACGCGGTGATTCCGGCGGGGACTGTGGTGTAAAGAAGCGCACGGGAGTACAAAAAAGAGGGACGGGTTTTACGCCCGTCCCTCTTTTTGTGGTTTGTGCGCAAATTCTATTTGAGCAAAGTCATCTTGCGGTGCAGGACTTGGTCGCCGGCGCGGAGGCGGTAGATGTACGTGCCGGCGCTGAGGTCCGACGCATCGATGGCGACTGAGTAGGAGCCGGCCATGCGCCATCCTTCGGTCAACGTTGCCACCTGTTGGCCGAGGGTATTGAAGAGAATCAGCTCGACGTGGCCATCAGCCGGAATGGCGTAGGCAATGGTCGTGCTGGGGTTGAAGGGGTTGGGGTAGTTTTGGTGCAGTGTACAAGCATTGGGTATGGCTGCCGACACCTCGGACTCTGAGGCGATTACGGTTGCCATCTCATTGGGCATGATGCCGGCCTCAGCGAGGAAGGTCCAACCCGAGGTCCACAGTTCGTTGCCAAAGGCTCCGACATAGTCAACTTGGGTGTAGAAGCCGTCGTTGGGAATGGCGCCGCTGCCGTTCCAAGCCGGGCTAGCGTCTTGGAGCCTAGGATCGAGTCCGGCGTCGCGAGTGCGGGAAATGCCCATGAGAAGCGGATCCTCGAGGCGGTTATTGTTGGCTACGAGGTGAGCGAGGGCAAACTCAGGAGCGAGAGAAGCAGCGCCAAAGCCCCACCAGATGTTATTGGCCAAGACGAGGTCGCCGGCCTCTAGGCGAGTGCGGCTGTCTTCACCCGACTCTAAGTCCTCAATATCGACGCCTTCACCGGCGAAGTCGGTGAAGATGCTGTTGTGGTATTTGCCACCGGCATTGTCGCGGATTTTGAGCACCACGTCGTTGTCGCCGTTGGTGGAAAAAGCACCGGAGCCGATATAGGTGGCGTTGTAGATGGCCGGTATGGCGTAGGGCGTGCCGTCCTCGGGCGTGGTGCCGCCGTCGTGCTCACCGGCGCGGTTGCCCGTTTCGGCATCTTGGATCACGAACCAGAATTGGCCTTTGCCGCGAAAGCCTTCGTCGTAGTCAAAGGCATCGTCACCGTTGAAAGCCGAAACCAGATACTTGGTGTTGACCGTGCCGCCGAACCACTCAAAGCCATCGTCTTGGTTGTTGTACACCTCGATGTATTCGATGACTGTGCCGCTACCGACGCCGCCCATGGTCAGGCCGTTGATTTCGTTGCCCGCGCCGATGTCGGTGCCGCCGTGGCGGATGGACGCGTAGCGGAAGACGCCGGAGTTGTCGCTGTCGTCGCCGCCGCCGTAGAGGCCGCGCGGCTCGGTGGTGGGAATGCCCTCAATGGGAGTCTCGCCCGGCTGGGAATTGAGGCTAGCGCGGCCGAGGATGATGACGCCGCCCCAAAGGCCGCGAGCGTCGAGTGGCAAGTCGTTGGCATTGCTGACGTCGTCGGCCTCGGCGGTGAAGATGATTGGCTTGTCCGCGGTGCCCTCGGCGAAAATTTTGCCGCCGCGAGCGACGACGAGGGCGCTGGAGTTTTCGCCTTGTCCTGGCTTGCCCTTGATGACCGTGCCTGCCTGAATCGTCAGCGAGGCTCCCTCACTGACAAAAACTAAGCCATTGAGCACGTACTCGTTGTCCGCGGTCCATTCCGTGCTGCCACCGACCGGAATGTCGGCGGTGGTGACGTCGATGGTAGCCGCTAAGGCAATGGTCGGCAACAGGGCGGTGCCGACTGCGAGCATTATCTTGCGTAGCATAGTATCCTCCTGATACTGGATAAAAGTAGTGGACGTCGGCGACTCGAATCGCTGACGTCCACTATAAAAGCACAAGCTTGTACCAATGATATGGCAGTAGTGTGAACAGTTTGTTACAACGCCTCAGCGAATGTGTCAGCGGTTATAGCTGACCGAAATCGAGAACGAACGGCCCTTGTAGTACTGGCTGGAGATGTAGTCGTTGTCTTGGTAGCGGTACGCCTTTTCAAAGGAAGAATCGAAGAGATTTTTGGCGCTCAGCTTGATCTTGTACTCGTGCCACTGCTGCGAAAAGGTGCAGTCGAGGGTGCCGCGGACTTCCTCAAACACGTCCGGGGTTCCGCCGAGGCTGACTTCCGCCAAGCGTCGGCCGAAAATGTTGTAGTAGATGCCAGCAGCCGTGCCGGTGGCGAAGTTGTCGTAGCTGAGATCGAGGTTGATCAGGAAGGGCGACTGGCCTTGGAGTTGGCGCGTGTCCGCGGTCTGTGAGTCGAGGGCACGGCGCAGCTTTAGCTCGGTGGAGTCGATGTTGACCTCAGAGCGGACTAGTGAGAGGTTGCCGCCAGCGTGGAAGTGCTCTAACTGCGAGAGGAGGAATCTAAGGCCGTGCCGCGCCTCGAACTCGACCCCGGCCACTTGAGCGGCTTCGACGTTCTGGAACTGGACCTCGCCGTTGACGGTGAGAATGACGCGCTCGATGGGGTTTTTGAAGTCTTTGTAGAACACGCTGGCCGCGTACAACTCGCCGGGATTGCCGAAATGCTCCCAGCGCAAGTCGTAGTTGTTGATCAAGGTCCGCTCTAGCTCGGCGTTGCCGATAAAGGTGAAGCCGCCGACGAAGCTGAACGAGGCAAACGGGGCCAGTTCTCGGAAGGTGGGGCGGGCGAGGGTGCGGCCGTAGGAGGCGCGCAAATTCATGCCGGAGCGGATCTCCCAGACGGCGTTGAGCGAGGGCAGTAGGTCGTTTTCGGAGAGCTGGCCGGAGGTCTTGGTCGAGTCTTGGCTGGCCACGTCGATGCGCGTGGATTCGAGTCGGGTACCTCCCACGAGGCGCAACTGGGTATTGATGGGCAATTCGAGCATGGCGTAGCCGGCATAGATTTGCTGGTCGCCGTCGAAATTGCTCGAAAGCTGGGTGGCGTCTTGGACGTAGGAGCCGAAGCGGTACTGACTGCCATTGCTGCTGGTGAGTCCGACTTTTTCGGCAGTGAAAAAGGAGTCGGGTTGGCCGTCGTAATCGATGTCGTCTTGGTCAAATTCGTAGCGCCGCTCGCGGAAGGTGCGCGCTTTGTCTAGCGCCAAGAAGCCGGTTTTGAAGTTGCTGTTGATACCCTGCCATTGCTTGAAGGGCAAGGTCAGGTTGAGCTGGAATTCGCGGTTGTTTTCGTCGAGGTTGCGGAAGTAGCGAGTGGGCAGCGGATAGATCGAAGGAGAGATCGAGTAATCAACGATGTCGCCCCGCAGTACGTTGCCTTCTGCGTCGCGCATGACCTCGCCGTTTTCGTCGCGCAGCGGGCGGTTTTTGAGGGTGACGTAATTGTTGGTAAAGAATCGCAGATCAGGCTCTTCTTGCGCCGAAGCAGCAGCAGACGCCGACCATTCGGCCCGCAGATCGCGCAAGCTACCAAAGTGGTGTTTGCCCGCCAGTTGCAGCGATTGGATTTGGCGCTCAGTAAACTTCAAAACGCGCGTCTCGTACATGGCGTCTTCCTCGAGATCGCGGGGGAACGCGCCGGCTAGGTAGCGGGCGACGTCTTCGCTGTTGCGGTTGTACATGTTGGTGACTGACAACTCGTGCGTGGGGGCCGGCTTGAGAGACAAGGTAACGAGGCTGCCCCCAAGTGACTTCTTGCGATCCTCGGGTGTCGGCGAGGTTAAAATTATTGGTCAGGGTGCTAGCTTCCTTACTGGTGAGCTGCCAGCGGGCCGAAGTGCCGTTGTCGTAAAAGGAGGAGTTGTTGCTGTAGGTCAGGGTGCCGAGAAAGCCGAAGGGTTTGTCCAAGAGCGAGACTTGGTTGCCCACGGCGACCGAATAGCTCTGGTTCAGGGGCGCGGCCGTGGTGGTGGGGGCCATGACCGAGGAGAACGACTTGGAATACTCGTCGAGTTGGAGCGCCTTTTCCTCGTCGTTGTACGCGGCACCCACATCGGGGATTTTTACCTCGCCGTTGGCCAAGGCCGCGGGGATTTCTCGCGTCCCATCATCGACCCCGATCCAATCGAGTCCGCCGCCTTCGTAGGTGAGGAACTGGTCGTTGAACGAACTTTGGGTGTTGAATTTGGTCGAGGCCGAGACGGAAAGGGTGAAGTTATCGGGGAACGCCTTGGTGCCGATGTTGACGGCCCCGCCGGTGAAGTCGCCGGGCTTGTCTGGGGTGAAGCTCTTGGTGGTGACGATGTTGTCCAAGAGCGCAGTGGGGAAGAGATCCATGGGGACGGACCGCTTGTCGGGGTCGGCGTTGGGGAGCGAGGAGCCGTTGAGTTGGACCGAGCTATAGCGGTCGCCTAGGCCGCGGATATAGACGTATTTGCCATCTACTACGGAAGCACCCGTTACGTGGGACATAGCCTCGGCCGCGTCGCCGCTGCCGGCGCGCGAGATTTCCTCGGCGCTGATCGCATCGCTGACTGCTGGCGCCTTTTGGCGCTCCTTGAGCAGGGCTGCACCGGTATTGCGCAGGGCCTTGGCCTCGACGACGACCTCTTCATCGAGTTCTAGGGCCTCGGGCATGAGCGTGATGGTCAGCTTGGCCACCTCGCCGTCTTGCACCTCAACACCGATAATCGACGCATCCTGATAGCCGATCATTGAACTGGCCAACACATAGGTCCCGATCGGGACGTCGAAAAGCTGAAACCGGCCCTCTATATCACAGGTTATGCCGATCTGGGTGCCTTCTAGAAAAACAATCGCACCCACGAGCGGGTCGCCGGTCTGGCGATCGAGAACCGCGCCGGATACCGTGCCGGTCTGCGCGAAGGTCGGATGGGCAAGGGCCAAAAGGGCGAGGACGACAATGGACAAGCAACGCTTCATGGCTGAAAAACCTCCCTTGAAAAGATTTAGTCAAAAATGATAGAGAGGCTGTGTTGAGAAGCGGTTACTCTGAAATCACAATCCGGTTACAAGAGGCCTTGGAGGCAGTGTCTCTCTCGCGGGATGAAGGAGGAAAACGTCACCATTTTGTAACAATACCGTGACAAAAGCGTCGCATGGCAAGGTCATTTTGTAACATAGCACGAGAAAAACGCCAAAAGAGGGAGGGTTGTAACACAAATGCAAAAAATCATGACGCTTGGCGTGCTAATTTTGGGCTGGGCCTTTGCAGCGCAAGCGGCCGAGGGCAAGCTCAAGGGGTATATGTTTGGCGACTACTACTATGTATTGGCCGCCGACGAGGCCGACGCCAAGCAGCCCCACAAGCGGAATGCGTTCCGGTTTCGCCGTGTGTACTTCACCTATCAAAAGGACATCGCTGCCGACTTTGCGGTTCGCTTTCGCCTTGAGGCTAAGGACGCGGGGTTTGGCGAAGATGCGAAGATGGAACCCTTCCTCAAACACGGCTATTTACAGTGGAAGAAGGGACTGGGCGATGCGGATGTATATCTAGGACTTTCAGGGACGCCGACTTGGGCGGTTGCCGAAAAGGTCTGGGGGTACCGCTCGATAGCCAAGACCGTGCTCGACTGGAATAAAATCGGCTCTTCGGCCGACTTGGGCGCGGCCCTCAAGGGCACGGCGGGCCAGCTAAACTACCACCTGATGGTCGGCAATGGTCCCGGACAGAAGCCGGAGGACGATCACGGTAAAAAATTCTATGGCTCGCTGAGTTTCAAAGCTGTGGACCGATTGGTATTGGAAGGCTATGCGGACTTTAATGCGCGGCCAGCCGGTCGCAACGAGCGGACCTTCAAGGGCTTCGTCGGCTGGCAGGGAGCAAAAGGCAAGGTGGGGTTGGAGGTTTTCTCGCGCACCAACGAACTGGCCGGTGCTGGCGGCGAGGACCAAGTCATTGACGGGGTCTCGGCCTTTGGCTCGCTGCCGCTGAGTGCCGCGCTCAAGGGTTTTGGCCGGGTCGATGCGGTCGGCTACGACGCCGAGGACGACCGGGATTGGCTCTTCATCGCCGGCCTCGACTATTCCCCGGCTACAGCCGTCCACCTGATGCCCAATGTGCTTATCGAGTCGCCCGCTGACCGCGATGCCAATGTCCAAGGGCGGCTGACCTTTTTCTACAAATTTTAACACGACTGTAACGCAGGCTTCATCTGTGAGACACGCGGATGTAACACAAATCCTTCAATCTTTATAAATCATGGAGAATGCAAAAATGAAGAAAATATGGATCGGAGTGGTGCTGATGGGTTGGGTGCTTGCCGCTGGCGTCCAAGCGCAGACCATAGCCGTTGATGAGCGAATCGCGCCCTACGAGAAGGTGCGCGGCCTGTCTGGCAATGCCAGCAGCATTGGCTCGGACACGATGAACAACATGATGGCCCTGTGGCTGGAGGCCTTCCGCAAGTACTATCCCAACGTCAAGATCCAGATCGAGGGCAAGGGGTCTAGTACTGCGCCACCGGCCCTAATCGAAGGCACGGCTCAGTTCGGGCCGATGTCGCGGCCGATGAAGTCGAGCGAGGAGGACAAATTCGAGCAGGCTTTCGGCTATAAGCCAACGCCCCTGCGGGCTGCGCTGGACGCACTGGCAGTCTTTGTCAACAAGGACAACCCCATCGAGGGGCTGAGCCTGCCGCAAGTCGATGCGATTTTTTCCAAGACCCGCCGCAGCGAGTTTCCCAATGACATCGCCACTTGGGGGCAGTTGGGGCTGGAAGGAGATTGGACCAAGGCTCGGATCAGCCTCTACGGTCGCAACTCGGCCTCGGGTACCTATGGCTTTTTTAAGAAGCAGGCCCTGTTCAAAGGCGACTACAAGGACGAAGTTAAAGAGCAGCCTGGCTCGGCCTCCGTAGTCCAGGGCATTACCGAGGATCGCTTCGCCATAGGATACAGCGGCATTGGCTATCAGACCTCGGGGGTGCGCGTCGTGCCCTTGGCCAAAGCCGAGGGACAGGAGTTTAGACAAGGGTCCATGGAAAACGTACTGAACGGTTCCTATCCTCTCGGGCGCTTCCTGTACATTTACATGAACAAGGCTCCCGGCCAAGCCATGGATCCGCTAGTGAAAGAATTCTGCAAGTTCATTTTTTCCAAAGAGGGTCAAGAAATTGTCGTCAAGGATGGCTATATGCCCGTGCCGTTTGAAGTAGTACAAGCCGAATTGGCCAAGTTGGATAGCTAAGGACGCGAGTGCGTGAGCGAAAAGCCATATAAGCGCGGGATCACGCCGCGAGCGCGAATCTTCGACTGGCTGGCTGGGCGCTTTATCTCCTTTGGCGGCATCGGTATTATCGCCGCTGTCTTGGGGATATTCGTCTTCGTCCTCGCCGAGGCTTGGCCCCTGTTTCGCTCCCCAGAGATAACAGCAGAAAAAACACACCAAGTAGTCGGCCCGTTCGCCATTGGGCTCGATCCCTACTACCAGACCGCTTATGCGGTCGGCCCCCAAGGGGTGGATTTGTTGCGGTTGGACGATGGCCAAGTCATCCGCCGCGAGCGACCAGCCGAACTGGTGGGCCGCGAAGTAACGGCCGCCCAGCGGATGCCAAACGACGTTTTGGCGCTGGGCACGGACGACGGTCATTTGCTAGTGGCGCGGATTCTTTTCCAACTCGATTACAGCAGCGGCCAGCGGCAGGTGGTGACGCAGTTTGCGGTCGAGCGCCTCATCGCAGTCGATCCGGCGGGCGAGTCGCTGGTGCAAGTGGCTTTTCGGGAAGGGGACGATGGCCGCTCGGTCGCAGCGGCGATTACGGCGAGCGGCCGCTTGGTGGTGATGATGGCCGAGCAGCAGCAGGGCCTATTGGGGCCGGGCGAGCGCCAAGCAAGGCAGTACGAGCTAACGGCCAATTTCGACGACTCGACGACTCGACTGAGCTCGCCGAAGTCTGAGCTCGCCGAAGTCGGCAAGGCCACGCAGGTATTGCTCGACGGTCGCATTCGCCAGTTGCTCGTGGGAACGGATCAGGGGCGGGTGTACGAGTGGCGGCTGGGCGGGGTGGAGCAAGCGCCGGCGTTTGTCGGGCACATTGCCGTCTCAGAGGTCGCGGTCTCAGCGCTGGGGTACGCGCTGGGCGAGGTTTCGCTGGTCGTCGGCGACGCGGCCGGTCGCGTCAGCACTTGGTTTAAGGTCGAGGAAGATGGGCAGCGGTCGTATCGCAAAATCCACGCCTTTGTTCCCCATGCGTCAGCCGTTACCCACATTGCCGCCTCTGCGCGCGACAAGCAGTTCCTCACAGCCGACGCCGAGGGGACCATAGCCCTGCACCACCTAACCTCCGAGCAGACGACCTTCCAACTGCGGGACGACTCCCCGGTGACCGCGTTGGTCTTTGCGCCCAAGGCCGACGGCTTTTTGGCCCTCGGCCAGGACGGGAGGTTGCGGCGCTTTGCCCTCGATCATCCCCATCCCGAAATCAGTGCAGCCGTACTATTCGGTTCCATCTGGTACGAGGGCTACGGGAGCCGCGAATACGTGTGGCAATCGACTGGTGGCACGGACGAGTTTGAGCCGAAGCTCAGCTTGGTGCCGCTGATTTTGGGCACGGCCAAGGGCACGTTCTACGCCCTGCTCTTTGCGTTGCCGTTGGCTGTTTTAGCGGCGATTTACACGGCCGAATTTGCCTCGCCGCGCGTGCAGGGATTGGTCAAGCCGTCCGTGGAGGTCATGGCCTCGTTGCCGAGCGTCATCTTGGGCTTTCTCGCTGGCTTGTGGCTGGCCCCACTGCTCGAATCGCATTTGTTGGGGACCTTACTGCTGCTGCCGGCGGTGCCAACCGTGGTCATAGCTGCGGCTTGGGCCTGGCAATACGCTCCAGAGGCTTGGGTGCGCCAGGTGGCGCGAGTGGGGGAGATATATTTGCTCGGCGCGGTGACCCTACTGGTCGCTTGGTTGGCGTACGCGCTGGGGCCGGTCTTTGAAGACTTGGCTTTCGACGGGCACTTTCTGCGCTGGCTGCGGCAAGACGCGGGCGTTGGCTACGACCAGCGCAATTGCTTGGTGGTGGGGTTTGCCATGGGCTTTGCGGTCGTGCCGCTGATCTTCACCATCTGCGAAGATGCGCTCTCTAGCGTGCCCAGCCACTTGCGCGCCGGCTCGCTGGCCTTGGGAGCCACGCCGTGGCAGACGGCGATCAAGGTGGTGTTGCCCATGGCCCTGCCGGGCATTTTCTCGGCCGCCATGATCGGCCTTGGCCGCGCCATCGGGGAAACCATGATCGTGCTGATGGCCACGGGCAATACCCCGATCATGGATTGGAACATTTTCAACGGCATGCGCACCATCTCGGCCAATATCGCCGTGGAGTTACCCGAAGCGCCGCACCAAGGCACGCTCTACCGCGTGCTTTTCCTCAGTGGCTTGCTGCTTTTTATGGTCACCTTTTTTATCAATTCGCTGGCCGAGATCGTGCGCCAGCGTTTGCGGGATAAATACAACCGACTGTGAGATAATAGACGAATCGCCGATGGGTGGTTCGTGGGCGGCAAAATCACCTTGATGGGCTTTTCGATAACGGGACTTTGGCACTCCTATTCCTAGTGAGAACGGTAGTCCTTTGAAGCCTGCCCATGGCGTACTTTGAGTTGGCCCCAAGAGGTAGGATGAACAGCGGTAAGTTGAAAAGGAATAGAGGGATAGGCGATTTCTTGGCCACCAATAACCGCCGAAACCGGGTAAATCGTATTAGTAAAGTCCGCCGCTATCAAACCCAAAACCAATAGCTCGTACCCGACGAGCCCATAGCCAGTTACAAACCAAAGGATACCAAGATCAGCGACGGCTTCTTCGGGAAATACAGCAAAAAGAGCCGCGATTTCCTGAGTCAAGCTAGGGGGAGGCTTAGAACCTTGCCGTAGCCCCTCCCCTAGCGCCTTGGCATACAGAATTTGACGGCCAATCGTAAGTGTGATCGGCTCGTTTTTGTCTTGTAGCATGGGATATTCAGGGATGGAATACTTGTTGGGATACTGAGGGTTGAAGGCATATAAGGGGATGTCTTGCCCGTTCCAGCGAAACAATAGCATCCCTTCATCTGAAAAGCGCACTTTCTGGTCGGCTAAAAACAAATTAGGGACGGGCGGCCAGCTATAATCGACATCGCTAAAGACAAAGTACGTATGGCCTTCAATTATCTCGGTATGGGTAATCTCAATGGTTAGCTCGACCTCTGGGATGTTTCTGAGGTATAAAGGCGGCTCTGGGCTGTTTCTAGGGGCATCAAGGAAATAAGGATATCCGGGTATTTCAAATATCGCCCGCAGAAGCACCCCTAAAGCTGAGGAGTTGTCTGACTCGTGCCACCAAGGGTAGTAAGCGTTCCAATAAGTATGTCCATAGGTCCACTTATTGCCGACCGCCAACGGAAGAAAATCCGCTGGGTTGGCCTCAATAACTTGCTCAACTTGTTCCTGTTGGGCACCTGCTGGAAGAGCCAATATAGTACCTAGCACTATGAGGGCGATGAGGTTGGGCGGTTGCCTATTCATGCGGCTAACTCCTTTTGTGTGAGGGAAGGGTCTCAAGGCTACCGGCCGCGGCGACCTTTCCCTTAAGATACAGCACCGTAAGGGAGAGCGTATATTTGGCAAGACATCGCGCTTCACGGGCGTTCCCGGATGCTTTAAACCGATAGGATGCGGTTTTTTATCTTTAGGAGAATATAATGATTTTTGTTGTACTCATGCTGCTTAGTCTCTATGCTGCAACCGCGCACGGCCAAGATTTCGTATGTGGGTATAATCCAGAGGAAGGGGTGGAGGGTGCATCTCACGGGGATCCCTTCTACCGTAGAGGGAACACGGATGCTGCGAAGTTGGGGGAGATCCTAGTACTGCCCCTGTTTGGGAAGTTCAAAGGCGCTGCGGATCCGCCGGGCATCAACTTGAAAAGACTCAAGGATAAAGATAATGGTTGGACGGAGAATATCGAGAATCTCTTGAAGCTGGGCCATAAGGGCAGCTTGGCGCATTACTTCAACGAGATGTCATACGGGACATTGAAGTTTAAGACCCCCGACCCTGCCGTTGCGAGCAAGTGGTTTGAGTCGAATCAGAGCTTGCCGTCGAACTATCTTACGAGTTGTGGTGCAGATCTTTCGGGCTGGTCCACAGCTTTAAGAACCTTTTCCTTGGAAATACTCGCCGACGCCGACGCCGATCCTGACATTAACTTCAAAGACTATGATAGCAATGGCGACGGGGAGGTTGACTTGGCCATCATTTTCACTCCTGAGGAGTTTAGCAAGTTATGCAAGGCCAATGGAACGGCTCTACATATCAATTATACGACCACGCATTCTAGTACCCCTAGTGCCGTAGTGGTAAAAAATATTATCACGTCAGATCATAAAAACAATTTCCCGTACTTAGTGGGGCTGCTGTCGCACGAATATGGGCATGTGATGGGGCTGCCTGAGCTCTTTGACCGTACCAACGTATTTAGATCTTCCCCCGACAGTATTAAGAATCACAGTGCCGGTATCGGCTATTGGGGTACGATGGCCAAAGGGAACAATGGCTATGTAAAGACTTCGGGGGTTGTGGACGGCCCGGCACCCCTGTCTGCATGGTCGCGGATAAAGATGGGCTGGATCACGCCGCAGTCGGTGACTGGGGACACCGGCCCCGACCGACTGTCAATCCCGGACATCAACTCTTCTGCGAGCAACAGCGTATACAAGATTGGGTTGCCCGGTAGGTCTTGGGAATATTTCCTGTTGTCGAACCGGCAGAATACGTATGACGGGACGTCGACGAGCATTGGCGGCTACTACGATGGCCGTGCTCCGCAAAGTGGTCTGTTGATCTGGCACATCGACGAAAACATAAAACCCCATCGCCCTAGAAATATAGGAGGTAAGATAAATCCTTACGGAATTAACGATGTCAATGCGATTGAAGAGCATAAGCGCGTTGATCTGGAATGCGCCGATGGGCTTTTTTCCGACCGGGGGGCTCCCAGCGCAAACCCTACTAATAATCGGGATCCGGTTTCTGGCGGAGACAACTTGGACTACTGGACAGGTAATGACACCTACCGGAACACTCACAACGGTAACATCGGCGATAAGGGCGACATGTGGACTGGTGGTGATTTTGCGCCGGATACCAATCCCTCGTCGGCGTTCTACAAGGGCGGTACCACGAATCCGCGCAGCAGACCGAGTTCACTGGCATCGCGGTGCGAAACATTACTCAGAACCCAACAGATGGATCAGTGAGCGTCGATATCCGCTTTATCCCGTTGGCACCGACAAACTTCAAGGCGAAGGTGCCGGTTCGGGGTCAGGTGGATTTGAGTTGGTCGGCTCCGGTCTCTAACGGGGCGGTAATCACCGGCTACGAATATACTTTTGACGCGGGCACGAATTGGACGTCGGTTACGGATAAGGACGGCAATCTCCTGCCCACTGCAAGCCATGTCACGATTGAGAACTTGACTGGCAGGGAATACACCTTCAAGGTGCGGGCGTTCACCGCGAATGAAAAGGGGCGAGCGTCTGAATCGAGGTCGGTTGACTTTCTCTCTCAGATTAGCGGTGCGGCGAAACAGTTGGTGGATGAAGTCACTGATCCGAATGCCACCGGCCCGGTTGATGTAGGCGTCTATACGTATATCGCTCCCAATCCGAATCAGCCGGTCTGGTCTTTGACGGGTGCGGATGCCGACTACTTCAATCTGGTGCAAACATCCAGCAACGCCAGCAACGAGCGCACTTTGCAGTTTAAGCAGCCGCCCAACTATGAGGGGCCACTGGCCGGCGGCGGGTATAAAACGACCTACGCTGTCGGCGTGAAGGTTCAGGATGCACCCTTGAGTGGAGCGGTGGGAGCCGAGGACGATGCGCTGGAGGCCATCCTGTCGGTGACCGTAACGGTGGTCAATGTGGAGGAAGCCGGCTCGGTGGTGCTGTCGCCGCTACCGCCACAAGTAGGGGTTGCGTTGGTGGCACGGCTAACCGATCCGGACGAGGGGCTGACGTTTACCGGGGCCAGTTGGGCTTGGCAGCGCCGGGCGGATGCAGCGTCCGATTGGGCGTCGATGCCGACGGGTGCCGTCGGCGCGACGGAAGACTACCCGGAGTTGTCCAGCTACACACCACAAATGGCGGATGTGGGCTATCAATTACAGGCCACGGTGAGTTATGATGACAATCATGGCCCTGACAAGCGTGCTGTGAGCGCCCCGACGGTGGCGGTGGTGTCGGCCAATCGTCGTCCGGTGCTGACGGGTCCGACGGAGGCGTGGGCGAAAGAGGGCGACAAGCTGGTGACCACCTATCGCGCCACGGACCCGGACCGCGATCGGCTGACGTGGTCGCTTACGGGCACGGATGCGGACGACTTTGAGTTGTTTGGCAACGGCCAACCGCGCACCCTCCGGTTCAAGCATCCTCCAGACTTTGAGCAGCAAGCGACTTATACCGTAACGATTGGGGTGTCCGACGGGTCGTTGTCGGCGACGATGGATGTCACCGTGCGGGTGTTTAATGTGGAGGAGGC
>JAJEFJ010000025.1 GCA_022820485.1 Candidatus Latescibacterota bacterium
GGCGTTGTTGCATGAATCCTATCGCAGGTATGGTTTTGGCATGTTACTTTTTTGTCAGTTGCTTTTTTCTACTCGGTATGACTGGGGTTTGCCCAGATGGATCATTCGATTGAGGATCGCACAGCCCAATCGACTTTCGACCTGTTGGTTGGCCTCGCTACGCGCCTTGAGTTGACCGCCGATGAGATGCTTATAGCGATAGATGAGCGTTTCGGCCAACGAACGTCGATGATAGCCACGGTCCTGTTTCCACCTCTTGCGTCCCTTGTGGCGCATAGCGCGCAGGATTTCATCGCGCACCAACGGAGGGGCCTTACAATTGCCATGCTGCTGGATTGTAGCGTCTTTACGCAGGGCAATGATCGGCCGAATCGAGGGGCCGCTCGGGGGCGTGGCCAACGCGTCGAACACCTTCTGTTTGTCATAGGCCCCATCCCCGCTGACCGTCCCGACCGCCTCGTCGATTTGGGTCAACAGCGGATCAACCTGCGAGGCGTCATCGACCCGATGGGACGTCACCGTCTGCGCGACCACCTCGCCGGTGGCCTCATTGACTCCCACATGCAGTTTGCGCCACGTCCGCCGTTTGCTCCAGCCGTGTTGGCGGACTTTCCACTCGCCCTCCCCATAGACCTTCAAGCCGGTCGAATCCACCACCAAGTGTATCGGGCTATCGGTCGGCTTGTTCGGCAACACCACCTGCAAGCGGCCTTGACGACGCGACAAGGTCGAGTAGTCCGGCACGCCCAAGGCCATCCCCATCAAGTCCAACAGCGATTGGATAAAACCCTGCGTCTGGCGCAGCGGCAACCCAAACAGCATCCGCATCGTCAACATCCATTCCATCGTGCGATCCGAATAGACAAACTGACCACCCCGTTGACATGGTCGCTGATCATACCACTGCGGCCACAGACCATCGTCTATCCACACCGTCAGGCTACCGCGAGCGACCAACGCCCGATTATACGACGACCAATTCTTAACCCGATACACCGCTTTCGACTTGACCGAAGACCGACCGTCCGATACTTTGCTCATCACAGGCTCTTTGGGAAGAGAGGAACGTGTTTCTTGTCGGAAACCAAAAACCACGAACCAATCTAACCGGAGAGCCTGCACCATTTCAAGACCTTCGCGATCCTTTCATGCAACAACGCCATCCGAAGGCACAGTCTGAGCTAAAAAGCTTGCGCCATCCGCTGTTTCTCGTAATGTACTTAGATCATACCAATTCGGAAATGAGGCATTCCTCATCAAGTCGCCCCTAGATGCAGATTGAAGCCTAAGCCATACATTGAAAATAGAATTTGCGCCAATGATTTCAACGGGCTCAGGATTAAGTACTTTCCTACCTAATCTTTCTGGATTTTTTGTTAGGACAAAAATAGGAGCAAACTTCCTGACCAAGGTTGAATCACTTGCCGGACTCGGGGAGGCTTCGATAAGTGATGGGTTAAAAACAACAGACACCATGAGCCCCAATATTGATATATAGCAACCCTAAATCATTCAAGACTGGATTCCCGCTTGCGCGGGAATGACGCATAGGTAAACTGATGAACGCATGCTTTCAAATCATTTAGGACTGCTATATACAGTCCGATTTTGGGTATTGGTTTATTCGCCCAAACCATCCTTTCTACCCAAGTCTGTATATTTGTGAATATACCTCTATTGGGCAGGGAGGTGAACAGAGAAATGAATCGAGAACTTTGAAGGGCCATGTTTATATTCCTTTCTCGGAAAGTAAAACCCCCATCAGGTGAGGGTAAAATTTAGGCGTTAGCTAATCCTCTACATAGAAGAGAAGACTTGATGCCTAGTGCTACATCCAGTGTAAGGGGCGAAGATTCTGAGCAACAAATGACGCCATTGCATGCGGCCTCCTTTTCCGCATCGGCTTCGAATTTGATTATATATGAGCATGGGCACATTCCGTACCAACTATCAGACCGCGCACAAAAAATCCTTCAGGGGCGATCTGTGATTTCGGTTTCCATCCCTTTTACGAAAAAAAGCCTAAGCTCAGGGACCTCGTTTCAAAACCACAGTGTTACAACCGTCGTCAAATTCCCCCTAGGCTCAGGCACCATACCAATGAAGAAATGACGTCCTTCACTGGCTTCGAGGGGATTGCGAGATAATTCGGCGTGGCGTGACCATTCCGATGCTAATGTGGCAAAAATGACAGGGGCCACAATCATAGATGGCCAGAGCGTACCAGCACTCATTATCGTCAACCAACCGCTCGTTACCAATCCTCCCAGACTGCCCCCTAGTGTATGTATGAAACGATCGTTTGGTTCCAGCATACTCACACCAATGGGAGTGCCCAATACCCAGCCTGTACTCGCACCGATAAAAGCACCGACGTCTACACACAACTTCTCATTTTCAGAATCGTACTGCTCGTTGGTTGGAGACAGCCCGCGGCATTTACCGTAGTAACCATCAATACCCGCACCAATCAAGGTCCCTGCTAAAAGAAAAGCGTAGCCCCCGACTAAGCCCCGGAGGAGCTTCCCTGATACTCGCCTTGTGCCTCCACCTCTGTTATCCTTTTTTACAGAAATTGTATCCGGTGCTGCTTGAAAACCACCAGCGATTTGACCAGAATTATCTTGGGTTTGAATGTGCTCCTTTTGGCTGTTGTCAATAACCTTACCATTGTCCGTCCTACCTGTCGCTATATCACCTACCAAGATCAGCGTTTGAATGCGCTCCAAGGCGATCCACTTCGACCCCCCATCCGGTTCCAAGCCTACAATTAACCGTCGCTGATCAATCGCTTTAATGTAGCCTCTTGCCGTATCCAGCTTAGCCCACTCTCCCGAGACGGGATGTCGCTCACCCATCCCATAGACCACCACCACCAAGGCCCCCACTTCCACCGTGCTGCTGTCAATCTCATCCGCTTCCAAAACCACCCTACTCCGTAATCCCTCGGCATCTTCATGACCCGTATCTGCGTGTGCATAATTGACCATGGCGAGAAGCAAAATCATCGTACTCAGAAAGCCCAAGAAACAGTGCATAGCTCTACCTCCTTCAGATAGCATAGCGTGATAAATCGGGACTCCGCGGTCCCGGGGCTTTCTATAGTCTCCGAATTTCTTCATCGTATCAAGGTCTCTTTGACACACAGGATGGATGCCGAGCACGATGGCTGGCGTGGGGCGTGTAGGTTGTGAACAACGAATGACGCCATTGGGTGCGGCCTCCCTTTCCGCATCGGCTTCGCTGCTATATATGCAAATCCCGTGCCAAGTGTCCCACCGTACATAAAAAATCTTTCAGAAGCGATCTTATTGACCTCTGCATTTCTACTGGAATGGCGTCGCCCTCTTGCTTCGCCTTAGCCCCTATTCTTTTAGCCATGCAGTCCTCAATAACACGAGGCTTCCGGTTTCTGACTCAGCTTCAAGTCTCCGGGATCGGGGCTGTCGCACCCTTCGGCTGAGACTTCGGCGAACTCAGTCGAGGCGTCGAGGCGCTCAGATGTTTGACCAGACCTCGGCGATAATCGCGATCGAACCCCTCAACCGAGCCGTCGAAGCCGCAGAAAACACTGGACGCACCGCCCGACAAAGCACAGAGCGGCTTACAGAGGTTTAAGACCGCCTCTCAGGAAGCCCCTAAGCCCGTCCAAAAAAATTGTAAAAAAATGCGATTTATTTTTTCTCCATCGTTACTCACCGTCGTTTTCGTTCATTTTGAGCGACTTTTCCGTTCATTCTGCACGATTTTTTCGTTCATTTTGAACGACTTTTTACGCCCGGCGGCTCGGGTTTTACGGCTTCTTGGGCCGTTTTACCTCATACTTGCACATATAGCAGTCCTAAATGAGTTGAAAGCATGCGTTCATCAGCCCGGTCTCTTTTACCTATGCGTCATTCCCGCGCAAGCGGGAATCCAGTCTTGAATGATGTAGGGTTGCTATATAGTAGCGCAATTTGTGAGGATGAAGGGTGCGTCGATCATCATTAGGTGGGCCGGTGTTGGCGCACTGGCGGTGCCGAGCGGGGGTGGGAAACTGCGTAACATCACGTGGCAACTAACTTTTTTGCAAGACTACTAATGGCCGGAAAGCGAAATTTGTCCCGTGCGCTGGGCGGCGCGGCCTTGCTGTTGATCGGGTGCGGTGAAGAAGCTCCGCCGCCGCGAGTGGTCTTTGTCGATGTGGCCCAACAAGCCGGCCTACATGGGCGCAATGTCTCGGGCAAGCCGCAAAAGACCTATATCATTGAGTCCAAGGGCGGCGGCGCGGGTTTGTTCGACTACGACAACGACGGCTATCTAGACGCGTATCTAATCAATGGCTCCTCCTTCGAGCCCCTGCCCGAGCCCCCGCCTAGCAACCGGCTCTACCGCAACCGGGGCGATGGCACGTTCGCCGAGGTCACGCGCACGACCGGCGTAGGCGATACGGCTTGGAGCATGGGCTGCGGGGCCGCGGATTACGACAACGATGGCGACCCCGATCTCTTGGCGACCAACTACGGTCCCAACCGGCTCTACCGCAATCGGGGCGATGGAACCTTTGCCGAGGTGGCCCAAGCTGCGGGGGTGGCGGATCCGCGCTGGAGTACGGGTGTTGCCTGGGGCGACTACGATGTGGACGGGGATGTGGATCTGTACGTGGCCAATTTTGTCCGCTTTAATCCCGACGAACTCGCCGAAGCCGATCTCTATCAGTTGTGGAAGGGAATCAAGATATTCCAAGGCCCCAACGCCTATGAGGGAGAGCAGGATGTGCTCTACCGCAACCGGGGTGACGGTACCTTTGAGGATGTTACCGCTCAGGTCGGCGTTGATCCGGTGGCGTACAATGGGTTCCAACCCGTGTTTGTCGATAGCGACAGCGATGGGTACCTAGATCTGTACGTGGCCAACGACACCGATCCCAATCTACTGTTGCGCAACTTGGGCAATGGGCGCTTCAAAGATGTCTCCTTGGCCACGGGTGCCAGTCACAGTGCTGATGGTGAGGAACAAGCTGGTATGGGCGTCGCTGCTGGCGACTACGACAATGATGGCGATTTTGACTTTTTCGTCACCCATTTCTCCGAGGATTACTACACCTTGTACCGCAGTGAAGAAGGACGCCTTTTCACCGATGTGAGCCACGCGGCGGGCGTGGGCGAAGTGAGCATGCCCTTCGTGGGTTGGGGCACGGGCTTTTTCGATCGCGACAACGACGGCGATTTGGATCTATTCGCCGCCAACGGCCACATCTATCCGGTCTTGGACGACTACGATGTGGGCACGCGGTACGCCCAGCGCAATTTTCTCTTTGACAATGACGGCCATGGATCCTTCGTCGAAATCGGTGCTCAGGCCGGCAGCGGCTTGGCCGTGGAGAAGGTGAGCCGAGGGGCGGCCTTTGGCGACTACGACAACGACGGCGACATCGACATCCTCATTCTCAATATCGACGATACGCCCACCCTGTTGCGCAACGACGGCGGCAACCGCAATCACTGGCTTCAGGTTTCCCTCATTGGCACCGCGAGCAATCGGGATGGCATTGGGGCCCGCATTGAGGCAGTGGTCGCTGGCCGCGTCCAGATCCGCCAAATTACCGCGGGAACCAGCTTCCTGTCGCACAGCGACATCCGTGCTCACTTTGGCTTGCAACGGGCCACCAAGGTCGAGCGGCTGGTGGTGCGCTGGCCCGGCGGTCGGGTCGAGGAATTTCGCGATCTCGACGCTGATCAGTGGCTGGTGATCACCGAGGGCCAGGGGCTTGTCGTGCGTCGGACGCAGGGTAATGTTGCGGGGTTGTAACTACTCGGGAAGTGCCGCCCGGGCGCTATGCCTCGGTGGGGGCGCGGCTGCTGAGGGAGGGGCCGCCATGACCAGCCGCCAACGAGCGTGGCTCTTCCGCCTCGTTGGGCTGGGAGTTGATGGCCGACCACCTGCATCCTTCGGTGGCGAGACAGGCCCTGTTGGCGCGCACGGTCGTCGAAGCTGTGCCGCAAATCGTGGACGAACCTGTCGAGTTGGCGCGACTAGGCAGAGGGGGAGGGACCTTGTGAAACGCCTAGTAGCTCTGTTGCTCAGTGTCGGTCTAAGCGCCTGCGATAAGGCTGCGGGGCCGACGGACTCTGAGGACCCGCCGGGCATGGTGAAAATCCCGGCCGGGCCCTTCATCATGGGCTCTGACTCCGGTGCCAGTGACGAGCGCCCCGCACATTCTGTGCATCTTAATGGCTTCTGGATTGACCGCCACGAAGTGAGCACGGCCGAGTGGAATGCCTATGCCCAAGCCATGAACCTGCCGATCCGCTCGGCCCCGGACGACCATCCGATCATCTCGGTGGGCTGGCCCGATGCCCTAGCCTATTGCCAGTGGGTCGGCAAGCGCCTGCCCACGGAGGCGGAGTGGGAAAAAGCCGCCCGGGGGACCGATGGGCGCACCTACCCCTGGGGTGAAGGCATCGATCGCACTAGGGCCAACTACGGAACGGATTTTTGCTGTGACGTCGACGCCAGCGATGGGTTCTCCTTTACTTCGCCGGTGGGTCATTACCCACAAGGGGAATCGCCCTATGGGGTCCGCGATATGGCCGGCAATGTCTGGGAGTGGGTGGCAGACTGGTATCACAGCGAGTATTATACCGGCGAACACGAGCGCAATCCCCTTGGACCGGCGGATGGAACGCTGAAAGTGGTGCGCGGCGGCTCGTGGTCCAATGCTCCCAATCTGTTGCGCGCCTCGTACCGCCGGGCCTGCAGCCCGTTCAGCGCCGATGGCAATGTCGGCTTTCGCTGCGCGGTGGACGAATGATCCCCACAATTCTGCAAGAACGGATCCTGCTCGCCGTTGTCGGCCTAGTCGCAGTATGCTCTACCGTCCAGACCGAGGGGCTTACTTGGGAGCAGACCGCATGGCGCAGCGCGCTCTACTACCGCACCACCTTTGAGGCCCCCGAAGCTGGCGAGGGCTTGCTGCATATGGCCGCAGCCGACAGCTTTGCCGCGTACTTCAACGGCGAACTAGTCGGCAGCGATTCCAGCGTGGTGCAGTCGCGAGTTTTTGCGGTGCCGGTGGTGCGCGGCGACAACCACATCGCCGCGCTGGTGGTCAATCGCGGGCGCGGGCGGGGCAATGGTTTGGCCGCGACCTTGGCCGTGGAATTTGCTGCGGGGGATACCTCGACAGTGCAAACGACGACTGATCGCACCCGCCAGCCTTGGTATTGGAGCGACCAGTTGCAGGATGACGATGGGTGGACGACTGCTGAGGTGGCGCGGGACGAGGCTTGGCATCTGGTGCAAGAAGGCACGCTAGAGCCGGCTTTGTCCATCGGCCAGCCCATCGCCGGCTTTTTAGGTGGGACGGATATCGGCTCGCTCGCCGGCGGCATTGTCCTCAAACAAGTGCGCGGCCAAAATTTGGCCAAGGACCGGATCTCCAACCGCCCGGAGGTGCTCGACGGCGATTTGAATACCTCGTGGAATCCGCCGATCAACGCCCTGAATTTCAATGCCGATATCGACTTGGGAACGCGGCGCAAAATCCACGCTGTGCGGGTTCTGACCCGGGGCCGCACCCAAGAGCAGTTCTTCGACCGCTCCCTGCGCGGCTACTCCATTCAGGTCAGCGACGATCAAATCCGCTGGACCGAAGTAGCCATCCTGCGCGACATCGTCGATTTCGTCCGCAGCGAGGTGCGCTTCCCGCCGCTGTGGACGCGCCATTTGCGCTTGGTCATCGTCGATATCAACGCCATCACCCAGCCCAATGTGGCCGAAATAGAGGTGTACGGCAGCCTGCACGCAGAGCGGGGAACGTTCATTTCGGCACCGCTCGACCTCGGTGCGCCGGACGTGGTCAAGAACGTGGGGCGGGTGCGCTGGCAGGCCACGGTTCCCGCTGGTACGGAACTCACCGTGCAGTTCCGCAGCGCCGACCAAGCCGTCGAGCTAGCCGATTCGGCAGGGGGCTGGAGTGCGCCTTTAACTACCGGGGACATCTGGTTTCCGGCCGAGGAACCGCGTGCGTTCTTGCAATACCGGGTCAACATGGCGACCCGCTCCCCCGAGAAGACCCCTGTTTTCGAGCATCTAGAGATCGATTTCGACTCCGACCAAGTTCCCGTCTCCAAGGCGTGGGGCCGCATTGCCCCCAACCGCGTCCCCATGGGCCGGGATACTTCCTTTACTTACACGCTCGATGTGGAATTCGCCGACGCCGACGCGGGTATAGCTCAGATCCGCATCGACGTGCCTGCACCGGCCGTACTCGAAGAAATTATCGGCTTGGAAGGTAGTGCGCTTGAGGCTTGGGACTCGACGCGAGACCAGCTCACTATCTTCTTGGCCGAGCCGCTGCGGCAAGACGCCCAGTTGCAAATTCGCTTTAGGACGCGAACGCACGCGGCGATCCATGCGTTTCGCGCCCGCCTCTTTGCGCCCAATTCTGACAACCCGCTCAACGCGGCCGAAAACGCGGCTGTTGACCCGCAGAGCAATGCACCTTATTCGTGGGTGCTGTCAGCCGCGACCTCGGAGGAGCGGGCGCTCTCCCAAGTGCGGGTCCACCCGCCGGTCTTCAGCCCCAACGCCGATGGGGTCAACGATTTTGCCACTATTGAATTCGCCCTCTCCAAGGTCGAGGCCCCGCGACAGGTGGGCATCCGCATCTTCGATCTGAGCGGCCGCTTGGTGCGCGACCTTAGTCCGCCGCCGCTGTCGGCCGGTGCCTATGTGCGGCTGCCAACCGACAGCCGATCCCCGGGTTTGTGGGATGGGCGCAATGCCACGGGTTCGCGAGTGGTTCCGGGCCTGTACCTCTACCGGGTGGAAGTTGAGGTGGACACGGGTGCTGAACGCGCCGCCGGGGTCGTAGGAGTTGTGTACTAGGAGTGTACGATAATGGGTCATTCGTAGGGGCGGTTCGCGAACCGCCCTTACAGGGGAACAATCTATGATTCCGCTAGTCATCCTATCTCTACTGACCCTCGCCGCGGCTGCGACTCGCTTTGTGCCCACGGCCGAGGAGATGCAGGCCCGCTTTGAGCACGGCCAGAACTTCTACGCCTCTGGGGCCTACGATCAGGCCATTGAAAACTACCGCCACATCATGCGCAGTCGGCACAAGCTGCTCGCGATGGAGGCCATTCGAGTTTCCGTCGGCCAGATAGACGCACCCCTGCAAGAGGTGGCCGCGTACCAAATTGGCAATGCCTATTTCAAGATGGGCGAAGAAGAACTCAAAAGGGCGGCGCAGGCCCGCAGCGACGAAGCGCGTACGCAGCACCAGAGCCGGGCTGACGACCTCTTGGGACAGGCCGTGGAAGCGTTTGTCGCCGCCGAGACCCTCTCCGCTACCCCGGCGCTCCAGGCCCTCGCCCGCAGCCGCGCCGTGGCCTGCGCGTACCGCATGGGAGAGTATCGCCGCACCATCGACGAAGCGCGGCAACTGGTCGCCAGCTATCCCACCAGTCCCTACGTGGCTCATGCGCTGTACGATATTGGCTGGTCGCACTATCAACTGCGCGAGTACGCCCAGAGCATTGCGATTTTCGAGGATTTGGTCGGGCGCTTCCCCTCGGGGTATCGCACTAGTAGGGCACTGTTTCAAATTGGCGAATGCTACTTTGCGCTGGAGCGCTTTGCCGAAGCCATCCCCAGCTACCAGCGGCTAGTTGACTCGCAGCGCCTTGACCGCATGTCCGAGCGTGAGATTCTGCGCATGCAGCGCAACAAACTCGCGGGTTTGGTCGACGAGACTGAACTGGAGATCGCCGCCAAGGCCCTGCTGCGCATTGGCGAGTGCCGCGAGCGCACCGGGGAGTACGCACTGGCCGTGGAGGCCTATACTTTGGTGGCCGCGCGCTTTGCCGACGAGCGCCGCCTGTCCGAGGAAGCCTATTTGCGCCAGGCTCAGTTGCACTACCAGCGCGGCGATGTGGCCGCCAGTATTGCGGTGTATCAGCGCGCCCTAGAGGCGCAACAGGACGACTTTGGCCGGGCGCGGCTGCAATTGCTGCTGGCCAACCGCTACTTTGAAACTGGGAACTACTTAGAGGCCGTGCGCGCATACAGTGCGTACCGCGACGACTATGCCGCCTTTGCGGCCCAGGCTGGCCTGCCCCTCGAAGGAGTGGGACTGCAAATTGCCCGGGCTTGGTTTGGCCGCGCTGAAGCGGAAGAGGTCGCGCCGGAGGAGCGGGCCGATCTTTTCCGCCGCGCCGAAGCGGAATTGCGCCGCACCTTGGAAGCCTTCCCCAGCTCGACCTACGAAATGGACCTACGCTTCAATTTGGGGCTGGCCTTGCAGCGCCAGGACGAGGCGGGCACCACTACTCAGGCCCTCGACATTTTCCAAGCGTTAGCAGCCTCGCCGCAGGCTGGTGGGTATCGGCACAGCGCCCTTTTCCAGTGCGCCCGCATCTTCCACGGGCGCGGCGAGTACGCGGATGCCATCCAGATCTATCAGAGCTTAGACGAAGAGCTAGGCGACAAACCCGAAGCCGATATCGCCCGCTTTGAAGCGGCCATAGTCCAGCGCGATGCTGGCGCTTGGGAGGAAGCGGTCTCCTCCTTTCTCCAGGTCCGCGGCGAGGCGGAAATTCACTCGCGCTCCCGACTCGAAGCTGGCCGCCTTCTACTGCAGCAGGGCCGCACCCAAAGGGCGCTGGCAGTCCTGCGGGAGGGTGCCCAAACCGAGACCCATAGGGCCTCGCAAACGTTATTTAATTACCTCATCGCCACGGCTCTGTCCCGCGCCGGCGACCTCGATGCGGCCGTGCCCTACTTTGACCAAACCCTAGCCGCTGCGGATTCGTCCTTTGCCCACCAAGCCTTTTACGGCCGGGGCATGGCCTATTTCAGGCTCGGCCAGCACGACCAAGCCATCGCCGACCTAGAGCGCGCCGCCGCGGATTCGTCTCTCACCGCGGCTTCCCGCCTATTGGCTGCGGCCTACATCGCCCGTGGGCGGATCGACCAGGGGTTGCAGCTATATCGGCGTTTGTTGCAGACGGCTTCCTCTCCGCTCCAACGCGGCGAGTACTTGCTGGCCTTGGCCGAAATCGCCTACCGCCAAGAGCGCTATGGCGAGGCCATTGCCACCTGCCGGGAGCTGCTCGCCCTCGACTTTGCCGAAGAAGAGCGGCCCTTAGAGCGCACCTACTATCTGCGCGAAAAAGGACACTGGCTCATGGCCGATGCCGCCTTGCGCTTGGAAGATTACCAAGCTGTAGCCGACGCCGCGACTGCGGGTCTGGCAGCGTACCCGAGCGGATTTTACGCGCCCGATTTCCTCTTTTTGGGCGGGCTGGCCGCCCTGCAACTGGACCGCTACGAAGAGGCGGTCGGCCGCTTGCAGGACTCGATCACTCGCTACCCGGAACACCCCAATGCCGCGGAAGCCCACTACTACTTGGGATACGCGTACTTCAACCAGACCCTTTTTGCTCAAGCCGTGGCTGCCTTTGAGTTCGTCGTGGCCCAGGCCTCGGATCGCAACATTGCCCCGGATGCTCTCTTTCGCCTAGCCGAATGCCGCTACAATCTGCAGCAGTACGATCAGGCTCAGGGCCAGTACCAGCAGCTCATTGACCGCTATCCCGACAGCCCCTTGGCCGAGGAAGCTCTCTACAACATTGGTTGGTGTCTGATGAATTCCCTCGCCGGGGATGCGGACCAAAAAAATAAAGAGGTGCAACGGGCCTTTGCGGCGTACCTCGAAAACTTTCCCGAGGGCCGCTATGCGTCCATTGCCCGCTATACCCTCGGCGAGTTGTTGTACAATCAAGGCGACCACCAAGCGGCGTACGACATCTTTCGCCAAATCGAAGAACAATACCCCGATACTCCGGCGGCCTCCCAAGCTGCCGCCATGTTGCCCGAACTGCGCGAGGCCGTGGCCTATGGAGATTACGCGGCGTTGACCGACAGCCTCAAAGTCGCGTCCGAACTCAGCGACGCCGAGGCGATTCGCGCCCTAATTCCCCGCTTTGAACAGGTTTGGCGTCAATTCCCCCACACTTCCAGCGGTATAGCCGCTCGGGCCAATATCGGGGTTTGCCATCAAAAGTTAGGGGAATGGCAGCGGGCCGTGGACGTATTTGACGCCATTCTGAGCGCGGCCCAGGAAGACAGCAGCCTGCTCGCCCCCAACATCCGCGCTTTTGTCGAACGCCGCCGCGCTACCATTGCGAGGAAACACTTGTGAAAGCCGTGCGCTCCGCGGACCCGCTCGCCGTTCTTGCGGCCAATCGGCGCTTGCTCTATTGGGGCCTGCTGATCTCCCTAGTGTTGCACCTAATCTTTGTCGCCTTGTACTTTCGACCCGTTGAACAGGCCGAGGAAGAGGTGGTCGTCCGCCTCGAATGGCAAGAATTGGACACGCCGCTGCTGATTCCGCCCCCCCAGTTGAGCCGGGAATTCGCCTTTAAAAAGCAGGTTATCCCCGAGGGCACCCCCATTATATCCGTGCAGCGGGATCAGACGGCCACTGTGGTGGGTGGCTTCAGCGGCTTGGGTAGTCAACTGGATCGGGCTGTCGCGGGCCGGCGTTGGAGTCGCACCCGTAGCGGCCACGACTTTATCGCCGACATGGGTGCCCAAGGTATGGGCCTTGGGGTAGTGGGCGTCCCCCAGTTCGAAGCCGTTGAAATGACCAGTCTGAAGGAGCCGGAAAAGCGCATTGACATGCAGGCGGAATTCCTCGACTTAGACGCCATTGACACCGGCAAGTACCGGGGCATGGTCATTCAGGACCCGGCCGACAAGCGCAACATCCAAGGCTTTGTGTACTTGGGGCTGGCTTGGGGCAGCATCCTCCAGCCCTCGCGGCAGCGCTCGATTTCCCAGTTGGTGCGGGCCATCAATCAGTACACTCGCATTGAGGCTCGGGTCATCGACCAGATGTTTATCGACTCTCAGGATTTGTTCAAGGCCCCCTTTGTGTACATCACCACCCGCAGCGCGTTTGAACTGACCGAGCACGAAATTGACAATCTGGGCAAGTACCTGCGCAACGGCGGCTTTCTGGTAGCCGACAACGACCGGCCCGAGCTGGAGTACGGCCCGGCCGAAGCCTCGCTGCGGGACATGTTTAAGCAGGCCCTAGGCCGCGACGCCCGCTTTGTCCCCATCCCCAACGAGCATCCGCTCTACCACGTATTTTTCGATTTTGACGATGGGCCGCCCCCGGGAGGCGAGGAATTGTCCGGGGGCAATTTCCGCAGTTCGGTGTACTACTTGGAGGGCATTTTCCTCGGCGACCGACTGGTGGCGGTGTATTCCGACAAGGGGTACGGCGCCTTCTGGGAGCGCGAAAGCGAAAATGAACCGCACCTGAAACTGGGAGTCAATATGGTGGTCTTTGCCCTGACGCAGAAGGGTTCCATCGCCCAGCAGCAAATCGATTTTTACAATCAGGCGCGCTGAGCACATGCGCATCTTGCTCGCTGGCCCCGCGCTATGGAGCGCCTTGCTGCTCGCCGGTTGCACCATTCTCTATCCGCCGCGCTACGAGCGCGTATCGCTGCTGATGCCTCGCTCCGATCTAGGGCCGGACTATGCTCTGGGAGAGGATGGGACTGTCGCCTATGCCGTAGAGGGACTGCGGGTCGAGGTCCGCTACATGACCGACCGCGCCCTAAATGCTTTGTGGCCGCAGGAGTCCTCGCAGGGGCCGCATTCGTACAATGCCTATACGTACGGCGACTACGTCGATCCCCAGACTGGGTACGTGCGCAATCGCTTTACGGTTTTTGCGGTCTCGGTGTACAATCTGGGTTTTCCCAAGGTGGAGCTACAACCGCTACAGAGCCGGCTCACGACCAACCGCCGGGGAGAGGAACTGACTCCCTACGGCATAGCGACCGGCTCGGCGGCCCATAGTTTTGAATCCTACTACCGCGCTCGGAAGGGCGTCACTGGCAATGAGGACTACCGCTTTGACATGCGCATGGGGCAGGTGCGCACTAGCAATTACGGCGTCGGGGAGAAAATCTACAAAGGCGAAAACTACAGCGGCTTTATCGTCTTTGAGCCGCTGGCCGACGGGGTGGAAGAGGTGCGTTTACACGTCCGGGATTTCATTCTCAAATTCAACGCCTTTGACCAGCCTTTGCAGACCTTTGACATGGACTTTCGCTTTGTCCGCCAAATCGAGCAAGCGGCGCTGGTTGATCGGACCCGAGCAGAAGCCGTACTCGCCACCACGCAGGCGCGCTTGCAAGCGCCCAGCGAGGTGAGTGGCTATGCCCCGGACGATCTGGCGCGCGCACCCGAGACCATCGACGCGTTTGTCCGCTCCCAACTCAACGCGTTCAACCGCTGCTTTGCCGGGGAATTCCAAGCCGGACGGGCGTTGCCGGGCAGCGCGACCATCCGCTTTGTCATCTTGGCCAGCGGTCTGGTCGAAAGTGTCCAGCTCCTCGCTTCGACCGTGGACAGCGACTCCGTGGGCGATTGTCTGGTCGAACAGGTCAAACGCTGGCGCTTGCGACCCTCGGCTAGCCTTGACCTGCGTGCGGTCGCGGATTCGGTTGCTGGACCTCAGACTCCTACCCCTGGACTCGACAAGGTTGTGGCGACCTGTTTTGTCGAGTTCGCGGAGGCGGAGCCCGACTGAGATTACTCCAAGATTTCCACCCCAGTGTCCATCCTCCCCAGCACATAGGTCCGGCCTTCGGTGGGTGCCTCCAGCTCTATCTCGTGACCGGGCCAGACTTCCAGTTCTAAACGGGCCGCGCCTTCCCCTTGGCTGAACAGCCGCACTACGGCCTGTTCCTCCAAGCGCAGACCGGACCACAGCACCCCCTCGTCCTGCACGGCCGGTTCCGCTAGATTCATCACTTGGCCGGCGTCGAGAAAGTCGCGGTAGCCGAGCATTTCGTCGTACACGGCGACTGCATCGAGCACTTCAAACAGCGCGATTTCCTCGTACTCCTCGCGCCAAGCATTGAAAAGCTGCATGCCGTCGATGCCGCGCAGCCACATATGCCGCAGGGCCTCGCGGTACGCTTCTCGGCTCATGTACGGGACTGAATCGTCCTCCTGGTGGTTTACAATCGGGCACCAGCGCGCCACCCAGGGAAAACTGGCGACTTCCGGCCCATAGGTTAGGCGGTTGGCCGTGTCGCCGGAAATTTGCCGCAGCAGATTGTGCATGTGGAATTGGTTGACGTGGCGCTGGTCTAGGGGGTAGTCGTCTTGCCACGCTGTTTGCCAGAATTTGTCGTTGCCGTACGCCACGGGATTGGTGGCCGTAAACAGCGGGGGAATGCCCGGCGGCAATGCCCGGTTATTGACAAAGTAGAGCAAGGGTCTGGTCTGAGTGGAATACACCGTGTGCCAGTTGGTGATGGAGCACAGGGGAAAGATTTCGCGCACTGGCCCAGCCAGGTACGCTCCGTAGAGCTGCTGGTAGTGCCGCCAGTAATAGGCCCAGTACTGGTCTTCGTCTGCCAGCACTTCCGGTGGCAATTGCACTCGGCAGCGTTTGCAGTGCGCGAGCTGTTTGAATAGGTGGCTCCAGGGATAGGGGTCTCCTTCCCAATCCATCCACACCGCATCGACTGTGACGCCAGCCGCCCGAAAGGCACCGAGTGTATCGCGCACTTGGTCGGCCATGAGCTCCCAGCCCGCGATCATCTTGGGACAGGCCCCGTGCCACGCTCCCAAGGCTCCTCTGCCCGCCATTTTATAGTGATAGCCGGCGTCGAATTGGTGCGCCCAAGCACTGGAATCAGCGGCCAGAGAATAGGGCCAAGCCCCGGCATCGCCCTGCATGAAAATCACCGGCGACCCGGCTTCTTGCAGAGCTTTGGCCGCGTCGATCATGCCTTGGTCCAACCGCAGATGCTGCGTCAAGCCGCGCGCCAACAGCATCTGGATCTGATTTGCGTCCAGTGGCGCAAAACCCACGTCGTGCCACATGATCATGGGCCAGCGGTCCGCCCGTGCATGTTGGAGGGGTGGCACTTCCTTTTCGACTACTTCCAGCCAGGGCGTCGAAGTCAGATACGCGGTTCTGGCTGGGGCGGTCGGCTCCACGCGCCCTGGGGCATCGGCACCTAGGGCGAGTGCGCCAGCCGCCGCGGCCAGCAGGGCTGGCGGGATTCTTCGATTGATTTTTTTCATGGCGTGTTCTCCCTTGGGGAAAGTCTAGCGAGAGCTAAGGAGTATTGTTGTATATACTACACGACAGTAATCTAATGGATGTTACGCATGGGTATCTAGGTATAAGATGCTTCGACTCCGCTTCGCTGCGCTCAGCATGACTGGCAGACAGAGAGATAGCACCTGTCATGCTGAGCGCAGCGAAACATCTCATACCACTTCTACTCAGGTTGTATCTTAACAAAAGCCACAACGAGACACCCCGATAGCGGTCTTATATTGTGAGCAAATCCTTCTTTATTTGGAGCGGCACTTGCCTCCTTGCCCAACGGGCCGACGCCTATGTCGGTCCTGGCGCTGGCTTTGTTCTAGCCAGCGGTTTCTGGACTCTTACCGCTCTCGTTCTCGCCGCGCTCGCCATCCTGATCCTACCCGTCCGCTTGCTGCTTAGCTGGCATCGCGGCAAAAAAATTGCAGCCCAAGCAAGCGCCGAGCGCGTGGTGGTCATCGGCCTCGATGGCCTCGATCCTCAGCTAGTGGCCCGCTGGATGGAGGAAGGCCGGCTGCCGGCGTTCAAAAAGCTGGCCGAGCAGGGGACCTTTCGCCCTTTGCAGACTACCTTGCCCGCCATTACGCCGTCGGCGTGGTCGGCTTTTGCTACGGGGGTGGACGCTTCTAGGCACTGCATCTATGACTTTATCACTCGCGATTCCCACACGTACCAGCCCGTGCTGTCTTCGGCGCGGATCAGCGCCCCGCGCCGAAGCCTAGGGGTCGGCCCGTATCGCTTGCCTCTGGGCAAAGCGCAGGTGCGCAATTTACGGCGGAGCCAGCCTTTTTGGAAGGTGCTGGGCGACAACCACATCTCCAGTTCCATTGTTCGGGTGCCCATCAGTTTTCCCCCGGAAAAATTCGCGGGGCTTCTGCTAGCAGGCATGTGCGCGCCAGATCTGCGCGGCACCCAGGGCGAGTGCACCTATTTTTTTAGCGGACCCGAACCTCAAGACACCTCGGTGGGCTGCTGCATCCGCCTTGAACTTGAGCGCGGCAGAGTCAGCACTAGTATCCCCGGTCCCGCCAACCCGTTGCGCCCAGACGGCAAAAGACTAACAGCCGCCATGGATCTGGACGTAAATCCGGCCGCCGAGTTGGCTACGCTGGTGATCGGAGGCGAAAAAATAGTCTTGCAAAAGCGAGTTTATTCCCCTTGGATAACGCTCACCTTTGCCGCTGGCCTTGGGGTCCGAGTGCGCGGCCTGTGCCGCTTCTACCTGATTGAGGCCGAACCGCTCAGATTGTATGTCACCCCCATTCAAATCGACCCTACTCATCCCCACCTGCCCCTTTCCCATCCTCCGTCCTATGCCCCCTACCTCGCCCGACGCTTGGGCAAGTTCGCCACCGTGGGCTTGGCAGAAGACACGGATGCACTCAATGCCGATTTAATTGACGAGCGGGCCTTTCTCGACCAGACCTATTTACTCGACGACGAGCGCCAAGCCATGTTTTTCCACGCGCTCGACAAAACCCCCAAGGGCCTCGCGGCCTGCGTCTTTGACAGCCCCGATCGCATCCAGCACATGTTTTTCCGCACCTTAGATCCCGATCATCCAGCCAATCGGGGGCGGGAAGGCGACGGCTTGGCCGATACTATACCCGATATGTACGCGCGCATGGACGACCTAGTGGGCCGCACGCTAGAAAAGATCGACTGCGCCAAGACCGTGCTCATGGTTATTTCCGACCACGGCTTTTGCACCTTTAAACGCGGCGTCAACCTCAATACGTGGTTGTGGCAAAATGGGTACTTGTGTTTGCGCGAGGGCTGCACCCACAGTGCAGAATGGCTGGCCCAAGTCGATTGGAGCCGCACCCGAGCTTTTGCTCTGGGCCTCACCGGACTATTCATCAATCTCAGGGGCCGCGAAGCTGGCGGGATTGTTGCCTCTGGGACGGAATTGCGCCAACTCAAGGCCGAACTGTGCTCCCGCCTCACCGGTCTGGTGGACCAGGAGACGGGCGAGACGGCCATCAACAAGGCTTGGGATACGGCGGCTTCTTTTAGCGGGCCTTATACGGACGATGGCCCGGATTTACTCATTGGGTACAACGCCGGATACCGCGCTTCTTGGAGCGGGGCCAGCGGCCAAGTGACCGAGGCCGTTTTTGAGACCAATACCCGGCCTTGGAGCGGCGACCACTGCGTGGACCCACGGCTGGTGCCCGGCGTGTTTTTCTGCAATCGCAAAATAGGCATTCGCAATCCCCATTTGCTCGATATCCCTCCTTCCATTCTGGGCCTGTTTGGCATCGAGCCGCCATCTTACATGCAGGGACGAGATGTATTCGTCCCGGCTGCTGGGTCCGATGTCTAACGCTGCTCTTGCCATCATCTGCGCTCATCTGCGCTATCTGCGGAATATGCCTAACACCGCTCTTGCCATCGCCCTGATCGCCCTCCTGTCTTGGGGCTGTCGCTCTGGCCCTCCGCCGGACCGCCTACTGGTGCTGGGCATCGACGGCATGGACCCGCAGATTCTGCGAACGTTGATGACCGAGGGCCGGATGCCGCACTTTGAGGCTCTGGCCCGGCGCGGGGGTTTTGCGCCTTTGCAAACTAGTGCGCCGCCGCAGAGTCCGGTGGCGTGGGCGAGCTTTATTACCGGCTTGGATCCACAGGATCACGGCATTTTCGACTTTGTCCACCGCGATCCGGCCTCCCTGACTCCCTTTCTGTCTATCGCGCGCCGGGGGGAATCCGGCGAGCTGGCGTTGCAGCGCCGGGGTCGGCCCTTTTGGGACATCCTCGCCGACCAAGGTGTTCCCACAACCATTTTCAAAGTGCCGGCCAATTTCCCTCCCTCCCGGTCATCGGAGAATTTTGCCGACCTGCCGTTTTTCCGTCCCTGCGCCGTGCGCGCTTTCTCGGGCATGGGTACGCCGGATATGTTGGGGACCTACGGGACTTTTACCTATTACACTGAGGGGCCGTACTCTGTGCCGGCGTACCTTGAAGGCGGGGGCACCAGCCTAGTGGCCGGAGGGGAATTGGCCGTTCCCGGCGGCAAAATAATCGGCGTCCAGTTGGAAAACAGTTGGGCGCAACTGCCCATCCACGGTCCGACGCTAGACGAAGAGCCGGTGCAAAGTCATTTTGCGATTTACCTAGATCGGCAGCACCGGACCGCCGAAATCGTCCTCGGCCAACAGCGCTTGGTCCTCCAGTCCGGCGAGTGGAGTCCGTGGATTACCATAGACTATGGGCGAAAGCCCTACAGCTTGGAACGCCTGCAGGGCATTGCTCGCTTTTACTTGCGAGCCGCAGCTCCTTCTCTGCAACTCTACCTGACGCCGATCAATATCCATCCCGGCAATCCGGCCATGCCTATCTCCACTCCTCCAGAGGCCAGCGAAGAATTGCACCAAGCTCTTGGCCCACACTATACCCAAGGCATGCCCGACGATACCAAAGCCCTCGAATCAGATGTTTTTGACTACGGAGAATTCTTGCGTCAGGACGCCTTGACCCTCAAAGAACGCCGCCGCCAACTGCGCTATGAGTTGGGACGCTTTGCGGCTGGCGTGCTCTTTTTTTACGTCCACAGTCTCGATCAAGTCTGCCACATGCTCTGGCGCGCTTGGGCACCCGACCACCCCGGCCACCGAGCGGAATTCGCTCCGTACCAACAGGCCATTGCCGATCAGTACGTCGCCATGGACGATTTGCTGGGCGAGGCCGTTGCCATGCTGGGGCCAGACGCGGATATCATCGTCCTTTCGGACCACGGCTTTGCCGCGTATGAGCGCTCTTTCAATCTCAATTCTTGGCTGGCCCAGGAGGGTTATCTCGCCTTGGCTCCCCAAGTGTCGCTCGATCAGGCCCATATCCTCAACGAGCGCCACATGCGCTGGGAACAAACTCGGGCCTATGGTTTGGGGCTCAATGCCCTGTACCTCAATCTCAAGGGCCGCGAACAGCACGGGACGGTGCGGCCCGAGGCCCGGGAAAGTTTGCTCAGCGAACTGAGCCAGAATTTGCTTGCCCTGCGGGATCCGGCCGACGGTCAGCAGGTAATAAAAAAAGTCTATCGTCCAGACCCTGGGGCCGATTCGGACTTGGCACCCGACTTGATCATCGGCTATGCGAGGGGGTATCGCGTTTCGGGTGCCACGGCCATTGGCCAACTGGAGAGTGCGGTTTTGCAGGATAATCTCTCCCCTTGGAGTGGGGATCACTGCATGGCGGCCGAAGAGGTGCCTGGCGTTCTCCTGAGCAATAAACCGCTGAAGCCCATCCCACACCATCTGCGGGATATTCCGGTGAGTATCCTCGCGCACTACGGTGTGGCCCCGCCGGCCGCCATGTCGGGACATTCGATCTGGGAGGATTAGATGGCGCTTTTTAAACGAAAAGTTGTCTTGGAGGACGAGCTTTGGCAGCGCGCCCAAGCCCACGTCGAAAAGGTAGGGTACAGTAGTGTGGAAGAATTTGTCATTCACTGCATTGAGAAAGAACTCAATGTCCCATCGGCTGCGGACCAGGAACGAATCGACGAACGCCTCAAGGGTTTGGGCTATCTGGAGTAGGACATGCAAGCCCTCATCCTCTACTACAACCGCTTGGCCAACTATGCGTTCGACGCCTGTATGGTGCCCTTGGCAGCGCTGGGGAGATGGGCGGAGATCCTCGGCGTGGCGGCTGTCTTGGGGATAGTGGTCGCGCTGATATTTGCCGGGCTGGTCCGCAGGGAACGCCTGCGCCAAGCCCGCGACGAGTTGTGGGCGGCCCTTTTCGAGATCTGGCTCTACCGGCGCGAGCCCTTGTTGGTCTGGCAGGCGCAACTAGCATTGTTCAAGGCCAATTTGCGCTATAGCAGCATTCTTTTGGGGCCTCTCGTTGTTTCTTTGCTGGCAAGCGCTCCCTTGTTGATACAGGCCCACTACCGCTTTGCCCTTGCGCCCATCCCGAGTGGCGCTGAAACGCTGCTGACTGCGGTTCTAGCCCAGCCTGCTGACGATATGGCCCAAATGGACTGCAAACTCGAATGGGTCCAAGGAGCGGGTGAACTGAGTCCCTCGGTGCGGGAGCCGGCGCTCCACCGTCTGGTCTGGCGTCTCCGACCGGAGGGGTCGGGCGAACACGTACTCCACCTCACGGACTGCGGGCAGACCGTAGAGTTTCCCCTGTACGTCGGTAGCTTTGCGGGGAGCATCGCCCCGGCGCGTCAGGTCGGAGTCTTGGCCCATCTCTTTGCTCCGCGCGCGCTGCCTCTAGAAGACGATTTTGGTTGGAGCCGAATTTACGTCGAGTATCCCCGTGCTGGAATCGAACGGCTGGTCTGGCTGACAGTATGTTCCCTGCTCTGCGCCTTTGTCGTCAGCCGGTTAGTGGGCAGGTATCGGGCCGGTCGCAGTCTGTGACCTTGACAACAAAGGGATTTTGTGCATTTTATGACCATAGTCATAACTGTGGTCATAATATATCAAAAAGGAGGAGAAATGCCTTCTATTTCAAAAAGTAAATTGAAAGCCAATATGCTTCGCATCTTTCGCGATATTGAAGAAACCGGCCAAGAATGGATCGTCACAGATCACAATCGCCCTGTTTTGCGCATTCAGCCGATTGCGCAAAAAAAGACCGTGGAAGAGGTGTTCGGAGGGATTCAGGGCAAAGTTGTCTATCGCGAAGACATCAATACGCCGACTACTGACGAATGGGGAGCGCTGGCGTGATCGTCTTGGATACTTCGGCCCTCGTATTCTGGACGCTAAATCGAGATCGGCTATCTCGAACCGCAGCACAAGCGATCTCGGACGCCGACCGCATTGCTCTTAGTTCGATCTCTATCTGGGAAATTGGCATTAAAATAAAAAAAGAACAGCTCTCCATACCGATCTCCGTTCAGGAATTCACTGATAAACTAGAACAAATTGACCGCCTTGATATTCTCCCGGTAGATGTCCAGACTTGGATCAAAAATCTCGAACTCGACTGGGATCATCGCGACCCTGCTGACCGCACCATTGTCGCTCTGGCCAGTCTGCATGCCTGCCCGCTCGTCACCTCGGATTCTGCTATCCGCGCATTTTATTCACAAGCTATTTGGTAATTCAACTTTTGACTTTGGCATATGCAGTAATTCGCCAAGTTTTTCGCGGAGAATTTCCATGAAATACGCGGCCATCCTGTTGTTGGTCCTGTGCTGTCTGGCCATTCCGGTCTCGGCCCAAATAGTCCACGTGTGGGATCTGGCTGATACCACTCAGACGGGCCAGTTCACAGTGTACAATCCCGACGTCAACGATGCGGAATTCGGCACTCCTATTACCGCCGGTGATATCGATGGCGACGGACGCGACGATCTGGTGATTTCGGCCATGGCCGGCGATGGCCCTGCCAACGATCGCTCCAATGCAGGTGAAGTGGCCATTTGCTTCAACACCATACTTTCGGGGGGTGGCTTGGACTTGGCCGCCGACTCCGGCGATGTGGTCACTCTATATGGCGAGGCTCAGCGCGACCTTTTCGGTATCAAGACCCATGTGGCCGATCTCATGGGCGACGGGCGCGCCGATCTTTTGGTGGGTGCTTTTTACGCCGATGCCTCCGATCGCGCCAACGCTGGCAAGCTCTATATTTTCTCGGCTGAACTCATCGCTCGGTGGCGGGCCGCAGGGAGGAGCTTGGATTTGGCGCAACGACCTTGGCCGGAGGGGTTGATTACCGTTATCGGCGCTGAACGCGACGACCGCTTGGGGGTGTGGATGACCGCCGGGGATTTCGACGGCGATGGACATCGGGATGCGGTGGTGGGGGCCGACCGGGCCTCGGGGGCGGCGGGGGCCGTTGAGGCGGGACGGGTGTACGTTCTCTACGGACCGCTAGATTCGGGTGCTACTATCGATCTGGCGGCTGCGGAACACCCTTTGAGTATTATCTACGGCATCGACGCCCTAGACCACGCTGGTTCGACGGTGGTCGCTGGCGACTTTGACGGGGACGGATACGATGACATTGCCATTGGCGCGGCGGCTTTCGGCACCTTGCGCAATGCGTATCATCGCACCGGCGGCGCTGGGGATGGCCCGGAAAACCAGCGCGAAAACGCCGGGGAAATGTACGTGGTGTATGGCGGTCCCCAGCGTCCCGCGGCCATCGATTTAGCCGAGAATCCGCCCGCCGATCTGACCGTCATTTACGGTGCTGATGGCGGCGGGAAGTCGCCCGATCGGCTGGGCGAGGAAATCGTCTTGGCCGATATCGATGGCAACGGCATCCAAGACCTGTTCATTGGCGCGTACCGGGCCGACGGTCCGGGCAATAGCCGCATCGACGCTGGCGAGGTGTACGTGGTGTACGGCGGTCCCCAGCGGCGCGGACAGCGGCTGGATATGGCCGCGCCGCCGGCCGACATTACTGTTATCTACGGTGCCCGCCCCGATGCCATTACTGGCGACGCCGTAGCTGCCGGCGATATCCACGGCGATGGGTACGACGACCTCTTTATCGGTGTGCCCGGAGATGAGGGGCCGCTCAAGCGGCGCTTTGCTGGCGGTTTTGCGGTGTTGGCAGGCGGCCCCGATCTGCCGCACGAGATTGACTTGGCCGATCCCGCAGTACCTGTCGTGTGGATTGAAGCACCCGACCCGATCGATTTTTCGGCCTATTGGGGGGCCAGCGGAGATATGGATGGCGACGGGCGGGTGGACGCCATTCCCAACGGCATGGCCGGCGATGGACCCGACAATCGACGCGAAAACGCGGGGGAAGCCCACATCATCAGCGGTGCCGCACTGGCCCGATATTTGCCCGGCGCGGCCCCCACGGCTGTGGAGGAGGTGGAACAGACCACCCCCGACAAGGCCGCTCTGTTGGCCAATTACCCCAATCCGTTCAACGGTTTCACGAGAATTCCCTTCGTGCTGCCGGTTGAGGCGGATTATGCCTTGGCCATTTATGGGGTCGATGGCCAATTGGTGCGCCAACTGACCAGTGGCCGGGGAGTGGGTAGCTACCTAGCCGGGTGGGATGGCCGCAACGACGGGGGGCGTCTGGTGGCCTCCGGGGTCTATTGGGCGCGTTTGCGCGTGGGCTCCCAAGTGTACCGGCAGGCGCTGGTGTACATCAAATAACCCCTCCCTCGACGGATCGGCACTCTGAAGCATTAGGTACGTCATTGGAGCGCATCATGGCGCGATAGAAGTCAGTATTAGTCCTACTGTTGACAGATTACTGGCAAGAGCATAACTTAAGCAGTATGAAGCCTACTGCTCAATCAAATTGTCCGTGGGTTCAGTTGTCGGAACTCGTCCACATTCAGCCTGGCTATCTGAGCCGCGGTCGCGTTCACTCCGTTCCCGATGGGACTCACCGCTTGCTCCAAGCTAGGGATTTCTCCGCAGATGGCGGTGTGAGCCTAGAGAACTCCGTCTGGTTCCACCCGGAGCGAAATCCTGAGCTTTATCAGGTCTGTCGTGGAGATGTCCTCGTCGTAGCTAGAGGCCAAGAGCATCGAGCGTACTGTATCGACACAGATCTTCCGAACACTCTCGTCTCTGCCACTTTTTATATACTGCGCCCAGACCCCAGCTACATTCTGCCCGGCTACCTCGCGTGGTGGTTAAACCTGCCCTCAGTTCAGGCTCAGATCGATGCGGAGTCGCGTGGTACGGGCATTAGCTACATCAGCCGTCAGGCCCTCGAAAAACTGAGCGTCCAGGTCCCAACGCTCGCTGTGCAGCATGATATTGATCAAACTTTGGAGCTCTGGCATAAGATAAAGTCCATTCGGCGGCGACTTGACGAAAAGCGCGAGCAGCAGATCCAGATGGTATGTCAACTTGCAGTCCAGCAAGCGAATAAGAAGGAGCAGGGAGTATGAGGACAGGCATCGCTCAACAGGAAATCAACGACATCGTCTGGCAGGCGTGCGACACGTTTCGCGGGACGCTCGATCCTACCCAGTACAAGGACTATATACTGGTAATGCTCTTCATCAAATACTTGTCTGACCTGTGGAAAGACAGGCAAGAACAGTACCGCGAGCGCTACCAAGGAGACGAGCGGCGCGTCGAACGAGCGCTCAGCCGGGAGCGCTTCGTCATGCCCGAGGTCGAGTTAAAGGACCAGGATGGCAATGTTGAGGAATCCTTTCCGGCCAGCTTCGATAGCCTCTACGAGCGGCGCACGCGCTCCAATATCGGCGAGTTGATCAATATCACCCTGGAAAAGATCGAGGACGCCAATAAGGCCAAACTAGAAAACGTCTTCCGCAACATCGACTTCAACTCCGAGCCGAACCTTGGCCAGACTAGGGACCGCAATCGCCGGCTCAGCCACCTTCTTGAGGACTTTGCCAAGCCGCAACTCGACCTTCGCCCGAGCCGCATCGGCGACGAGGACATCATTGGCAACGCCTATGAGTATTTGATTGGTCGGTTTGCTGCGGATGCGGGCAAGAAGGGAGGGGAGTTCTACACGCCCGGCGAGGTTGCGACGCTCTTGGCGAGGCTGTTGAACGCCCAGCTTGGCGACACGATTTGCGACCCGGCTTGTGGATCGGGCTCGCTGCTGATCCGCGTTGCCAAAAACGTAGGTTCGGACAACTTCGCGCTTTACGGCCAAGAATCGAATGGCAGCACTTGGGCGCTGTGTAGGATGAATATGTTCCTGCACGAGATGGACAACGCTCGTATCGAGTGGTGCAATACGATCACCAGCACCCGCCTAGTCGAGGGCGACCGGCTAATGAAGTTCAACATCGTCGTTGCCAATCCGCCGTTCAGTCTCGATAAGTGGGGGCAGGATCACGCCGAGAACGATCCCTACAACCGATTTTGGCGCGGCATCCCACCCAAGAGCAAGGGAGACTATGCCTTTATCAGCCACATGATTGAGACGGCCCTCGAAGACGAGGGACGCGTTGGCGTCATTGTTCCTCACGGGGTGCTGTTTCGTGGGGGTGCCGAGGGTAAAATTCGGCAGAAGCTCATAGAAGATAACATGCTTGAATCGGTCATTGGGCTGCCCGTCAATCTCTTCTTCGGCACTGGTATTCCGGCGGCTATCGTGATTTTCAATAAGGCAAGGAGGCCGTGGAGCGAAGCTGGCACCGACCGCGAGAAGCACGTGCTCTTCATTGACGCCAGTCGGGAATTCCAGGACGACAAGAATCAGAATCGGCTCCGTGTGCAGGACATCGACAAGATCGTCGAGGTATTCGCTGCCTTCCGGGCGGTGGACAAGTACTCCTATGCGGCCGCGTTTGACGAGATCGTAGAGAACGATTTCAACCTCAACATTCCTCGCTATGTGGATACTTATGAGCCGGAGCCGGAGGTGGATATCGCGGCTGTGCGGCAGGAGATCGCGGAGCTTGAGACAGAGCTTGCTGAAGCCGAGGCCGAGTTGGAAGGGTATCTGAAGGAGTTGGAGCTATGAAGGACATACTGAATGCACTTTCTGCGCTTGAAGCCGACGCCGGAGTCAAAGAGCGAATGGCCCGCTGGGTCGCCGAATCCCGCTCGCTAGGTATCGACATCCCAAACCTCACCGATGATCACGTTCGCCTCTTTGAACGCTTGGCGGGTTTGGAGGCGGCGATTGCGGAATGGCACGAGCGGCGCGAAGGCATGAAGAGTGCTGACGACGAACGACTCTGGAGGAAACTCAGACTTGAATGGAATTACAACAGCAACCACATCGAGGGTAACACGCTGACCTACCACGAGACCGAACTGCTGCTCATCCACGGTCGCACGGCTGGCGGGCATCCGATGCGGGACTACGAGGAGATGAAGGCGCACGATGTTGCGATTGACTATACGCGATCGCTCGCAGGCGAGGAACAGGTTATTGGGGAGAGCGATATAAGACAGCTAAACAAAATTCTCCTCAAGGAGCCATTCTGGAGCTACGCAGAGACGCCGGATGGCCAACCGACGCAGAAGCGCATTGTTCCGGGCCAATACAAGACACAGCCGAATCACGTGCGAACGGCGACTGGAGAACTTCATCGGTTTGCCGAACCCGAGGAAACGCCCCCATTAATGGAGGAATGGACTCGTGATTTTAGGCGTGATCTGGAGCGGAGCGCCTATCCTCTGCCGTTGTTCCTAGCTGAGTCGCACTGGAGTTTTATCCATATCCATCCATTCGACGACGGAAATGGGCGCACCGCACGCCTACTCGCCAACTACGCTTTGCTTCGGAACAATCTGCCGCCCATCGTGATCGAGAGCGACGACCGGGACCGCTATATAAGCGGGCTACAGAACGCCGATGTAGGGCGCATATTGCCACTTGCCGAGTTTATGCTGGAAAATGTCCAATGGTCGATTGAATTGGCGATTCGGGCTGCGAGAGGGGAATCGGTCCGCGAATCCGATGATATAGATAAAGAAATGGAACTCTTCGTGCGAAGCAGGAGGGGACCGCAACCGAATAAAACTGACGTTGAAGTGCTGGATCAGGTATTCTTTCGTCATGTTAGTCCAATGCTCGAGAAGCTGGACGGGCTATGCGAACGGCAAGGCTCTGAGCTGTTTAGTGGTTACAGCACACACAAATACGTAGTACCTAGCAGCAGCGGTCGCGTATCCGGTGGCTTACTCGGAACCGATCAATGGGAATGGACAAAGGAACAGTGCTTAGTAAGGCTGGACTTTGCACTTAGCGACGAGCAACAAGTCGAGCTAGGAGCGGAGTATAGCTTCCGCAGATATATAGGGATAGGGAACCATGGTTTCAACTTGAAGCTGTCAGTTGCCTGGAAACTCGGTGGCGAAAGATTCTCGTTTGAGGCAGCGATCGACGGAATCCCTATGACGGCCATAGGCCATCACGTCTCTTATTCGGAACTCGACGGTCGAGATGCTGAAGTGGACCATACAGTCGAGGCGATATGTCGTTGCATGATGGATGAAATCGACAGTCGGTCACAGGGGCCGGAATAGGAGCGATGACAATATGGGTACGAATTCTCTCATAAACTTGGGCAATCTGTCGAAACCGGCTGATACCCTAATCAAGAAGGTGTCGGACGCAGTCGGCGTTCTCCATGCGCCGCGCCAAGTCAAGAGAATGGCCAAGGCAAAAGCCGAGGCTGCAATGATAAAGGCGCAATCTGAAATTAACGTCACCGATCTGCATCGACGAGCCGCACATCGGTGGATTGAAGAGGAGGCACAACGTCAGAAAAACATGGAAAACATTACTGCCAAAGCGTTGCCTCAGTTGGACGAAAAGGCGACCCCCGATTCCATGGAAAACGACTGGCTCGTCAACTTCTTCGATAAATCCCGAATCGTATCGGACAATGAGATGCAGGAGCTATGGTCGCGTGTTCTAGCCGGAGAGGCCAACACCCCTGGCACCTACTCGAAGAGGACGGTCAATTTCTTATCAGACCTCGACAAGTCTGACGCGGAGTTGTTTGCCAAGCTTTGCGGATTCGGCTGGATGATTGGATATATTGTGCCATTGGTGTTCGACGTTGAGGCAGAAATCTACAACAAATACGGGATCAACTTTAATAGTCTGAGCCATCTTGAAAGCATTGGACTTGTTCAGTTCGATAGCGTTGCTAGCCTTGTACAGCGCAATTTGCCGAAGAAATTCGCTGTACATTACTACGGTAAGCCGCTTAAGCTAGAGATGCCCAACGATACTGGCAACCAGCTTGAGATTGGAAAGGTTCTGCTTACAAAAATTGGGCAGGAACTTGGACCAATATGCGGAAGTAGGTCGGTGGAGGGATTTCGGGACTATGTAATGGACCAATGGAAGCAGTATTTGCCGAAGTCGGAGAGCGAATAGGGGGTGCCGCTGAGCGTCACTTCCACTGTGGTAGTGATTATGGAAATGTTGCATACGAAACCAAATACTGAATGGCCTGTTCGACCAATCGGCGAGCTTCTGAGACGAGTTCGCCAGCCCGTGGATGTCCAGCTTGGCCAGACCTATCAAGAGATCGGGATCCGAAGCCACTGCAAGGGGATTTTTCATAAGACTCCAACCACTGGTGAGGAAATCGGCAACAAGCGGGTCTTCTGGGTTGAGCCGGGTTGCCTGATTTTCAACATCATATTCGCATGGGAGCAGGCGGTTGCAATGACCAGCGAGAACGAGGCTGGCATGATCGCGTCTCACCGTTTTCCCATGTACACATCGCGTAACGGCAAGCTACTGCCCGAGTACGCTTGGCGGTACTTTTCGTCGTCTCGGGGTAAATACGATCTTGGAATCGCGTCTCCGGGTGGTGCAGGGCGGAACAAGACCTTGGGACAAGCGGAGTTCGATCAACTCAAGATTCCTGTCCCACCGATGGCTCATCAACGCATGGCCGCAGATACGCTTGTAGCAGCCGACAGAGCAATTGCTCGAACTGAAGACCTCATAGCAGCGAAGCGACAACTCAAAAAAGGACTTTCTTGGCAGTTGATTACTGGTAAGTGTCGGCTGCCTAAATTCGATGGTGCCTGGACGTCGGTAAGTCTAGGAGAACTTGCAGTAATCTCGATGGGATCATCGCCTCCGTCTTCTTCTTATAACGACCACTCAGACGGTCTACCGCTGATTCAAGGGAATGCAGATACAATCAATCGACGGTCAGCACCCCGTGTGTGGACATCAGTTGTAACGACTACATGCGATGTTGGAGACATCCTTCTGAGCGTACGCGCCCCTGTTGGCAAGATATCGATATCGGATCATAATGCCTGTATTGGCCGTGGAATAGCCTCTATACGGGCTCATCCGCACTGTTCTCAAGGTTATCTCTACCAAGCTCTTCTGAGAGTCGAGTCACAATGGTTCCGTCTTAGCCAAGGCAGCACATTCACGGCTATCAATAGCAACGACCTGAGATCGCTGCCGATCGAATTACCCGAAGAAATAGCTGAACAAGAAGCCATTGCCAAGGTACTGTGCATAGCAGATCGACAGGTAGAGATTCTTGAGAGCAAACTAGCTGCTTTATACAGACTGAAAAAGGGTCTAATGCAGAAACTACTGTCCGGTGAATTTAGTGTAAAAACGGGCTAAACCATGTCAGAGAAAACAAGAGTAACTCACTCGATTAGCTCAGAAAAGGACGTTGCCAAGCACGCCTTGGATGAGCTGTTTAGCCTCACCTCTCAATATAAGACAAGCGAGGCATATAAAGACCTACTACAGTTCGTTGTGCGTTTTCGGTCCTATTCTCCGTTTAACGCCATGCTGACCCACATACAAATGCCAGGGGCAGGCTTTGTCGCTTCGCCACATCGGTGGCTCCGTGATTATGGAAGACGAATAAAGCCGGGTGCTCGACCGCTGATCATTTTGCAACCGATGGGTCCAGTCATGTTCGTTTTTGATGTAAGTGACACAGAGCCTACTGAAGATGCTCCAGAACTGCCACCGGAGGTCGAAAAGCCGTTCGAGATAACGGAAGGTAAAATTGGTCGCGGGCTTGAATCCGTAATCGACAACGCCAAACGCGATGGCATCCGGCTCACTGAATCTAATACAGGTTCCCAATTCGCAGGCTCCATAAGCCCTCTCGCTAAGGGTGTGAGCTGTTCACAGAAATTTCTAGTGGGAACTGGTAAGAAGCGAAATCCAGTGTTTATAGACGTCCCAGTCAAATACGATCTTGTAATCAACTCTAAACCCAGCCGTGAAGCGCAATATGCTACGATTGTTCATGAACTGGCACACCTATATTGTGGCCACCTCGGCACACCTAATGAAAAATGGTGGCCTGACCGTCGCGGCTTGAGTCGTGACATCATGGAGTTTGAAGCTGAATCTGTGACTTATATGGCCTGTCTGCGATCCGACATCGCTAATCCCTCGGAAAAGTATCTCGCAGGCCACGTAAAAGACGGGAAACAGATCCCACCCATAAGCCTTGAGTGCGTGATGAAGTCAGTAGGGCTTATTGAATCCATGAGTAAGCGGAGAATGAAGCCACGAGAACCGTTGAAACAGGAAGGCGAAGTACAACAGGCCCCTTTGTCCTTTTAAGGCTATGACAGTATAGCGTTTGCCATGAGGCCGATGAAATATGGATTCTGAACTCATTCAATCCGATCCCGCAGTCATGATGGGTAAACCCGTCGTCGCAGGAACGCGCATTACCGTTGAGTTGATTCTGGAGAAACTCTCCACAGGTGAGTCAGTGGATCAAATCCTTGAGGCACATCCCCGTTTGACTAGGGAAGGCGTTTTGGCAGCCTTGAGTTTCGCTGCTCAAGCCCTGCGCCGATAGGTAGAGATAAGGAGCGCCGTATGCTACATGACGTTGTTTCTGCTGTCTATCAAGGTGGCTACCTAATCGAGCTAGAGTTCGATGACGGCTAGTGTGGAACCCGAACCTAATCGAGGTACCTGATGGCCCTACCCTCCTTCCAAGAAAAGCTCATCTCCCAACTTCCTGCGGTGGCGCTTCTGCAGAATCTCGGCTACGAGTACCTCAGCCCGGAAAAAGCGAACGAAGCTCGCGGTGATCGACTAGGCAGCGTACTCCTCGACAAGATACTGACGGATCAACTGCGCAATCAGAACGCCATCATCTTCAGGGGCCGCACGTATCCCTTCAGCGAGGGCAATATCCTTGCGGCAGTTCAGGCACTGAAGGACATAGTAGATGACGGCTTGCTGCCAACCAATGAGAAAGCGTATGACCTGCTGTGCATGGGGAAGAGCCTGCAACAATCGGTCGAAGGAGACACCAAGAGCTTTCAGCTCAATTACATCGACTGGGAACATCCTGAAAACAACGCCTACCACGTGACCGAGGAGTTCGTAGTCGAGCGCAGTGGTAGCCAGGAGACCCGCCGACCCGACATCGTGCTCTTCGTCAACGGAATTCCGCTAGTGGTCATCGAGTGCAAGCGGCCCGACATGAAGGACCCGATCGGCCAAGCTATTAGCCAGCATATTCGCAACCAGCAACAAGACCAGATCCCCCGTCTTTTCTTCTATGCGCAACTTCTTCTCGCCATCTCGAAGAACGAAGCCAAGTATGCCACGGTGGGTACGCCCGCCAAGTTCTGGTCGGTGTGGAAGGAGAATTTTAGCGAGGGCGATGCGGCCGACCTGAAGAAGAAGGTGAGCCTTCCGCTGAGCGAGGGCCAGATCGACAAAATTCTTGCTACAAAGGAGTTTTGGGGTCGAGAGCGGGAGAGCTATGGAAGCATAGAACGGCAGGTGACGCCACAGGATGAAGCGCTCTATGCTCTGTGTCGCAGGGAGCGACTCCTTGAATTGATCTTCCGTTTCATGCTCTTCGACGGAGGCGAGAAAAAAATCGCCCGCCATCAGCAGTACTTCTGCGTCAACAAAATCCTCGACCGAGTACGGGAAATCCAGAGCGATGGAACACGCCAAGGCGGCGTAGTCTGGCATACCCAGGGCAGCGGCAAGAGCCTGACCATGGTGATGCTCGCCGAGACCCTCGCCCTTGAACGGAGTATCACAGACTTCAAGATCATCTTGGTGACGGATCGCGTCGATCTCGACGATCAGATCTACAAGACCTTCCACCACTGCGGCACACAGCCTATTCAAGCGAAGACCGGCAGGCACTTGGAGCAACTGCTCAAGGACGACAAGGCGAGGATTATCACTACGGTCATCGACAAGTTTGAACTCGCAGTCAGCAGAGTCGGCGTGCGTAATGAGCATCCAGATATATTCGTCCTCGTCGATGAGAGCCACCGGGGCCAGTTCGGAGAGTTGCACGCGAAAATGAGACAGGCGCTCCCCAATGCCTGCTTCATCGGCTTCACCGGCACGCCCGTGATGAAGAAGGACAAGAGCACCATTGAACGCTTCGGCGGCCTGATCGACGCCTATACCTTAGAGCAGGCCGTACAGGACAAGGCCGTGGTACCGCTGCTCTACGAAGGGAGGCACGTCGATCAGAAAGTTGATTCCGAGGCGTTGGACGACTGGTTCGAGCGGATTACGGCCCGCTTGTCCGACGATCAGAAAAGCGACTTGAAGAAGAAATTCTCATCGAGCGACCAGTTGAACAAAGCCGAGCAAAAAGTGATGCGAATTGCTTGGGATGTAAGCGAACACTTCCGCGACAACTGGCATCATACCCCCTACAAAGCGCAACTCGTGGCCCAGGACAAAGCCACGGCCTTGCTCTATAAGCGCTTCTTCGACGAATTCGACATGGTCAGCAGCGAGGTGTTGATCTCGGGACCCGACGACCACGAGGGTGAGGAGGACGTCCACGAGGAATCCAAGGACGTGGTCAAAGTTTTCTGGAAGAAGATGATGGCGAAATACGGCAGTGATAAAGAATACAACCGCCAGATCATCAGCGCGTTCAAACAGGCTGAGGATCCCGAGATCATCATTGTCGTTGACAAGCTGCTCACCGGCTTCGACGCGCCGCGCAACACCGTGCTCTACCTCACGCGCCAGCTAAAGAGCCATTCCCTACTGCAAGCGATCGCCCGGGTCAATCGCCTCTTTGACGGCAAAGATTTCGGCTACATCATCGACTACCGGGGCGTCTTGCAGAACCTCGACGAAGCGTTCGACCTCTACGGCCAACTCGCCGAATTCGAAGAAGAGGGGATCGACGATTTGGCCAGAGCGATAACGGATGTGAGTGCTGAATCCGACAAGCTGCGGCAGCGCTATTCGGACCTGTGGGATCTGTTCAAGACTATTCAGAATAAGCAAGACGAGGAAGAATACGAGCAACTCTTGGCGGACGAGGGGCTGCGCGATCGTTTCTACGAACGCTTGAGTGTGTTCTCGCGAACGCTGGGGGTCGCGCTCTCCAGTGCGGGCTTTCTCGATACGACGCCGGAAAAGAAAATCGCTGCGTACAAGGCCGATCTTCGCTTCTTCATGCGCTTGCGCAGTTCGGTAAGCCGACGCTACGCCGAAGTAGTCGATTTCAAAGAGTACGAGCCGCGCATTCAAAAGCTGGTTGATCAGCACGTGGGGACGGGAGAAGTGGAGCGGATCACGGACTTGGTGGACATCTTTAACGCCGAGGCCTTCGCCAAGGAAGTTGACAGGCTCTCTAGCGCGTCGTCCAAGGCCGACACCATCGCCTTTCGCACGAGGCGCACGATTCGCGATCTCATGCGGAAGGATCCGGCCTTCTATCGCCAATTCTCAGAGTTGCTTGAAGACGCGATCCGGGCCTTTCGGGAACAGCGGCTTTCCGACGCGGAATACCTGCAGGAGGTGAAGCAAATTGCCGAGCGCGTGCGCAACCGCACGGGGGATGACATTCCCGCAGCCCTTGCTCACCGAGACGTGGCCAAGGCATTCTTTGGCGTGCTTCAAGAAGTGTTCTCGGACCACACCAACCAAACGGCCAATGCCCGGGACATCGGTGCCACGATTAGTCTGGCCATCGACGACATCGTCCAAGAGCATCGCATCGTCCACTGGACCCACAACACCGATGTCCAAAACCGGATGAAATTGGCGATTGAAGACTATTTGTTTGAACTCATGGAGCGAGAAAATCTCGAACTAAGCTTCAAGGAGATCGACCGCATTTTGGACTCGGTGCTGGATATTGCGAGAGTGCGATATGCCTGACGAGCATATCCAGCATGTCGTCGTAGAGTATTCGAGTGAACAAATTCCAGTCGCGCTCAAATTCAAAAAGAGCCGGTACCTGTCAATCTCAGTTCATCCCGACTGCTCGGTGACAGCGTCGGCACCTGTGGGATTCGGAGAAAGAATCTCAGAAGAACGGGGATTTGCATACGGATTCGCCGCTAAGTCGAACCTAATCAAGGTGCCTGATGACCTCTGCGCCAACGGCATCCGCAACTTCATAACTGACGTTACGCAGTGCCCTACTCGGCTTTGTCTAACAGGTGCCTAAAGGCTTCGAGGCTGGGCACCTGTATGGCCGCGCGAAACAACTGCTTGAGGCTCTGCACATCGTCAATGGCCCCAAGGCGGGCGGCCAACGGATCCGACGCGGCCAGCGCAAAGCGAATCTCCAGCACGTCGAGCAGATCTTCAACGGCGCGTTCTCGGCCTCCTCGCTCGATGCCTTGCTCAATGCCTTGCTCGATGCCTTGCTCGATGCCTTGCTCAAGGGCCTTTTCCGTGAAATACTGCACTACCGACGATTCGTACATGGTCGCCTCCGAGATGATGGTCATTATTGTTTCATATTCATACACTAATCCGCTCAAAATGGCAAGATCGGCCAAGTAATTGGCCTTGAGGGTCTCGTTCGTGATGGACCAACGCCTCCTCGCCGCCGACTTGCACGTGGATGAGGCTGTCGGTGCGGTGGGCTTCGACGGTGGGTTGCTCGGTGTCAACGACGCCGAGGATTTCGACATCGTCTTGGTGGAGGGCGAAGCGGGCGAAGTCATGGGGATAGGTGTGGATGAGATGTTTGGCGATGGTATCGAATTCGGCCATGAGTCATGCCTTGGGTTGCGGGTGGAGTGGTACCCGCAACCCAAGGCAAGAATCGTGCCACAGCGGTGGCTCAGCGGAGAGAAGGGGATATGAGACGCTGGGGTGTAGCGGAAAGGATACAGGAATGGGAAGTTGGGGACAAAGACTGCGTAATGTCAGTTCATAACTCAATATCAAGGCTGCGTCGGTTCCAATCCCAACAGTACGATCAAGAACGAACGCACCCAATAGGCGCTGTTCATGTAGGGGTTTTCGGCCGAGGGCCAGTTTTTCCAATAGGTCTGGTTGTGGGGGATGCGGTGGAACCACTGGAGCAGGGGAATGGCCGGCAATTCGGCCAGCCAGATCTCAAGGGCTTGGCGAAACAGCGGCACGAGCGCCGGGTCGTCGGGCGCGGTCTGGCCCATCTGATCGACCAAGCGGTCGAAGTCCGCGTTGCGCCAGCGCCAGAAATACGGAGTGGCCGTGCCGGTGGGTTGGACGTAGCGGCTGTGGTAGAGCCGGAGAGTGAAGTACGGGTCGCGCACTGAGCCGCCGTTGCCCATGACAAAGGCGCGGGCCGTGCCTTGGGTCATGCGGGTGTAGGCGTCGGAAAACATGCGGAAGGAGGCGTCGAAACCCGCGCGGCGCAGTTGCTCGACGAGCACGGGCGTGAAGTCTTGGAAGAGGGAGGGAAAGACGACGACCGGGATTCTCAGGCGCTCGCCGTTCTGCTGCCACATACCTTCCGCATCTTTGCTCCAACCCTTGCGCTCCATGATGGCGGCGGTCTGGGCTAGGTCGTGTTTTCCCACGGGATACTTTTCCAGCAGATCCTGCACTTGGTTGATGTAGTGCATCAGCGGCGGGAAGTGGGGGAACGGCAACAGGGTGTACTCTCCCGCTCCCTGCCAGCCGATGGCCACGAGTTGTTCGCGGTCGATGGCGTGGTTTACGGCCCAACGCATGTCTGGGTCGTCGAAAGGCGGCTCTAGGTTGTTGAAGCCGAGGGCCGGCGGCCACCAGTCTCGATAGCCGTAGGGCAGTTGGCGGCCCGACCACGTGGTGACGTTGGGGTTTTGGTCGAGGAGGGTTTTGATGTTGGAGGGTCGCAAGTCGATGCACTGATCCATCTGGTTGGCGAGGATGAGTTGAACCCACTTGTTCTCGTCGCCTTGGGGCAGGTAGATGATGCGCTCGACCCGCGGCAGGCGCTGGAAGCCGATTTGGGCGGCCCACCAGTCCTCGCGCAAATCCCACAGCCGCTGCTGAGGCTCGGAGAGGGCGAGGCGATAGGGGCCGCTGACGACCGGCAGGCCGCACGCCAAGTCGAGGTTTTTGAACGAGGTCGGATCCTCGCCCTCCCAGATGTGCTTGGGCACGATGTGGATGCCGTTACCGAAGTTGTAAGTAAAATAGGAAAACACAAAGCGGGGGTTGGGCGCTTTGAGTACAAACCGCGCCGTCAGCGAATCCGGGACTTCGACTGCGGCGACCCAAGTGTCCATGTCGGTGGAAAAGGCTAGCTCCGGGGCGTGGGCCTTGAGCATGTCAATGGTGAACTTGAGATCGTGGGCAGTCCAAGGCCGTCCGTCGCTCCACGTCACTCCCTGGCGAATGTGGATCGTCACTTCCGTGTAGTCGGCGTTGTACTCGTGGCTTGTGGCGATCCAAGGTATGACGTGGTCTTTTTCTACGTACGCGTTGTAGAAGTAGAGCGGCTCAAACAGGTAGTCGAAGCCCGGGGATTGGGTGCCGACGATAAAGGGATTGAACGAGTCGTAGTCCCGCATCTGCGGCAGGCCGAGGATGAGGGTGCGGTTGCGGGGGACGTGCTGTATGCCCCCTTCGTCGGAGCCACAGGCGACGAGCGTTAGGCCGCCGAGCAAGCCCCAGACGGCGAGTTTTGTTTTTTGGAGGAATTTGCTCATACTTGTCTCGCTGATGCGTGCGCTTGCAAAGGGTGCGCAACATCCGAATAATAAAGGGACGACCTATATGGCGATGATAAGGATCTTTTTGCTTATGGCAGCACTGCACAGCGCGAATGTAGCCCTAGCCGAGACCGAGGTCAAAGGTCGGCCAGCCCTAGTGCTCGACGGCGAAGCGGCCCGAGTAGTAGTCGATTTTCTGGGCGGCACCACGGGCAATCGCGCCAGAGCTATAGAGGCTGCGGCAGAGGCTGTTGAACGAACGAATGCAGATCTAGAGATGGAAGTCAATGCGCTATTTATCGAGTAAGTTTTTGGGTGTGCTGGCCCTGTTGTTGATGGGGTGCGGCGAGGACGAGATCATCATCGCTCGGATCGGTGAGGAGGAGATTGGGCAGGCAGAGTTTGAGGCTTTTGTCGAGCGCCTGCCACCGGGGTTGCGCAGCTCCAAGGAAGGACTCGCAGCCGACCGGGAGCACTTGCAGTCGATGATCGACGAGGAACTAATGTTTGCCGAGGCACGCGCGCTTGGGATCGACACCAGCTTGGCGGTTGAGCACCAGCTCCGCGAAATGGTGCGGCAGCGCCTCGTGGAGCGCTACCGCGCCCAAGTCATTGTGCCGCAGGTGGAAGTAACAGCCGCAGATGTTGAGCGCGCCTTTGCGGAGATGGGGTTTGACCGCGAGCGGCTCTTCAGTCGCATCTTGGTGCGCACCCGCGAGGAGCTAGAGGAGGTCGGGCGCGACCTGCGCGAGGGTCAGCCTTTTGAGGAAGTGGCTGCGCGTTTCGCCGCCAACGACCTCTTCGCCGCGCAGGGCGACGGCGTGGTCGGCTGGATCGGGCGCACGCAAGCCGCGCGGCGGTTCTCCATCCCGCCCGCTGTCTTTACGGGTTTGCCCGTTGGACAGGTCGCCGAGCCGGTCGCGCTGGCCGGCGGCTATCAAGTCTTCCGCTTTATCGAGGATCGCCCGGCCGCGCTCGTCGATTACAGCGAGGAAGTGGCCGAGCGGCTGCGCAAGGAACGGACGCGGGAGAAGGAGGAAGAGGAGTTTGAACGCCTCCGATTTCGCTACGACGCGCGCCTAGATCCAGAGGGCGAGGCCATTTTGCTCCAGAGTTTGGACCGGCCCCTGACGACGGACGAGTTGAATCATCCCTTTTACGCGTATGAAGGTGGTACCATCAGCGTGGCCGAAGGCTTGGGCAGCCTGCAGGCGGTTGGGGCACAGGGCGCATTGCAGGACAAGGACCAAGCCGCCGAGCGGATCGGGCGCTTGCTGCTGCCGGTGCGGCTCTTTGAGGCCGAGGCACGCCAGCGCGGCTGGACTGAGGAGGCCGCCTTTGTCGAGTGGCGCGAGCACCAGCGCCGGGCACTGACCCTCAATCAGCTCTTCCAACAGGCCACGGCCGGAGTCGCGCCCAGTGAGGACGAGATCAGAGCGCATTACGAGGCTCACAAGGACCGCTATCGTACTCAGGAAGCCGTGATTGTCCACGAGTTGTGGACCGCCGAGGAAGAGGACGCGGCGGCTTTGCGCGCCGAGTGGGAGGCTGGCGCGTCCGTTGCCGACCTGCTCGACCGGCCCGGCGTGCGCTCGCACGCTGGCGTCGAGGGGCACGGGGTGCGCGAGCACGGTTGGGAGATGCGCCTAGTGCGCCTGTACGAGCCGCGCTATCCCGAGTTAGTAAAAGCGGCTTTTGCCGCTGAGGTCGGCGCGCTCGTCGGCCCGCTAGAGAGCATGGACGGGTACGCAGTGTTCCGGGTGCTGCGGCGGGAGGGCGGCCAGGTCCAGCCCTTTGCCGAGGCGCGCCGCCGGGCGGCTGCCAGTTTGCGCCGTCAGCGAGAAAACGAGCGGATTGGCGCGTTTATCCGCCAGTTGCAGGATAAGTACAAGGACCAAGTCGTCGTCTTGGTGGATTGGTAGGGGCTATCTTGACAGCCTTGGGCTTTGGCCATACCTAATAGTTTTTGCATCCACTTATGCACTGACGTTACGCACAGGCGAGGAGCTTCCGCGATGCGCTTTTTCAACACGACTGGCCCGGTCCGGCCCGACGACCACTACCACGTCCCGCCGTTGGACCGCTTGGCTCTCGACGATGTGCGGACCCTCATTCAGCAAAAAAAGTATTTCGTGCTGCACGCGCCGCGCCAGACGGGCAAAACCTCTTCGCTGCTGGCCCTGCGAGATATGCTCAACGCCGAGGGCGACTACCGCTGCGTGTACGTCAACGTGGAGGTTGCCCAAGCCCTGCGCGAAGATGTGGAACGGGCCACGCAGGTTATCTTGGGCGAACTGGCTTCGCGGGCGCGCTTGACGCTGGGCGACGAATTTCTAACCCAAACGTGGGCCGCCATTTTCGCCGAGTTTGGACCGGGGGCCTTGCGCGAGGCCCTGACGCGCTGGGCCGAGGCCAGCCCAGCGCCGCTAGTGCTGCTGATCGACGAAATCGATTCTTTGATCGGGGATTCGCTGCTGGCGGTGCTGCGTCAGTTGCGTGCTGGTTATGATTTGCGGCCGGAGGGCTTTCCGCAGAGCGTGGTATTGTGCGGAGTGCGGGATGTGCGCGATTACCGGATTCAATCGACCGCCGAGAATGCGATGATCGCCGGCGGCAGCGCGTTCAACATCAAGGCCGAATCGCTGCGACTGGGCGATTTCAGTGCCGAGGAGGTGCAGACCCTATTGGCACAACACACGGCAGAGACGGGCCAAGTATTCACAGACGACGCGCTGGAGACGATCTGGGAACAAACCCAAGGGCAGCCGTGGTTGGTCAACGCCTTGGCCTACGAAACCTGCTTTAAGAGCGAGGTTGGACGAAATCGGAGCCATCCGGTGGTAGCTGAGGTCCTCTTCGCCGCACAAGAGCAACTCATCCTCCGCCGCGAGACACATCTGGATCAGTTGGCCGACAAGCTCAAGGAGGAGCGGGTGCGGCGAGTGGTCGAGCCGCTGCTGAGCGGCGGCGAACAACGCCACTTTGCCGACCGCGATTTGGAGTACGCGCGGGATTTGGGTTTGATTGCCCAGGATCGTCCGTTGCGCGTGGCCAATCCGATCTACGCCGAGGTAGTGCCGCGCGAATTGACGTGGGTGGTGCAAGAGGAATTTGAGCAAGAAACCGCGTGGTATGTAGATGACGAGGGGGGCTTGGACATGGGCAAGCTGCTGTCGGCGTTCCAAGCCTTTTTCCGCCAGCACTCGGAGCACTGGGTCGAGCGATTCCAGTACAAAGAAGCGGGGCCGCAACTGCTGTTGCAGGCGTTTTTGCAGCGCATTGTGAATAGCGGTGGTCGGATTGAGCGGGAGTATGGGTTGGGCCGAGGACGGACGGATTTGCTCATTGTATGGCCGCAGGGCGATCAGACGCGCAAGGTAGTGGTTGAGTGCAAAATTTTGCACAAGAGCTTGGAGCAGACGGTTGCCGAGGGGGTGGAACAGACGGCCGAGTACATGGATCGCTGCGGAGCTGAAGCGGGGCATCTGGTGATTTTTGACCGGCGCGAAAACAGGCGTTGGGCCGACAAGGTGTTTCACGACCGTCGGACATCGGCAGGTGGGGCGGCGATTGAGGTGTGGGGGATGTGAACACCCTTCCGCAGCGGCTAGGGTTTTATCACATTTTGCTTTGTGGGAAAGGGTCCGGGGGATAGGTGTTCCGGTGCGGTTAGGGCGGGCCGCCAGCAAGCGAGGGAGAACGCGGAACTATGAAGAGCCACTTCGCCGTGAAGATCCTTGTCGGCCTAGCGCTGAGTTGGGCATTGGCCGAGGCCCAGTCGGGCTATCGGATTGCCAGTGACGAAGTCGTAGTCGAGCGGGCCAGCCACTGGCAGCAGTGGTCCATTCCCACCCATCTGGCGCGTATCCACGAGGACGGCTCGGTGCGGGCGCACGCGCTGCGGACGGTCTTCAACGTCCTAGACGATCCCGGATTCAAGCGTCCGATCGTCATCAGCAAGCCCGACCCGCGCATCGGCACCATCGACAGCACCATGCAGTTCGACGTGTTTGGCGAGCCGATACGGAATACGCTCAACGAGTTGGTTTTTGACTATTGGGTGCGGCCCGGGATCAGCCGGGTGGGGTCCAATCCGCGGCTTGCGGCCAACATTCTCGACGGTGACCCGACCACGTTCTGGGAGCCGGACCCGCGCGATCCCATTGAGCAGTGGTGGATTGAGGTGGATTTGGGGCGGGTGGTGCCGGTGGAGCGGCTCAAGCTCCAGTTCGTCGATGAATCGCTCGGAGATCCCTTCCTGCGCTTTATCATGCTGCTGTCGGACCGGCAGAGTGCGCTGTTGCACGAGCCGAATAGCCGCATTGGTTTCCAACTCTTCATCCCGCAAGACGCGCCCAATACCACGCAGCGCGAATACATCTTCGAGAGCGAGCACACCAGCCCCGAACTGCCCCCGGCCACTGGCGTGGTTAGCGACAAGAAGCTCGTGGAGAGCTTGCACCGCTCGCCCGAGTGGACCGGGCGGAAGATCGAGACGATCCGCATTGTCATCACGGATACGCGCGGCGGGCGGGCCAAACAGATTGATCAAGAGGCGTGGGAGGCCCTGCCGGAAGCGGAGCGCGGGGATATCGTCTATTTTGCGCGCGATGTGGCCGGCCGCGAAGAGCCGGTAGAAGAGGCCACCTATCAGGCCCTCGAAGAGCAGCGCCAAGGGCGACGGGATTACTACCGCCGCGAGCTGCCGCGTCTAGCCGAGGTCGAAGCGCACGGCTGGGGCGACAACTTGGGCATCAACCTGATTGAAAACGGCGGCTCGTACGTGCTGACGACCGATGGGACCAATACGCTGCTTGCGTTCGACGGCGACGCCGGCACTGGATTCTCACACCAGATCCGCAACCCGAAAAACCCCACTGCCAACGTGCTAACCATAGATATGGGGGGCATTGTGCGCTTGGCGCAGACCCGCTTGGTGGGCAGCAGTCGGGGCTACATCATGCGCGCCTCCACGGGCGAGCGCGACGCCCAGGGCAATCTCAAGTGGCAGCGCATCAGCCCGGAGGAACGCGAGCGCAATATCTTCACCGGCAATTTTCGCGACATTGCCGACATTCAGGACCCGCCAGTTTTGACCCGCTTCCTCGACATGGTCACCATCGGCCACGTGCCGCCGGGATTTAGGGCCACCGGCCCGGGCGGCACCGGCCACATGAACCAGTTCTGGTCGTATCAGAATGAGCTTATGCTGCTCGCTGAAGGAGCGCCGGCTGAGGTGGTGCTGGAGTCGGATCTGATCGAGCTGCTGGGGTTGGTGGCCTTGGGTGAGGTGCGCTGGGAGGCGAGTACGCCCTTGGGCACGGATGTGGAGATTCGCACCCGCACCGGCGACCAGCTTTTGCAGCAGATCCGCTATTTCGACAAGACTGGCAACCAGAAGACTGCGGACGAGTACAGGACGCTGGCCGGTTTTCTGAAGGGGCCTTCGGACACGACCGTGGTGGTGGGACCGGGCTGGAGTCCGTGGAGTCAGCGCTACTTGCAGCCCGGAGACTTGGCTACTTCGCCGGGCTTGCGGCGCTTCATGCAGATCCAAGCGCGCCTCAAAAGCAGCGGCGAAAATGCGGCGGCCCTACACCGCATTGCAGTCGCGTTCCACCAGCCGGTGGCCCAGCACTTGCGGGCTGAGGTGTGGCCAACCACGGCCGAGGCCGGGAAGCTCGATACCTTTGCACTCTACGTGCAGCCCAACTTTTTGCAGCAGCCGGCCAATGTGCGCAGCCCGGGATTTGATCAGTTGCTTTTGCACGCAGAGCCCTCGTTCGATCTGAAGTTCGTCGATGCGGCTATGGGCACCGAGGCCGAGTTGTTGGCCGGAACGCCGCTCCAGTGGGACGACGAGTTGAGGGTACACGCCGAGGGCGACTCGCTGTGGTTGGAATTCCCGCAGATTGTGCAGGGCGCGCCGGACGATGTACTCACGCCCGTGTACTACCGGTCAGTCCTTCCCGGCGACGAGGTGCCCACCGGATTGGATCGCAACCTGTTGACCTTTACCTCGCACAGCCTCTTGCCGGATGCCGAGCAGGGTGCCGTGCGCTATTTTCAGCGGGTGGCAGACGGTAGCTTGGCCGAAGTGGATGCCGCGACTTACGAAGCGCTCAGCGCGGACGAGCAGGGGCCGGTGCGCTATTTCCGCAAGGTGGTCGGGTTGGGCGATCAGGTGCCCTTTGACGCGGCTGGCGACAGCCTCGACGAGCGGAGCTACGGTCGGCTGGGCAGTCAGCGGGGTTGGATAGTGGGCCGCGGTCGGTTGTTGCGCGTGCGCTTTGCCGGGCGGGTGTACCTGCAAGGGACGCGGATGCAGGTCGCCGTGCGGCAGAGTCAGCCGGCGACGCCTTGGCAGGTGGCCGACGGGGGCGATGCGACCGCCTTGAGTCCTGCCAAGAACCTGTCGATTGGTGCGCAAGGGGCGCGGGCTACCATCGACGATATTGCCATTGCGCCCAATCCGTTTACCCCCAATGGCGATGGGATTAACGAGGCCGCGGAGATCGGTTTTTCTCTCTTTCGCGTGCAGGCTGCGCGGCCGTTGGCCGTCCATCTGTACACGCTGGCCGGAAGGCGGGTGCGGGAGCTAGGGGGGTTGGCGACTGGCGGGCCGCAGCAGTTTAGGTGGGATGGGAAGGACGAGGCCGGGCAGGTGGTGCCGCCGGGGTTGTACTTGTGTCAGATTACAGTGGAGGCGGATGCAGAAGGGGTCGGAGGGACGACCCGCACTCGCCTCATTGCCTTGGTCTATTAACTGACGTTACGCAGCGTCTTCAGTACCCGCCACCGACCTTGCCTTCGCCGAGGGCGGGACGCCCTCTATCCCGGATGGGACTAGGCCAGCAGCCAACCACCGGCTACTGATACAAGCCTAGTGCATAACATCAGTTAGGATTTTTTGCTAAAGGGGTTACTTTATGAATCCAATCAGCGTGTTCAATCCGTTCCCAAACCAACAGAGTACAAAATGATGCAGCATGTCCTTCGTAGGGTCGGCGTTTTCTTTTTTCTATGCTTTTTTGCTTTTCCGGTGCATTCGCAGGAGCCGCCCGACCCGCCGGGGAGCTTGTCGGCGACGCCGGGCGATGGGCAGGTGACCCTTGGTTGGACGGTCCCCAACGACAATGGCTCGCCGATCACCCACTACGAGTATCGCCAGCGAGTCGATGAGGACGACGCTTCTTGGAATCCCGACTGGACGACGATAACAGACAGTGATGCCCAGACGACGAGTTACACCATCGCTGGGCTGACCAACGGCACGACCTACCGATTTCGGGTGCGGGCGGTCAACGAGGCGGGAGCCAGCGGGACCGCCCGTACTAAGGCGACGCCGGCGACGACGCCCGACCCGCCGGGGAGCTTGTCGGCGACGCCGGGCGATGAACAGGTGACGCTCGCTTGGACTGCTCCCGCTGACAACGGCTCGCCGATCACCCACTACGAGTATCGCCAGCGCATCAATGAGGACGACGCCTCTTGGAATCCCGACTGGACGACGATACCAAGCAGTGATGCCCAGACGACGAGCTACACCATCGCTGGGCTAACTAACGGCACGACCTACCGTTTTCGGGTACGGGCGGTCAACGCGGCAGGAGAAGGCGAGGCTGCCCGTACCAAGGCGACGCCGGTGCAGCCCAATCGTCCGCCGACAGTGGACGGCCCCCGCACGGTGACAGTAGAAGAAAACAGTACGGATGCCGTCGGCACCTACACCGCGACCGACCCCGATGGCGACCCACTGACATGGTTGCTGACGGGTACCGATGCCAGCGCCTTCGAGTTGCGAGAGACCGGCACGGGGCAATCTCTCTACTTCCAGCAGCCCCCCGATTTTGAGACGCAGCCGACCTACATGGTGGAAGTGGTCGTCACAGATGACGAAGCGTTGTCGGCGACGGTGGCGGTTTCCGTTACGGTGTCCAATGTCGATGAGCCGGGCACGATAGCACTGTCTTCGACGCAGCCTCGGATGGGCGAGCCGATCACGGCTACGCTTGCAGACCCTGATGGCAGCGTGACCAACGTTGGGTGGCGTTGGTCGT
>JAJEFJ010000059.1 GCA_022820485.1 Candidatus Latescibacterota bacterium
CGGATGGTGTGGGCGGTGATCGACTTCTACAAAGGCGTTGTGAGTTGGGCGGTGCGCGGCGTGGTCCATCACCTGCGCGACGTGTTCAGCGCGAGCAAGCCCACCCCGGCGTCGGAGCTAGCGCGAGTGCCGGATGTGCCAACGGTGGCGGTGTATGCTGGCGCGTTGTCGGCGCTGGCGACGTCGGGTCGGCTGCACGTTTCGGTGGACAAGCCAGCGCCCGATGTGATCGGCTATGAATACCAACTCTACGAAGGGGAAAATCGGCTGTTGGATTGGACCTCTGCGGGGATAGCTATGCCGTCGTCGTCGTTTTCCGTAGGCGGGTTGCAGCATGGGCAGCCGTATGTCGTGGCGGTGCGGGCGGTCAGTGAAGGCAGAGCCAGCGGTGCCGCATGGGGCATGGCCACGCCGGGTCGCCTGTTTGCGCCGGAAGGGTTACAGGCGGTGGTGGGCGATGGCTGGGTGGCATTGGAATGGTCGGCGGCAGCGAGTGAGGGTCCGGTGCTGACGCGGTATGAATGGCGCGGTCGTCCGGTGTGGGGCGCGTGGTCTGAGTGGGAGCCGGTGGCTGGCGGTGCGGCGGCGCGGAGTCATAGGGTCGAAGGACTGGCAAACGGTGTGCCGTATGCGTTTGCCGTGCGGGCGGCCAATCCCACCGGGGCCGGAGTGGTCGCGCAGGTGATGGTCGAGCCAACACCCGAAGAGAACACGCCCCTGTGAATGCACCATCAAGACGTGCGGGCGCAAAGCGCGGGGTGTGAAGGGATGCAGGTCTTACTGTGTGATGTTACGCTGGGATGGGATATCCCTAATAGGCGACGGAGATGGTGTGCAGCATGGTATCGTCACCGGCGTCGGCACCGAGATCGACGCGCAGGACGTAGATGCCAGGCTCTACGGTTGCGCCACTGGCCTGAGTGCCGTCCCAAGTGAAGAGGTGGTGCAAATCCTTGGCGATTGGCGTGAGAACGGCTACTTTGCGCCCGGCGAGGTCGAAGACATTCACTTGCGGCTCACGAGCTTCGACTTTGAGGATGACGAATCGCACTGCTAGCTGGTCGTTAATGCCGTCGCCGTTGGGTGTGAGTGTCGGTGAGGAGATGAAGAAGTCGTCGATGAGCTGGCTGCTACTGGTCAGTTCGGGCAGCATGACGATATTGGCGCGGCGGGCAGCCGGTTCGACCGACTGCCAGAGGCCCGGATGGGCGCTAGAGCCTAAGTCCAACGCAAAGAGTGTGGCATTGCGCACTAAGCGGGTGGTAAAGTGGACGCGGACCGAATCGTCTCGGACCGGATCGGGTAAGGCGATGAGCAGGGAGTCTCCGCGCAGGGAAGCCGTCGCCGAGACGGTTGCTGCGCCCTTTTCCACGCTCACGCTATGCAGATTGATCGGACCCGGCAGGTCGAAGCGCATTAGGTCGAAGCCGATGTCATCGGAGCCAGCGCTGGGTAACAGAGTATAGGTGAAGGCCGTCTCCTCGTTGGGTGGGGCACTGCGCGGCTCGACGCGCCCGCGGGCACTCTGGAGCAGCGCGTCGTCGAATTCAATCGACAGCGCATTGACTGTGGGTGCGACCTCGGGGTGGTCGGTGGCGAGAATCAGCTCCAGTTGCACGAAGCGACGCGGGCTTTGCGATTTAAAGGTTTCGCCGGAAAACTGGTACACATTGCTCCAAGCGTCCCAGTCCTCGCCGACGACTAGCGCGGTGTCGATGGCACCGCGCAGCACTTTGGGCGAGCTGTTCCATTTTTCTTCGGTGATCTCCTCGCCGATCTTGTTGTGGAACGTAAAGACCGGTGCTAGCGCGTTGCCCGAACGCGAGCGCAGTTGCATTCTGGCTGCTGGAGGCAAGTCGGCGTCCCAGTGCAGAGCCTTGATGACTTTGGGCCGCTCGTCGCCGGCGACCTGGCCGAGGTCAATAAAGCCGGAGCGCAGTGAGACTTGGGCGGGATAGCCCGGCGAGAACAGCATGAACTCGCCCCATTTGGATTCTTGCCAATCGCGGTCGGTCAGGCCGTGCCAGAACATGTAGCGCATCCTGCGCGGCCTGAATTTATAGCGTATGCGATAGAGGCCATCCGCCTTGGGATTGACGTGTGTGAGCAGGTTGCCGTAGTCGAGCGGCGCAGGTACAGGCAGGGAAGTGCCCACGCTGAGCGAGCCGTCCGAGACTAGGATGTTGTGACCTGGGCCAGCCGAGCCTCGGTGATAGCCCGCAGTGCCCTCAAAAGGTTGGAGCACGTAGAGGAACAGTTCATCGACGAAGAACACCGCCCCTAGATCGACGTAGAACCAGGTGCCGGCCTTCTCCCAACCTTGGTCGCCGCGCCCAGAGGTGATGAGGTTGGTGGTGTTGATATCGGCGTCAAAGAGGTTGTTGGGGGCCGCGGCTACCGTGCCGTTGAGGAAGGTGCCGCGCTCGGCGGTGCCAATGCTGATATTGTCGCCCACGGTGAGCACTTCGACTTCGGCGAGCGCCGCATCTAAGCTCTGGTCTTCGACGACGATACTGATGTACTGAATCACTTGGTAGCGGTTTTCAAAGGTGCGATCAATGGCCATAGCTGGATCGACCGTCAGGACGGTATCGGCGGCCGGGTACTCGAGGGGAATGGTCAGGGAAGTGGCATGGTTGGGCAGGGTAGTGCGATAGACTGGATCGTATTTGAAGACGTCAGCCGTGGCTTGGATGCGCGCCCCGGTGGTGCTATAGACGGTGAACTGCCGCAGCGGGCGGGCACCCTCTTGGTCGGGGAAGGTCAGGCGGATGTGGCGGGCGAGTACGGCGCGGCCCAAGTCGATATCGAGGAACCAATTTTTGAGTTCGTCAGCCGGGTCGGGTTGCCAGAAGGTCGCGGGATCGCCGTCGATGGCGTTTGTGGCTGTCGCGCTTCCACTGCCGGCCTGCCAGATTCCGCCTGCGACTTCGCCGCGTTTTTGGGTGGAATGGGTGAAGAGATGGGCGTCGCGGATGGCGTCCACTTCCTTGCGGTATTTGGTCAGGCGCAGCACGCCCTCTGCATCCACCTGTACCAGCCCCGCAGGCATGGTCCAGCTTTGCCATTTTTCTGCGCTGTCGAAGCTCAGCATTTCGGCCCAGCCGGAAACGGTCGGCAAAGCGAGCCAAGCTGCACAGGCAACGAGAAAGCGCATTTTAGTAAGTGACGTTACGCAACCATCCAGAAAGGCCCTTAGCGACCCCTTCGACAAGCTCAGGGGTCTTCGATAGGGTGGGGTCGCAAGCGACAGACGCTGCATAAGGCTGCGTAACATCAGTTAGTAGGCGATGCCCAGCGGGCGCAGCAGGCGTTCGCTGATCTCGTCGGATTGTAGCCCTACTTCGAGCAGGTAGAGGCCGGGTGGCAGGAGCTGTCCTTGGGCGTCGCGTCCGTCCCAGAGAAGGTGCTGCGGTCCGGCAGCCTGCGGCGCAAACGACAGGTGTGCGACTTGTCGGCCATCCAGGGAATAGGCCCGCAGTTCGACGGGTACGCTAGCAGGTAGGCGGAAGAGGGAATAAGAAACCTGGACTAGATCGTTTACCCGGTCGCCGTTGGGGGTCAAGACCGGCGTTGAAAAGCGCAGGTTCTGGATTGCGTTGACGGGGCCGGTCTTTGCACTCAGCACGCGCAGACTGTTGGTCGATACGGCGGCTGTGGCATCGCCGCCCCGGATGGGTTGGGGTAGGCGTTCGGTAGTTGTGTCGATGGCCTCGCCTTCAAAGGTCGTAGCGAAGACGAAGACATCGGTCGTGAACTCGATGCGGATGGGCGCGTTGTTGGCGGCGTGGACCCGGTCGGGCAACTCGATGAGGAATTCGTCGTCGTTGATCTCGACCCGGCGCGGCTCGACGGGCACCAAGGGATCGCCCATTGCCAGCGTCTGAAGGTGGACTCGGCTGCCAGTGCGGATGCGCAGCGCGTCGAAGCCCGACTCGGAGGCAGTAAAGTCGGCGCGAATATCGTAGCTAAAGCTCGTCGCCTGCCCTAGGGCCACTTCGGTGAAACCACTCGGTTGCGGGTCGTCGAGACGGGCGACTTCGCCGACGATCTGGCGCGCAAGGAGCGGTGCCTGTTCGATCCACAGCGAATCTAAGCGCGTAAAGGCGTCGAAATCCGCGCTGTCGAGGGTGATTTTGACTTGGATATGGGAGCCGCTGTGGAGGTTGAGCGGCTGGCCAGACGCGGTGAAGGCGGGCGACCAAAAGGTCCAGTGGTCCTCATCATAGGCCACGGACGCGCGGACTCCAGGCCGATCGCTGGCGACGTAGCCGTAGCCTTGCGACTCCTTGAGGTCAAACTCGTAACGCTGGCGCGAGACTTCAACTTCGCGTCCCTTGTCGTCAAATTCGCGGTAGATGTTGGGGTCTTGATCCCTGCCGGTGCGCACTTCGACGCGTAGCCCAACAGCCGCTTCAGGGGCTGGGACCAAGGTGCTGTTCACCATCCGCATGGAGGTCGCCGACCAGAACAGTCGGCCGAAGTTCACTTCCGCGCCTAGGTCGATGATTTTGGATAGATATAGCACGCGCTGCGGGACTCCGTGGGCATAGAGTTCAAAATCGCCGATGGTGCCTGGTCGCGCTTGACCCGACAGCGAATTTTCTTGGATGACCAAGGTCGGATCGAGTACGGACTCGTTGCGCCGCCAGCGGATGAAGCGGACGTATTGGCGAGGTAGGTCGATTTGCACGGTGGGGGACAGATTTTCGGCGACGTCGGCGATGAGTGGGCCGATGCGCGCGTAGCTGTTGTGCCCGTGCCATGTGGGATCGGGTTCGGTGGCGACGCTTACTTCAAAGGCGGGGACCGCATCTTCGGCCAGCGGGGTGCCATCCGAGCGGAACCCACGCGGGGGCGTGAAAAAGCCGAAGCGGGTGGCCGGGACGGGCACCGCCACGTCAAAGGTAAACCAGTCGAAGTTTCGCAGGTCCGAAGACGGGGGGTTGTAGGTGGTGCTGTCGCCATCGACTAGGTACGTGGCATTGTGTACGGTGCGCGAGTCGCCCAAGCCATGCTTCCAAGCGCGGGGCCGCTGGCCATCAATGTAGCCGATTTCGCGGGGAAATTTCCACGGGGACCAGTTGTCGAGGTGCGAAAAGACGGTTTGGGCAGAAGTCAGGTAGATGGGCTGGATAGCTCCGGGAACGGAATCGAAGTCGATGAAGATGCGAACTGAATCGCTCGCCGACCATGCGAGGCCGTCGCTGCCGCCGAGCTGCCAAGTGCTTATTTGCGCCGACAGAACGCTGGGTAGAAGAAGCGGAAAGAGGATGATAAAGATGCGGCGCATGGGCAGGACTCGCGGAAGACAGACGATCTATGATCTATAGAAGTAAATACGCAAAATCGGTCGTCTGGACAAGCGGCCTAGGCCCTAAATGGCACTAGCCAATCCTCCTCGATCCCTAAGTCGAAACCCGGTCCGCGTGGCACAAATTCCAGATAGCTGTCTTTGGGCACCAGCGCCCCTGGCTCGGCTACTTCCTCCAGTGAGATTCCCGGATCTGAGCCGATGTAGTATTCGCCCCAGGGCGTGTTGGACATTGCCCAAGTCAAGTGCTGGCCATAGGGGTCGCGCCCGCCGCCGTGGAGGCAGACTTCAAGGCCGGCGGCCTCGGCCATGTGGCAGATTTTGATACAGGCGGTCAGCCCGCCGACCCAGTGAATGTCGGGTTGCAGCACGTCGAGGGCGCGGTGTTCGATCATCTGTTGGTAAGGGTAATGCGTGTAGAAGTGTTCGCCGCTGGCCAGTGTTTGCCAGGGCAGGCATTCCTTGAGTTTGATGTGGCTTTTGATGTCTTCGGGGATCAGGCACTCCTCCAGCCAGCGCAACTTGTAGGGTCTGAGGCGTTCGGCTAGGCGGACGCTGTATTCGACGTCAAAGGCCATGTAGCAGTCGAGCATCAGTTCGCAGTCGTCGCCGATTAGTGCGCGGACTTCGGCGACCCGCCGCTCGTTTTGGTCTAGACCCCACAGGCCGTCGGCTGGGCCGTACTGACAGGGGAGTTTGAAGGCTTTGAAACCCAACTCGCGGTACCAATCGACGTCGTCGCCGGTGGCGTAGGTGAAAATGCGCTCGCGGGCCGGGCCGCCGATGAGTTGGTACACGGGCTTTTGTTGCAGCTTGCCGACCAGATCCCACAGCGCCAGATCCACGGCGCTGATGGCAACAGTGGCGATACCGACGGTGCCGAAGGGTTTGGAGACGCGGAACATCATATCCCACAGTTTGTCGATAGCCAAGCAGTCCTCGCCTATGAGGATGTGGGTGAAAGCGTCTTCGATTACAGCGGCAGTGGGCCGACCTGCGGCCGTGCCTAGGCCCCAAGTGCCGTCCTCGGCTGTGACTTTGACTGCGAAGCCGGGCCATTGTCGGGCACCGTAGAGTTGACGCCGGGGCTTGAAGCGCGGGAAGCGCGACATCGGGTTGGCTACTTCGATTTCGGTGGGCCAAGCCTTGCGGCGGGGTTGGCTCTGTTGGGCAGGGGCCGTCGAAGCGGAGAGCGTCGAGCCGGCTTGGGAACGGGCGCGGAGCGAAGGGCCGTCGGGGCGTTGGATGCGGACTAAGTCGATGGATTTGATTTTCATTTCTTTAGATGCCTTAGAGCTAAATTGCCGTGAATATATCCGTGATCTAATGTATCCATAAAAACCAGCGGCGCTATTCGCTGGGGCAATTAGCCACAGTCAATCTCGATCAGTAAGCGGCAGTGGTCGCTTGATCCCCAATTATCGTTATCGGCCTCGTTGAGCGCGCGTACTTTCACATTCTCGTGGAAGCCGCGGGACGCGAACGCGTAGTCCAATTGATTCACGGCGGTTTCCGGCGATCCGCCCGGGGAGTAGAACGTCGGCACGTTTTTGGTATCGCTCGGCACGTCTGTCGGCTGAGAACTCGCCTGCCTACAGGCATCTGGCCACTGTGGTCCTATAAACTCAAGTCCTAGTGCCTGAAACCTATCCCATACCGTGCGCTCGCGTTCAGGCAGGGATAGCTTGTGGCCTATCGCGCCATAAATCATGTTCAGATCGCCCGCTGCCAAGATGCGATGCGTCGATGGGTCGCGGCTACCGATGAACGCCGACAGGTCCGAGATGACTCGATGTGCCGAGGCGTCGGCGTACCCGACGCTCCAGTTCGTCCTGACCGATGGATGAGGCCTTAGCCAACGTGCGTACATCGAGACTGCGATGAACGCCTTGTCATGGCGAGCGACCGGCACCACTTTGGCGGCGGCAATTGTGCCGATGCCGCTGACACCAATCGCGTCTGACCCGAGGTCGCAGATCGGTGCAACCTGCTTAAACCACTCAACCTCGACGCGATCGGATAACTTCAAGACTAGCGGCCAGCGGTCGTACAAATGCCGGTCCCAAAACACTCCGTCCTCGTAATCAACCAAATCTATCAAGTCACCGGGTGGGCTTCCCGCCTCCTGCACCAGCGCCACATCCGCATCCATCCCTACGAGTTCCCTCCATGGTTTCTCGCGCTTGGCAATGTTCCAACTCACTACTTTGATCATTCGTCCACCTCTGGTTCACATCTTGTTGCATATATTCCTTTGATGGAATATATTGATTGTTGAAATGACTTGGAATGCTGAATATACGAACGAATTTGGCGAATGGTGGGATGGACTTTCAGAGAGCGAGCAGGACGATATTACCGCCATAGTTGAGCTGCTCTTGGAGCACGGCCCTCACCTGCCGCATCCTTATTCATCGGGTATTCAGAATTCACGTTACGGACATATGCGCGAACTTAGGGTGCAAAGCGGCGGTAGGCCGATCCGCGTCTTCTATGCCTTTGATCCGAGACGAGTAGCAATCTTATTGAGCGGGGGCGACAAGACAGGCAATGACCGGTTTTACGATCAGTACGTGATGATGGCTGATAAACTTTACGATGAGCATCTTGAAACCTTGCAAAAGGAAGGATTGATCCCATGAGCGGTCGCCGTCCCTTTAATGAGTTGACCAAAGACTTCACGCCGGAGCGCCGTCAGCGCATTGAGGCGAAAAAGGCCGAGTTGCGGGCCGCCATGCCGCTGCACGAGCTACGGCAGGCACAGGTTATGACCCAGAAGGCACTGAGCGAGACCTTGGCGGTGAACCAACCCGCCATCGCCAAGATGGAACGGCGGACAGACATGTATGTCTCGACTCTTCGCTCCTACATCGAGGCACTAGGCGGACGGCTGAAAATTGTCGCCGAATTTCCGGAGGGCGAAGTCGCAATAACCAACTTCTCGGATGCGGGCGATGGTGTAGAGCTTCAGGATAGAGAATAAACGGACCTATTATCCATTATCTCCCCACGCGAGGATTTCGGCTGCCGACAGGGTGAGGTCGGCTTCTGTGGCTCGGCTTGCCGCTTTTGGCTCGCGTCAAGTCTCTCGCCGTCTCAATAAGATCGGAGGGCTTCAAGGTCGCGGTCCCGCAGTTCGGATTTGGCGATAAACGAGATAACCGGGAACGCTTCTGTACCTACCTCCGCCAGCTTGGGGCGCAGGTGACGTATCAGGCCGGAGGTTCGCTTAGCACCGAGGCGGTCCGCGTTGAAGATAGCTTTGATAACGAGAATCTCGTCGCCGTATTGATCGAAATCTGGTCTTACTGCAATCAGTTCAAACACATCACCGCATCGTTCTATCAAGGTCTCTTCGATAACGTCTTTGACTTTTGGCGAGGCATGTTCCGTCATGGCATGTTCCTTTCGCTTATTACCCGTTCCCGCCCCACGCCAGCGCCTCGGCTTCGGCTGCCGACAGGGTTAGGTCGGCTTCTGCGGCGGCTGGCTCTTTCCATGCGGCGAGCAGATCGGCTAACTCGGCCAAAGAAGCGGTTGTCAGTAGGCGGCGGCGCAACTCGGAGGCGCGGGGCAGGCTTTTGAAGTAGAGGGCGAGGTGCTTGCGCGTCTCGCGGACGCCGGCGCGCTCGCCTTTGTATGCGGCCATCAGGCGTAGTTGCTCCAGTGCTAAGTCGATGCGCTCTGAGAGGGTCGCGCCGCTGCGACCGGAAAAGAGCCAGGGATTGGCTAGGGCCGCCCGCCCGACCATGACCGCAGCACAGCCTGTTTCCCGCTGCATGAGACGGGCGTCGTCGAGGGTGAGCACGTCGCCGTTGCCGATGATGGGTAGGGAGGAGGCTTCGACGGCGCGGCCGATCCAATGCCAGTTGGCCCGGCCCTTGTATTTTTGCACGACGGTGCGGGCGTGGATGGCCACTGCTTGGGCACCGGCGTCCTCGCAGCGGCGCACCACTTCGAGGATATTGATCTCCTCCTCGTCCCACCCTAGGCGCGTCTTGACGATGACCGGAACCGAGACGGCTTTGACCGTGCGCTCGACGGCTTGATAGAGCCGATCGAGATCGCGCAAATAAGCTGCGCCGCAGCCTTTGGCGACGATCTTGGGTACGGAACATCCGAAGTTGATGTCTACCACCTGCGCGCCGCGCCGCTCGAATTCCCGCGCTCCATTGGCGATCAGGTCGATGTCGTTGCCGTAGATTTGCGCGGCCAGCAGCGAGATGCCGGTGTCGGCGTAGATGGGCGCGTCGGAAAAATCGAGCATCTGCAAGCTCTTGCGCGAGCGGATGCCGATGGCGCGGCAGTTGATGAATTCAACCCCGACCAACTGCGCCCCGAGACGCGCGCAGATAAGGCGAAAGACCCAGTTGCTTACCCCGGCCATTGGGGCTAGGGTGAGGATGGGCATATCTTCCTTGAAGGGATTGAGCTGGTGGGGGCCGAGTTGCACGAGCTTACAGTGGATTTTCCATTTGCAGCTTGGCGGCGATGGCCTTTTCCCGTTCGGCCTCGGCAATCATGCCTTTGCGCTGGTAGAACATGGAGAGGCTAGTGTGGACGAGGAAGTCGTCGGGGTCGTGCTCAGCGGCCTTTTGCGCTGCGCTGAGCGCTTGGTCGAGGTCGCCTAACTTCTCGTGGCAATGCGCCATAGCTTGGTAGGCATCGGCAAATTGCGGATCGAGGGCGATGGCTTGGGCTAAGTCGTCCAAGGCACCGGCGAAGTCTTGTTGGACGAATTTGCTCATGCCACTCTTGTAGAGGGTCATTTTGTCGGTCATGGCGTGAGTCTGTTTTGAGGTGAATTGTTGATATTGTAACATTTAAAAAGTAGCACAAAGTGATATATTGATGCAATGGTGTCAGATTTGGGGTACGAACAAAGGAGGAGCCATGTTGCACTGGGCTGTGTTCGGCGCGGCCTTGCTAGCCTCTGTCGCCGAGGGGCAACCGCGCTTCGACATCGAGTACGTAGAGAGCATTGAGCCGCGAAGTTATGTGGCGCATCGCACGGCTGGAGCTATCGACATTGACGGCAATCTCGACGAGCCGTCTTGGCAGCGGGCGGATTGGACCGAGCCTTTTGTCGATATTGAGGGCGAGCGCCGGCCCGTACCGCGCCTGCAGACGCGGGCCAAGATGCTGTGGGACGACGAGTATCTATACATCGCCGCTGATTTGGAGGAGCCGCACGTGTGGGCTACCATTGAACTGCGCGACGCGACGATCTACCAAGAAAACGACTTTGAGGTCTTTATTGATCCAGACGGCGATACGCACCAATACTACGAGTTTGAGATCAATGCCCTCGGCACGGAGTGGGATTTGTTGATGATCAAGCCCTACCGCGACGGTGGCCCCTACATCAGTGCTTGGGACATCGCCGGTCTGCAAACGGCTGTGCGGGTGTGGGGCAGCATTAACGATCCCACTGACGAGGACCAGGGGTGGTCGGTGGAGATGGCTTTCCCGTGGGCCGTACTGGCCGAGGCCACGCACAAAAAGGTGCCGCCTATGGATGGCGATCAATGGCGGATCAATTTTTCGCGCGTGCAATGGGCCTTGGCCACCGACGTGGGCAAGTACGTCAAAATAGAGGGCCGCAGCCCGGACAACTGGGTTTGGTCGCCGCAAGGGCTGATTAATATGCACTACCCGGAAAAATGGGGGTTCGTGCAATTTGCCGCTGAGGTCGTCGGGCGGCAAAAGGTGCCCTTTCGCCCGGCAGCCGCCGAGGAGGCCAAGCGCGTTTTGCGCGGGATTTACTACCGCCAACAGAGGTTTCGCCGCGAGCGCGGCTACTATGCGTCTAGCCTGGACTCGCTTGGCATGGAAGCGCGGGTCTTGCAGCACTTTAGCTGGCCGCCGGTCATCCAAGTGACTGACCACCAGTTTGAGGCGCAGCTAGAGGAAGCCGTCGATTTGGACGCGGACGGTGAGATCAACCGCTGGCTCATCCGCGCGGACTCGCGCACTTGGCGCGATTAGGGCTGGTCGCAAAATTGCCCAGCCGCCGAAATCGCCCTATACTGCCTTGCCCATATCCACAAACCATTTTGTCAAGGAGGCCCTTGTGAAAAACGGAAAATTGATGCTCCTGCTCGCCGGTTGTCTTTTGGCTTCAGCCGCGCCGCTGTTGGCGCACTGTGAAATCCCCTGCGGTGTTTATGGAGACGAGGCGCGTTTTGCCGCAATTGCGGAAGATTTGACGACGATTGAGAAGGCCATGACCCAGATCGCAGCGTTGGCAGGTCAAAGCGATGCCCAAAGCGCGAATCAGCTAGCGCGCTGGGTGGCCAACAAGGAAGAGCACGCCAACAGAATCCAGCACGTCGTCACCCAGTATTTTATGACGCAGCGGCTCAAGGCGGTGGAAGATGGAGACGAGGGAAGGGACGCATATACCGAGAAGCTGGTGCTTTTGCACAAGATGCTCCGGGGGGCCATGAAGTGCAAGCAGACGGTAGATGTGGAGCAGGTGGAGAAGATGCGGACCTTGTTACACGAGTTTAAGCACGCCTATCAAAACTGACGCCTGCTCAAGTCGCGCTGATGGAAGCCCTGTCTCCCTTTGTGGAGATGGGGCTTTTTTTAGCGGAGGAGGAGGAGCTTGGCGTAGCGCGGGGGAGCGTGTCCGATGCGGAAGCGGATGAAGTACGGACCGGTGGCCGCCGAATGGCCGCGTCCGTCGCGGCCATCCCATTGCATCTGGTGTATGCCAGCGTGGAGCGGCGCGTTCACTAGTGTGCGCACAAGCTGGCCTTGGATGTTGTAGATAGCTATGTGAACGGAGGCGGCTTGGTCGAGTCGGAAGCGGAGGTGGGTGGTGGTGTTGAAGGGGTTGGGCCACACTTGAAGCGAGGGAGTTGCAGGGGCTTTGGAAGCTGATTCGGAAGGCGCTTCTATGGCGCGTCCGGGTGAGAAGAGCGCCTGAGTCGGCGAGGCGGTTGTATGCGGGACAAATGTGCTGTCTTCCATGGAAGCGCGGACGATAGACTGGGCGTCGGGCCAAGTAGATTGGGAGACGCTGTCGACTATACTGCCGATTCTGTCGATTAGGTAGATGACTTCGCTAGTATCGGTTAGTCCATTGCCGATGGTTCCATCGTCGGTATAGACGGGGACGGTGAATCCCGTTGGGCTACCGCCGCCGAAGAGGACGACGTACGAGCTAGGTCCAATGACGGCATCGCGAGGGAAACGGAAGTAATCGATTAGGGGTCTAGAATCACCCAACCGCCAGCCGGCTAAAGAGATGGTATCTGGGCCGGCGTTGTAGAGTTCGATGAACTCGTCTTCATACTTGTCGCGTTGACCGTCTTGGTTGGCGTCACCGTCTATACCCGCAGGAGGGTCGGCGAGCACTTCGCTGATGAAAAGAGGATAGGTCAAGACGGGCCGCGGTTGTGGGGCGTCTCCAGGGGAGAAAGCAGCCTCGGTCGGCGAGGCGGTTTTGTGTGGGACCAGTGCGCTGCTGTCGGGTGGCGTACGGACGAGAGATTGGTCGTCGGGCCAAGTAGATTGGAAGAGGAACGCGGCCTCATTGCCATGATCTTCGATCAGGTGGATAGACTCACCCGTGTCGGTTAGTCCGTTGCCGATGGTTCCATCGTCGGTATAGACGGGGACGGTGAATCCCGACGGACGACCGCCACCGAAGAGGACGACATAGGAGCCGGGTTCAATAATGGCATCGCGTGGGAAGCGAAAATAATTGCGTAGGGATCCTGAGCCACCCAAGCGCCAGCCAGCTAAAGAGATGGGAATAGGACCGGCGTTGTAGAGTTCGATGAACTCGTCTTTGTGCGGATCGTACTGCCCGTCGCGGTTGGCATCGCCGGCCAGTCCTTCAGGCGGGTCGGCGAGCACTTCACTGATGAAGAGAGGGTAATTTAAGACGGGCTGCGTTTCGGGGCCGTGTCCGGGTGAGAAGGGTTCCTCGATAGGCGAGGCGGTTTTGTGCGGGACATACTCGCCTGCATTGCGGACGAGGGATTGGTCGTCGGGCCAAATGGATTGATAGAGGTATGCGACCTCACTGCCGCGCTTGTTGAGCAGGTGAATAGCTTCGCCGGTGTCGGTTAGTCCATCTCCGATGGTTCCGTCGTCGGTGTAAACGGGGACGGTGAATACTAAAGGGTTGCCTCCGCCGAAGAGGACGACGTACGAGCCGGGTTCGATGACGGCGTCGTCCGGGAAGCGAAAGTAATTGCTGAGGGAGCCGGAGTCGCCCAAGCGCCAGCCGGCTAAAGAGATGCGCCGTCGGCCGGCGTTGTAGAGTTCGATGAATTCGTCTTCATGTGGGTCGTACTGACCGTCGCGGTTGGCATCGCCAGCCTGTCCCTCGGGCGGGTCGGCGAGTACTTCGCTGATGACGATGGTGGCTGCGGCAAGGGATGGGAGCGAGAGTAGTGTCAGCAGGATGAGGTTGTATCGGAGGTAGAACGTGGTCATTATCCCTCCTTTTTAGAACCACTACTACTATCTCGACTGTCGGCGTGTCCTACAATCGGTGCCATGCAAGTTGAACACCTCTAGCCGTACCCCGGATGAAGCCGTCAGTTGATAGGGAGTGCCAAGTTCGGGGCATCGACGGAGAATTATAAGGCGCGGTACAAGGGGGAGCAAGAAAATTAGCGCGGCTCACCGCCGGCTAGTCTTCCGCCTCCGCTTCGGTGCCCACGGCCTCGTAGGCTACCATCTCCCAACCGTGAAACACCACCGCTAAGCCGATGTGCCGCACCGACGGGTAGCGGCGCTGCAAGCTCGAATCCGCTAGGTAGCCGCGCACCTGCTGCGCGGCCTCCCCCAGCGTCGCCGCCAGCAGGGCCTCGTCGAGAGGCTCGCGCCGCTTGAGATACTTCAGCTCCAGCACGTAGCCGTATCGCAAGTCGGGATACTGGGCGACGAATGGCTCCAGATACAGATCGGCGTAGTCCTTGTTTAGCTCGTACTCCGAGTGCAGCAAGAAGTGGTTCACCATACTGAAGTGGGCGGCGACAAAGCCGTGAATGACCTTCTCGCCGTCCATGTAATCGCGGATGCCAGTTTGTTCAGCGAGCGCATCGCGCAAAAAATCAAGGGCTGGCTACCAAGTGCCGTCGTAGCCCATCGTGCGCACGAGGCGGGAGAAGGTGTACACATCGACCGAGAACACGCCCACATCATCGTACGCATCGCGCAGGTAGCCGTACATCAGCCGCTTGACCGTCTGATTGGGAATGCCCAACCGGGGGACACCATGCGCCACATCGCGGATGCTGAGCAGGCCGAAGTAGTGCAGCAGCGACAGAAAGTTTTCACGCCGGTCGAGCCGGTCTAGGGGGAAGCTGAGTTGGATTTCGCTATCGACCTGCTGCTCGCCGATGATGTGGCGCAGCAGGTCGAAGTTGCCGTTGAGTTGGCGATTGACCGTCAGCAGGTGGCGCAGCTTGCCGTAGTCGATGCGCACGTTGGTGTCGATCAACTGATCTGGCATGGGTTGGTTCGGTATGGAAGCCTTTAGGTAATAGAGCACCATGTCGGTGTTGTAGAGGTCGTCCTCGGTGCTCTTGGCGAAGCGATAGCCGTTGTACCACTCGCGCATCACGTCCAGCGCGGCCTCCACATCCTGATCGAACGCGCCACAGTCCCGGTACATCTCCAGCAACTCCCGCACCTCGGCCTCGGTGAAGCCGAGCATCTGATCTAACCTTAGTTCCAAGCTGATGTTGCTGCCGATGTTGAAGCCACTGGTTACGTCGTCCATGGTGATGGGCGACACCCCGGTGATGAATATGCGCTCCAAGCCGCCGCCACTTCGCCCGGCTCCGGCCTTGAGGGTGGCGAAGAAATTGCGGTAGAAGCCGCCGCCGTGGGTGAAGGACTGATACGCGGCCTCGCCGTGATAGGCCAGTATCGTGTTGGCGAAGTTGTCGTACTCGTCGATGAGTACGTACAGGGGAATACCCTCGTCTTCGGCATACAGAAAGAGCGCGGCGAGTTTGGCGTCAATGGAGGGCGGCGAGAGGATGTGCTGTCTCGCTTCTTGGGGAAACAGGTCCCGATTGCGTCTTAGGGCGTGGTTGAGTTCTAGGTGGCAGTACGTCTCAAAGCGCTCCCACAAGGTTTCCAAAGTGTCGTCAAACATCGAAAAGTCAAAGCGCAGCACGACGTAGCGATGGCGGTTTTCGGTCGGCTGCCGCCCCAAGTAGGTGCCGCCGAAGAGGGCCTCGAATTCGTCGGCTCGGTTGCGGTCGTAGTAGTTTTCCAGCAGGGACACCCAACAGGACTTGCCCATGCGACGGGGGCGAATTAGAAAGGCGTAGCGTTCCTCTTCGAGGGTGTGGATGAAGCGGGTTTTATCGACGTAGAGGCGGTTTTCTAGGCGGATGGCGCGGAAATCGGCCCAGCCGTAGGGAATGCGAGGGTAGGATGCAGGCATGGCGGCTCCTCGAACGAGTGGATGCCTTGAATATAGTAGGAATAGGACGCTAAGGCATCGGGTCGGCGTGGACCGCAGGCGTCCTCAGCCGCCGTGCCCACTAGTCGCCGAGGGTGCGGATGATATAGCAACCCTAAATCATTCAAGACTGGATTCCCGCTTGCGCGGGAATGACGCATAGGTAAAAGAGACCGGGCTGATGAACGCATGCTTTCAAATCATTTAGGACTGCTATATATAGAGGACTTTTGGTGATTTTTTTGAAGACGAATACAACAACGAAAAGCACCCCAACTCACCTTGAGAGTTGCGGCGTTTTTCGCACGTCCTGATCCTCGGGCTTTTTTGTCTCAGCGCAGGAGGATGAGCTTGGCATAGCGCGGGGGACTATGTTCAATGAGGAAACGGGCGAAGTACAGACCGGTGGCGGCTAAATGGCCGCGTTCGTCGCGGCCATCCCATCGCATCTGGTGTGCGCCAGCGTGGAGCGGCGCGTCCACGAGTGTGTGCATCCGTTGGCCTTGGACGTTGTAGATAGCCACGTGAACGGAGGCGGCTTGGCTGAGGTCGAAGCGGAGGTGGATAGTTGTGTTGAAGGGGTTGGGCCAGACTTGGAAGGAGTAAGCCGGGAGTTTGGCGGCTAGCGGATGGATGATCCATGTGCGTGCGATGCGTTCTGTACCGCGGGAGATAGCGACGTGGACGGTGTCGGTTTGCCGCCCAGTGGGAGTGTGGATGTACTGGGGGGCCATTACGGGCAAGCGGCGGTCATTTAGCGACCAGTAGTACGCATGGCGGTGCGGTTGCGCGGTGCGGATGATAAAGGCTTGGGGTTTGGCTAAAGGTAGGGCGGCCTCGTTCCACGGCGGAGAGAAGCGCACGGCATCAGCAAGTGGGAGGCGAACCTCCACATTGAGCACGTTGGGGTGGACGGTGAAACTGTCGAGTTGGACGGAGATCTGGCAGGTGCCGATGTCGATGGCAGCCAAGGTGTCGTTGGGGCGCACCGCGGCGATTGTGGAATCGGATGAGGTCCAAGTGGAGGGGATGTCTATGGGATGTTTGCTGCCGTCCGAGTACTGGCCGAGGAGGCGGAGCGAGCGGTGCTCGCCGCGGACTAGATTGAACTCAAACTGGGCCGGACGCAGGGATTGGAGCACGGGAGGGCTGGGTATAGGTTCGGGTGGCATTTGGGGCATTTCTGCAAATAGCACTTTAGGCACTTCGGGTGTTTCAGGCTGTGTTTCTGGGGCGCGTCCAGGTGAGAAAGGGGCCTCGGTCGGCGAGACGGTTTTGTGCGCGACAAAGGCTCCGCTGTCGGGGAGGGTGCGGACGAGGGATTGGTCTTTGGGCCAATCGTCGTATGAGACGACCTCGATTGCATTGCCGGCGTCATCGGTCAGTTGGATGTCCTCGCCGCTGTTGGTCAGCCCGTTGCCGATGCGCCCGTCGTCAGTATAGACGGGGACAGTAAATCCCGACGGGTTGCCGCCACCGAAGAGGACGATGTACGAACCGGGTGCAATGACCGCGTCGGGCGGGAATTGGAAGTGAGTGTCCGGCGACGTGCTGTCGCCCAAGCGCCAGCCGCTTATATCAACGGACGTTGAATCGGCGTTGTAGAGTTCAATGAACTCGTCTTCATACCCGTCGCGTTGGCCGTCTTGGTTGGCGTCGCCGGCTGCATTGGAAGGTGGGTCGGCGAGCACTTCGCTGATGAAGAGAGCATAGGTAGCTATAGGTGCGGATGGCGTTTCGGGTTCGGGTGTTTCCGGTACTTCCGGCGTTTCTAGTTCGTCATCTGGGGCGCGTCCGGGAGAGAAGGGGGCCTCGGTCGGCGCGGCGGTTTTGTGCGCGACAAAGGCTTCGCCATCGGGTGGGGTGCGGACGATAGACTGGTCTTTGGGCCAAGTGCCGTGCGAGACGACCTCGACCGTATTACCTGCGTCATCGGTCAGTTGGATGTCCTCGCCTTTGTTGGTCAGTCCGTTGCCGATGCGTCCGTCATCAGTATAGACGGGGACGGTGAATCCCGACGGGTTGCCGCCGCCAAAGAGGACGACGTATGAGCCGGGTTCAATGACGGCGTTGGCAGGGAAGCGGAAGTGAGTGTCCGGCGATGTGTTGTCGCCCAATCGCCAGCCAGCTAGGGAGATGGGCTTGGTATCGGCATTGTAGAGTTCGATGAATTCGTCTTCATACCCGTCGCGTTGGCCGTCTTGGTTGGCGTCGCCGACTGCACCCGAAGGGGGGTCGGCGAGCACTTCGCTGATGAAGAGGGCGTAGGTGGGTGTAGGTTCGGATGGCGTTTCGGGTGCGGGCGTTTCCGGTTCTTCGGGCGTTTCCGGTTGGTCATCTGGGGCGTGTCCGGGTGAGAAGGGGGCCTCGGTCGGCGAGGCGGTTTTGTGTGGGACAAAGGGGCCGCCGTCGGGTGGGGTGCGGACGAGGGATTGGTCGTCGGGCCAAATGGATTGGTAGAGGAAGGCGGCCTCATTGCCATAGTCGTTGATCAGGTGGATGGACTCGCCGGTGTCGGTTAGGCCATCGCCGATGGTTCCATCGTCGGTATAGACGGGGACGGTAAACCCCGACGGACGGCCGCCGCCGAAGAGGACGACGTATGAGTTAGGTTCAATGACGGCGTCGCGTGGGAAGCGGAAGTAATCGCTGAGAGGGCCTGCGTCACCTAACCGCCAACCGGCTAGAGAAATGGGACGTGATCCGGCGTTGTAGAGTTCGATGAACTCGTCTTTATGTGGGTCGTACCGACCATCGCGGTTGGCATCGCCCGCCGATCCCTCTGGCGGGTCGGCGAGCACTTCGCTGATGAAGAGATGGTAATTTAAGAAGGGCCGCGTTTCCGGGGTGTGTCCGGGAGAGAAGGGGGCCTCGGTCGGCGAGGCGGTTTTGTGTGGGGCAAAGGTGGTGCCGTCGGAAGGGGTGCGGACGAGGGATTGGTCGTCGGGCCAAGTGGATTGGTAGAGGAAGGCGGCCTCATTGCCATAGTCGTTGATCAGGTGGATGGACTCGCCGGTGTCGGTTAGGCCATCGCCGATGGTTCCATCGTCGGTATAGACGGGGGTAGTGAATTCCGACGGGCGGCCGCCGCCGAAGAGGACGACGTATGAGTTAGGTTCAATGACGGCGTCGGCAGGGAAGCGGAAGTAATCGCTTAGGGAGCCTGCGTCCCCTAACCGCCAACCGGCTAGGGAAATGGGACGTGAGCCAGCGTTGTAGAGTTCGATGAACTCGTCTTCATGTGGGTCGTACTGACCATCTAGGTTGGCGTCGCCCGCCGCTCCCTCTGGCGGGTCGGCGAGCACTTCGCTGATGAAGAGGGGATAGGTCAAGAGGGGCCGCGTGGTTGAGGCGTGGCCGGGGGAAAAGGGCAATTCGACTGGCGAGGCGGTCTTGTGCGGGACGAAGGGGCCGCCGTCGGGTGGATTGCGGACAATAGACTGGTCTTTGGGCCAATCGTCGTGCGAAACGACGTCGATCTCGTGGCCGATGTTGTCGATCAGGCGAATGTCCTCACCGCTGCTGGTCAGACCGTTGCCAATTTTTCCGTCGTCGATATAGACCGGGGTGGTGAATCCCGACGGATTGCCGCCGCCGAAGAGGACGATGTACGAGTGCGGGGCGATGACCGCGTCGGCCGGGAATTGGAAGAAATTCTTCAGTGCCGTGCTGTCGCCCAGCCGCCAGCCGGCCAAGGAGATGGACTCCGAGCCGGCGTTGTAGAGTTCGATGAAATCATCCTCATACCCGTCGCGCCGCCCGTCTCGATTGGCGTCGCCGGCTGCGCCCGTAGGCGGGTCGGCGAGCACTTCGCTGATGAAGAGGGGATAGTCCGGTTTGGGGATGATGTGGGTTTGGCCGGGGGAGAACAGGGCCTTGATCGTCGAGACGGTTTTGTGCGGGACAAAGGGGCCGCCGTCAGACGGATTGCGGACGAGGGATTGTTTGCCAGGCCAAGGGGTATGCGAGATGACGTCGATCTCGTGGCCGATGTTGTCGAGCAGGCGAATGTCCTCGCCCTTGCCGGTCAGTCCGTTGCCGATTTTTCCGTCGTCGGTATAGACGGGGACGGAAAATCCCGACGGATTGCCGCCGCCAAAGAGGACGATGTACGAGCCGGGTTCAATGACCGCGTCGGCCGGGAATTGGAAGTGATTCTTGAGCGATGTGCTGTCGCCCAACTTCCAACCGGCCAAGGAGATAGGTTCTGATCCGGCGTTGTAGAGTTCGATAAATTCGTCTTCGTACGTGTCGCGCCGTCCGTCTCGATTGGCGTCGCCAGCAAGGCCGGAAGGCGGGTCGGCGAGTACTTCGCTGATGAAGAGGGGGTAGTCGGGTTTGGGGATGATGTAGGTTTGGCCGGGGGAGAACAGGGCCTTGATCGTCGAGACGGTTTTGTGCGCGATCCATTCGTCGCCGTCGGGTGGATGGCGGACGAGGGACTGTTTGGTCGGCCAATCGTCGTGCAAGACGACGTCGATCTCGTGGCCGATGTTGTCGGTCAAGCGAATCTCCTCGCCTGTGCCGGTTAGTCCGTTGCCGATTTTTCCGTCGTCGGTATAGACGGGGGTGGTGAATCCCGACGGAGTGCCGCCGCCGAAGAGGACGACGTACGCGCCGGGTTCGATGACCGCGTCGGCCGGGAATTGGAAGTGGTCCTTTAGCGGCCGGCTGTCGCCCAGCCGCCAGCCGGCCAAGGAGATGGGCGCTGAGCCGAAGTTGTAGAGTTCGATAAATTCGTCTTCGTACGTATCGCGCCGACCGTCTTGGTTGGCATCGCCGTCAAGGCCCAACGGCGGATCGGCGAGTACTTCGCTGATGAAGAGGGGGTAGTCCGGTTTGGGGATGATGTGGTTGCTGCCGGGGGAGAAGAGGGCCTTGATGGTCGAGGCGGTTTTGTGCGGGACCAACTCGTCGCCGTCGGGTGGATGGCGGACGAGGGACTGTTTGCTGGGCCAAGGGGTATGCGAGATGACGGCGACCGTATCGCCGGTGTCGTCGATTAGGTGGATGTCCTCGCCCTTGCCGGTCAGTCCGTTGCCACCAATTTTGCCGTCGTCGGTATAGACGGGGGTGGTGAATCCCGTTGGATTGCCGCCGCCGAAGAGGACGACGTACGCGCCGGGTTCGATGACGGTGTTGGCTGGGAACTGGAAAAAGCTATCCGACGATGGGCTGCTGTCGCCTAAGCGCCAACCGCTTATATCGACGGGTGCTGAACCGGCGTTGTAGAGTTCGATGAATTCGTCTTGATATGTGTGTCGCTGGCCGTCTTGGTTGGCGTCGCCAGCAAGGCCGGAAGGCGGGTCGGCGAGCACTTCGCTGATGACGACCGAGGCTTCGGCGAGGGACGCGAACCCAAGCAGGAGGACGAGGAGCAGGAGATGGGCCATGCCCTTGCTTAAGCAAAGAGCGGGCCAATCTGTTGGCTATTCTGTTATTTATTTAGAAACAGGTAGTTACGCGAAGGTAGCGCTTTGCCACGCCTAGCGACAATGGCCCCTTTGGGACACAGCGGCGCAGTCGGAGGGTAACGCTTCTATCACTGCGGGGTTGTAATTCTCAGACCCAGCGATAGGTGCGAGCACCGCGACTGGAGATGCGGGCGAATTTCCACGCCGTCAGCCACTCTTGGCGGTCGTGGACCACCAGTTCGGGATGCTCTTGGCTGCGGACGAGGAGGCCGGGTAGGTGAGGACGGCCATTGGGCTTGCGGGCGTCGTTCCAGCGCAGGTCCATGCTCCAGCGGATTGCGTCCGAGCAGTTGGGTTGGCTGCCGTGCGGGGTGCGGCAGTGGATGGCGAGCAGGCCGCCGCGTTGGACGGGGATGGTGACCGGATCCCAGGGTGGAAGTTCTTCGGGAGCGACGGTGAAGCTGCCGCCTTGGTCGGCGGGTGGGCGCACGTGCTGGCGCAGCGGCTCTTGGTGGCAGCGGGGATAGATCATCAAGGTGCCGTTTTCTTCGTTGGCATCGACGAGAGGAATCCAGGTGGTGACGATGAGCGTGTCGTCGGCTTCGGGCAGCAACACGCCGAGGTCTTGGTGCCAAGCGGTGGAGCGCGCCCATTCGTTTTGCGAGAAGTTGCCGGCGTACTCGTCGCTGGCTGGGACTTTGGCGCGGATGTGCTGGCAGGAGTTGGCGTAGATTTCCGGGCCGACCAAGGATTCGATCAGATCGAGCAGCCGTGAGTTGTGCAAAAAGGCGAAAATGTTAGGCCCCAGATTGGCGGGGAAGTTGATACCGGCTGTGGCGCTGGCGTCGGCTTTGGCGAGGGGAATCAGGCGCTTGGCAAAAGGTAGCTCTGCATAGTCGCGTTCTACTTTGCCAGCGGCCAGCAGGCGTTGGGCCGCTTGATCGACGATTTCCTCTAGTTCCGCTTGGACTGGATCTAGGTCTGCGGGGGCCAAGGCGTCGGGCACGTGGACGTAGCCTTCGGCGTGGAAGAATGCGAGTTGCTCCGAGCTGAGGCCGGGCATGGCGCGTTTTAAAAGGTGCCGATGATCGAGGCCCGATGGACTTGGCCTAAGTCGGGAGAGGACGAGTACGCGTAATCGATTGCGTAGCGGTCCATGATTAGGCCGGCCCCGGCGCTCAGGCCCAGCGGCTCTTCGTCTTGGCTGCCGGTCTGTTGGGTGGTGTAACCGGGTCGGACATAGAGGCCGCCGACGAGTTCGACCTCAAGGCCGAAGGCTAGGTAGGAGTCGTTGTCGTTGGGCAAGTTGAAATCGGCCACCAAGAGCACGGGCACGGGCATGTGCGCGAGGTGATGGGCCATGCCTAGGCGGATGTGGACCGGCAGCGAGTCCTTGAAGCCCTCGGTGTAGCCTGAGCGGACGAAACCGAGATTGGCGATTGCCGCGCCGAGCGTGGTGCCCTCGATCGGGGCGCGGATGAGGAGGCCCAGATCGGCGAGATAAGCGTCGGAAGAAAACTCGGCGATGTTTGAATAGACGGCTTTTAGATTGGCACCAAGGGCTAGCCAGTCTGGCCCGAGCTGTTGGGCGATGGACAGATAAGCGGCGAGGTCGGTTGCCGAGAAGGTCCCTAAATCGCGCCCTTCTGCATCGGTATGCCACAAGTCGCCGTAGGATACGTAGTGGACGCTTAGGGCGTGGACGCGCGATCCCTTGGGGGCGGCGATGGAGGCGAAGCCGGCTTGGGAATCGACGAAATAGCTGTTGTAGGCGAGCGCGGCCGTGCGCTCGCTCAAGCCGAAAAGTCCGGCGGGATTCCAAGCCGAGGCTTCGATGTTGCCGGACACGGCCGCGTAGGCCCCGCCGAGTGCAGCCGCGCGGGTGCCGACGCCGATCTTGAGAAAGTTGAAACCCGTGGTGCCGGCGTTGGGGTTGATCGCACTAGCGGGCGTCAAGGTCGAAAGTAGGATGCAGGCGGCAAGGGCACAGTATCTCATAGCTTAATCTCCAGTATTTACTAGCAATTTTGAACGGTTCGAGCGATGGATTGTCTTGTACATCCTATTCTGCCATCTGCGGACCACCTTGTAAATCTCAGGCGGCTGCCCGTTCGAGGGCATGGGCTGTGCGCAGCAAACGAGCCTCTTCGAGGGGTGGGGCCAATAGTTGCACGCCAATGGGCAAGTCGCTACGGCTGTGGGCAAAGGGCACGGATATGGCCGGAATCCCGGCGAGGTTGACCGAGGCCGTGTAGATGTCGTTGAGGTACATCTGCAAGGGGTCGTCGAGCTGTTCGCCGAGGCGGAAGGCGACGGTTGGGGCCACGGGCGAGATCAGCACGTCGCAGGACTCAAAAGCGCGGGCAAAGTCTTCGCGGATTAGGGTGCGAACCTGCTGGGCCTTGCGGTAATACGCGTCGTAGTAGCCAGCACTCAGGGCGTAGGCCCCGAGCATGATGCGGCGCTTTACTTCGGTGCCAAAGCCCTCGCTGCGCGTGTGCAAATACATCTCTTGCAGGTCCGTGCTGCCCTCGGCGCGATAGCCGTATTTGACGCCGTCGTAGCGCGCGAGATTGGCCGATGCCTCGGCCATGGCGATGATGTAATAGGTACTGATGCAGTATTCGGGGTGGCCGGCTACAGGTAGCTCGACATCCACCAGTTCGGCCCCTGCATCCGCAAGGGCGTTGGCTGCATCTTGGGCCGCGGCGGCTATTTCTGCGTCGAGGGCGGCGGGAAAGTGTTCGCGTGCCAAGCCCACTTTCAGGCCGCGGACGTCCCCTTGCAGCGCGGCCCGATAGTCCGGCACGGGCGCGGTGCTGGAAGTCGAGTCGCGGGGGTCGTGCCCGGCGATGGCTTGGAGCAGCAGGGCAGCGTCTTCGACATCTTTGGTTACGGGGCCGATTTGGTCGAGCGAAGAAGCGTAGGCTATGAGTCCGTAGCGCGAGACGCGGCCGTAAGTGGGCTTGAGGCCCACGACGCCGCAGTAGCTGGCCGGTTGGCGCACCGAGCCGCCGGTGTCTGAGCCGAGGGCGAGGATGGCCTCGTCGGCAGCTACTGCCGCGGCTGAACCGCCGCTGGAGCCACCCGGCACTCGCTCGGGGTCGCGGGGGTTTAAGGTGGGGCCGAAATAGGAGTTTTCGCAGGACGAGCCCATGGCGAATTCGTCCATGTTGGTTTTGCCGATGAAGACGGCGTCGGCGGCACGCAACCGCTCGACGGCTGTGGCGTCGTAGGGAGCGATGAAGTGTTCGAGGATTTTCGAGCCACAGGTGGTGCGGCCGCCGCGCACGCAGAGGACGTCCTTGAGGGCCAAGGGAATGCCCGCCAAAGGCCCCAAAGCTGCGCCTGCCGCGCGCCGCTGGTCGATGTCGTCGGCGCGTGCTAGGGCACCTTCTGGATCTACGCTGATGAAGGCGTTGAGCTGACCGTCGATTGCGCCGATGCGGTCGAGCGCGGCCTCGACTAGCTGACGAGCGGTAATTTCCCCTTGTTGCAGGCGGGCACTGAGTTCGTGGGCAGTGGCTTGGTTGAGCGCCATGAGTTAGGAGGCGGCTTGATCCTTGTCTTTGGACCGGGGCTCGATCTCGGCTTGGTCCTTGTCCTTGGACTGAGGCTCAGTTTGAGCCGGTGGGGCCGTAGGCTGAGTAGGTTGCTTTGGGGCCTCGATTTCGTCCTGCACGTCGCGCATGGCGGTGCGAAACTCGCGGATGCCCTTGCCCAAGCCCTGCGCCATCTCGGGGATGCGCTTAGCACCGAAGATGAGCAGAATGACGACGAAGATGATAAGTATTTCCCAGTGGCCCATACCGAACATGGCTCTAGCTCCCGAAAGATGTGTTCAATAGCTGTGGCGGAAGTAGTACCAGCCGACGCAGAGTCCCAACATAGTGATTAGGTTGAACTTTAGCGCCAGCTCAAACGAAAAGGACAGGATGATGAGGTTAAACATGTGCGGCCCGATGGAATACTCCACGTAGCGCAAGAGCGCAAGTTCGACAATGGTATCGGGGCCGACCGCGACCATGAGGATAAACCTCAGCATTTCACCGAGGATATTGGCACCAATCATCGTGGTGAAGAGGATGAGGATGAGGTGGCTGAAGGGTTTGTCGCGCAGCATAGAAACTCAGGCGTGTTGCGTGACGTCGCCGTGTACGAGCCGGAAGATCCAGCGAATGGGCCCGGAGAAGATGTACACGAGGGTCATGGGAAAGAAAAAGATGCCGTCGTAAATGGTCAGCCCGACCGTGGTGACGAAGTAAAGCTGTTTGAAGCGGTCGCTGAGGGAAGTGCCACGGAAATTGGGAACACTGTCGTAATCGAGCCGACTAACCATCAGCAAGGACAGTACTAAAATCAGCAGCACGGCCAGCGGCGTGGCGTGGGGAATGGGCCACGCTTTGACAAAGACCACGTATTGGGTGAGACAGACCGCAGCCGTGGGAATGGCCAAGCCCATGTAAAATTCGCCGCGCTCGCCGTCGAGACTGAGCGTATTAAAGCGGGCGAGACGCATAGCACCGCAGAGCAGGAACACAAAAGCCAGCGCCAGTCCCCAGCCGGTTGGCAGGTGGGCCTGATAGATGATGGCCGCGGGCACGATGCCAAAGGTGCAGACATCGACGATGGAATCGAACTGGAGGCCAAACTGGGAATCGCGCCCCATGACCCGGGCGAGTTGGCCGTCCATTTTGTCGAATACCGCGCCCAAGAAGATGAGCCAAGCGGCGGGCACGTAGTTGCCGTTGAAGGCATAGTGCAGGGCGAGGAATCCGCAGAACAGATTGCCGATGGTGAACGCGGTGGGTATGAACTGCCTCATTTTAGCATCCTTCCTGCCGCTAGCGCCGCGCCCGATAGGGACGCTCTTCAAGGGTCAGGTCTAGGTTGTATTGTTCGTTGTGGCGCACCACATCGAGCGCGGCGACTTCGCCGACGCGCAAGACGCGCAGCGCGTTAATAGCTTCGTCGGCGCTGTGGATCTGCTCGTCGTTGACTGCGACGATCACGTCGCCGGTTTCGAGGCCGGCTAACTCGGCCGGACTGTCCCGGGCCACCCGCACGACTAGGGCCCCAGCGGTGGAATCAAGCTTTAGATACTCAGCTAGATTCGGGGTGATGTCTTGGACGGCTAAGATGCCGGTCCAAGCGCGACGCACTTGACCGTGCTGGCGAATTTCCGCTAAGAAGCTCGCGGCGGTGTCGATGGGAATGGCAAAGCCAATGCCAATAGAGCCGCTGTCGTATTCGCTGCCGGTGTAGATAAAGCTGTTGATGCCGATGACTTCGCCATCGGCATTGACCAAGGGGCCACCGCTGTTGCCTCTATTGATGGCCGCATCCGTTTGAATCATGTCTCGGTAATAGTAATCGCCTTGGGGTTGGGAAAAATTGCGATCTAGGGCGCTGACGACGCCGATACTGACGGTAGGACCCAAATCGAAAGGGTTGCCAATGGCAATGGCCCACTCGCCGACCAGAATATCGCCCGAAGTCCCCAAGGGCGCAACCGGCAGATCGCCTTCATCTACCTTGAGGACCGCGAGGTCGAAGTTGAAGTCAGAGGCCACGTAATGAGCCTCAAAGGTGCGACCATCGGGCGCGGGCAACGAGGCTGTAATTTTCTGTAGCTGGCGCGGATCGCCGATGACGTGGCTATTGGTGAGAATGTAGCCCTCGCTATCGACGACAAAGCCCGAGCCGGTGGACATGCGGGATTGATCTTGAGGCACGTAGTAGAACGGCGAGAAAAAATTCCAAAAAGGATCGCCGCGATGCCGGTATAGATTATAGACGCGCTGGTGGTAGCGCACGTGGAGACTGACGACCGAGGGCTGGACCCGCTCTACGGCCTGTACGACGGCCGTGCGGCGCGACTCTCCAATGGACGCGCTGGCTTGATTCAGAGCGGATACCAGCAGAACAAGTGAGCAGAAAAAGTGCAAAATGTACCTCAAAAAATGAAATTCGCTAATGATGAGTAATTAGGATCAATCGTCCACATAGACCGGCGGGGGCAGTCTTTTCACCGGGTGGAAGTGTATCGCGTCGGCGACGGGTTTGGCTGCCCCGGGGGGCGGTAGCTTGTAGGGATCGGCTGCAGAAAAGTCAACCGTGTAGCCCAGATCG
>JAJEFJ010000085.1 GCA_022820485.1 Candidatus Latescibacterota bacterium
CCCTTGCATGAGGGCTTTCTTTAGCATAGGAATAAGCATGGTGCGGCTCCTGTATTTAGGATTTAGATGCAATCTTCGGCGATTACAAATAAAACCTAAAGCAGGGCCGTACCACAACTTAGATTACTGTCGTGTACTTAGGACATAGCCTTATTATTCCTGTATGCCGTCTTGCTTTTCATGCTGGCCTATATGCTCTTCCTGCGTCGCTCCATCTTGTAACCCAGCGATCCCGAAAACAAACGACCGACGAAATTCGTCCCTGATCCAGAACCCGAAATAATGCTCAGAACCACACTAAAGCGAATCGGATTATACCGGGCGATTATGGCCAACGGACTGTATATACTGCTCCTGTGTCTTATCGCCGCCGCAGTCGTGGCCTTGACCATAGCTAAGCCCATCGTGTTTTCTAGGATCATAGACGAGGGAATCCTCAGTGGGGATTGGGGGGTGGTCCAGTCGCACTGTATCTACTTCCTCATAATCGCATTGGGTTTGAGCCTGTTCGGGTTGGGCCATGCCCTAGTCGCGTCAATTATATACAACAAAGTATCCCTGATCATCAAAGAGGTGATCTTAGACCGAATCTTCCTCTTGGACGCCGAATTCTTCCATACGAACAAGACGGGAGACGTGATCACCAAGCTGGACAACGACGTATCGAGCATCCAGACGTACATCATGTCGGTCCTGAACACTTCCATGAGCAATTTCCTGAGCTTTCTAGGGGCGATGATCTATATCGGCTACGTGCAATGGAGGATGTTGGTCGTCGGGTTCTTGGTGACCCCGTTCGTGGGATTGGCCATTTATGTGTTTCGCAATGTGTTATACTCTAAGGACAAGAAGGCTCGGGAGCTGAAATCCGACGTAAATGACGCGATAATAAACGCCATCGACAATCAGCCTTACCTGAGGAAGGTCGGATTGGACTTGAGAGTACTGTCGAAGTGCAAAACGACCTTGGACCAGTACCGGATCGCGTCCATATTCAACGATGTATGGGGCGGCGGCAGCGGGTCGCTAAACAAGCTCCTGTTTGCCGTGGGCTATATCGTTACAATTGGCTACGGGTCGTGGCTAGTCTTCGAGGACATGCTGAGCGTCGGCAATCTTTTTGCGTTCCTCACGTTGCGCACCATGTTCCTAGCCCCGTTGTCGTTTTTCGAAGGGATCTATAGGGGGTACTTTTCGACTAAATCCGCGTTCAAGCGCTTGGACGATTTCTTCTGCCACCGGATCGAGGAAGGTCTGGATTGTACGGACAACTCGAAACCCGAATCTTTCGAGACGATCTGTTTGAGCAACGTATCGTTCTCCTACCCAAGGCAAGACCATCTACTGAACCGGATTGACGCGCAATTCGGCGAGGGTTGGAACGTCTTAGGGGGTAGGAACGGTGTGGGTAAATCGTCGTTGATCGATCTGCTCATGAAAATTTCGTCCCCGAGTGAAGGTCGCATCCTAATCGACGGCGTGGATATCGCCCCGATCAACAATCGGTCCTGGCGGTCCAACATCAGTGCCATGCCACAAACCACGTATCTGTTCAAAGGGTCGTTGAGGGAGAATATCCGTCTGTACGACGAGCGGATAACCGATGATCGCATTCAGTTCGTGCTAAACAACCTAGGCTTCGATTTCGATGTCCAAGACTTGCCAGCAGAGCTTGATACGAACATCGAGGAGGGCGGGAGCAACTTTTCCGGTGGCCAACGCCAGAAAATCGCGATCGCTAGGGCCGTCGTCAAAGACACCCCCATCTACATTTTCGATGAACCCCTGTCCAATCTGGATATGCGTTCGCGCGGCTTGGCCTTAGCGTATTTAAAGAACGCGCTCAAAGGCAAGATCGTTTTAATCGTTTCACATGATGATATAGGGGAATACACAGACCAGGAGTACAAAATGGAAGACGGAACCATCGTGGCCACAGCCGTAAACGGGTCCGAGCGTGTTACAAAGAATGGTTCCAACGATTTGCATCTATCGGTTTGATCGCAAATAACGGAGTTGTGCTTCAAAGGCGCGGTTAAAGAAACGGCCAGCGTAGTGCCTCGCATTCAGGCCCGGCTCCGCGAAATCGCCACCCGGGAACGGACAGCCTTGGCAAGCCTAACAGAAGTGATGGACTCCATCGTCGTCTATCCCATCGACCAAGACAACGGCCAGTTCACACTCGTCAAGATCGTGCCGACCAGCGGTGCCAACCCGCGCAACTTTGGCCTCGACCCCACGGACACCTGCCTAAGCGTCGGCAACCACAGCACCGACGACATCTTCACTTCCGCGTCGATCCAGACACCGACCAGTTCACACAAAAATGTATGGGCCTTTTTAATTTTGCCTTCGCTGGACGTCTTTATTTATAGAAGGGTCGATTTGGAGAGGCCCTAACTCAACGGAAGGAGGACTCACATGGAAGGGTATCGCCGCAACAACTGGAAAAGTTGGTTCGCCGACGTGGGATTCATCTACCTCATTGTCGTGGGCGTCGTGATCGTGAGTTTTCTGCTCTTGGAATTCTTGCAGATGTTATCGCCCGTGTTTTGGTTATCGCCCGTATTTTGAGTTACCCCTCTTTTACTGTCGTGTACTTCATAGATGCATAAAATCTCGTGCGGTCTCTGGGCCCTGTGCTTGTCCCTGACCGGGGTCTGGGCCGAAACCACCCTCAACTTACCGGATTGCCTCGACGAGGCGATGAAACGCAACCGTGCGCTGCTACAAGCCCGCGAGGTCATCCACCAGATAGAAGGCAGCCGGATCGTGGTCTACTCGCGCTTTATGCCTCACCTCGACTTGACAGCCTCTTACGACGCCCATCGCACCAGCCTTTCCGACGGCAAGACCGAAGACCAACTTAGCAGCGCACTCCGCTTCTCTCAGCGCCTCTTCGAGTTCGGTCCTAACTTTGCCCAAGAAGTACAAATCCGCGAGGAACTGCGTCAGGCGGTCTATGCGTACGAGGCTTTAGTGTTCCAAAAGCTCGCCCAAGTCTGGGAGCTCTTTCACTTGATCCTACTCCAAGACCGCCAGCTCGCCATTCGCAGCGCGTCACGCGACGACTTCCAGACCGCCCTCGCACGCGAGCAAGCCCGTTTTGAACGTCGGCTAGCCACTGAAAGCGACGTGCTAAACGCCCAACTCAACGTACTCGACGAAGAGCTGGCCATTAACAACCTTGAACGCGCCCAATTTAACAACAAAATGGACCTCTTGCGCCTGATTGGTCAGCCCATCGGCACCGATATTCACCTCGTGGGCGATGCGGTGGAATGGGCCATCGGGCAGGACCGCGCTGTCGAGTTAGCGCTGGCAAACAGCGTGGCTCTAACCCTAACCAGCGAGCAACTCAAGGAACAAAAACGGGTGGTGCGCGAAGTCGCCTGGGAATATGCTCCTGACGTTAATCTCAATGTCGATGTCCGAGATGGCCAGCGCAATGCCCAGCTAGCGCTCGACAAGCAAGGACAAACTTGGGGCCTAGACCTGTCTTCGGAGTTGGCCCTGCGCGACAGTAAGCCGCCCGAGCCCGATTTGGCCGACGAAACGCGCTGGTCGGCCCAAGTCGAAGCACAGCTCCCCATTTTTGCCGGTGCGCGGTTCGGTCGCAAGAAGCAAGAAAAAGCCCGCCTGCGCCAGCTTGAAATCTCCCTACGCGACCTCCGTGCCGAGACTGAACTCAATGTGCGCCAAGCATATCAGCAGGTACTCGAAGCCGAGGGCCGCCAGCGCATCCAAGCCGAGCGCGTCAAAATCGCCCGCCGCCGCCTCGAAATCAACCAGATACTCAAGGAGCAAGGGGAAGTAAATGAGAATCTGCTCGAAACCTTCCGCAACCAGTTTTTCGCTATCCAAGATCAGTTCTTTAAGAACCAAGAGACCTTCATACGTCGCATCGCGGCCCTGCGGCGTCAGATCGGGCATTTTGAATGAGACGCCGCGTCCTACTTTGCGTCCTGCTTGGCCCCCTGTCTTGTGCGATGGTCCAAGCCCAGACTCTGACCCGAGAGCAACAGCTCAACAAACTCCGCCTGCGCGAGAGCCTGCTCCAGCTTGATGAGCGACGCGTCAGCTTGCAGAGCCACCGTCACGAACTGACCGCGACCAAGGAGCTTTTCGACCAAGGATTTATAGCCCTGCAAAAGTACAAACAGACGCTCAATCGCTTTGAGCAGGCTCGTCTCAATTTTGAAGAGGCTGAAATCAGGCTTGAGCGGGTCAAGCTCGATCTGCTCAAAAATGCCACCCATATCATCGTTGACCTAGCTCGCAAATACAAGGCCGCAGACGGCAAGAACATGGTCGACTTGATTCTCGGCAACGAGTCGGACCTCCGCGACGCCCTGTTAGTAGATGAATCGCTTTCCGAGGCCGAGTTACGCACCCTGCTCAAGGTCGAAAACATCTACATCTCGCTCCACAACGGCCCTATCGTCGGCGAGCCGTACGAGATCCGCATCCCCTCCCTTGGTGTCGGCGAGCGCAAGCATCTGACCTTTCGTCTGCTCCGCGATGTCGAAGCCATTTACGTCGATCTCAACTACCTCGACATCCACGACAGTAAACCTATCATCCTTAAAAAGGGCCGCCTACAGGGTTTGCCTAGCATCAACTCGTCACAATTTTCTCAGGAGGGCCAGCTCAACGAGATCGTCTCCTTTGATCTGACCCTGCAAATGCTTTCCGACGATGAGCGCAACTTTGCCTTAGCTGCTGTCGGCCTGCCCAAACGCATCGACTACGCCTTTGTCAACGAGGGGGCCAAAGTCAACCAAGTCAAATTCGATGAGACCATCTCCAAGGTGCAACTGCGGTTGCAACTGGAGATTCCCGAAAAGCTGGACGAGCGCTTCATCGGTCATACCCGTTCCTTTTTCGCGCTGGTCACCCAACCCAGCCAGTACGCCCAAATCAACGCCCTGCGGGCCCAATACGGCGACGGTCCCATCCCCGAGTCGGCAATCCAGACTCTCAAGTGCAACTATGTCGAACTTGAGTTGATTCCCCAAGGCATCGGCAAGCTGGAGGTCCTTGTCTCCAACCGCTACCAGGAAATCAAAGTCGCCGAGGCGCTCCAACTCCGCATCGAGTTCCTCAACCGTGGCACCGTCGCCGTGCAAAACATCAAGGCCGCGCTCGACTTGCCTTACGAGTGGCAAGAGGAGGTCGAGCCGGCGCTGATCAAGATGCTTGACCCAGGCGAGCGCACCCCGATCCACATCTCGGCCCAGCCGCCCGCAGACATCGCCGTCGGCGACTACGAGATCGGCGTTGAGGCCCAAGGCCAAGTCGGCACCGAAAATATTGAGTCGCTCAAAAAAAACATCACGGTCCGGGTCGGTGCCCGCTCGAATATCGCCAGCAACGCCATTCTAGTCATCATCCTAGTGCTGTTAGTCTGCGCTATCGGTCTAGCCAGCATCAAAATTAGCCGCCGATGATGCTCTGTCTCCTCATCGCCCTTGCGGCCCTCAGCGCTGCCCACGCCTCGTCCCAAGACAAGGATTTGCGCACCAAGGAGCAACGGCTCTATGAGATCCGGCTACGCGCGGCCCAGTGGCAAGTAGATAATGCCAAGCTCGATATGGAAACCCGGCTTAGCGACTACGAAGAGAATAAAGACCTTTTCGACCAACGCCTCCGCACTCTCGACGAGCTTAACCGCTTTAGTCTCGCCTACCAGAAGGCCAAACTCGCCTACGACCAAGCGGTGATCGCCTTGGAAGAGACCCGACTTTCCTTCCTGCGCCAAGTTACCCATATCACCATCCTCGAGGCCAAGAAGTACCGCACCCCCGAAGGCTACCGCAATGTCGAAATCGCCATCCAAAATGATTCCAACCTCGACCAAGCGCGGTTGCTCAATCCCGACAAATCAGCCGATCAAGTTCGGGCACTGCTCGAGGTACAAAACGTCGCGATGACTATCGAGCGTGCCGATAGCCTGATCGTCGGCGACCCCTACGAGCAACTCATCCCCTCGCTCAAACTCAAAGAGCGAGTGGTACTCACCTTTCGCCTGCTTTCGGACCTCGACGACGTCACCTTGGTGATGACCACTCAAGACGGTCAACGCGACAAGGTCCCCATCGTCTTGCGCAAGGAGTCGCTTAGGGATCTTCCCACTATCCACTCGGTGCAATTTTCTCAGGAGGGTGATCTCAACAGCCGCGTCCGCTATGACCTGATACTCGAGCGGCTCGCCGAGGACGAAAAGACCTTCCGCCTAGCGGTGGTCAACCTGCCGCGTGAGATCGACTTTGCCTTCCTTGATCAGGCCACCAACGCCAGCCTCACTCAGTTCAAGTTCAGCGAGGAAGTCACCCGCCAGCAGCTAGAGTTGGAATTGCAAATTCCCGAAAAGCTCAGTCCCCATTTCGTTGACCGGACCGTAGAGTTCTACGTCTTCGTCACGGATCAAGAGGGATTTGAGCAGATCGGAGAACTCAACCGCCAGTACGGAGACGAGTCCGTGCCGCTAGAGGACATCAAGGCCACCAAGGGCAATAAGGAACGCTTCGAGTTGGTCCCCCGTGGCAAGGGTGCCCTCGAGACTATTCTTGCCAACCGCTACAAAGCGATCAAGGTCGGCGAAGACGTTGCTGTCCGCGTTGATCTGCTCAACACCGGTACCCTCGAAGTCGGGGGGGTGCATTTGAGCATCCTTCCGCCTATGGGCTGGAGCTACGAGACCACTCCCGACACCATCGCTCGCATACTGCCCGGCGAGAAGGAACCGATCACCATCGCGCTTCACCCCCCTACGGGGCTGGGCGTCAGCGAATACGACATCCGCGTCGAGGCCGTCGGCTTTGTCGGCAACGAGAAGGTCGAGGCCCAAGAAAAGGACATCACCATCCGCGTCGAGGCCCGCGCCCGTATCGTCCGTAACGCCTTGGTCATCGGCGGTGTCATCGCACTAGTCATCGGCGTGGCCGTCGTCAGCATTCGGGCCAGTCGCAGATAGTGTGTGTCGTTGGCAACCTCGCGAATCCCAGCAAAGAAAAATCCTGAGTAAAGGAGGCTCCCATGCTCGAAATTGAAAACCTGTCGAAGCACTACGGTGATGTTAAGGCCGTGCAGGACCTAGACCTGACGGTTGAGCCAGGCGAGATATTTTGCATGCTTGGTGCCAACGGCGCGGGTAAGACCACAACCCTGATGGTCGCACTCGGCTTCACCGAGCCGACCGCTGGCACCGTCCGCATCTGCGGCGTAGATGTTACACAAGACCCACTCGAAGCCAAAAGGCACGTCGCCTACGTGTCGGAAAACGTCATGCTCTACGGCAACTTCACAGCGCGGCAGAACTTGGATTTTTTCACCAAGCTAGGCGGGAAAAAGGACGCCTCAGACGCAGACTACGCGCAGGTGTTGGGGAGAGTGGGACTGCAAGAGGATGCGTTTAACCGGCGAGTGAAGGGTTTTAGCAAGGGGATGCGGCAAAAGCTAGGGATCGCGATTGCGATTATGAAAGACGCCAAGGTGATTCTGCTGGACGAGCCGACTAGCGGGCTGGATCCCAAGTCGGGGGTGGAATTTTTGCAGTTGTTGGAGGATCTGCGCACAGAGGGCAAGGCGATCTGGATGACGACGCACGACATCTTCCGCGCCAAGGGGATCGCCGATCGGGTGGGAATCATGGTGTCGGGGCACTTGGTGCAGTTGTTGACGCGGGAGGAACTGGAGCATCAGGATTTAGAGACTCTCTACGTCCAGTACGTCTCGCAGCCGACCGAACAAGCTGCTTGACGGTCAACAAATGTATATAGGTCATCAAGACCGGACCAGTAGTGTTTAGGGTTCTTTGGCGGAACCTGAAGGTGTTCGGTGAGTACGCTTGTTGCAAGAATGGACTCCCTTGAAGGAGTTTTAAAACGGTCTCTAAGGGGTAAAATACCATGACCCATTTAGCCTTTGACCTACGTACGACCCATTACAGTGGCATCTATCGCTACGGCACTTCCCTATTGCACGCGCTGGATGCCGACGAAATCGACGGAGATTGCCGGCTGACTGTGATCGCTTGGCCGGGTCGCAGTGGCGAAATAGTGGACGATCTGGAAAATCCGCGTTTGACTCGTCGGCTCCGCTTCGTGGAAGTACCGGACGACGGTGGGTTTATACGCGACTCGCCTTGGCTGCGTGATTGGCTCATCAAGAAAGGAGTAGATTTGTATTATTCCATCCATTATATCGTCGATCCGTTGCTACCCATTCCCTATATATTCACCATCTACGACCTGATCCGACTCAAACACCCCTACCTGTCGCCATATACTGATGCGGCATTTCAAACCAAATTCGGCCGGGCGGGGTTCGAGCAATTGAGAGCAGCGTGTCAGTGTCTTGGTCCCTATATGCATGACGTGAGGGAGGTGCCCGAGGGCAAAGAGGTGTTTCATCGCTATTTCTGGGGTGCAAACCGACAATTGGCGAATCAATGCGCTGGGGTAGTCACTATTTCTCATACGGTCAAACAAGACATCGTGCAGCTACTCGATATCCCTGATGAGAAGATTGAAGTGGTGTCGGGGGCAGCCGACGAGCGCATTTTCAGCCGCCAGCGAAACAGCGGAACAATGTCGCGGATAATGGTCCAGTACGGCCTAAAGCTCCCTTTCTTTCTCTATGTAGGCTTAGCGCATCAGCACAAAAGGTTGGACTGGCTCTTTTCGGTTTTGGCACAACTCAAGGCCGAGAGGGGCCTATGCCCGCCGCTGGTGATGGTCGGGGATTACGGGGGGTACCAAGGAGAGTTGGAACAGCTCGTTGCAGCCAATGGCTTGGAGTCGCAGGTCCGGTTCCTCGGTCGGGTTGATGACGACGAACTGAGCAATCTATACTACGGTGCCACAGCACTGGTGATATCGTCGGTAGATGAAGGCTTCTGCCTGCCAGCGGTGGAGGCGTTGGCTTGCGGGACGGAAGTCATTGTCCCCGACATTCCGATAATGAACGAGGTAGTGGGTGAGCAGGGACGATATTACGGAGTCGACGATGCGGAGGCACTGGGACGACTCATGGCCGAAGCCTATACGGTTGGTTTTCCGCCCCAGGTGCCCCCGGCCCAACCTCGGTTTAGCTGGACTACTTCCGCACAGAAGCTAATGCGCCTCCTTTTGAGAACCTCCGGTCGGCAAGCGAGGATCGCGTTGTGATGAGAAAACATTTACCCATCAGCGAACCGCCGATTATTGGATATATGCATCATCTATATCCGCTTTCGATTCTAGCCCGTGACACGGCGTATCTGCCGTGGTTCTATTGTCACTATATCCAGTTGCGGCAGTTCGAAGGACGAGGGCTGAATTTCTACCTCCATCCGTTTTATCGGGAGTTTGCCACCTGCCCTCTTCTCGAATCCAATAGGGTCAGTAGGCGGTTGGCCGGGGACAAACCGGATGAAGTTACAGGATTCGCCTTGGAATGCCTCAAACGAGACTACTATGTACAGTTGGACGTAGATTACTTTTACATTCCGCAGAGCATGTGTTACCAACGGATTCATTTTCTTCACGAACTGCTTTTGAGTGGCTTTGACAGGAGCCAGAGGACCTTTATCGCGTCTGACTACGGCCGCGCTGGTAACTACGTCAGCTTCGTCTTGGGGTTTGCCGAATTGGAGCAGTCGCTGTCTTTCGTATTCAGCCTAGAGGACGGTCCCGATTGGTTCCGGGACAAGGTCGAGAATCCTAGGATCGTGCTCTACCAGTACCGGTCATCGGCTATATGCGCTTTTGATATAGTGCAGGCACGGGAGGAACTGACCGACCTCTACCAATCCCGCAACACCTCGACGCGGTTGCGGATACTAGCAGACCCGAGACCCTGCGCCGACCTGTGGGGCATGGATACCTACCAGTTCCTCGTGGGGCTGTTTAATAACCCGGATGTGACCGGAAATGATTCGCTGATTTCCTTGCGAATTTTCTGGGAACACAAAAAGTGCATGGCCGCTCGGATAGGGTACATGGAGGGACAAAACCTCTTGGGCAAAGCCGACGGCTTTGCCCAAGAGTACTCGAATATCGCCAGCCGTGCGAACCGTATTCGTTTAGTTGTGCTGAAAAACCATCTGAGGCGCAGAAAACTTGAGAGCTGTCGGACTTTCGTCCAAGACGAACTGACCTGTCTGAGAGAGGATGAATTTGCTCTCTTGAGTGAAGTGCTTTCGCATCTCTAATCCCTCGAAGAAGCTTTAAGCCCAATACGGGTTTAGTTAAGGATGACGATAACTTTGTGAAAGGGCTTTTGGGGCTGGGGTAGATGAAGGAGATTCAGGATGCTGCGTAGTTACTTCGCAATCTGAGGTCAGAGTGTATCTTCTGGCAGAGGAGCCCGGTCGGGAACTTTATCCAGTATGCTTCTCAGAGTCCCTTTCTTTGCCCTACGCGCTCTACCCAACAAATACTCTTCAGTCAAAATAGCGGAGACTTTCTCAGAAACCGCCGTAGATATGAATTGGTTGATAGAGACCCCTTCGCGTTTAGCAATCTCTTTGATGTGCCGATGAATCGAATCTGGTAAACGCAAGTTCAAAGCGCTCATCTTAGTTCCTCCAACAATTGGCTCGGGGTGAGGACGCGGACACCAAACGCGGTCGCGTTTTTAAAATGTTTGACATTGTGCGTTGCGATAATGGCCTTCTCAGAAGCTACAGCCAACTCCAAAATGTGATCGTCCTTTGGGTCCGGTAAGCAGGGCCGCCAAAGAAAGTGGATGACTCGGTGGTCGCTTCGATGGCATAGATCGTCTAATAGGGCTTCGATGTCTTGCTCGGTCAGGCCGAGGACATCGGCTTTTCGTTTTAAGACCTCCTCATACTCAAACACTAGGGTCGTTGATAAAACACTGCGGATCTGGCCCTGTTCTAGCGCTTGCAAGACTTTGTAGGAGGCCCCTAAGGATGAATACAACCCGGCATATAGTACATTCGTATCGATAATAGCTTCAATTGCCATCATGTGATACTATATATAGCACCATTATATGTCAAGTTCGCGCTGGCCACCGTCAGCAGCCAGACCTTGCTGGTGGCGCGGACCAATCCGGCGGATGCGTTGAGATACGAGTAGCACGCGGAATCTACCGCCATACAGTCTAATTCTATAAGTTGGAGGGCCGATGTCTCCGAGTAATTGATGAAAGGAGGGCCACAATGACACCCTCGCAACTCCAGTCGGCCGTTGTCGCTTCGGCCCTCGCCACTTCCGCAGCGCTTGCTGAAGAAAACGTAGTTTACTGGGTCTCGGCACCGGTTCAGCCCGGGGAGACCGTGATGATGTGCGGCTTTTTCCCGCAGCCCGACGCCGTGAAAATTGCGGTGGAGCGCCTTGCGGACGGAGCTCCCGGCGAGCCTTCCGGGCAGCCGTGGCAGCCTCCCGGGGGTGAACTGCCCGAGCCGGTGATGCCGCTCCAGACGAGTGAGACCGCCCTGATGTTCGAGCTGCCCGAGCACGAGGCCCCCGGTGTGTATTACTACGCTGTGCGCTCTGCTGCTGCGAGCTTCGGACGCCTCAACGCGCCGGTGCCTTGGTGGACGCTCGGCGACGTCGTTGCTACCGACACCCCTTTTGGCAAATGGCGCATGGAGGATGGTGCCGTCTATGCTGGCGGCAGGCTGCGCATCCTTGGACGCTGCCTGAAGCTGGGGGAGAAAGGGCCAACCGTGGCCCTCCGCTCCGCGGACGGGCGCGTGACGCTGCTGCAACCAGAAAAAGCAGAGCCTTTCTCACTCGCGGTGACGGTGCCGGAAGAACTGCCTCCAAGCCGCTATGAGCTGTTTGTGCATAATGGGTACGGCGGACAGCACGCTTGGAGCGAACCACTCGACATTGCAGTCCTGCACCGAGAGGAGGAAGACCAACCTCTGATAGATGTGGCTGATTTTGGGGCGAAGGGGGACGATGAGGAGGACGACACCGATGCGATCCAGTCGGCGCTGAAGGAGGCAGGCGAGCGCGGCGGGGCTGTCGTGCTGGTACCGCGGGGCCGCTTTGTCGTCAGCGAGAAGCTGGTAATTCCGCCGCACGTCACCTTGCGCGGTGCCGGGCAAGAGTTGACCGCCCTGTGCATGGCGGATACCGACGATCCGCCCGACGCCTGGATCGAAGGTTCTCACCACTTCGCCATTGAAGATCTCACCCTCTACTGCAACCACCACTACCACGTCATCTCCAACAACACCGCGGCGGCCGTCCACGCCCCGGCTGCTCCCATAGAGGACCCAGAGATCGCCGGCCACGTGCGCCTTGCGCGGGTGCGCGTGCGGGCCGATTCGTTCAGAGGCCACCTACCGCCAGACAAGCAGGAAGAGCGCGCCCGCACCCCTGGGCCGCGCGACACCATCCGCCTGAGCGGCCCCAACATCCGCATAACAGACTGCGACGTGTACGGGTCCGAACGCTCCATCTACCTCCACTACGTGGTCGGGGCTATAGTGGAGAACAACATCTTCTACAACGGGCGCTCGGGTTGGATGAATTTCAACGGTTGTGAGAACATCGTCTTTGAGCACAACCGCATCGTCGGTGCTGACCTGATGTCCACTGGTGGGGGATACGCGTGCTTTACCCGAGGGGTCTCCCGCAATATCTACACCGCCCACAACAGCTATGAGAACATGAACGGCTGGGACCGGGAGGCGTTCACCTCCGACGCCGGCGGCGGGGCGTACTTCGGCCCCGTGGTCGCGGTCGAGGGAGACTGGATCTTGCTGGCAGACGACCCGAAGTGGCAGCACCGGCATTGGACCAACACCCTCGTCGCCGTTATCGCCGGGCGCGGGCGCGGCCAGTACCGGTTCGTGAAATCGTGGGACGGGAGGCGGGTGCAGCTCGACCGGCCGTTCGACGTTTCGCTAGACGAGACCTCGCGGGTCACGGTTACTATGACGCACCGGCGCTACATCTTCTACGACAACGAGACTCGCGACGCCGGCATCGCCATCCAGTTCTACGGCACGGCCACCGAACACATCGTGGCCAATAACCGCAGTTGGCGCGCCGATGGGTTCCGCGCTTATGGTTTCTCTTACACGGGAGGAGTCCAGCCCAACCTCTATCTCCAGTTCCTCGGCAACGAGATCCGCGAGGGCAACTGCTACCGCTACGAGGACCCCTTGGTCTATCCAGCGCGCCTGAGCGTGGAAGGCACCCTGCCGAGCCTGCACTTTGGCTCTGTTTTGCGCAACAATCACCTCCACAACAATGCGCAGATTGAAGTGGGCGTGGGTGCGGACAGCGATGGGGCGACGGAGAACGTGGTGGTCGAGGGCAACGCGGTTGAAAACGCCGACCTCGGGATCCTCGTGGACGCGGGATGCCGCAACGTGCTGCTGCGACGGAACCAGACCGAGCACTGTCTCGTGCCGCTGTTAGACAACCGGAGCAGCTATGGAAAGTAAAAAAGTGTTTACAACGGCACCCTCACCTGAAAGCGAGGGAATACCTTCGCGGGCGATCCTGAATTTCCTGCAGCGGATCGACTCCGAGCGAATCTGCATGCACGGGTTCTTACTGGTGCGTCACAACAGAATCGCGGCTGAGGGATACTGGACCCCGTGGACGGCGGAACGCACACACCGGATCTATTCGGTCAGCAAGAGCTTTGTCGCGTTGGCCGTCGGGATGATGATCGACGAAGGCCGGCTCACTCTCGACGATCGGGTCGCCTTCTACTTCCCGGACAAACTGCCGGAAGAACTTCATCCGTGGCTTGCCGCCGCGACCGTCCGGGACCTCCTGACGATGGCGACTCCCCATTCGACAACCTCCTATACGCGCGACGATCCGGACTGGGTTTGGACCTTTTTCAACCGGATCCCCTCGCATCCTCCTGGAATGATCTTTTCGTACGACACTGCGGCAACCGTGGTGCTCACGGCCACGGTCGAACGGCTTGCTGGCAGGCCCTTTCTGGATTACATGCGACCGCGATTTCTGGACCGGATCGGATTCTCCGCTGACGCATGGTGCATCCGCACGCCCGAGGGGGTGTCGTGGGGCGGATCGGGGGTCATCTGTACGCTGCGCGATATAGCCAGAGTCGCACTCGCCTGCATGAACGGTGGCATGTGGGGCGATGAAAGAGTCCTCCCAGAGGCGTACGTGCGCGCCGCGACCTCCAACCAGATCGACAACGCCATCCGGGGGAACTGTGGGTATGGATATCAGATCTGGCGCGAGCAAGAGAACGGCTTCTCCTTCCGCGGGATGGGCAGTCAGTACGCCATCTGTTTTCCCGACCAAGAGTTTCTATTCACCTGCATCGCCGACACACAGGGCGCACCGGCCGGCAGCGCCATTCCGGCCGTGATGCGCGAGGAACTCTACCCCCACCTATCAAACGCGCCGCTTGCCGAAGACCGCGATGCCCACGCGGAACTCGCCGATAAGATCGAGCGGCTGGCCGTCCTGCCGGTCCCCGGGGCTCCCGACGCAAGGGCGGCTTTGGAAGTCAATGGAGCTTGGTATGCTTTGGCAGACAACCCAATGGGAATTACGCGGATGCGCCTGTCCTTTGAGGAAGATGAGGGCACTTGGGAGTACACCAACGGTCAGGGCGACAATGTGCTGCGATTCGGTATCGGGCGCGTGCTGTCCGGCAAGTTCCCGCAACGCAACTACTTCGGCAAACAGATCGGCTCGGTCCCTGGCATCGAGTACGATTGCTTGGCCTCGGCCGCGTGGATCGACGAGCAGACGCTTAACATGGAAGTCTATATCACGGATATTTACCTCGGTGGGCTCAGAATATCTTTCGCCTTCAAGGGGGAAGAGATCGGCGTCTTTATGACAAAGCAAGCCGAGTGGTTTCTGGACGAATTCAATGGATTCGCCGGAGGAAGACGCCTCTAACTTGGCGTGGTGCCCCTACCGCATTTCCGCCAGCGAGACCGTCCTGTGTTCCCTGGCCGAAACCGAGATGGCTGCGGCGATTTCGATATCGAGCAAGGCATCTTCTGGGGGATTGCGGGCCTCGCGGCGGCCCTCTATGGCATCGAGAAAGGCGGCTGCCTGCCGGACGAACGGAGACGGCTCTCGTTCAAACGTGCGGATTTCGGAACGGCCCTCCCTGTAAACGGTTATGGAATCCTTACCGGATGCGTCCCCGGCATTCGGCAGAATTCCGCCCTCGGCGCAGACAAATCGCGGCTGTGGGTCGGGCATGCTCTCCGGGCCGATATAACTGGCTGTGGCCGAAGCGAAGGCCCCATTTTCAAATCTGATTAGGGCCCCGCAGGTCTCCTCCGCTACGAGACCGGGAGCCGTATTGCGCAGCCGATTGGCCATTGCGGACACGGTGGTCGGCCGGCCGAGAATCCAGCGGACGGCATTGAGATAGCAGTAACTCATGTGGGTCAGCGGCATGCCCCCACTCGCCTCTTGGTCATAGTACCACCCGTCCGGATCCGGATTCCACAGGGCCACGGTCACGGCCATCACCGGTGCCCCCAGTTCCCT
>JAJEFJ010000056.1 GCA_022820485.1 Candidatus Latescibacterota bacterium
AGAAGCTGTCTGAAAACCCTTAATGTAGCCTCTATTTGAACGGGCGTACTCATCGAGCCATATTCAGGTTTCACGACAAACTCTGAACAGAAAGGCTTGTATGATGAGTACGCCGCGTATGCAATATGCCACCGATGTAACCGATGCACAATGGCAGCAGATCGAACCGTTGCTGCCGGTGCCGCGTCGGCAGCCGGGCGGTCCGGGTCGCCCACCCCGGGATCGACGCCAAATCGTCAACGGGCTTTTGTATTTGAACAAGACGGGGTGTCCTTGGGCTTTGTTGCCTTGTTGTTTTGGGCCGTGGAAAACGGTGTATGATTACTTTCGTCGCTGGACGCTGCAAGGGGTCTGGCCGCCGGTGCTGGATCAGTTGACCCAGCGGGAGCGCCGCCAGAGTGGCCGGGCTGCAATGCCGTCGGCTGGCTTAGTCGATAGTCAGACGATTAAGGCGGCAACCCATGGTAAAACAACCGGTTATGACGCCGGTAAAAAGATCAAAGGCCGCAAACGGCATCTGTTGGTGGACACCTCGGGCTTGCTGCGACAGGTGGTCGTCACCGCCGCCGATGTCGACGATCGAGCGGGCCTCAAGCAGCTTTTGACGCGCTTAGGGCGCACGGGCGTGGCTCGCTTACGCAAGCTGTGGGCGGATGGCGGCTATCAAGGCGAGGCGATCCGAACGTGGGTGGCTAACCGGAAAAAGACCCACAAAATCGACTTGGAAGTCGTCGCTAAACAAGGCGGCGGCTTTACGGTGCTACCCCGCCGTTGGGTCGTCGAGCGCACCTTGGCGTGGTTGATGAACTTTCGCCGCCATGCCAGAGATTATGAGGTCTTGACCCGACATAGCGAAGCCTTAATTCAGATCGCCATGATCCACTTGCTACTCAAACGGATCAAATAGGAAAATGGGGTTTTCAGACAGCTTCTTAGGATCTCTACAGTGTGTTTCCATGTTGAGCCGTGGAAAAACTCAAGGTGCCGTTTGGTCTCATACGAGACAAACACACTTGCAGGCAGCTTCCCCAAATCCTGTATTTTTAGTACTCCTCGACTCCAAGGGTCCAGCGCACACGTATATCCATCCAGTTGTTCAGTTACATAAATCGAGACTTTGGACATCTGTCTAAATTTATGCACAATTTGTTCTTTTTCATAAGATCTTATTAACGGCTTTGATGCGTCGCCAAACATCCATCGCCGATAGTAAGCCTGCTCTCCTTTTGTTTCGCGAGAGGCAATCGCATCTGCGAATGTCAATAAAACTAAGTAGTCTAAGTCATATTTTATGTTAGCCAATTTTTTATCTGATATGCTCCTAAACTTATCCTCACCTCGGCATTCTCTATCACAACATACCGCAAGAAGTGATTTAGATAGATGCCACAGGACCCAAGTAGAATCTACTTTACCAGGATTTTGAATAATGTTCTTCAATACTAACCGAATATTCTCTGGGTTATTGATCAAATTATAACAAACCTTAACAACTTCCCTATCATTGGGATTTCTGTTTCTAATCTTTTCTATATCTTCTTCGTGAAATGGTGATTGAGAAACTGCAAGGTTCCGTAATAATTCAAGACTGCTCTTACTTTCTGCTTCTCCCTTCCAACCCTTAATTAGGGTATCCAAATCGTCAGGTTGAAATTCTGAATTTTCTTTTAACATCTTCCGCAGGTTTTCAGTTTTTTTATTATCTACAGGATCGCCGTACGGACGATGATCTTTAAGCTCAGTCTTACACATCTTGGATACATGTTCACAGACCTCGATAGCATCCCTGTACTCCACAAGCCGGGGTATTGCTAGGGACCATTGATTGTGATCAGATGTGATAAGCTCACGAGCCAAAGTATCGATTAGCATGATGCGACCACCTTGTTCACATATTGTGTGAAGCGGCGCACCATCCTTTTTCATGCCACGAATATAGCTAGCGTCGATAATAATGCGTGGACTTGTCGCTTGTCCGTTACTGTCGGCTTGCTTGTCAAGCTGCTTGGTCTCGCCTTCCATGGGTTCTTGTCTCCTGTCAACGTCTGAAACTTCCATTGCCATGTTAGCCACCTTTCTGTTCTTGTGTTTCCTTTGAAAAACAGTGGATTATATGGCCGTCAGGAAAAATTGCCCTGTTGTTTTGCCCGTAGTGCTGACAAGTAGAGGATTGCAGGAATCAGCCGCTTGTAATTCGCGCCAGTGAGTTTCCAAATTGCGAATAGCCCTGCACCAATCCAGCCGACAGGACCAATAATTACGGCAATAGCGCTTGACATGGTAGTGTAAACCGCAAACGGCAGCGTGACACCTATAACGCTTGTTAAGGTGCCCAGTGCTGTAGAAGCGAGCAAATAAACTCCAAATCCAGATAGTTGAGCCGCTGTCAGGGCAGTAAAGATGCTCGTGTTTCCGGCCAATGCCCCGCCTTTGTCAAACTCTTGGGCCGCCCGTTGCAACTCGGCTTCCATCGCCATCTTCTGATCTGGCGTCATCTTCTCCCAAACTGTCTGAAACACCTTGCGTGCAATCTCAACCTCAAGGTCTTCGACTTTCACCCCAAAATGCTCAATCCCGAGTTTCTCTGCCACTTGGCAGACGATTTGGGAATAGGAGGGTTCGCTTCCCCCCACATAGCCAAAAACGGATTGGCAGTTCCACCAAAAAGCCTCCACAATATGATCAGGACGGAGGCTCTCAGCTTTAAGTATTTCCGCCAAAGCACCAAGTTCCATTGGCTTTGCTTTGGCGAGTATCATACCAAGTTCTTCTTGTATGGAACTCATTTCAGAAATCTACTTTGACGGTAAGAGTAAACTCTGTTTGTTCGCGCACATGGCGATCATAGTTCGCTTCCAGAGAGATAAAGGCAGGCACATTAAGATTGGCTAGTACGTTAAAATTGCGTTTTACTTCACTCGTCATGTTCAATCGGAGCTCTCGACTTGAGAGTAAATTGTTCGGATTCCGGCGCAGATCAATAAGTGAACACATAGCGTCATCACCTGATAATCCAGTCCGTTTCAGATGTTTTTCGGCTGCCTGTACATCTGGTGGACCTCCTTGGAATTTATCGTGCAAGGTCAGCTTGTCATAGAACGAAGCCATCTCTTTATCCTCTATTTTGATATCTCCAGTGCCCTTCATAGATAGGTCGCCTTGAATAGAAACGATTTTCCTATCCTCAATATTTTTCAACTCAATCTGCTCTACTGTAACTTCACGCGCACCTAAATTCATGCATAACGTGGAAAAATGCAGGTATTTGGCCAGTGCGAAACGCTCCACAGCTTGTATTGAATTTTCGTATACATTCTTATCGAAAGGACTTTGAATCAGTACAGCACCCGGCTGTACAAGACCGCTATCAATTAAGTCTTGCACGATGGGATTAGACTCCTTCAAAGAAGAAGAAAGAGTGTACACTTCTTTGTTGAGTAGAAGATCAGCTCCACCCTCTTCGTAGCGTAGAGCATCGATATCTTGCTGGTCCAGTACCAGCACAGTTTTGCGGCGATGGGGTTCATCCGGCCATGTTCTATCATCGGTCATGCTGTGTCCCTTTGATATGGTTGGAAGCGTAGATTCTGGACGAGGATCTGTAATGATGAAACCGCGTCTTGAGTCTTTTCTTATTCTCTGAAAAGTATTTTGTAGATCACCCCGAGCACTGCTAGTACGATCACTAAGACTCCTACTCCCCACAGCACCTTTCCCACCATTGCGCGCATTCTGCTTTTTTTTTGCGCTTCTTCTAAAATAGCGTCAACACCATCACCAGCTACTTTTTGGCTCTCGGCTGAAACTTTCCATCCGATGCGCTCGGCAAAGCCGACCACGGCTTTGACCACATCGCCAGACCACGAAGCCGGAGGTGGTTCTGGTACACGACCATAACATACAATCGGCGCGATTCTACCGGCATCATCCAACTCATCCGAGGGAGTCTCCAATAGAAACTTGTCGTCGAGTAAAAACGCGGCATGAGACCCTTTAGAGAAAACCTGACAGCCGTCTAAGGAGACCTTAGAGATTTGTCGGGCCAACTTTTGGCGTTCGGCTACATCCTCTTCTGCAAGTGGATGCTGATATAGCTCCATGTGATCGGGATCTTGATTGTCCAGTCTTTGAGCTCGAAACGATAGGGCGAAATTTTTCATGTTGATTTTCTATCCTTATAAGTTTTTATCTGGTGGAACAACTGATATACTACATCTTCCGTCGTATCCAGTGTCTTTAAGCTACCGAATACGAACCTTACCTTACTACCACCTCCTCCGAGTAGTCCAATTCTTTGGAAAATAGGCATGTTCTGCACTTTTGCCTCATAACTCCCAGTTTGAGCTTTTGGCAAGGTAGTAAAGTCGGGATCGGTACGATCGCAGTAGGTTCCAATAATAAAAAGAGGATACTTCTTGCGTTTGTCCTCTTTCTCAAGTTCGTCCAGCCATCTTTTAATTTGACCTATATCCTTCTGGACGCGGTTTTCGGTAGGTTTATGGCTTGCCATGAGTTGATCTACCCGCAGGAGATATAGGACTATATCCGCCTCGATGACGACCTGTTTCCATTGATCGTACTCAGTAGGAATGTCAGCACCTGACAATTGTTTCAAAGGCGGAATGTTCAATTCTAGATCTCTGAGTTGAAAACGACGACCGGGAACTTCTCGAGCATAAAGATCCGGCTTATACTGCTTCGGAATGGAGCCTGTAGTAAGGAAATCGATCAAGCAAGTCTTACCCACCGCCCGTTCGCCAAGAACGGCGAGTGTCCTGCCCTTGAGAGATTTCTTTAAAGCACGGATTGCCACTGCTGCTAGCACTGCCGAGGTGAAAACGACTACTGGTATAAGAGGAAAAGGCATTGAAGTTTCTCTCCTATGCTGAATAGGACTTGATTACCCGCTAATGTACACTACTCGCTGAGCGGAACACAACTCTACCAAGAAAGCTTCTCAGACAAGTTATGAAAAAAGTACTTATCGTCGAGATATATCAGCCGCGCCGTGTGCTCCGCTTGACTGACGTACACCTCTTGCTCGGGATCTAGGCTGCATATTTCGCGGCCATCGGCAATGAGCGCCACGTGACTGTCCAAGGTCTCGGAACTGACGCGCAGCCGCACCCGTTTCTCGGCCGGCAGGATCAAGGTCCGCGACGTGAAGTTGTATTCGTTGATGCCGTCGAGCAACATGCAGCGCACCTCCGGCATGACCAGCGGCGCACCCATCGACAGCAACAGCCCGGTGCTGCCCGTCGGCGTGCCAACGACCACGCCGTCGCCGCGAATGGTGCGAATTTTGGCGTCGTCAACAAAGACATCCGTCGAGAGCATTTTGTGGTGCGCCCGCAAGGTCACCTCGTTGAAAACCAGACTCTCGCCGCAGGGATGGCGGCAAGAGAGCACCAAGCGCTCGCTGACAAAGTACTGGCCATCGACTAAGAGTTGGACGATGCGCGCCAAGTCCTTGCGGTCTCCAGCGGTCAAAAAGCCAACGGTGCCAAAATTGATCGCCAGCACTGGCCGCTGAGGGAAGTGCGCAAAGGCGCGGAGCACTGTGCCATCGCCTCCAAGCGCAATGACCAAATCCAAGTCATCCGGGTGCTCGTCGCCCTCGATAAAACATACTGCGATTCCATGCGGATCAAATAGGTCACGCACCTCGGCGACCAGATAGTCCAAATCCTGATCGCGCGGCAACACCCCAACTTTTTTCAGTGCGAGTTGCACCGACGCCAACCTCGGAGGGCTACTCGGCCCGCGCTTGTCTGTCAGCCTGGGCCTCGTAGGCCTTGATCAGCGCCTGGGTCCCCTCTTCGGCACAACCAGCGCGCTCGACGATGTTGAAAAACTGGTGGGAGATGCTCACGGCCGGCAGGGCCAGCTTGACATCATTGGCCGCCTGCAACACCAACCGCAGGTCCTTTTGCTGCAAATAGACCATAAAGCCTGGGTCAAAATCGCCAGCGGCAATGCGCGGACCTAAATTGCTCAACTGCCAAGAGCCAGCCGCGCCGCCACTGATGGCGTCGATGACCTTTTGCACGTCCAAGTCAGAAGTCGCCGCCAGCATCAGGGCCTCGGCCATGGCCATGTTGTTGACCGAAACCGCGATTTGGTTACAGAGCTTAGTCGTCTGACCCGCGCCGTTGGAACCAATCAAGTTGATGTTAGTACCCATCGCCTCAAAGACCGGCAGGCAGTGGTTAAAGACGGCCTCGTCGCCGCCGACCATGATCGACAGGGTGCCGTTGATCGCACCCACATCTCCGCCGCTGACCGGCGCGTCGAGCATGGCCACGCCCCGTTCCTGCAAGGCCGCGGCTACTTCGCGGGTGACTTTGGGCGACACCGTGCTCATATCGATGACCACCGCGCCCTCTTTGGCTCCGTCAATCGCGCCCTCCTCGCCCACGAGTACCGCCTCCATATCGGGCGTGTCCGTGACGATGCTGATGATGACATCCGCACCCGTCGCCGCCTCCTTGGGCGAGCCGACGCGCACGCCACCCGCGGCGACCACCTCGTCAACGCGCGGCCGGTCACTGCGGTTGTACACATTGAGTTGATAACCGGCTTTGAGCAGGTTCTTGGCCATGGGCGCGCCCATGATCCCCAAGCCGATAAAGCCAATTTGCGTTTGCCCCGGTGCTGCTGACATGGTTCCTCTCCAATCTAAAACGTGAAAAAGCGATGTCTGTTGTCCTCGATCTCGGCCGTCTCATACAAGTGCTTGAACCAGTTCTGCACGGCCTCCTGCTCGCGCTGAGCCTGTACTTGAGCGACGACCTGCTCGCGCTGCGCGGCAAATTGCTCCTCATCCACCGGCGTCTTCTCCAGCAGTTTCAGCAAGTAAGCCCCGCGCTTGCTGCCCTCGGCAACCTCGATCACTTCGCTGAGCCGGCCCTTTTCCAAGCGGAAGGCCGCACCGATCACCGCATTAGCACGACCTAGCCCCTCCACCGATTCGGAGCGCGCGAAAGCCTCGGGGCTGTGGAACTCCACCCCGACGTTTTGCGCCGCCTGTGCCAAGGAGGCCCCGGCTCCTACTTCTCGCCGCACGGCCTCTAGCTGGGCGGCGGCGCGCTCGGCCTTTTTGCGCGCGCGCACCAACGGCTCGAGTCGGTCCTTTAGCTCTTCCAAGGGGGCTATGCCCTCAGGCCGCTTGGCCACTAGCTGCGCCACCCACAGCCCCGAGTCGTCCTCGATGACTTGGCTGACAGCTCCAGGCTCCTGTTCAAAAAACCAGTTGACGAGCCACGTCGTGTTCGCGCTGATGCCCGGCACGGCTTGGCTCTCGCGCAGAAAACTCGTGGTCGTCGCCTCAGTGCCGGAGGCCGATAGCGTGGCGGCAAATCCCTCGGCTGTGGCCTGCTCTTGGAACGCCTCAGCCCGGCTGCGCAGGCTATCTTCAGTCGTGCGCGAGGGCTGGTATCGGAGCAGGATGTGGCGGGCGTGTACCCTCTCCCCGTCGCCTTCCTCCAAGCGTTCTTCCACCTTGATCAGATGCCAACCATAGCGCGTCTGCACCGGCTCGGAAAGCTCGCCGGGTGCCAAGGCGAAGGCGGCTTCCTCAAAGGGCGTAACCATCTGGCCGCGACCAAAAAAACCGAGATCGCCGCCGCGAGCGGCCGATCCCTCATCGTCGGAGACCACCGCAGCCAACTCGGCAAAATCCGCGCCAGCCTCTATCTCTTGGCGGATTCGCTCGACCTCCTCTTTGGTCTCCAGCGAATCCTCAGCGCTAGCCACCTTGAGGAAGCGCACGTACTCCAGCTTTACCTGATCGGGGTGCTCGTAGTCGGCCACGCTTTCCTGGTAGTAGGCAGCCAAATCTTCGTCTGTTACCTCGATCTCGTCGTCCGCAGCGTCGCTGGGGGCAAATGCGTATTCGATGCGCACCTTTTCGTTGGCCTCAGCAAAGTGCTGGTGCGCTTCGTTGGGACTCACCTGCGCAGTGCCCCGCAGCATCCGCTGTAGCCTGTACTCGAGCAATTGCCGCTCAATCGTGCTCTCGATCCACAGGACTAAGGCTTGGTCGTTGGGATCGCTGAGATTGGCCGGATTGCCGATGAACTGGGCGTACTTATCCATGTCGAACGCGCCGTCGGTTTGAAAGGTCTCGAATTCGCGCACGACCTGCGGGGGGTTATTCCGCGTGTAAAAGGCGATTTCTCCGTCAGTTATCTCAAAGCCCAGGCGCTCGTACTCTTGGGTCAGGATGATCTCGCGGACGTAGTAGTCCCACACCTGCTGCACGAGCAGGGCCTGATCGGCGCGCTGCTCCTGCGGCATCTGGCGCGCTATCCGCCGCAGCGCGTCTTGGAACTCTTGGAGCGAAATGGTCTCGCCATTGACCACGCCGACCGCATCGCTGGCGGCGCTGGTGCCCGCACCCGAGTAGTCGGCCCCCCATTCGACGACGATTAAGCCGATGAAGGCGAATATCACAAACCACAAAACGAGCCCCGTCTTTTGGCGCAGCAAAGTCATCATAAGCTATAGTTCTCCTGCTATCTTGCGTTTTTTTTGTTAGCCTCGGCAGCCAGCCGATTCTTCAGCTCCGCGGGATAGCGGAGCAGACAGGCCGTGCAGTGGCCGCCACCCAAATCGACGAGGTGTGGCACCACGCGAGTGCAAATTTCCTCGCGCTCTGGGCAGCGCGGGTGAAAGGCGCATCCCGAGGGCACGGCCGCCGGATTGGGCGCGTCGCCCTCCAACAGGACGCGCTGCCGCTTAGTCCGCGGATCGGGCGCGGGCACAGCCGCCAGCAGCGCGCGCGTATAGGGATGGGACGGCTGGCGATAGAGCTGATCGCGCGCCGCCACCTCGACTATGCGCCCCAGGTACATCACGGCCACCCGATCCGAAATGTGACGCACCACGCTCAAGTCGTGGGCAATAAACATATACGTTAGGCCCAAATCGCGCTGTAGGTCTTGCAGCAGATTGATGATCTGGGCCTGCACCGAAACGTCCAGCGCGGACACTGGCTCGTCGGCGACAATAAACTGCGGCCGCACCGCCAAGGCGCGGGCAATGCCAATGCGCTGGCGCTGACCGCCGGAAAACTCGTGCGGATAGCGCCGCACACAATCCGCCGGCAACCCGACCATCTCCAGCAACTCCCCCACCCGCTCGGCCAATTCGGCGCGCTCGGCCAGCCCGTGAACCTTCAGAGCCTCGCCGATGATGCCGCCCACCGTCATTCGCGGGTTGAGCGACGCATACGGGTCTTGGAAGATAATCTGCATGTCCCGCCGCTGCCGCCGCATGTTCTCTTTACTCAACTCCAATAGGTCAGCCCCGGCAAAGCGCACCTGCCCAGCCGTAGCTTCAATTAGCCGCAGCATGAGCCTGCCCAGCGTAGTCTTGCCGCAGCCACTCTCGCCGACCACGCCCAAGGTCTCGCCGCGCCCAATCGCCAGATCAACTCCATCGACGGCCTTGACATGGGCCTGTACCCGACCCCAAAACCCCCGGCGCACGGGAAAGTGTTTTTTGAGTCCCTCGACCTCGACCAAGGGCGCGGCTTCGCTCATGCGTCCCCTGCCTTCCAGCAGCTTGTCCAGTGCCCGGCCTCAACCTCTTCTAGCGGCGGAGCCTCAGCCCGGCAGTGATCGTCGGCCAGCGGGCAGCGCGGGGCAAAGCGACATCCCGGTGGGAAGACGCGGGCGTCGGGCACCACACCCGGGATGATGTCCAATCGCTCCTGTTCGGCGTCCAGCAGCGGGATCGAGCGCAGCAAGCCGTGCGTATAAGGGTGCCGCGGACGAGTAAAGAGCGATTGCGTTTCCGTGTATTCGACGATTTGGCCGGCGTACATGACCGCCACTTGGTCCGCGGTCTCGGCAATCACGCCGAGGTCGTGGGTGATCATCACAATCGCCATTTGCAGGGACTCTTGCAGCGACTCCAACAGCGCGAGAATCTGCGCTTGGATCGTCACGTCGAGGGCCGTGGTCGGCTCGTCGGCAATCAGCACGTCTGGATTGCACGACAGCGCCATGGCGATCATCACCCGCTGGCGCATCCCACCCGATAGCTGGTGAGGATATTCGTCGATTCGCTGTTCGGGTGCTGGAATTCCCACCAGTTGCAGCATCTCGACTGCCCGAGTGCGTGCTTCCTGCATGGGAACCTGCTGGTGCAAGACCACGGCCTCGGCGATCTGGAACCCGCAGGTCAGCACCGGGTTGAGGCTCGTCATCGGCTCTTGGAAAATCATCGCGATGTCGTCGCCGCGCACTTGGCGCATCTCCTCCTCGTCTAGCGCGAGCAAATCGCGCCCCCTGAGCAGGATCTGTCCGTCCTCAATGCGTCCCGGTGGATCGGGCACCAAGCGCATCACCGAAAAGGCGCTGACGCTCTTGCCGCAGCCGCTTTCGCCGACCAGCCCCAGCGTCTGGCCCCGCCCCACCACAAACGACACCCCATCGACGGCGCGGGCGACGCCCTCTTCCGTGTGGAAGTAAGTCCGCAAGTCGCGGACCTCTAGCACGGGATCATGCGCTATCATGCGCTATCCCTTTCCCAAGCCACAGCCCGGCGCATTTCATCGTCGGCCAACGCGCTCCAGTGCATTTTCGCGCCGAGTTGACGACTAAAGCCCTCGACCAAGCAATTGACCAGCGCGGCCCGGTCGATTGGCCGACCCATGCAAGACTGCAAATCCGTGCTGTGCGCTCGCACCTGCCGGGTCCATCTTTGCCGCACGTCCTCGTCAATCCGCAGAAGTTGCGGCAGGCGCTCGTGCGCTCGACCGAGCAAAATTGACCCGTGTTGTAGCAAGCGGCGTCCGTAGCGCCGCTGCGCGCTGCCGACCAGCTTGCGCTGCTGGCACTTGAGCTCCCAGCGCGCCGTGCTGCCAAAACAAGGCCCCGACCGCAAGCCGCCAACACAACGACCAACTCTTTCCAACTCGACAGGGGCCCCAAAAAGTCGCAATCCCTCGGCCAAGCACGAACCAATCTTGCGGTGCGTAGCCTCTATCCCGCCGTCCGCGACCAATGCCTCTGGGACGCAGGCGACACTGTAAGTCAATTCCTCCCAGTGCAACACCGCGCGCCCGCCCGTGGGCCGACGCACCACGTCAATACCTAACACGCGGCAGGCTTCTACGTTGGCCTCGCGCTCGGGCTGCTGGTTCCAGCCGCAGGAGATAGCCGGCGGATCCCAGTCGTAGAACCGCAACACCGGACCTTGAGCCGCGTCCGCGGCGAGCACCTGATCGACGCCCATATTGTACGCGCCGCAGTGCGCACCCGTATCGACGACGCGCCAAGCAAGGCCCATTAGAGCGCTTCCAAACTCTCGAGGGCGTCCTTGGCCGCCATCTGCTGCGCCTCCTTCTTGCTCCGCCCCTGGCCCCAACCTAGGCGCTGGCCAGTGATGCACACTTCGACGCTGAAGACCTTGTCGTGGTCTGGCCCATGCTCGGCGTGTACCAAGTAGCGGGGGTGGCCATTGCCCTTGCTCTGCGAGTATTCGAGCAACCTGCTCTTGAAGTTGAAGTTCTCGTCCGGTTGGACTATCTGGTGAAAATCCGCCAGCACCGCACGCCGAACACAGGAGCGGGCAGCCTCTAGGCCGCCGTCGAGATAGATCGCCCCAATCAGCGACTCCAAGGTGTCGCAGAGGATCGACGGCCGCTGTCCGCCGTTGGCTTCGCGCTCGTCCTCACTCAGCAACACAAAACTCCCTAGCCCAAGACAGTCCGCTTGGCGCGCCAGCGCCTTGCGGCTGACTAGCTGCGACTTCATCTGGGTCAACTCACCCTCGCCCTTGTCCTCAAAGCGGCGATAGAGGTAGTCGGTGACCAACAGCTCCAGCACGGCGTCGCCGAGAAATTCGAGCCGCTCGTTCGACTCGATGCGGTCGCTGCCCTCTTCCGCGTACACATACGATCGATGCTTGAGGGCCTTGACCAACAAATCCCTGTTCTTAAAGTGGTAGCCCAACAGCTTTTCGAGCGCGTGCCACGAATCCGCGGTACGCTCTTCTGGGACACCCGCCGACTTGCGGCGATTCCAAAGAATTGAAATCCAGCTCATCTGCCTAATACCCGATTGAAAACCTCGTTTGCACGGGGAGTGCTCGGGGGATGCTGGGGAAGTACGTCAGCCGGTGAAGCGACCAAACACCAGCGCCACGTTGTGGCCGCCAAAACCAAAGGAGTTGTTGAGGGCGTAGTTTACCTGCAGGCGGCGCGCCTCATTGGGCACGTAGTCGAGGTCGCAGTCGGGGTCGGGGTTTTCGTAGTTGATCGTCGGCGGCAAGACCCCGCTTTTGAGCGCCATGATGCAGGCGATGCTCTCGATGGCCCCGGCTGCGCCCAACAGATGCCCAGTCATCGACTTGGTCGAACTTACGGCCATGCTGTCGGTGTGGCCGGCGAAGACCGTCTTGATCGCTGCGGTCTCCTGCTGGTCGCCCATGGACGTCGAGGTGCCGTGGGCATTGACGTACCCGATGTCGCTCGGGTCCAAGCCCCCGTCCTGCAGCGCAATGCGCATGGCCCGCGCACCGCCCTCGGCCTCTGGCGCCATCGCCGTCTGGTGATAGGCGTCGGCAGTAAAACCTAGCCCGAGGAATTCGCCGTATATCTCGGCCCCGCGCCTTTGCGCGTGCTCCAATTCCTCCAAAATGACGGCCCCGGCTCCTTCGCCAAGCACAAAGCCATCGCGCTCGACGTCAAAGGGCCGACTAGCCCGCTCAGGCTCGTCGTTGCGCGTCGATAGGGCCTTGGCCGAGGAAAAGCCGGCCATGGAAATGGGCGTGACGGCTGCTTCTGAGCCGCCAGTCACCATCACGTCGGCTTCCCCGTACTGAATCTTACGAGCCGACTCGCCGAGCGCGTGGGCCGCCGACGAACAAGCCGACACCGTGCCGTAGTTAGGCCCTTTGGCCCCCAAATCCATGGAGATCATGCCCGGGGCCATATCGGAAATCATCATGGGAACGTAGAACGGACTGATGCGCCTCGGGCCTTTTTCCATTAGGATGGTGTGCTGTTCTTCGTGGGTCTGGATTCCGCCGATGCCCGAGCCCCAAATGACGCCCACGCGCTCGGGGTCAACCGCTTCCATGTCGAGCCGGGCGCGGCTAGCTGCCTCTCTGGCCACGCAGATCGCGTAGTGCGTGAAGGCGTCGTTGCGGCGCACATCCTTGCGGTCCATAATCGCCCCTGGGTCGAAATCCTTGACCTCGGCGGCGATCGTAGTCCGGTGCTGGGAAGTGTCGAACCTAGTGATCGGCCCGACCCCAGAGCGGCCGGCTAGGAGCGCGTCCCAGAACGCCGGCAGGTCATTGCCATTGGGCGCTAAGACCCCCAAGCCCGTGACGACGGCTCTGCGCTTCTGCACGAGACTGCCACTCACGCCTTGCTGTTCTCTTCTAAGTATTTAATAGCGTCGCCTACGACCATGATTTTCTCGGCGTCCTCGTCCGGGATGTCGAGCCCGAATTCTTCCTCAAAGGCCATAACCAACTCGACAGTGTCGAGCGAGTCGGCCCCTAAGTCGTCGATGAACGATGCTTGGGGATTTACTTGATCTTGGCTCACGCCGAGTTGCTCGACGACCAAATCTCTCACGCGCTCTTCAATAGAAGCCATAGTGTGTTCCTCTTGGGATAGGAGTGAGCGTTTTACCACTGTGCGGTCTTAAAATAGAGTCTAAATATAGGCGATGAGCAAAATTTTTAATACCTAAATTATATGGCCATGCCGCCATCTACGGACAAGACCTGACCGGTGATATAGGCGGCTTGATCTGACGCGAGGAACGCCACAGCGTGCGCCACGTCTTCCGGCGTCCCCGCCCGGCCCAGCGGCACTGTAGCAATCATCTGCTCCTGCTGCTGTTCCGTCAACCCGTCCGTCATGCCCGTTTCCGGTACCAACCCCGGGGCCACGGCATTGGCGGTGATCCCGCGCGAGGCCAACTCCCGCGCCAAGCTCTTGGTCAGGCCGATCAATCCAGCCTTGGACGCGGCGTAGTTGGCTTGCCCGGCATTGCCCAACAATCCCACGACCGAAGTGATGTTGACGATCCGCCCGCCACGGGCCTTGAGCATGGGGCGCACCGCCGCTCGGACGCAGTTAAAGGCACCCTTGAGGTTGATTGACAATACCTCGTCCCAATCCTCGTCCTTCATCCGCATCAGCAAATTGTCGCGGGTGACGCCGGCGTTATTGACCAGCACGTCCAGCCGGCCCAACTCCGCAATCGTCGCCGCCACCAACTCGGCCGCCTGCTCGGCAGCGGCGACATCGGCCTGGCGCACGAGGCAGCGGCGGCCTAGGGCCTCAATAGCGGCGGCCACTTCGCCGGCCGCCGCAACATTGCGAGCGCAGATTGCCAAGTCCGCGCCCTCTTCTGCCAAGCGCAGGGCAATGGCCCGGCCAATGCCCCGCGACCCACCCGTCACTAGCGCGACTTTCCCGTCCAAGAGTCCCATATTATTCCGCTCCTTTTGCCGCGGCGATTTCTTCCACAGTACCCGCAAGCGCGACTGCGAGCTTGGGCGCAGTGCGGCGCACCAGCCCCCTTAGCACAGCCCCCGGCCCTACTTCAAAGGCGCGGTTGATGCCCATAGCCGCCAGACGCTGCATCGTCGCGCTCCAGCGAACCGGACCCGTGATCTGATGGATCAGGTGCAACCGCAGTTTCTCTGGGTCTTCCACAGGCTCAGCCGAGACATTGGTCAACACCGGCACGCGCGGCCGCGCAAAGGGCACCGCCTCTAACAGCGACTCCATCTCCACAGCCGCCGACGCCATAAGCGGCGAGTGAAAAGCGCCACTGACAGCCAATTCGACGACGCGCCTAGCGCCAGCTTGGGCGGCCAATTCGCTCACCCGTGCCACCGCGTCCCGTTCACCCGAGACCACGACTTGACCCGGAGCATTAAAATTAGCGGCTACGACGATCCCCACATCCGCTACCTGTTGGCACAAGGCTACGACGTGGTCGTCGTCCAGACCGATCACCGCCCCCATCGTCCCCGGCCACTCGCTGCCGGCCTCCAGCATCAACCGGCCGCGCGTCCCCACCAGCGTCAGGGCCTCCGCAAACGAGAGTACTCCAGCCGCCACCAGCGCTGAGTATTCCCCGAGGCTATGTCCGGCTACGGCCACAGGCTGTAATCCGATAGCAGCGAGCAACTCGTTGGCGGCGACGCTGTGGACGAAGACAGCCGGCTGCGTAACGTTAGTTTGCGCCAGTTGCTCGACCGGCCCCTCAAAGCAAAGCGCACTGAGCGAAAAACCCAGCACCTCGTCGGCTTCGGCAAAGCGCGCTCGCACCGACTCGTGCTGCTCGTATAGATCGCGGCCCATGCCCACGGCCTGCGAACCCTGTCCCGGAAACAAAAAGGCGCACTCGCCCATCTCACGACCCCCAGCGAAACAAGGCGCTGCCCCAAGTGAGGCCGCCGCCGACGCCGGTCATCAGCACCAAGTCGCCGCGCTCCAATCGACCTTGATCAGCGGCTTCGGCCAAGGCAATGGGAATCGTCGCGGCCGTGGTGTTGGCGTAGCGGTCGATATTCATCATCACTTTTTCCGGGGGGAGATCCATGCGCTGGGCCGCGGCGTCGATGATGCGCTTGTTGGCTTGATGGGGCACGAAGAGCTTGAGGTCTGCGCCCGTAAGACCGTTGCGCTCCAGCAGGCTGACCGACACCTCGGCCATTTTTTCCACGGCAAACCGGAAAACCGTGCGCCCTTCTTGACGGATGTAGTGCATGCGCTGATCTACGGTCTCGTGCGAAGGGGGATGTAGGCTGCCGCCGCCTTTGATGTGCAGGCATTCGACCGCGGCCCCATCGGCGTATAGCTCAAAGTCGATCATGCCGGCTCCGTCCTCGCCGCGCTCCAGTAAAATCCCGCCCGCGCCGTCGCCAAAGAGCACGCAAGTCGCGCGGTCCTCAAAGTCGAGGATGCTGCTCATCTTGTCGGCACCGATGACCATCACCCGGCGATGCGCACCGCTTTCGATAAACTGCGCTCCGGTCGCCACGGCGAAGACAAAGCCAGAGCAAGCCGCCGACAGGTCGTAGGCCCAGACCCGGCTGGCGCCGATGGCGTGTTGCACCAAGCAGGCCGTCGCCGGAAAGATCATATCTGGCGTAATGGTCGCGACGATGATCAGATCGATGTCGTCGGCGGCAATTCCACGGCGCGCCAATAGCTCTTCGGCCACGGCGATAGCCATGGTGGAAGTCGGCTCGTCCGCCGGCAGGAAGCGCCGCTCGGAAATGCCAGTGCGCGAGCGGATCCACTCGTCTGAGGTGTCCACCAGCCGCTCCATATCGGCGTTGGAGACCACCTTGTCGGGCAGGAAAGACGCCGTTGCCGTAATAGCCGCGCGAAGTTTTTTCCCCTCTTCAGTCACGCAAGCATCCGCCCCGAGCAGCCTATACTTCAGGCTCGACGTATTCGCGGCCGCGATAGAAGCCGCAACTCGGGCAGACGCGATGGGGCAAGGCGGGTTGTCCGCAGTGGGAGCAAGTAGTCCTCGCCGCCGCCTTGATCTTCCAGTGAGTGCGCCGCTTGTCGCGGCGAGTGCGCGAAATTCTCCTCTTAGGTACTGCAGCCACGGGGAACTCCTCTCAAGAACTTTCTTTGGGTTGGGAAAAATCGATCTGCGCGAGTGCGGCCCAGCGCGGGTCCGCTTCTCGCTCCTGTTCGGCGGTAGGTTCGGCGGCTCCGTCAACTCCGCACTGCGGGCACCGCCCATCGGCGTCCGGGGTGGGTATGCGCATCGGCAAGTCCAAGATCACGGCCTCGCGAATGTACGCGCTCAAATCGAACTCGCGCGTCCCCGGATCGACGATCTCGATGAACCCGTCTGCTTCGGCCGACGCCAGCTCTTCGGGGGTCGCGAGGCGGCGCTGCAAAAGCAAGCGAAACCGCGCTACAACCCCCTCTTGTACTTCCTCTAAACAGCGATAGCACTCGCCGGCAATGCGGCAGGTGATGACCCCGTCGATCCTGAAATTGTCGAGCGCACGCCGCACCTCAACGCGGGTTTCAACGCTGGAGGGAAAAGCGAAAAATTCGTCTTTTAACTCCAGTTCTTCTGCACGCAGTTCAAAGGCGAGCGCATTGGGGCCCTCTGCGAGGTCGTCGAGTACTAGCAAGGCGCTCATGGGCTTGCTCAGTCGGCAAAGAAAAACGCGATTTCGGACTTGGCGTTGGCCGCTGAGTCCGAGGCGTGCACGGCATTGCACTGCACGTCCGTGCCAAAGTCGCCGCGGATCGTGCCGGCTGGGGCCTCCAGACTGTTGGTCGGCCCGATAAAATCGCGCAAATGGGCCACCGCATCGGCGCGCTCTAGCACCATCGGCACGGCCGGCCCGGAGGTCATAAATTCCACCAATTCGCCGTAAAAGGGGCGCTCCCGATGCACGGCGTAGAAAGCCCGCGCCTGCTCGGCGGATAGCTCGACCATGCGCAGGGCGCACACCACAAACCCCTCGCCCTCGACGCGGGCAATAATTTGGCCGATGGCGTTTTTGGCGACCGCATCGGGCTTGACGATCATCAACGTGCGTTCCATAGATATAAAATTTATTTCCTTAGCAAGTGTTCCCCTAGTCAAACGAAATGTTGGAAGATAGGAGCCAATCGGTTTTGTGTCAATGGACGGCCCGTGCAACAAAATGCCCTAAGTATCGCTTTCATAATGAGTTCGGCGCATATTTCTTGACAGAGTAACACGCCTCTCCTAGATTGGCCAATGCTATGGATTATCCACTTTTAGCCGAAGAAGGCAAGGTCATCCGCGACCCGGTTTGGGGCTATATCCACTTCCCCGATCCCGTCCTCGCTCTCGTCGATACCCGGGCCTTCCAGCGCCTGCGCAACATCTCCCAGCTCGGCTACGTGCATCTGGTGTACCCAGGCGCGCGCCACTCGCGCTTTGAGCATTCGCTGGGCGTCTATCACTTGGCCAAGCAGTTTCTAGCCCGTCTCCTCGACTCGGACCCGCCCCTCGTGCTGAGCGACGAGGACGTGCGCGTCTTCATCGCCGCGACCTTGCTCCACGACATCGGCCACTACCCCTTCTCGCACACCCTCGAAGAGCTAAGGCCCTTTTTCATCCGGCACGAAGAAGGGGCTAGGCAGATCATCGAGGACCAAGACGGCGAACTCTACCAGACGATCGCCGATAAATTCCAGATTGATCCAGCCCGCGTAGCCAACGTCATCGACTACGAAAACATCGGTCGCGCGGTTCCCCCCGAGGACCTGCTGCTGGCCAATATCCTCAGCAGCACCCTCGACCCCGACAAAATCGACTATCTCCTGCGCGATTCCATGTTCTGCGGCGTGCCCTTCGGCGAGAGCGTCAACCGCGACCGCCTGATCGCCTCGATCAAGTTCGACCCTGAGCGCCAGCGGCTGGCCATCACCAGCAAAGGCGTCTCTGCGGTCGAAGCCCTAGTCTTTACCAACTATCAAATGTACCGCAACGTGTACTGGCATCACGGCGTGCGCTCGGCGTCGGCCATGTTCAAGCGCGCAGTGCAGGAAATCCTCCTCCACCCACACAATCGGCTCGACTTCTCCGACTTCCACCGCCTCACCGAGAGTGGGCTAATCGCTCGCCTCCAGCGCGAGCAGGAGCGCCTAAGGCTAGAAACCTCCGCCCAACTCCTCGCAGGCACGATCCACCGCCGCCTCTACAAGGTCGCTGCCGTCATCCACCCCAGCGAGCGCACCCAGCCTCTGATGAACCGCCTCGACTTTCTCTTCCGCCATCCCTACAAGCGCCGCGCCAAGGAAATCGAGCTGTGCCAAGCCTTCGGCCAGCGGCTCGGCCGCACGTTCCAAGGCCACGAAATCCTCATCGACATCCCCAGCTTCAACAAGACCCCCGAAGTCGATCTCAGGGTCTTCTACGGCCGCACGCTTCCCGCGGACAAGACCGACCCCCTGACCTTTGCCGATCCAGAGGTCTCCCGCCTGCGCGACTCGCTGCTACACAACTTCGAAGACCAAGCCAAAATTTTCCGCATCTTCTGCATCGACGACCCCGACCTGCGAGAGCTGGTGGGCAAAGAGGCCAAGCAGTATCTGAGTTGACAGACGCGGCTGCGGTACGGTACTCTTTAACGCCGACCAAAGGAGGGCAACGCCATGATTGACTTGAGCACGGGAATAAACATTGTGGGATTTCTCGGGGTGTTTGGTTTTCTGTGGAAGCTGCGCGGCGATGTTGCTGTCGTGGATCGGCGGGTTTCGGGCGTCAGCGAGCGCGTGGCCCATATCGAGGGGCTGCTACAAGAGGAGCGCAACGCCGAACTCAAAGCATCCATGCGGCAATAATCGCGCACGGGTCGCGGTTGTCCCCCGTCGTCTTTCCAAGACGGCGGGTTTTTTGTGCCTACCATTTCTCTTTTTTGCCCGAGGCGACGACTATTTCTTGCAGATCCAACGCTTGTTTTCGACACCTTACAGGCTGTACTGCGGAATCTTCAGCAATTCGCCGTCCTTCAGCGCCGACTCGTGCGCGACGATGCCGCTGACCGTCATGTTAAGGGATTGGGCCACGTCGATGAGGGGCGTGCGGTCCAGCAGAATCGCCTCGACGAACTCGCACATCAGGTAGCCGTGGGAGCCGCCGTGCCCGCCAGCGTCCACCCCCGGAGGAAGAGGTGGGCGCTTGAATGTTGGCACAGAGTCCTGCCCGTCATGCTGGAACGTGCCGTAGAAGGTCCCCTTCTCCGTGCGAATCCGGCCCGTCTCCCCGCCGACACCCGGCGTGTCCCAGCTAACCCCCATCCGCGCCATGCCGCCGTCGCTGGTGCGAAATAGCGCGATTTCAGTGCCAAACGGGTTGCCGTAGCGGTTGTTTGCAGCCTTCAGATGATCGATGCTGCTGGGCACGCCCATGCAGGAGACCTCGGTGAAGCTCCCGCCGGTGACGCCCACGTAGTAGGCATTAGAGTGCGTGGGATACCATTGGGGGGGAGCCCCAGTGCGCCAGCCCTCGTGCGCGGCCAGCGGCGTCGGGAAGTAGTGCCAGTATTCACCCTCTGCGTAGAGGACTTTTCCCAGTGCCCCGGATCGGTACAACTCCCGCATGTTGTAGAGGTCTTCGTGGAAGTACGAGGTTTCGAACATCATGTAGCTGCGGTCGGCCGTCTTGGCCGCGGCGAAAAGCGCATCCGCATCCTCCAGTGATCCCCACACGGCGGGCACGGCCGATGCAACGTGTTTACCGGCTTTGAGCGCGGCGATGGCCAGCCGGGCATGGCTCGGGGCGTCGGTGGCAACGAAAACGGCCTCGAGCGAGTCGTCCTCGATCAACTCTTCGCACGAGGCATAGGCGGTCGCACAGCGGCATGCTCTGGCCAGTTCGGCCCGCTTGTCGGGGTCCAGTTCGGCAACTGCCGCAACGGTCACATTCGGGTGGTCCTGGAAGCGGAAGGCCGCGCCGAAGTTGCACACGCCATACCCGGCGATACCCACGCGAATCACGCGGTCGGACACGGGCTGCCAGTCCTTCGACGCCTCGTCGTCGGTAACGGCCTCCTCAAAACCCTGGATCGGGACGGCCTCCGCCGTCGGTTCTGGATCATTCTTCTGGTTCATCATTCCCCCTTTAGTATCTCAACCACGCGCCTCCATCCACATGGTGCGGATTAGGAACGATAAAGTGCCTTTACCGATGCGTTGTCAATACGGTCCCTTGACAACGCGTCCGCAAAGGCTTCTTATCGTTCCGATCCGTACAGAAGGAGCGATAAACGTGGACGCACGCCAAGAGAAACTGCTCAGAAGAACCTTCCTCGACTACCAGTCGACGGCCGAGTTCATGAACAATCCGCTCATCGTGTCGCGGGCGGAAGGACTCTACTACTGGGACACGGACGGGAAACGCTACTTCGACGGCATCAGCGGTATCTACTCAACCCTGCTCGGCCACCGCCATCCGCGCGTCGCAGAAGCCATGCGGGCCCAATGGGACAAGCTCGCCTTCGCGCCGCCCATGCACGGCACGGCCGACGTGACGCTCGACTTTGTCGAAAAGCTCGGCAGCGTCACGCCCGACGACCTCAACTACGTAAAAGCCTTCAGCGGCGGCTCGGAGTCTATGGAGGCGGCGATCAAGTTCACGCGCCAGTATTTCAAGCAGTCGGGCCATCCGCACAAATACAAGTTCATCAGCCGCTACCAAGCCTACCACGGCGCTACCATGGGAGCCATGGCGGCCAGTGGTACTGGAGAGCGCAAAACCCCATTCGAGCCAGCCCCACCGGGTTTCCTCAAAGTATTCCCCCCAACGCACTACCGCGACCGCTTCGGTGACTGGGACGAGGCCAACCGGTTCGCGGCGCAGCAGTTCGAGGATGTCATCATCAGCGAAGATCCGGCGACAGTGGCCGGCATCATCCTCGAACCAGTGTCGAACACAGGGGGTATCATCACGCCCACGGCCGAGTACTTCCAGCTCATCCGCGACACCTGCGACCGCCACAACGTCGTGCTCATCTACGACGAGATCATCACCGGCTTCGGTCGCACGGGGGCGATGTTTGCCGCCCACACCTTCGGGGTGACGCCCGACATCATCTGCGGCAGCAAAGGGCTGTCGAGTGGCGCCATTCCCCTCGGCGCGCTGATGGCTCGCGAAGGGATGGGGGAGTACTTCTACGAGCAAGGCGAGAACTTCGCCCACGGTCACACTTATGCTGGCCATCCACTGGCCTGCGCGGTCGGCATCGCCGTGGTGGACGAGATCGTGGAGCGCGGCCTCGATGCCCATGCCCGCGAGATGGGCAACTATCTCGCCGCCAAGCTCGAAGGTCTGAAATCGCTCGGCGTCGTGCGGGAGGTGCGGGGCAAGGGATTGCTGAGAGGGGTTGAACTGGTGAAGGACACGTCAAGCCTCGCGCCGTTCCCAGAGCTGGGCAGAGCGCTCAAGAAGACGGCGCTGCAGAACGGGGTCATCCTGCGGGTTGATCCGAGCTGGTTCGCCGTCGTGCCCGCCCTCATCATCGACAAACCCCAAGTTGACGAACTCTTCGACCTCGTCGAGCAAAGCCTTAAGGACGCACTCGACCAGGTCTAATCGCCGGCTGAGTAGATTCCTTTGAGCTATCCCTGAACAAGGAGATGCAAACATGGCGACGATTCAACTTCCCGTGCGATGGTATTCCGGCTACGGCCCCGACAATCCCGATGGAAATCGTTTCGACGACCTCAACCTGTCGTTGGAGACTACCGCCTTCATGATCGTGGATTCGGACTGCGGCGAGGGGAATCCCTACGTCGAGGAGGGGATTGCGCCCGCGCTGAAGGCCGCCCGCGCCGTCGGCATGCACGTGTTCTTCATCCACAACGACTTCTCCCTGTGCGACGAACTAGGCAGTATCAAGCGCGAGATCCACGGTACCCGCTGGGGCAGCGAAGATGCCGCCGACCGCCCAGCACCAGAGCGCAGCCCGTTGCAGCCGAACTACTCGCCGTCGATTCAGCCCCTCGCCCACGAGCCGGACTTTCCCAAGCGGGAGTGGTCGGGGTTCCACGAGACCCACACCGACTATCACCTGCGCTGCCACGGCATCAAGACCCTGATCGCCGTGGGATTCTCGCAGCGGTCCTGCCTCTACTTCACCTGTGCCGGCGCAGTGGAACACAACTACCGGGTGGTGATGTTGCGGGATTGTACCCACTCGGCCGAGTACCCCGATACGGTGGATGACAGCCTGCCGGAAGGGGGATGGCTGCACAAAATCATGCTGCGGAACTTCGAGCACGTGGTGGGCTACACCTCCACGTCGGCGGAGTTCGTCCAAGCCTGTTCCGCGCTGAGCACCGTCCCTTGACAACGCCTCCATAAAGGCTTCTTATCGTTCCGAACCATACAGTAGCACAATAGGAGCACGAATAATGGGACAAGCAATAACAAAGCGCGAGATCGAGACCATCGTCCGGGAAGTCACAGACGAGGAGGTCGCCTTCTACCACGAATACGGCTGGGTTATGATGCCGCGGCTCGTTGCGCCGGACTTCGCCGCACAGCTTTTGCGCGTCGGACGGGAGTGGGTCGATCGCAACGCCCAAGAGGTTGACCACGGCAATCCACGCGCCGGCCTAGCGCTGAATCAAGAGACCGAGCCGTTTCGCTCATTCATGTTCAGCGAGCGCATGGCGCAAAACGCGACGCGCCTCGTGAACAGGAAGCGGCTCAAGGGAGTAGATGTTCCGCTCCGCTACCGCGTGGATATTCTCCTAAACAAGCCCCCTGGAGCAGCCGGGTCCACCTATCACCAAGACTCGTCCGAGCACGGCTCCGACCGAGTCGGCGAACTCCAGTTCTGGCTGGCGCTGGCGGAAGTCACACCCGATATGGGGGCCATGCGGTTCGTCAGCCGCTCCCATCGCGAAGGACCGCTCGGTTCGGTGTTCAAGGACGACCAAGGCGACCTGCTCAAGCAGTTCCCGAATCTGACGTCCGTGCTGGAGCTTTCGCCGCCCTTCCACTACCAGCCGGGCGACTGCACCGTGCATCACGGCTACACCGTCCACGGCGGCCCGGACAACACCACCGACAAGCCGCGCTGGTCCTACCTCTTCTCGTACAGCCCCGCCGACACCCGCTACTGGAACGGCAGCGCCGCCAACTGGGGCAGTGAGCGCAAGCGCCTGAATGACTCGGACAATCCCATAGTGCCCGCCGAGGCCGGACCGTGAACCTCGAAGGGCACGTCGCAGTCGTCACCGGAGCCAGTCGCGGCGTCGGACGGGCAATCGCAGATGCGCTGGAGGCGTGCGGCCTTGCCGTCGCAACCGTCGCGCGCCGCTCGGCGCAATTCACCGCGGATGTCTCAAACCCGGCCGATGTTGACCACCTCAAAACAGCGGTCGAAGCCGAGCTCGGCCGGCCCACCATTCTCATCAATGCCGCCGGGGTCTTCGGCCCAATCGCCCTCGTACAGGACAGCGACCCCGAAGAATGGGTCGAAACGCTCAGGATTAATGCGGTGGGGCCCTATCTCGTGTCCCGCGCGTTCTTAGACGGAATGCTGGACGCAGGATGGGGCCGGATCGTGAACCTTTCGTCCGCGGCGTCGCTGCACACACCCGGGCGACTCAACAGCGCCTACGGCACGGCCAAGGTCGCGCTCAACCAGTTCACCCGGCACCTTGCCGCCGAGATAGAGGGAACGGGCGTCACGGCGAACGTCATCCATCCCGGCGACGTCAAAACCGCGATGTGGGAAGATATCCGCGACAAGATGGGCACCGTGAGCGAGCGCGGCTACCACGACTGGGTGGCGTGGGTGGAGCAAACGGGTGGGGATCCGCCGGAAAAGGCGGCCAAGCTCGTGCTCGACATCATCGAGAGCGACGTCAACGGGCGCTTTCTCTGGATCGACGATCCACTGCAGACCCCGATCCCAAGTTGGGATTAGGTAGCGAAGTCAGAACGACGCAGCAGGCAATGCCCAAGGTCATTGATCCATTGGGCTATAGATACTCTTCATCTCCCAAGCATCCAAAACAACTAAGCGCACATCCCGGCCCACCGCCCGCAGTGCCACGCCGACGCTGTCCTCGCGGCCAGGATACACCCGGACAGCGAGGCATTGCTTGTCGTTGACAAAGACTTCGACGATGCTTTTGTCGATGAATACCTGCATCTTGAGATTCTCCTCCGGCGCCAAGAACACCGGGGCAATCTCCGGAGGCCGAGATCGCGCCTGAGGTTGTATCGAGGCATGGGAAGAATCAAGGGCGACTAGGCTGTAGGTGCCCTCACTATTGGGCGGCGTAGAGACCTCATTACCGGGCACAAGGGGCCTTTTACCGCGATCGCGGTAAAAGGCAATCCGGGTGTACTCCTGCTGATCCGGTGAGCGCAAAACATCCAACTCGATCAAGGGCGCACCATTGGTCTCGACCTCGAGGCTCAGCTCAATAGCATTGCCGGCGAGTTGGTCGAAAACGATTTCGCTATTGCCCTTGATGGTGCAGTCGGCGATCTGAGTATGGCGGCCGCGCAGCGATTCTATATCCCCGGCCGGTTCAATCTGTACATCGCCGCCAGCGTTCAAGCTCAGGCGCCGGGGCAGACTCATAAGCTGCTGTCCTTCCCAACAGCCAAAGTGGCGGACCTGGCGGTCCTCCTCGCTCCAACCCGGGCTCGGCATCCCCCAATTGACGTTGAAGATCGCAATCAATCCACCCTTGCCGTCGGGGGTGGCCGATGGCGCGTGTATCCCCCCAGGCCAAGAGGCACCAAAGTTGAAACGCCCGTAATCGCGGGCGATCAATTTGTCGCGCGCTTGGTCGTAATCGCCAATCAGGTACTGACCCCCATTGCGATGGCTGTAATACAGCAGCATGTGTTTGTCGCCGATGGGCCAAAAATACGGACAGGCCCCGTCGTCGCCGTTGGCGCTAAACAGATCGTCTTCGACAAAAGGGTGCAGGTATTCCCAAGTTTCGAGATCCTCCGAGCGAAAGAGAAAATTCGCCCGGCGCGGCAGGCCCCTCGGACCAGTAGGCAGTGTGCCCCCTGAAAGCGAGTAGTAGGCCCCGTCCTTTTTCCAAATGCACGGATCGTAAACCCGGTAGGGTTGACTGAGCTCGTCGCCCTTGGGCTCGGGGATACCTCCGGGCACTTTTTGCCAATTCAACAACAGGGGATCGCGGCTGATGGCGCTCACATTGCCTAGTTGGTGGCCGTAATAGTGGACAATGACCCGATCCCCATCGACCAGCGACGCGCCAGACCAGCAACCGTGTTCGGGATGGGGGTAGATGGCATAGGGCAAATCGCGCCAATGGATTAAGTCATCGCTGACTGCGTGGGCCCAGTGCGGCCGCGGGTCTTCAGGGGGAAAGGCTTGGTAGAACAGGTGCCAGCGCCCCTGCCAAAAACACAGTCCGTTGGGATCGTTTAAGCGGCCATCCGGGTTGCAAAAATGGTATATGGGACGCACTGGGTCGCTGATCTTAGCCTGCCTAGTGGCCCTAAAGCGCTGCAGGAGCGGGTTTGTTCGCAGTTGGACTTCCTGCTCGGCGAGGGTATCGCCAAAGCTGTACTGGGCAACGCCCGAGGTATAATCAGGTTGCATATAGTCAGACTCTCTTGGTTAGGTCTAGGTAAAATGTGGGAATCATCGGCCTGAGAAGAGAGCAGCCCCTAGTCTGTTCACGAGATCTCTTGGAGGAATGCGAGCACATCCCCTACTACATCGGCTTGAATGTCGTCGTCAGGGCCGTTCGTCAAAAAGTTTGCTACTCTTCTAGGGCCAAGTCCATCGTGCGTCGCGAAGTCCTGCCGAATGATGGCGACCGCTTTTTTGACGTGGGGATCCTCCAAAAATGGCCGAAGACACTTCGACACATTTTTAACCCCTATTCCACTAAGCACATAGGCGAAATCGTAAGCATCTTTGTTCGCTCCGCGGCTCCTGAATGCCAAAGCCTTGAGGACGAGGAGAGCACCCGGTCCGCAGACCCATATAGCCCTTGCCGCCTCTTCGCCGGAGGGAGTGCGACCGGACACCTCAACCTTCCGGCGGTCTGCAAAGGCAAGGTGGAGGCCCGGTGTGATCACGGCGGCGAAGCCCTGTTGAAGGTGGCGCAGTGTACCCCCGCGATCACTTTCTCCGCTCGGCGAGATGAGGAAATCAATGGTTATAGGACGCTCGGAGTCGAGCCGCCAACGCTGATTGGTCACATTACCTTGGTCGTTGACATCCGGGGCAAATCCGGCGTCTCGCAACCGGACACTCAACTCCTCGTATCGCTCCTCCTCCAAAATGGACAGTGCAAGCCCCAAATCCAGATCCCTTGTTCCAAGATGTGCATCCAGTCCTAGCGGCAACTCGCTCTGGTCAATCAGCAACGAAGGCGCGAGCCCACCAACGATAACAAGGTCGTCGAGCAGGTCGCCAAGCACTGTTGCGGCGTAGAGACAAACGGAACGGACAAGTCTGAGGTCTTCTCCGCTATATCCTTCGAAAGTCGCTGGCTTACCAATCATCGTCGCCCCGTGGCAGGAACTGGCTGCGGATCTCGTCGGCCGCTTCTTGCGCCCGTTCGGGATGGGCCTTTAAGTCGAGGTAGGCTTGAACAGGATGAACACAGCGTATGCCCTCCACCTCGTCGGCACCGTGAAAGACGCCGGCATCGTTGGGCACGACGAGCCAAGTATTGGCCCCCCTCGCCCCCTCGCGGAAACCGAGCGCCCTCGTCAACCCCGTTGACGGCATCTCTTCAAGATATACGGTCGAGAGACGAAAGCTCGTGTACCGCGTCCATGCCCACGCGGCGGCTAAACCCGTCACGGCGTAAGGTACGGTGTCCCCGGTCAATGTCTTTGCGATTCTGCGTGTGAGGCTGTCGCCGGATGTGGCCGCGATGTGGCCAGATATTAGCAGCCTGTGTCTATCAAAGCGATACTCCTCGTGCCAAGCGTCGAGCAGCCTGTTCGCATCTCCGATCGCAATGCCGCCTGCTCGACGGACCACGAGTTCGCTTTCAGCCAGCTTTCTGATAACCCTGCTCACGTATCCCTCGTCTAAGCCGGTAGCAACCGCGAGGTCGCGTTGACGAGCGGCCTCGGTAGGGTGCATCAGTAGCCAGCGAGCGATCCGCGATCCCTTCGGGCCGAACGCACTTTCGACCCGCCCAGGGCGGCGGTAGCGGTTGGCGTGCCCAAGCACCTCGACATAGAGCCCGGGTCCGACGATGCTCGCGTTGCCAGATAGGTCCAGCCATCCTACACCGCATTGCTCGCAGTGCGCTCGGCCCGCCTCTCCCATATAGGGAACGGCCACCAGAGGAATCACCGAACAGGGCAAGCCGCTAGTCGCCCGCTTTAATTGCTGGACCGCATGGGCCACTGGCCCGAGAGCACCGGAACTCTTCCATTCCAATGCAAAGAAATATCGTCCTGCTGTGACGACAGAATCGAAGAAGAACGAGCTTCCCCGGCAGTTTGCATCGTACCGTACAGAACTTTCCTTTCCCCATTTTTGGAGGATCTCGGCTAGCCTCTCCGATGCTTGGCGGATGGCCTGATCTTGAAATTGCCGTTGCATACTTGTCTATATAATGTATATTGCTCGAATGTGCAACTCCCTTTATATAGACAATTCGAAAAACTCGATAGGAGTAAGATGTAGTGGTTCTATCCTGTATATTCTCGCTACTAAGAGGAGCGTGCCAACACTCCTCCAATCGACCTGAACGCGCAAAAAAATGACCTACCCACCCCTCTACCTGCGCCCCAACAGCGAGCGCACCGTGCGCAACGGCCACCCCTGGGTCTTCTCCGGCGCGGTCGAACGCCCCCCCCGGGACGCCGATACCGGCGACATCGTCGATGTCTTTGACGCGCATGAGCGCTTCGTCTGTCGCGGATTCTACAATCGGCGCTCGCTGATCCGCGTGCGCAGTCTCACCCAAGACCCCGGCCGCCCCATTGACGCGGCCTTTTTCAAAGAGCGCATCGCCCAAGCCATTGCCCTCCGCCGCAGTGCCGGTCTAGCCGCCCACACCAACGCCATGCGCCTAGTCCACGGCGAAAGCGACGGCCTGCCCGGCCTAATCGCCGACGACTACGCTGGCTACCTGGTGGTGCAATTCCACATTGCTGGCATGGAAAAGCAACGTCCCGCCATCCTCGACGCGCTCCAATCCCTACTCGCCCCCCGCAGCCTGTACGAACGCAGCGATGTGGGCACCCGCCGCGCCGAGGGGCTAGACGACCGGCCCACCGGCCTACTAGCCGGCGAAGCACCACCCGAATTCGTCGAGATCGAAGAGCACGGCACGCGCCTCTACGCCGACCTCTATCGCGGCCAGAAGACCGGCTTTTTCCTCGACCAGCGCGCCAACCGCTTCTATCTCCAGCAGCTCGCCCGCGACCAGCGCGTGCTCAACCTCTTCTCCTATTCGAGCGGCTTCTCCGCCCACGCCCTCAAAGGCGGCGCATCCCGCACCCTCGACGTCGATATATCGCCCCAAGTCGTGCCCGCCGCCCGCCGCACCCTCGCCGCCAACCGCCCCCAAGGCTCTCATTCTGACCTATTGATCGCCGATGTCTTTCCCTTCGTGGACGAACTGGCCGACCGCGGCCCCCGCTACGACATCGTCGTCTGCGACCCACCCTCGCTGATGCGCAAACGCAGCCAGTACAAACAGGCCATGGGCGTCTATACCAAACTCAATCGCAACGCCTTCCGCCTGATCGCCGACGGCGGACTGCTGGTGACCGCCTCGTGCTCGTCGCGAATTTCCCAAGAGGACTTCTTCCAAATCGTCCGCCGCGCCGCCGCTGGTGCCCGAGTCCGCACCCGCATCCTCGCCTACAACCTACACCCAGCCGACCATCCAATAGACCCAGCCTTCCCCGACGGACGCTACCTCAAGTGCATCTTCGCGCGGGTCACCCGATAGGGTAAAAACAAAAAGGCGAGGACCAAAACTGGTCCCCGCCCAACCTGTCGACCTACCATCAGCCGAGTAGTCACCGGCCCGGCGGCGAGCAAACCCGGCGACTGCTCTTGTTCAAGTAGTGGCCGGGCGTAGAGAAAGCAGCATGAGCGGCAGATGTATATCTTGTAAACGCAAACTCGCCATGTATCTTCTCAGACATGTATAACTCGTGAATGCGGAGGGCTGAAAATGAAAGATACGTCTGTAGAAAAAGAAATTCTCGACGAGATCCATAAATTGGGCAAAGGCCAACAAACGGAGGTGCTGGAATTCGTTCGTTCGTTAGCAAAGTCCGAGATGGAAGGCGTACCTGGCAAGACTCTGCTGCGCTTTGCAGGAACGATAGATAGAGAAGACTTGGCCAAGATGGCTGAAGCGATCCAATCCGATTGCGAAAGCATAGATCCCAATGAATGGTAGATACCTACTGGATACCAATATCATCATCGCTCTGTTTGCTCAAGAGGAACTAATTCAGGAGCGCCTACACCAAGCCGTTGAAATTTTCTTGTCCAGCATTGTACTGGGCGAGTTGTATTATGGCGCTGAGCGATCCATTCGCGTGGATGAAAACATTCAGCGCATAAATGAATTCGCCTCTACAATGGTGGTCATTGGCTGCAATCAGGAAACGGCTCGACAGTATGGCCAGATAAAGAACGCGCTTCGGGCAAAGGGTCGTCCCATACCGGAGAATGATATTTGGATAGCTGCTCAGGCCCTGCAACATCAAGTGACTTTGGTCGCACGAGACGATCACTTTCAAGAAATTGACGCGATTTCCCTAGAACGGTGGGAACGCAACTAATCTCGGTGTATATTTCACCCGCCTGCATTATCCTGGCGGCGAACAAACCCGGCGACTCCTCTTACTCAAGTAGCTGCCAAGCCCGCGTCTCTCGCCCGTCTTGACGCGACTGGACAAAACGCATATCCTCGTTGCAATATGTCAACCCGTATCCCTTTCTAATGAAGAACCTCTCCGAAGATCTGCGCCTCAAACTCGACGCCCTGCCCAACGAATCCGGCGTCTATATCATGAAAAGGCGCGACGGGCAGATCATCTACATCGGCAAGGCCAAAAGCCTGCGCGACCGGGTGCGCTCGTACTTTCGCACGTCGGGCGGCGATGGCCGACGTCAGTTCAAAGCCCTAGTCCGCAACATCGCCGACATCGACTACATCGTAACGGGCAACGAGCAGGAAGCCCTCATCCTCGAAGCCACCCAAATCCGCACCCACAAACCGCGCTACAACATCCTGCTCAAAGACGACAAGAAATACCCCTATATCCGCATCACCGCCGAGCCTTTTCCCCGCATCTTCGCCACCCGTGACGTAGTCCGCGACGGCTCGCGCTACCTCGGCCCGTACAGCAATGTCCGCGCCATGCACACCACCCTCGACATGCTGCGCAAGGTCTTCCCCATCCGCTCCTGCAACGCCGAGTTGCCCTCAGACAAAGTGCCGCTGTGCCTCGAATACCACATCAAGCGCTGCGAAGGCCCCTGCGAAAACCTCGTCTCGGCTGACGACTACCGCAAAACCGTCGAGCGGGCCGTGCGCTTTTTGCGCGGCCAGAACGCCGAAGTAATCCGCGAACTGCAAAAGCGCATGACCGAAGCCGCCGAAGACATGCGCTACGAAAAAGCCGCCCGCTTCCGCGACCAGATCCAAGCGCTAGAATCCATGCGCGCCCGCCAAAAAGTCGTCCTCGACGACCAGATCAACCGCGACGTTTTCGGCATGGCCCGCAGCGACGACGAAGCCTGTTGCAGCGTCCTCGAAATCCGCGAGGGCCGCCTGCTCGGCAAAAAGCACCACTTCCTCGGCGGGGTCATGGAGTCCTCAGACGGGGAAATCCTCTCGGCCTTTGCGCGGCAATTCTACCTGCAAAACGACTTTGTCCCGCCCGAAATCCACCTGCCAGCCCAGCTAGCAGACGCCGACGAGGTAGCCACTTGGCTGTCGCAAAAGGCCGACGGCAAGGTCGAGTTAGCCACCCCCCAGCGCGGTGCCAAGGCCCAAATGCTCGACATGGCCGCCAAAAACGCCACCCAAATGCTCACCGAACGCCAGCTCAAGCGCGAGCTGAAGCGCGACCGCATCCCCCAATCGGTCTATGCCCTCCAGCGCGACTTGCAGCTAGCGGCTCCGCCCCGCCATATCGAAGGCATCGACATCTCCACCTTCCAGGGCGCAAACCCAGTCGGCTCGGTGGTCTGCTTTATCGACGGCCGGGCCAAGCGCAGCCAGTACCGCTACTTCAAAATCCGCGACCTCGCGCAACCCGACGACTACGCCGCCATCCACCAAGTGGTCTATCGCCGCTTCCGCGGCTTGGCCGAGCGCAACGAGCCGCGACCCGATTTGCTGCTCATCGACGGCGGGCCGGGCCAACTCGCCAGCGCAGTCGCCGCCTTGCGCGAGCTAGACATCGCAGACCAACCCGTCGTCGGCCTCGCCAAGCGCTTCGAGGAAGTCATCCTGCCGGACCAGCGCGACCCCTTGCTGCTGCCCAAGACTTCGGCCAGCCTGCGCCTGTTGCGAATGCTGCGCGACGAAGCCCACCGCTTCGCGCTCAAAAACCACCGCCAGCAACGCGCCAAAAGCGCGCTCAGCTCGACCTTGGATCACGTCCCCGGCATTGGCGCGCAAAAGCGCAAGGCTCTGCTCGTCGCCTTTGGCTCGGTCAAGCGCATCGCCGCCACGCCAGCCGAGGAAATCGCCGCCCTCCCCGGCTTCAGCCGCAAACAGGCCGACGCCTTACTCGCCCATCTCAACAGCCCGGATCATGGCCCGCCCGAAATCCACGCCTGAACGCCCGCTACCCGCGGCCCTGTCCACCCCCTGCGAGCGCTTCCTCAAGGCCATGGAGCACGACAATGGGTTGGCGGCCAATACCCTCGACGCCTATCGCCGCGACCTCAGCCGCTATCTGCATCACCTGTCCGCCCAAGGCGTCGAGAGCCTAGAAGCCGTCCAACACCAGCACATCGCCCAATTGCTCCACTCGCTGCGCGACGCTGGCCTAACTGCTTCCACCATGGCCCGCAACCTCACCTCGATAAAGCGCTTCCACCAGTACTTACTGCTCAAGGGCGCAACGACGCACAACCCGGCCGAACTCCTCGACCCGCCCAAACTGGAGCGCCGCCTGCCCGACGTACTCTCAGTCGAGGAAATCGCCGCCCTGCTCGCCGCGCCCGATCCCGACGAGCCGCTGGGCCAGCGCGACCGGGCCATCCTCGCCGTGCTCTACGCCACCGGCATCCGCGTCTCCGAGCTGACCGCGCTGCAACAGGAGGCCCTACTGCTGGCGCGGAGCCTCATCCGCATCCGCGGCCGGCGCGAGCGCATCGTACCCATCGCGGCCAAAGACGCTCGCACGCTCAGACACTACCTGCGCCAAGGCCGCCCCCATCTCGCCCGTCCCGACTCAAGCGATCACGTCTTCCTCAACGCCCAAGGCGGCCCACTCTCGCGGATGAGCGTGTGGAAAATCATCAAAACCGCCGGCGAAAAGGCCCGCATCGGCCGGGAGATCAGTCCCCACACCCTGCGCCACTCCTTTGCCACGCATCTGTTAGAAGGCGGCGCCAACCTCCGCGCCGTGCAGGAACTGTTGGGCCACGCCGACATCTCCACCACCCAGATCTACACGCACCTCGACCTCAGCTACCTCAAAGAGGTCCACAAGACCTATCATCCCCGAGGTTAAATGGAGTCGCAGCTAGTCGTCGCCGCAGGACTCAACAAGTACTTCCCCTCCGGGGTCCAAGCCCTGCGCGACCTCAATCTGGAAATTAGCCGTGGTCAATTCGTCTCCATCGTCGGCCCTTCCGGCTGCGGCAAATCCACCTTCCTCCGCCTCGTGGCCGGCCTCAATGAGCCCACGAGCGGCGAGCTGCGCGTGGAGGGCCACGACCCGCTCGGCCTCGCCTTCGTCTTCCAAGACGCCACACTGCTGCCTTGGCGCTCGGTCGCACACAACATCACTCTCCCCTTGGAACTGCGCCACGAGGATGCCGCCGAGCGCGTCGCCCAAACGCTTGAGCTAGTCGGCCTAACCGACTTTGCCGCTGCGTACCCAGCCCAACTCTCCGGCGGCATGCGCATGAGAGTCTCCATTGCCCGCGCGCTGGTGACCCGCCCGCAGATTCTGCTCCTCGACGAGCCTTTCGGCGCGCTCGACGAAATCACCCGCCAGCGGCTCAACGAGGAGTTATTGCGCCTGTGGCAGGAAGACCACTGGACCAGTCTCTTCGTCACGCACAACGTCTCCGAGGCCGTGTTCCTCAGCCAACGGGTCCTCGTGATGAGCGCTCGCCCTGGCCGCATCCTTGCCGACATCCCCATCCCGTTTCCCTATCCGCGCTCCGCGTACCTGCGCAGCGCCCCTGAATTCATCCGCATCGCCAACGGGATTTCGCGCCAACTCGCCCACGCCGATGAGCTATGAAACGACTGCGCTCCCTAACAACAAACGTCCTACCTCCGCTGCTGTTCTTCGTCTTGGTCGTGTGCGCTTGGCAAGGCGCAGTCTCGCTCCTCGGGATCGAACCTTTCCTGCTGCCCGGTCCCCTGCTCGTCGCCCAAGCCATCGCCGACAACTTGCCGCGCCTGCTGTCGGCCACCCTGCTGACGGCCTCGGGTGCCCTCTTGGGCTTTGTCCTCAGCTTTGCCTTTGGCTTCTTGGTCGCCCTGCTGTTTTCCCAGTCGCGCCTCATCGAGCGCAGCCTCTACCCTTACGCGATCTTCTTGCAAACCATGCCCATCGTAGCCATCGCGCCGCTGATCATCCTGTGGATCGGCTACGGTCTCCAAGGCGTAGTGGCTGTCTCCTTCATCATCGCCCTCTTCCCGGTCATCGCCAATACCACCGACGGCCTGACCCGCGTCGATCCCTACATCCTCGATTTCTTTGCGCTCAACAAGGCCAACCGTTGGCAGGTGCTGTTCAAGCTCCGCGTCCCCGGCGCGGTCCCTCAGATGCTCGTCGGTGCCCGCATCTCCAGCGGCCTGTCGGTCATCGGTGCGATCGTCGGCGAGTTCTTTGCCGGCTACGGCACCGAGGACTTTGGCCTCGGCTACTTGATCATCCTCACCAACGGCCAAGCCAAAACTGACTACCTATTCGCCTGCATTCTGTTTTGCACGTTGCTCGGCTTGGGGCTATTTACCACCGTGGGCAGCTTGAGTAATTTCTTGCTCAGACGCTGGACGGGCGCGCCCGAGTAACATGGCGGCGTCCCAACATCCACTACTACTAGGAGAATTCCCGTGATGTTCAAATACTCGCTCTTGGCGGCCTTTCTCGCGCTCGTCGCCTGCGCCGCTGAAAAAGAAGCTCCCACAGCCGACGCCCTACCCAAGGTCCAACTCGCGCTCAACTGGTTCCCAGAAGCCGAACACGGCGGCTTATACGCGGCGGCCGTCCACGGCTACTACGAGGAAAACGGAGTCGAAGTCGAAATCCTCGGCGGCGGCCCGGACGCGCCGGTCGTCCAGCGCGTGGCCACCGACGCGGTAGCCTTTGGCATAACAAACGCCGACGACATTCTGTACGCCCGCGCCCAACAAATCCCCATAGTCGCGCTCATGGCGTCCTACCAGATCAGCCCGCGCTGCATCATGGTCCACGAGAGCTCAGGTATCGACTCCATTTCGCAAATCAAAAACATCACCTTGGCCTTGTCGCAGCGCCCGGCCTTCTCGCACTATCTGCGTTGGAAATACCCATTTGAAGGCGTCACTATCGTCCCCTATCCCGGCAATGTGACCCAATTCCTCGCGGACGAGAATTTCGCCCAGCAGGGCTACGTCTTCAGCGAACCGTTCGTCGCCAAGACCAAAGGAGGCGATCCCAAGGCCCTGCTCGTAGCCGACACCGGCTTCAACCCCTATGCCAGCGTGCTCATCGCCACCGCAGAGCGCATCGCCGCCGAGCCTGAACTCGTCGGAGCCGTAGTCCGCGCCAGCGTCAAGGGCTGGGAGAAATACCTCGCCGAGCCAGAGGCGACCAACCGCCATATCAACAGCCTCAACCCCGAGATGGGTATGGATATTCTCGCCTATGGTGCCGCCGAATCCATGGACATGGTTCTCGATCCGGTCGCCCAACAAAATGGCCTCGGCAGCATGACCTTGCAGCGCTGGCAAAAGCTATTGGAACAAATGGTGGCCGCGGGTCTGATCAAAGAGGGCGTCGTGGACGCCACCGCGGTCTTCACCAACCGCTTCTTGCCCTAGCCCTTGGCCTTTTTGCAAGACATCGCGCTCGGCCGCTACATCGCGCTCGACTCGCCGATCCACCGCCTCGATCCGCGCACCAAGTTAGGGGGCGTATTCGCGTTGACGCTGGCGGCCTTTGCAGCGCCCAACGCACTCGCTCTGCTACTGCTTGGAGCTTTTCTACTGGTGGCCATCGTCTTGGCGCGGGTGCCTTTGCGCCTTATCTTACGCCAGCTCAAAACCTTTGCCTGGCTCTTCCTGTTCACCTTTGGCCTCCACGCGCTGCTCACGCCCGGTCGGCCCGTCTTGTCGCTGCCCTTTTCCGATCACGTTCTGACCGCCGAAGGCTTGCGCTTGGGGGCCTTCTTCACCGCGCGGCTAGCCGCGGCCATCGTCGCTGCCACGCTTTTGACGCTGACCACCGCGCCGATGGAGATAACCAGCGGTTTGGAGCGCTTTTTCAGTCCCTTGCGCCGTTTCGGCTTTCCGGCTGGTGACATGGCGCTGATGATCTCCATTGCCCTGCGGTTTATCCCCGTACTCCTCGACGAAGCCGAGCGCCTGCACAAGGCCCAACTAGCGCGTGGGGCCGACTTTAGTGGCTCTTTTCTGCGCCGCATCAAAAACCTCGTGCCCCTCCTCGTCCCCCTCCTCGTCGCAGCCTGTGGTCGCGCTGATCGCCTCGCCTTGGCCATGGAGAGCCGCTGCTACACTAGCGGAGCCGAACGCACCCACTATCGCCCGCTGCGCTTTGGCCGCGCCGACGGTCTATCTGCCTTGGCTGCCTTAGGCTTGGTCGCGCTCGTGTACTATCTGCGTTAGGGCGATGCGGACGCTGCGCTTAGTAATCGAATACGACGGCACTCACTTCGCCGGCTGGCAGAGCCAAAAGAGCGATCGCACCGTGCAAGACGCGCTCAAACAAGCCCTGCACATCCTGCTCAAAGAGCCAGTTCGCCTCATCGGCGCGGGCCGTACGGACGCCGGCACCCACGCCCTCGGTCAGGTAGCTCATTTCCAGACCGAGGCCGCGCTACCCCCGGACCGGCTGCTCCGCAGCCTCAACGGACTCTTGCCCCCGGACATTGCCGTGCGCGCCGCCGACGAGGTCGCCGCAGATTTCCACGCCCGCTACAGCGCAACCCGCAAGCGCTATCGCTACCGCATTCACCAAGGAAAGGCGGCTGTCAACCGCACCCAGGTGTGGACCTATTACCCAGAGCTCTCCTTGGATCCTATGGCCGCGGCCGCTCGCGCGCTGTGCGGCGAACGCGCTTTTGGCGCTTTTTGCAAACAAGATCCCATCCCCGAGCACCTGACCTGCCGCGTCTTTGACGCGGTCTGGTCCCAACGCGGCCCCGAACTGATCTTTGAAATCGAGGCCAACCGCTTTCTCCGCCACATGGTGCGGATCCTCGTCGGCACCATGGTCGAAATCGGCCGCGGCACGAGGCCGCCGACGGCCATCGCCGACCTGCTCGCCACCGGCGACCGCACCGCAGCCGGTGCCACGGCCCCTGCGTGCGGCCTCTGCCTATTGTGGGTGGCCTACCCTGGGGGTCTAGTCTAAATGGGCAAAAAATTCCAGCGGCACGTTGAAAATTTCACCTGCGAAAATTGTGGCTTTTCCGTGCGGGGCAATGGCTACACCAACCACTGCCCCGAATGCCTCTGGAGCCAACACGTCGATGTAAACCCAGGTGATCGCGCCGAACACTGTCGCGGCTTGATGGAGCCGGTGGGATTTACCATCAAACGCGGCGCTTATATTCTCGCCCATCGCTGCACCAAGTGCGGCACAATCAAAAACAACAAGGCCGCTAAAAACGACAGCTTTGATGCTATACTGCGTTTAGGCGGCGAATGGCCAGACTAGCGGCCCGGCGAGATAGCCGGGCAATGCTTGCAACTATGTGTGTGATCAGTATAATTACTCACGGACGTTACGCAGCGTCTTCAGTACCCGCCACCGACCTTGCCTTCGCCGAGGGCGGGACGCCCTCTATCCCGGATGGGACTAGGCCAGCAGCCAACCACC
>JAJEFJ010000002.1 GCA_022820485.1 Candidatus Latescibacterota bacterium
CTTCATCCCTCAAGCCCCCGACCTCTTCCACGCCAACCCTCCGTTAGGGGCCTACCCGTCAGCTAATGCACATTCCGTGCCAACGAGCAGGCCACGCACAAAAAAATCCTTTAGGAAAGCCCCTAAAGGATTGAAAACATACGACTTAAAATGATAAGAGGGAGATTACTGTGCTGCGCCGTTTAGCTCTTGCTACTCGTCATTTGCATAATTTTTTATGCAAATGAATAAATTTTTGTGCATTTTGAACGATTTTCCCGTTCATTCTGCACGATTTTTTCGTGCAATTTGAACGACTCTTTACGCCCGGCGGATCGGGTTTACGACTTCTTGGGCCGTTTCACCCCATACTCGCGCAAAACGGCTTGCCTTTTCGATAGGTGATTTGCAAAGAAACGGTTTTCATCGGCGCACCTCTACAGGATATACGGTATCAAAAAGTAAAACCACCTTTGCGGATGCGTTAGCTAGGATCCGAAAACAAATTTGGGCTACTTTTCAACGGAAACGGTGTAGAGAGAGACCCATCGTTACGGGCGTCAAATATGGGGCCGAGTCCGCCTCCACCTGAGAAATGAAATCCACTCGTAATTCGAATCTCAACCGAGTCTTAGTGAAACGCAGTGCTTCCACTCCAAAGATAGCATGGATGTCCATACCTGTCTTAACTTCTCCTATATAGGTGTCAATCTTTCTATCTTCGCCAAATGTATAAAGGGCGGTAGCAGGCTGATAATACTTATAAACAATGATTCCGCCTCCAGCGCCTACATAGGGCGAAATATTCTGTTTATTGAAAAAGCGACGTAGGCTAATTGACCAACAGAAGAAGTGTACCGCGTCGTCTCCCTCTTCCTTGGTTGGCCGAACATCCTCTAGCCAAAAATCATTTTCCAAGTTAAGGCTGTCATCTATGAAATTGAAGCGGATTTCAGACCCCACACTATAGGATAGTGTCTCATAACTCACCCCCATTTCCATACCGGGGCTAGATGTCGTTTTTGTACCAGGGACGAAGACCCCTAGGAATCCTAAATGCCCAGCGAACCTAGCGGGTACTCTCTGGAACGCCCTAGCTTCCTGTTCGGTGATGTTCTCTATGTCGATCGTAGCAGCGATAGGCTTTCGGTGAACCAGTGCATCGACCAGTCTGGGGGCAGCCGAGACCATCTCTTCGATACTGGCCAACAAGAGCTTTCGCTCAGTAATGACCGTGCCGATGGGGCGTTCCTCAATCAAGTGAGCCACTATTTTTTCGCCCAGACGCCCCAAAACAAGGCGATAACCGCTTGACCCGGCGGAGGCTCGGGAAACGAGGTCGCCCACCGCAATGCCCTGCTTGCTCAACTCAGTGCGCACCAGCAGAGCCGCAGTCTGGGCGTCGGCTTGGGGAATGCCCAAATTCTCTAAGATAAGGTAGCCAGCGGAGGCAGGAGCCAAACGTCCCCTTGATTCCGGAGCCGACGCATCGGCTTGGGCAAAAGCCGGAACGACCGATAACACAAGGAACGCAAAACCAATCCAATAACCCCAAGTCTTCTTATCCATCGCAACCTTCTTTGAAAGAGATAGAGTTTACAAGGAAGCATACCTCTCCAAGCTAACCTTGCCTCAGCCTCTCGACCACCTCTTCATCCACCTCAATTCCCAACCCCACCCCAGTCGGCACGCGCATAAAGCTGTCCTCTTGGTCGAACGGCACCGCGCATAGCTCTTGGCGGATGGCGCTCGGCGTGCGGTCGAATTCCATCACTGGTTCCTGCATATAGGGCTGGGCGTTGCGCGCTGGCGGGCAGGGCGGCAAGGTAGCGGCAAGATGCAACGTGGCGGCGATCATAACGGGCGAACTCCAGACGTGGGGGTTGACCTGAATGCCGCAGGCGTTGGCCATGGCGCAGATGCGCTGCATTTCAGTGATGCCGCCGCAGTGCATGATGTCGGGCTGGACAATGTCGTAGGCGCGGCGCGTCAGGTAGGGCTTGAATTCGTAGCGAGTGCGCAGGTTTTCGCCGCCGGCAATAGCCATGGGCAGCGCGGCTTTGATTTCCAAATAAGCGTCCAAGTCTTGGGCATTGACCGGCTCTTCAAACCACACCAGATCCAAGTCGGCTAGCTGCTGGCCAATGCGAATCGCCGTGGTGGCGTTGTAGGCTTCGTTGGCATCGACCATCAGGTGAATGTCCGGGCCGATGGCATCGCGCAGGGCGCGGACGCGCGCGACATCCTCGGCGATGGACAGCCCTCCGACCTTGGTCTTCATCCCCTTGAAGCCTGCGGCCACATAGCCCCGCGCCTCGTCGAGCAGGCGGTCGGGAAACTCGCCTTCGGTATAGTAGAGGCCGGTGGCATAGACGGCGACTTTGTCGCGAACCTTGCCGCCGAGGAGGGCGCAGACCGGGAGGCCGGTGGCTTTGCCTGCGAGATCCCAAAGGGCGATGTCGAGCGCGGAAAGGGCGCTGCCAGCTAGGCCGACCGCGTTGTTGCCGTTGTAGAGCGCGTGGAACATGCGCTCCCACAGCCCCGTGCGGTCCATGGGGTCTTGGCCGATGAGCAGCGGGGCGAGCAAGCCGTCGATGAGACTGGCGGCCGCGCCTTCGCCCCAGCCGACGAGGCCGTCGTCCGTGGTGACTTTGACGAGCGTGGTACTGCGCTGGTCGAGCCAGCCTTGGGACCAGCCAAAGGGGCGCTCAAGGGGACAGGTGAGGTCGAAGGTTTTGATGGCGGCGATTTTCATAATAGATCTCTGAGGTTGACAGTTGTGGGTTGTGGGGGGGGAATATAGGTTATTCAAATTTGCCGATAAAGGAGGTAAACGTGAAAATCACCGAGGTGAAATTGCTGGTGTTGGAAGACCCAAGTAGCAAGGGGCGCGGCGGTCACAGTATCGCGCGGGTAGAGGGGTTGCGGAGGATACAATACACGCACCAGGGAAGGCCAAACCAAGAATTGCGCCCGGCGCGGCAGAGCTTTTTAGAGGTCCACACGGACGAGGGAATCGTCGGGCGCAGCGACACGTCGATGACGCCCTATCAGGCCGACATCGTGCGGTACCACGCGGTGGGACGGAGCCCGTGGGAGCGCGAGGGGTTGTTTCAGCAGTTTTGGAAGGGAACCCGGTGGGTGTACCAGCCCCCGGGGTGGTTTGGAGCGTTTGACAACTGTCTATGGGAAATTTTGGGCAAGGCCGCGGGCTTGCCGGTCTATGCGTTAGTGGGACGCGTGCGGTCGCGACTGCCCGCGTATCTGACCGGCGGCGATACGGATATCGAGGGGTATCTCAGTGCCATAGAACTCGGCAAGGAAATGGGCATTGGGGCGTACAAGTTTCACACGTATAAAGGAGGAAAGGCCGATATACCCATTTACAGGGCCGTGCGCGACGCCGTGGGGCCGGATTACGAGTTAATCACCGATCCAGTGTGCTCCTATGACTTGCGCGAGGCCATTGAGGTGGGGCGCGTGCTGGAGGAGTTGGACTTCGTGTGGTTAGAAGAGCCGATGCACGAGCAGAAGATGAACCAATATCAGGAGCTGTGCCGAGCGTTGACCATTCCGGTGATGGGGACCGAGATGCTGATGCACGACATCGACCTGACGGCGCAATGGCTGATCCAAGGGGCGACCGATCGCCTGCGGGGCAATGCCCGGCACGGGGCGACGCAGGTGCTGAAGCTGGCGCATCTGGCCGAGCTGCACGGCGCGAATATCGAACTGAATGGCGGCGGGGCATTGGACGGGCTGGTCCACGCGCACTTGGGCTGCTGTATCGACAACACGGATTTCTACGAGTTTTTCGGAGCAACTGCCGACAGCTTGCGGCAGACCGGGGCGCAATGGGGTTTGCTCAACGCGCCCTTGATTGAAGAAGGGCACATCGCGCCCCCGGATGGACCGGGTTGGGGCGCGGAGTGGGACGAGGAGAAATTCGGCTCGCTGGTGGTTGAAGAGCACTGATATGGAGGACGCATGGAAAGCTGGCAGCCTACCCAAGACCAAGTCCGCTCCTGGGAGAAGAAGGGCTATTTCACAGTACCTGGGGTCGCAACACCCGACCAAGCGGCAGAGATGCGCGGAGTGATCAAGAACGTCCTGTACACGCCCGAGCCAGAGAACGTGCGCACGGACGCCGACCCCATGGACCCAATGGGCGATACGCCCGAGGCGCGGGCGCAGCGCTTTCGCAAGTTCAACCGCTGGTGCCACACCGCGCCGCTAGTCTGGCACACAGTACACGCCGGGGCAATGGCACCGCTAGCACAGTATTACTTAGGCGATGACATCCTGCTCAAGTTCAGCAGCGTCTTCGTCAAGCCGGCCAAGACCGGTGCCGCCACGCCTTGGCACCAAGACAATGGCCTGTGGCGCGATGGCGAGACCGAGCCGTTCAACTTCTGGATGGCCCTCGACCCGGCGCGGCGCGACAACGGCTGCCTGCAATTCATTCCGGGCAGCCACAAGACCGAAATCGTCGAGCACGTGCTCTACGCCGACAGCATCCACGGCGAGTTGCCGAGAGAGCGGGTTGCAGCCCTAAAGGCCGAGCGCGGCGTCGAGCACATTGAGTTGGCACCAGGCGATGTAGTATGCTGGCACAGCAGCATGTGGCACTACAGCCCGGTCAACGAGAGTCCGCAGAGCCGGATCGGCATCGCTGGCGTCTATACCACGCCGGCCCTAGCCGACCGCTCGCCGCGCACTTGGGGCAATCTCCATTGGGTGCTGCGAGGCGGTGCATTATGCACGGCATTTCCGCCGGACGAATACGAAGTACATGGAGAAAACAAGTCGCCGCTCGAACCGTTTCCGCGAGCCGACTAACAAGATAATCCGCAGATGGACGCAGATGGACGCAGACGATCCGCAGCTTGAAGCGTTCAAGTCCTATAAAATTCAAAAGAGGATGCAGAAGATGAGCGAAGCATACGTAGTGGATAAGAATCTGGGGCAGCCGTTGCTGTTGGAGGAAGGCGATCTGCCGCAAAAAAACGCCGATGGCGAGCCAGTCGTCGAGCCGACCGACGAGCAGAAATACCTCTTCGATGTGCGCGGATGGCTCTTGGTGCCCGGAGTATTGGCCGACGACGAGATTGAGGCCATGCACGAGTACGCCTTGCGCGTGCAGAACCACCCGGAGTCGCTGCCGGAACACGAGCGTTCTTTTGTCGCCGGGCCGCTGGAGAAGCTGACCGACCATCCAGTTGTAGTAGGTTTCCTCAACGAGTTCTTGGCGTTCCCAGGGCTGTCGAGCGCCGAGTGCTACGGGTTTCGCATGGAGGGCAGCGGCTTGCGCAACCCAGCGGCGACCCCCGAGCGGGAGGGCGTTTTCAACCCGCACAACGGCAGCGGCTTCTTTCGCTTTGCCGTGGATTCGCACCACTATCAGAGCATTCCCGGCAAGTCCTTCAGCGGATTGACGCGGGTGGTGTGGGAACTGGCTCCAGTCAAAATGCGGCAGGGTGGCACGCTCTTAGCCACGGGTAGCCACAAGGCCGCATATCCCTCGCCCGCCGCCATTCAGAATCCGCATTCGGCGGTGTGGGAAACGTACGAGTGCCCGGCTGGGTCGGTGCTATTTTTCACCGAGGCGCTGGCGCACAGCACCTCTCCGTGGACCAACACCGACAACGAGCGGGTGGGCATCTTCAACCTCTACAACAGCGTTGGCTCGCGCTGGAGCTCGTGGTCGCCGCCGACCGAACTCGTCGAGCAGATGCCTCCGATGCGGCAGACCCTGTTTCGCGGCACGTACTGCGCCGACAACGTGCCGGGCTTCCGCTACGGCGGCCAGAATCAGCGGGATCGGCCGGTCGCCGGATGATAAACTCGCGCTGGGCGAGGTGTTGACGCAAAGGGTTGCGATTTAAAAGGAAAGCGACGGATGTATATCCAAGACCAAATTTCCATCGGCGAACTCGACGACGAGCACCTGAGCTTCTTTCGCGCGATTGGGGTGGACTCGATCCATCTGGAGTTGCGCGGGGGAGCGCCCGTCGCCGGGCGTCGAAGCGGTACCGGCTCGGCGAATACGTCGTTGGCACAGGATTTAAAGGCCGGCAAGGACTGCACCGACGCGTTGGCGCAGGCGCGAGAAAAGGTTGAGGCGCACGGCATGACGCTGAACAATATCTTCATGCCCGCTTGGGAGGAGATCACCTTGGCCGAGGAGGACATGGACGAGAAGATCGGCCTCTGGTGCAAGATGCTGGAGAGCGTGGGCCAAGCCGGCATTCCCTGCGTGGGCTGGAACTTCAAACCCATGGGCAACTTTCGCACCCCTGCGGATACGGGTAGGGGCGGCGTGCGATACAGTACGTTCGACTACGCAGTTTTTGCTAAAAACCGGCCCAAACCGCACGAGCCCCCAGTAGATGAGGCGCAGATGTGGGCGCGGATGGAGCGATTTTTAGCAGCGGCGATCCCCGCGGCCGAAAAGGCAGGAGTGCGGATGGCCCTGCACCCGGACGACCCGCCGATTCCCGAGCCGCTAGCGGGCGTGGCGCAGATTTGCTCGACCCTAGAGCAGTTCCGCAAAATTTTCTTCGAGATCGCGCCGAGCGACAGCAACTGCATGCTCTTTTGCCAAGGCTGCATGACCGAGTTGCTAGGGCCAGAGAAGATCTACGACGCAATCGCCGAGATGGCCGCAAAGGGCAAGATCGCGTGGGTGCATTTCCGCAATGTGCGCGGACAGTTGCCGCGATTTACCGAGGTGTTCTTGGACGAGGGAGAAGTGGATATGCGGCGAGCGATGGAAATATATCGCGATAACGGGTTCAATGGGCCGTATATGATGGACCACACGCCGTCTTTTGCCCATGGGTACGGGCCGTTGTACGGGAAGGCGTATGCGATTGGGTATATTCGGGCGTTGATACAGACGGTGTACGGGTAAACCGACTTGAAGGAGAGACCATGTCAGTATTGAGCAAAGAAGATCGAGCCTTCTGGGAAGAGAACGGCTATGTGATCGTCCACAACGCCGTGCCCCAGGAAAACTTGGACGCGATGGTGGCGGCGATCTGGGAATTTCTGGAGATGGACCCAGAATGCGAAGAGGATTGGTACAAGTACCAGCCCTATACCCGCGACAATTTGTGCTCGCCGATATCAGCAGGGGGAATGGTCGAAATCTACCAGCACCAAGCCCTGTGGGACAATCGGCAGTACCCCAAGGTGCATCAGGCTTTTGCCGAGATTTGGGGCGACGAGAAACTGTGGGTCTCGCTGGACCGGGCCAATATGAAACCGCCAGCGCGCGAGGATCGGCCCGAATGGTGCAACAAGGGGATGATTCACTGGGACGTCGATACGGCACAGCAGCCGGTGCCTTTTGGGGTGCAAGGGGTGCTGTATTTGACGGATACGGCAGAGGACCAAGGCGGCTTCCAGTGCGTACCCGGCTTTCACCGGATGTTCGACGAATGGGTCAAGACTCAGCCGGCGGATCGCGATACGCGCAAACCCAATCTGACAGGGCTAACGGTCAAGTCGATTGCGGGCCAAGCCGGAGACCTGCTGATCTGGCATCGGTTGTTAGCTCACGGCAACGGCCACAATCGGTCTGACCGGCCGCGCTTGGCGCAGTATATCACCATGAAGCCAGCACCTGCAGACGCAGAAGCCACACGCCAGGAGCGGATCATGGCTTGGCAGGAGCGGCGACCGACGCCGCGCTGGCCCGGCGATGCGCGAGATTGGGAACACCAGCATCAGCAGCCAGCCGAGTTGACCGCTCTGGGGCGGAAGCTCTTGGGAGTGGATTCGTGGAATTAAAACCTTTTAAGGAGCGATTCGATGAGTAAGAAAATCAACCGCGCCGTCGAACTCCTCGCCGAGGATCAGCCCATCTACTACACAGGTGCCCACGCCGGACACGTGCTGACCTACGAGCAGGGCAAAGAGGACGCTGGAACTTGGGCCGACTACATCAACGTCGGCATGGAACACGGTTCGTTCGACATGACCGGGCTAGACGAGTACTTGCGCGGCTTGATCGCCGGTGGGCCGACCCGCAGCGGGCATCGGACTCCGGCGATCATCGTCGAGGCCCCGGTCGAGGGCCGGTCCGAGGAGATCGTGCGCTACAACGCTTGGCAATTTCGGCAAATCTTGGGTCGGGGCGCGCACGGCATTCTGCTTTGCCAAGCCGAATCGGCCGGGGCCGTCCGAGCCTTTGTCGAGTCGTGCCGCTATCCGATCAACACCATCGGCGTCGGTGCCGATTTGGGCCGGGGCACGCGCGGTGTTGGCTCAGAGGGGGTGTGCGCAGGCGTGTGGGGCGCGAGTCGCGACGAGTATCTAACCAAAGCCGATCCTTGGCCGCTCAATCCAGAAGGCGAGTTGCTGTTGGGGCTGAAGATCGAGTCGGTGGCCGCCCTGCCCCACATCGAGGAAATCCTGTCCGTACCGGGGATCGGCTTTGCCGAAATGGGCCCGGGTGACTTGAGCATTTCGCTGGGGTATCGGACGATGCCGCAGCCGTGGCCCGCAGAGATGCAGGAAACGCACGAGCGGGTCAAGGCGGCGTGCCAGCAAAACGGCGTGGCCTTTTTGGATGGGTCCGCACCCGAAACGGTCGCAGCGAAAATTGACGCTGGGGCGCGCGTGTTCTCTGGGGGAAATGAGGAAACAGCCCGAGTGGGGCGAGCGCACACTCAGCGAGAGATGCCGGTGTAGCGCAGCCATCCAATCCAACCTGCCGACAAGGGGTGAACGGTTGCGTTCGCCCCTTGGCAATTTTGCGAGACAGATTCCAAGGATATGCAAATGTACATTGGAATATTACCATGAGCGGCGATAAAAAAACGTTGCGCAGTGCGGGGTGGTTTGGCGACGAGTGGCACCAAGGGTTTGTGTCCCGAGGCTGGACCAAAAACCAAGGGCATCCCGAGCAGATGTTCGACGGCCGACCCGTGATTGGGATCTGCAACACGTGGTCGGACTTGAATCCTTGCAACGCCCATCTGCGGATCTTGGCCGAACAGGTCAAGCGCGGGGTGTACGAGGCCGGGGGCTTTCCGCTCGAATTTCCGGTTACCTCGCTCGGCGAGACGCTGATGAAGCCAACTACCATGCTCTACCGCAACTTGGCGAGCATGGACGTGGAGGAAAGCATCCGCGCCAATCCGCTCGATGGGGTAGTGCTGCTGACCGGCTGCGACAAAACGACGCCAGCCTGTCTAATGGGAGCGGCGAGTGTCGATTTGCCGACTATCGCGGTGACGGGCGGGCCGATGCTCAACGGCAAGTTTCGCAATGAGAATATCGGCTCCGGCACAGATGTCTATCGCTTTACGACCGAGCTGCGAGCCGGGAGCATCTCGCGCTTGGATTACTTGGAGGCCGAGGCCGGGATTTCGCGCTCAGACGGCCACTGTATGACCATGGGCACGGCCTCGACAATGGCCTGCATGGTCGAGACTATCGGGCTGACGCTGCCGAGCGGCGCGGCGATCCCAGGGCCGGATGCGCGGCGCAAGCGCTTGGGACATTTGGCGGGCAATCGCATCGTCGAGATGGTGCGAGAAGATTTGCGCATGTCGCGCATTTTGACGCGGCCAGCCGTAGAAAACGCCATCAAGGCCAACGCCGCACTGGGCGGCTCGACCAACTTCGTGGTACATCTGTTGGCCATCGCCGGACGGCTCGGCGTCGGATTGGAACTGGACGACTTCGACCGCTTGGGCAGCCGCATGCCGCACTTGGTCAACCTAATGCCCTCGGGCGAATATCTGATGGAGGACTTCTTCTACGCTGGGGGCCTACCAGCCGTAATCCAGGAACTGAAAGAACATCTGCACATGGATACCTTGACGGTGACGGGCAAGACGCTCGGCGAAAACACCTCGGGTGCCCAATGCTACAACCGAGCGGTCATCGCCGCGATCGACAAGCCGTTCAGGGAGGCGGCCGGGATCGCCGTACTCCGAGGCAACCTCTGCCCAGACGGGGCGATTATCAAGCCGTCGGCCGCCTCGCCAGAGCTGATGCAGCACTGCGGACGAGCCGTGGTGTTTGAAAGTATAGAAGACTATAGGGCGCGGATTGACGATCCCAATCTCGACGTGGACAAAGACTGCGTGCTGGTCCTGAAAGGCATCGGCCCAAAAGGTTTCCCCGGTATGCCCGAAGCCGGGAAGTTTGGATTGCCCAAGAAGCTGTTGCAACAGGGCGTGCGCGACATGGTTTGCATCTCGGACGGACGGATGAGCGGCACGGCCTACGGCACGGTGATTCTGCACGTCGCGCCCGAAGCCGCAGTGGGCGGCCCGCTGGCCTTGGTGCAGGACGGCGACCTGATCGAGTTGGACGTGGAGAAACGGTCGTTGAACATGGCCGTTTCCGACGAGGAACTACAAAGCAGGCGGCAAGCGTGGACGCCGCCCGCGCCGGTCGTCACGCGGGGATATGCCGGCTTGTATGTCAAGCACGTGCTCCAAGCCGACAAGGGCGTTGACCTAGATATCTTGGTCGGCGGCTCTGGGCCGGATGTCTATCGGGAGCCGAGGTAGTTCAGTAGTGGTTAATTTTGAAATTTTAGCTTGGTTCGACACCAACGCTTCGTGCGCCGCTTAATACTTTGAGATGGCTCCAAAATCCAGCTCCACGACCCAGTCCTGAACCGACTCGTCTCTAGCGAACTCGATGAACCCGAGTTCCCCGAGTCGCATCAACTCTCTATGAAAAGTTCGTCTCGTGACATTCCGATATGCCGACTGTACGTAATTTGCCTCTAGTAGCTCTGACAGACTAATCCTGCGCGATGGGGTATCTGAGAAGGGATCTACAGGCTCTGTCTCGCTCAGGAGAAAGTCGAGGAGGCTGGACTCTCTTTGGTTTAGGAGACGCCGCCGGGCACCTGTTTTCTTATTGAAAGCGCGGCCGATCATTGTCCGATATACCAGCCGATTGATCTTCGCCTTGATGAAATTGTTTATGTCTTTGAGTTCACTCGCAAAGCCGGCCACGCCGAAGCGAATAAACGGCGTCATGTCAAAAGGCTGGCTTTTTCGGCATTGTTGTAGGACCGATTTGTATTCCTGCTCGTGGCGATAGAAGTAGTTGGATAGCCCGTAAAAGCCATGGACATTGTATCCTAGCTGAAAAAGGATGCCTGCTTCCACGAGCCGGGAGACTCTGCCGTTGCCATCGCCAAAAGGGTGAATAGTCACTAGGAAGAAGTGAGCGAGCAGGGCGCGTATAACCGGATGATTATCGTCGAGTCGGCGGGAGTTGATGAAATCGATGGACTCCTCCATCAAGCGCGGTAGTCTTTCGTGCGGGGCACCTCTATGGACTCCCCCGAGATCTTCCGTCCCCACCACAACGGGAAAGTCGCGGAATCTTCCGGGTATATTATTGATGATATCCGAATTTCGGGTGATCATTTCGTGCATTGTTAGGATGTCTTGCAAGTCAATAGGCGGGCTGTCCGGAAGAAACCGTTTTCTCACCCAAGACTGAGCCTCTCCGGCGTTCCTGATCTGCAATTGTTCCTTTGTCGCGGTCTTTCTTTCATCGTCGCGATCTTGTTGTTCAAGTCGCTCCATCTGTTGAGCAACCTCCGCTTCGGAAAGGGGGTTGCCTTCTATCGCAGTCGTTCCATGAACCGCACGCACTCGATTCAGCCTGTCGAGTTGATCCTGCCACTCCTGTGGGAACACTAGATTCAGAGAGGCTTCCTTGTATGCCTCGATAGAGACGAGATCGCGGAAGAGGTCCTGAGTGTTGAGCCGATACTCGAAGGAGAACCTTTCCCAGTCCATATTTGTCCTCTTATTTGACAGTTAATTTGACAGATAGGACATACTTTTAACATGCAGAATATAATGGACTTATATTCTTTTAACAAGAGAATTAGACAAAAATTCGTCCTTATTTGACAGAATAATTGACAGCCTATTTGGCAAAGACTTGTACAGGCGTCAAGGATGTTCTTCCGAAGGCGTTTATCTCTGACTAGCTACTGCTGCCGAGCACGGCTATGGCCTCGACTTCGACGAGCATTCCGGGCAGGACCAGATCGGCGACCGTCACAGTAGAACTAGCGGGGATTTGGTTGGGGAAGGCTTCAGCGCGGGTGGCTGCGTACTCGGCGTAGCGGCCCGTGTCGGTGATGAACGAGGTGATCTTGACCACGTCGTCCATGGTCGCACCGGCCTCGGCGAGCACGGCGCGGATATTGGCAAAGACTTGGCGCGACTGCGCGGCCATGTCGCCTGCGCCGACGAGCTTCCCTTCCGAGTCGAGCGGCCCTTGGCCGGAGACATAGATCGTATCGCCCACCTGTACGGCCTGTGAGATGCGGAAATCCTTGGTCCAGGGCCAGGCGGGGTTGTGTGCTTTGCGTTGGGGCATGGTGGGTTTCCTGTTTTCCATTCGGAGAGGCCGCCGCATATTGGAAATATGCTCAAATCAGCAAATTGTCACTGCGGCATGATCGACGGAATCATCTGTCGGCCGTTTCTTCGATATAGGCTAAAGTCGCTGTCCAGCGTTAGCACGTAGTTCTCCGGATAAAGCTCACTCATCCTGACCAGACATGCATCGGCCAGAGACATAGGCACTGAGTGATACTTCTTGAGCAGTTTTTGCACAGGTTGAATTTGATCTTCGAGGCGAAAAGAGGGGACGACAATTTCGCGCTGTAGCAAATCCATAATTGGCTCACTTCCGCTAGGCATACGACCTAATAAAAAACAAGCCTCAGAGAGTACCGCCTCGCAGGTCGCCATCGGCGGGGCAATCTGACCCCACTGTGCTAGCGCCCATTCGTGATACTCGTCCCGACGATTTAAAAAGGCAATGAGTGGCCCTGTGTCCAACAAGACGCCACGTCTCACTGGCCATATCCTCTCAGGTATTTCTCGTTATGCGAAAGGTCTTCGGCTCCCTCAATGCATCCACTTAAATCTCTAGCCAGGTCCAAGCACGAGTTGGGCATGGGTGTTTCATCAGCCCCTAGGAGATGCTCAATGGCCGCACGGATCAGAGCTGATTTACTCTTATTCCGTTGCGCTGCAACGACCTCTAATTTGACATCTATCTCTTCTGGAACTTTAACGGTCAGGGTTTTCATTTTTCTCCTCCTGCCGCAGCGGCTCCCCGTCTTCCAACATACTCCGTGAGACGCTGGAGTTGTTGTGCGGGGCAAACGGGATGTAGTAGGTCTCGGCCATGTTGGCGGGGTTGTGTGCTTTGCGTTGGGGCATGGATAAAATATAGGTGCGTTTGGAGTTTGACCAAGCGACGGAGGCACTCTGGTGCTTATAGCCGTAAAAAAATTCTTGACATCTTGCTCTTGTCGTGGCAAACTATTCGGCGCGTCGCCGTAAAGCGCGGAGCGTTTGGTTCCGCCGTCAGAGGACGAACTGGATAAATGGGAAATTCAATCTCAGAAAAGATGCTGTCGCCGGAAGCGCAGCTTTTGGCGATGGCAGGATTTCGTTATCCTCGTAGAGACCTAGTTGATTTATTTGTTCATAAGTCGTTAAAAAACAACACTTTACCCCCCCCCCCCTCAAAATTCATCTAGAGCGTTAAGCTCTAAATCCCGTACTTTTTCTCGCCAAGAGCCGGATGATCGCCGGAATGACGTTCCGCGATTTATTCGGCGTTGGGCTGGTCGCAGTCTGTGCGGCTCTGCCCTAATCTCGCGTAATCTACGCACTCTTGTCTTTATCCCTTTCATCCCAAATAAAGGAGTCTGACCCATGAGAACACTCGTTCTCCATTGCGCCTTTTTCGCGTTAATCGGCCTTGTACTCTCGCCGTTGGCGGCTCGTGCATCATCCTCGTCAACCGGCCAGTCTAACGAACCGATCTCCACGTTTTACCCTGATAATAGTATTATTTCGGTGGCTTTTTCGCCTGACGGCCGGCTGCTGGCTTTAGCAATCTCATCTGAGTCATCTGAGTCTGATCCAAAAATGGAGTTGTGGGACGTGTCGGCGGGCAGAGCCATCGCCAACTTTTCTGCACGAGGTGTTTATCCGTGGGGAACAATATTTTCTCCCAACGGTCAGTGGTTGGCTGGCGAGACAGGCGATGGCACGATTGAGTTGTGGGACGTGTCAGGCGGGGTGCAGCATGTCGCCACCATTTCCGCGTATGACGCCGCGTATGAGTATCCTGAGTATCTTGAGATAAATATGGCCTTTTCCCCCGACGGTAGGCGATTGGCTTCAATCGGTCAGGACCGTGGGGGGCCACCACTATGGTTAGATCGGGTAGAGTTTAAATTGTGGGATTTGTCGCATGGGGTGCAGCGTGTCGCCACGATTAATGATCCTATTACATCCTCAGTAGCATCGATGGTTTTTTCTCCTAACGGGCGGCTGTTGGCTTCCGATAGATGGGAGTTGATTGAGTTGTGGGATTTGTCGCGCGGGTTGCCGCATGTCGCCACGATTCCCGCGCATGAGAAAATTAACAGTTTGTCCTTTTCCGCCGATGGCCGGCTGCTAGCTTCGGCGGGGTCAAGGTGGTCGGATTTAAGGCATCCTGAGAATGATGGTGATGAAACAGAAGAGATCGAGGACGAGATTAAGGTGTGGGACGTATCGACGGGCCAATCCATCGTCACCCTTGCAGGGAGTAGCCCTATGTCCTTTTCCTCTAAGGGCCGGGTGCTGGCTTCGGCTTCGGCGAGAAAGACTAAAATCGTTTGGGAGAAGTACGAGAATGAGGACGGGGAAGGCTTCGGTGGCTCCCATTCGGAGTCTGGGGGTCAAAATATTGAGCTATGGGACGTATCGACGGGCCAATCCATCGCCACCCTTCCCTTGTGGGGTCGCCCTAAAGCAAGAAATTCTCAGCCTGAGGCGCTGGTTTTTTCCCCTGACGGCCGACTGTTAGCTTTGCTCTTCTCTGTAGGAGTTCAGCTATGGGATGTGTCTGAGTGGATACCCCACGCACGGCTGACGCCCGATCCGTCTGAGGTCGCATTCTCGGCCGACGATCCGGCGTGGAAGACATTTACCGTCCACACCAGCCTCGACAGCGTGCTGGTCAGAGCCAACCCGTCCGGCTCCGATCTAGCCCTAGAGGTCTCCGGCGGCCAACAGGTACCCACCAGAGACTTCTGTCCAGCCGAAGGCAACGATAGGCCCTCAAGTGGCCGCCGAGATGGCTTGAACCTGCATGTAAAAGCCTGCCAAGCAGGGCAAACAAAGCTCCTGCTCATCGACTACGATACCGGCGAGGTCTTGCAACAATATGAGATCAACGTCATCGACGAGGATTCGGCCGTCGAGCCCCAAAATGATTCGGCCGTCGAGCCCCAAGCATGGCTGACGCCCGATCCGTCTGAGGTCGCATTCTCGGCCGACGATCCGGCGTGGAAGACATTCACCGTCCACACCAGCCTCGACAGCGTGCTGGTGCGAGCCAACCCGTCCGGCTCCGATCCAGCCCTAGAGGTCTCCGGCGG
>JAJEFJ010000105.1 GCA_022820485.1 Candidatus Latescibacterota bacterium
AGAACATTCGAAGGAATGACTTGCGTCATATTGCCTTATCGCTCACCGAAATCTCTACGCTTGTCATTCTGGAAGACCTGAAAACCAAGGGTATGACCGCAAGCGCGAAAGGAACGGTGGAGAATCCGGGCAGGAAGGTGAAGCAGAAAGCAGGACTGAACCGCTCAATACTGGGAACAGGATGGGCGATACTGGAGCAATTCCTGCGGGAGCGAGGCGTGGTGATCAAGGTGCCCCCACATTATACATCGCAGACATGTAGCAAGTGTTCCTATGTGAACGCAAAGAATCGGCAAACGCAGTCCGAGTTTCTATGTCTGGCGTGCGGGTATCAGGCGAATGCGGACACGAATGCGTCCGTAAATATCAGGGCGTCGGGGATGGCGTCCTGGCACGAATTGTGCCGAACGGGTTGTGGAGCCTATATAAGACCTGTCATTGCGGAGCGCAAGCCTGCAACCGGGCAACGGGTGATGAAGCACCAAAAAGAACATGGTGCCCATGGGCACTCATGTATATAATTCCCATTGATTAGTTGAAAGCAACCCAGAATCAGTGTATCATCCGGATGGGAAATTCAGGCTAGCGGCCAGGTCCGTGACGGGAGTGACTGCCGTTGTTTTCTGATATATTGTGAGAATGTGGACTTCCATGATGGCTTTCGTGAAAGATAACGTGCAATAAAGAGCCAGCCACGAATGCCTGAAAGTAGCTGCTGCCCGCAAATTCATGGGCCAATATGCCAGAAAGAAAGAATCCGGCAGAAGTCGTCAGCAAAAGCCCTGCAATGCCGGCCATAGCGATGACTGTACCGTAGCGAGGGTGCAAAATCCACCAGATCATAAGCCCTACGGCGATGCGATGGACCGCTATGGGGAGTGTAGTGATTGGCTGATCCGTGTTCAGGCTTGCGCCTTCTAAAAGGGCATGCAAAAAAAGTCCAAGAAGTCCTGCAATGATGGATAGTATTTCAGTTTTTTTTGCAATATTGCGGGAGATATGTTCGATTAAAATGGGTATCACAAGTCCAAGCGCCATGGCTCCCACGAGAGACATAATACTAATCGGTTTCCAACCGTCATGCGCAATCTGGTGCCCGAAAACCTGAATCAGCACTATCAAGGGGACCAAGATATACATACTTCGGTCAAAGACACGCGTAAGCCTGGGCTGATCATGTAGTACTGGGTATAGGAGTGCTCCTATCAGCGGTGCACCCAGAGCGTAGAGAAGAGGGGTCATTTCGAGCAGTCTGTAGATTAAAGTCGCGGGTTCTTAGGGATTCAAGAAAGGATGGTTCATATTCCGAGTAAGCGCTAAGTTCAGATTTAACGGTGCGAACACCATGGCTCCACACGGCTGAACGGTTGATCAACGCAATCTATTTCTATCTGGGAGGACATGACCTCAAACCAATCACAACTCATGACAGACCTTTTCAACTAATTTTGACATCTCACCTTCATGCTCTCTTTTCACAATTAAGGTCTCCTACTAATTTAGTATCGTTTGCGTTAATCTCCGTCTTTGGGAAAGATACATAAGCGTACACTTTATGCTTTATGTCAAAATCGGGGTCCATCTCAGGTTTTGGTCCTAAAACCCATATCCACTTCTCGGCCCCGGCAGGGAGCGTGTGCCCCCACAAGAGAGGATGCGCACATTCCAAGACATCTCCTTTCCAGTATTGTCTTTCCACATCAGCAATGAGGCACACTCGCCCTTGCGCTTTGGCAAGCCAGTTTAGATGATCCCTTACGACGCGTCTCGCAAAGGATGTTTTTTCACCATCCGAAGCCTGTACGAACTGGCAGGGCATTAGCGGCAATTGGGACAGAACGTTGGCACTAATAATCAGGTCAAAACTTGAGTCCCACGGCCGGATTGGGCGAACATCCAATGAGCGCTGTACAAACACCCGCTTGACTATGCCAGTGACATCCCCCTGAACCAGACTTACGTTGTCAAATTGCTTCACCTCACTGCGTGGTCCCTGTAAATGTACCATATCAAGCAGGACCACCTCTCGAAAGCGTGCGCTAAGCTGGGCTACTGGAATGTCGTGAAGCGGCCCGGAGCCCACGACCAATACCCGACCGCGGTCGGAGCACCGGTTGGCCGCGGCAACCATCAATTCGCGGCAACGCAATACATGATTCCGCCACTGAGACCGACACCGCATTCCACGTGCAGCCAAGCGTCGCTGTCCACTTTTGTAGCCCATGCGGCGCACGTAACGCGGCACGCCAGTCCAATGGAGTCCAGACATAAAGATGTACTGCTTGAAGTAATTCATGCCTTTGACTGAACGTATGGCCTTCAAAAGGTCAAAAAAGCTCAATTTGATAATGCGTCTGCTATGCATGGGCGATTCCCCGCATAAGTTCTTCTATCCGCGCCTTTGCTTGTTGAGATTGACTCGACCACTTGGTGGAGATTTATAGCTTGAATTTGGGTTCTGCCACGAATGTTGTAAACGTCATGTTGGGGATGCACCATTGTTAGTGGGCTTTTCTGAAGCTTTGTAGGGGTATAAGATAGTGTTTTTTGGTTTGGCTGTGTCGTTTTAGTACTCGGAGCAGTCCATCCCACCTGCCAGTTCTGTGGAATGGCGTTGCACCATTTTCACCATTTCGCAGTGATCCGTATCTTTGTATCACTAAGAAATGGTGAAGATGGGATTAGTCCTGCTTTGTTGCTCTATTGAGGCATCCATCAGCAAGGTGACCCTGTACTTGATCCTTTTTGGTGACAGGCAACGACTTGTGTGGCAGTAGATGCCATTGATCCTAACTGTCTTGAGACGAACTTATGAAACCATACTTTCTGGCGCTATGGGCATTGATGCTCTTGCTTTCTCTGACCGGCTGTGCGACACCGCGTGACACCGCCTGGCCGGTGTTGCGCCCTCTCGGTGACACTCTCCCCGCCTACCAGCCGCCAGTATTGCCCACGAACACAGACATCCTCCATGCAGATTCGCCCCTTTCCAATCTGCTTACCCTCCGCGAAGCACTGGTACTGGCTTTGTTGCGCAACCCGGAGCTGCGCACCTTTGGCTGGGAAGTCCGCGCTCACGAGGCGCGCACACTCCAGACCGGATTGCGGCCCAATCCCGAGATAGTGACCGACCTGGAGAATTTCGCCGGATCTGGAACGCTGAGCGGCTTCAATGCGACCGAAGCTACGGTCGGGTTCAGTCAGCTCATCGAACTCGGCGGCGACCGCCACCGCCGCCGGCGCGTGGCCGCCCTCGAGCGTGATCTGGCCGGCTGGGACTACGAGACGATCCGGCTCGATGTGCTCACTAAGACGGCGCAAGCCTTCACTGGCGTACTTGCGGCCCAGGAGCGCCTGACTCTGGCCGACAGCCTGCTCGCTCAAGCGCAGCAGTTTTATGGGAGCGTTTTGGTACGCGTGGAGGCCGGCAAAGTGTCGGCTCTCGAAGAGCGTCGTGCACAGGTCGTCCTTTCTACGACCGAGCTTACCCACCAACGTGCCACCTGGGATTTGGCTGCGAAGCGCACCCGGTTGGCAGCCTTATGGGGCAGCAGCACCCCGATGTTTGAGCGGGCTACAGGCGACCTGGCTGCTGTCGAGGCAGTGCCGCCCGCTAAGCGACTTAGCGATTTTATCGAACGTAATCCAGAGGTGGCCCGTTGGCGCGACGAGATGGCCCTGCACCGGGCAGGCGTAGCTTTGGAGAGGGCACACAGCATTCCGGATCCTGTGCTCACTGTCGGAACTCGCCGAATCCGAGAACTCGGCGAGACGGCGCTGGCAGCAGGGATCTCGATTCCCTTGCCCCTCTTCGACCGCAATCAAGGTGCTGTCCGAGAGGCCAAATACCGCCTCCGCCAAGGGGAAGAGGCGCAGAAGGCGGCGCAGGTAAAGGCCCGCCGGATGCTCGCTGAAGTGTACGGGCAACTAGCGAGTGCTTACACCGAGGTCACCACCCTGCACCGGGATATCTTGCCTGCCGCACAAGAGACTTTTACGGCTACAGAAGAAGGCTATTTGGAGGGTAAGTTCGACCTGCTCATGTTCCTTGACGCACAGCGCACTCTTTTCGAGACGACCAGCCAGTACATTGACGCGCTGGCGGTCTACCACATAGCCCGCGCCGAGGTCGAACGGCTTATCGGTACCCCCCTTTCTGACATTTAATCTGATCGACTCTTATGAACAGACTACATAGATATGCAAGCGTGCAGCGAGCTGCCATTTTCTCTGGGCTGCTACTCCTCACTGCGATGATATTCACCGCCTGCGGCTCCGGTGGCTCCCCGCCAGCAAACAACGCCGGGCTTGCTGATGAAGGACATGAAGAGGATGGGTTTGTTCGCCTCACCGCCGACGAACTGAAAGAATTTGAGATTGACGTTGGAATGGCGGTTCCCGGCACGCTCAGCGTCGCCGTGATGTTTCCCGGCGAGGTCAAGATAAATCAGGACCGCTTTGCCCACATTGTGCCGCGCATCGCTGGCTTCGTACACTCGACCAACAAGTCAGTCGGCGATGTGGTCCGTGCCGGCGAGGTGCTGGCCGTCCTCGACAGCCGCGACCTAGCCGATATCAAAGCCGACTACTTGGCCAGGCTGGAGCGATTGGAGCTGGCCGAGGCCACGTTTGAGCGCGAATCAACGCTCTATCAGAAGAAAATCTCCTCTGAGCAGGAGTACCTCGAGGCGAGGCAGGCGCTGGCCGAGGCGCACATTGCTTTGCGCTCTTCCCGGCAGAAGCTGCTGGCGCTTGGCTTTTCCGAGACCTACATCGAAGTCCTACCTGAGCAGGGGGGGCACGCACTGGTGCATTACGAGTTGATGGCGTCGCTGTCGGGCGTGGTCATCGAGAAGCACATCAGTCAGGGTGAGGCGCTAAGTGCCGATGCCGAAGCCTTCGCCATTGCCGACCTTCGTACGGTGTGGGTGGACCTGAATGTGTTTCAGAAGGACCTGGATCTCGTCCGCGAAGGACAACAAGTGGACATCGTCACGACCAGCAGGCAGCTTCGCGGGCGCGGCACGATCAAGTATGTCCGCCCCATTGTCGGTGAGGAGACCCGCACTGCCATCGCCCGCATCGTGCTTAACAATGAAGACGGTCGCTGGAAGCCCGGGCTTTTCGTAAGCGGCTCCATTGCTGTCAATAACATAGAAGTGTCCCTCATTGTGCCCCGGTCGGCACTCATCACGATGGACGGCCAGACCGTCGTTTTCGTTCAGACCGACGAAGGATTTGCTCCGCAGCCAGTCACGATAGGCCGGGAGAATGAAACGCAGGCCGAGGTCATAGAGGGCCTTGAGCCGGGCACACTCTATGTTATGCGGGGCGGGTTTGCCCTCAAGGCCGAACTCGAAAAAAGTGACCTCAGCGAAGGTCACAATCACTAGAGTACGGTAGTGCTGCAATGAACAGACTCATCAATTTTTTCCTGGGCAGCCGGCTGCTTATCCTTGCGCTGGCCGTTCTGGTAATGGGGGCCGGCTGGTTCAGCTACCAGAGGCTCCCCGTAGACGCTTTTCCCGATGTGTCGCCTTCGCTAGTGCAGATATTCACGGTCACCGAAGGGCTGGCACCTGAAGAGATTGAGCAGTATGTGACCTACCCCATTGAGACTACTATGAACGGACTGCCAAACCTCAAACAGATCCGCTCGGTGTCCAACTTCGGACTCTCGGTGGTCAACGTCTACTTCGAGGATGGCACCGATATCTACTTCGCGCGCCAAATCGTGGGCGAGCGGCTCCAGGAAGCACGGGATGCAATCCCCGAGGGCTTCGGCGAGCCAGAGATGGGGCCGATCTCTACGGGCATGGGGCTGGTGCTTTTCTACTACATCGACGACACCACCGGACAGCACTCGCTGGAAGAACTGCGGACGATGCAGGACTGGATCGTCAAGTTTAATCTTCAGACGGTTCCAGGAGTGACTGAGGTGCTCGGCATTGGCGGCCACGAGAGACAGTTCCATGTCGTGGTTGATCCGGGTGCACTCCTGCAATATGGTGTGACCGTCACAGAGGTACTCGAAACCATCGAGGCTAATAACCTCAACGTCGGCGCACAGTTCATCGTGCAAAACAACGAGGAGTTCATCGTGCGCTCGGTCGGACTGGCCACGGGGATATATGATCTGGAGAACATCGTCGTAAAGACTTTCGACGGCACGCCGGTCTACCTCGGTGATCTAGCCAGCATTGAGATTGGCAGGGCGATCCGGCGGGGTGTCCAAACACACAACGGCTTGGAAGAGGTTGTCTCTGGCATGGTCATCAAGCTCTTCGGTACGAATGCATCGACCGTCATCGGAAATGTAGAGGAGAAGGTTCGTACGATCAACGAAATATTGCCGGAGGGGGTACGGATCGTTCCTTATTACGAGCAGAAGACGCTTGTCGAGGCAGCGGTCTCAACCGTGACCAGCGCACTCTGGCAGGGCATCTTGCTTGTGGTGCTGGTACTCTTCGCCTTTCTGGGCAGCGTCCGGCCGAGCGTGGTTGTAGCTCTCGCCATCCCGTTCTCGGTACTGTTTGCGGCAATCTGGATGAATCAGTTCGGCATTTCGGCTAATCTGATGTCGCTTGGAGGATTAGCAATCGCCATCGGTATGATGGTCGACGGCACTATCGTTATGGTGGAGAACGTAGACCGGATGCTGCGTAAAGCCACGCCGGGCGAACCCCGTGTGCGCGTGGTGGCGCGAGCCTGCGCGGAGGTGGCGCGCCCCGTCGTCTTCGCAATCTCAATCATCGTCGTGGTTTTCCTACCGCTCTTCACACTGCAAGGTGTCGAGGGCAAGACCTTCCGCCCGCTAGCCTACACCGTGGCGCTTGCGATGCTTGGCTCCCTGTTCTTTGCTCTTTTTGTCGCTCCGGTGCTCTCAAGCCTGCTCATGCGTCACCAGCGGCGACGCAGCGGAGTCAACGCAGCCAAGCCTAGTCTGTCTGACCGTGTTTTGGCGTGGCTGACGGAGACCTATCATCCCATCGTCGTTTTTTTCGTGCGGAAGCGCCGCCGGGCCATAGCGCTGGCCGGGGGGTTGCTCGTCATCGGAATGGTAATCTTTCCTTTCCTCGGCTCGGAGTTCACGCCGACCCTGCAAGAAGGCACACTGGTGCTGCGCCTGACGATGGCCCCGTCGATCTCCCTTCGTGAGAGTACCGAGACGACGCTGCGCACAGAGCGGCGGCTGATGCGGGTTCCAGAGATAAGGAGCGTTGTCAGCCGCATCGGACGCGGCGAGGTGGGTGCACACACCGACCCTATCAATAGCGCCGAGATGTATCTGGGCCTTGTGCCTGAAAACGAATGGCGTTTCCGCAGTCAGGAAAGGCTGCTGGAGGCCATCCGCGAAGAGATTGGCGAGATCCCTGGCGTTTTGACCAACTTCACGCAACCCATCCAGATGACCGTCGATGAACTGCTAGAAGGTGTCCGGGCCGAACTGGCGATTAAACTTTTCGGCGACGATCTTGGACAACTCAAGCGTAAAGCGGACGAGATTGCGACCGCAGTGCGACGCGTGCATGGGGCCGCTGATGTACAGGCCGACCAGATCACTGGCATGCCCCAACTGCGCATCAGCGTAGACCGGGCCGCCATCGCCCGATACGGTGTCAATGTCGCCGAAGTGCAACGGACGATCCAGACGGCCGTCGGTGGTACGACGGCCGGGCAGATTTTTGAAGGTATCCGCCGTTTCGACATCTATGTGCGTTTCTCGCCGGAATCACGTTCAACGCCCGGTGCGATCAAGAGCATCCTGATTCCGACTCCAGATGGTGCCCTCGTGCCGCTGGGCGATCTGGCCAGTGTGGACGAAATTGTCGGACCACGTCAGATCACGCGGGAAAACAACCAGCGTTTCATCACGATCCAACTCAACGTCGAGGATCGCGACATCGGCTCGTTCGTAGAGGAAGCGCAGCATGTCATTGAACAGCAAGTAGATCTGCCGACTGGCTACTTCACGACTTGGGGTGGGCAGTTTCGCTTGCAGCAAGAGGCCAACCGCCGACTTCTGCTCGTTGTGCCGATCACACTCTTGATCATCTTTCTCTTGCTCTACAGCAGCTTCAACTCGCTAGGGAACGCCACGCTCATCGTGCTCAACATTCCGCTGGCGCTCGTCGGCGGTATCGTGGCCCTGTTCATCACCGGGCAGAACCTGTCGGTTCCGGCATCAGTGGGCTTCATTGCACTCTTCGGCATCGCCTTGGAGAACGGGATGGTGCTCGTGACCTATCTCAATCAGCTTATACGCGACGGGGTGCCGCTGGACAAGGCATCGGTTGAGGGGGCTCTCTTGCGTCTGCGACCAGTGCTGATGACGGCTCTGACGACAGCGTTAGGGCTGATCCCTCTGCTGTTTTCGACCGGCACAGGCTCGGAGGTGCAGCGCCCGCTGGCTACAGTCGTCGTGGGCGGCCTGGTCACTTCGACGATCCTGACGCTGCTGGTGTTGCCGTCGCTGTACAAGTGGTTTGCCATCAAACCCCGTCCTCAAACGCCGCCGCCAATTTCATAATCTGGCTGAGACCAGAGGCTCTTTTGTGACAGAAAAAGTCCAGTTCGGTATTCCCATGTTGCTACAGAATGTGCCGGATGTATGTGACGCTTGCGTGCATTTACTCGTCGGCACTCTGGTGTTCACCACCAACCTGAAAGGCGTGTCGAGTATGCGACTGCACCGGGAACCGGGGATCGGCCAGAAAGCTGCCTGGTTCCCGCTCCAGCGCCTTCGCAAGGCGTTTGAATCCTGTCCGGATGACCCGTTTGCGGGTCCCGCAGAGGTGGACGAAACGTCCTTTGGCGGGAAAGAGCGAAATAAGCACCATGATGCCAAGCAACACGCGGGGCACGGCGGGCAAGTCCGCGGTAGTCGGGATAAAAGACCGCGCGACGAACACGATTGCGGTAAAAGCGGTGCCGAACACGACGAAGGAAACGCTCCAGGGGTTTGTCACCGACCACACGGGCACGGAAACGCAGGTTTTTACCGATGAAAGCACCTCGTACAGCGGACTGCCTCGCAAGCACGCGGCGGTGAACCACTCCGTACTGGAGTTTGTGCGGGACGAAGCGCACACGAACGGCATGGAATTTTTCTGGGCGACCTTCAAGCGTGCGCACAAGGGGGTTGTGCAGCGCAGCAAAACGTTTGGAGAATCCGCCCTTGTTCTGGGCGGCAAACGTCGCCAAAAGGCACCCCTGCAAAACGCGCAGAGAAACGGGAGCATCTTGCAAAACTCTCAATCTTGAAGATTTTTATTCACCTGAGTGCACCCAGGAGCGCTTTTTAGCCTGGAATATTAGTTTTGCAAGAACCTCACGGATCTGCAATTTGATGCCACTATGCTGGGGGACTTGTCCGCACAGATCATGGGGAACGGGGCAGATCATGGCGCAGGTGTGTGGAGACTGGTATACTCCCCAAGCATTCAACAGGGAGGTCAGCAGGAACTGCAATGAAACTCTCACGTTCCAGAGATACACCATCCGGCCCCTGCTTGTACAGTTCGCATAATACTGCCCAAAATGAAGGACATACCTCCCCGCAAAACAGAGAAACGGGCATCTGCCTCGTTGCCGCCCCCGACCTATCAGCCATCCAGGCGCGAACTGGAGCAAGAGTTTGATATGCCGGAGGCCCCGATAGAGGCACTCCGCAAAGCATTTTTCCGCCCTTTGGCTGCGCCCGGTGAGGACAAAGCCCGCGCCGAGAAACATTGACTCCAGAAAACGGGGAGCCCGGCAACTGCCCCGCTCCTTGTGCCCGTTGTTACCTGTGGATATAGTGTGCCACAAGCAAAATACATGGAGGCAGGCCCTCCACAACCGCTGTGCAGGCGGGGGTTGTAAGCCACCCACGGCTGCGGCATTTAAGAGGTGTCGTGGTGAGCGTGTCGGGAAAAGGCAGGTGCAGGAACCTGTCAGGTATTCATCATAGAGTCGAACGAAAGTGAATCATGGATGATGTGTCGAAATGAGATAGATGACGGTCAAAACCGGGGTAATATATCAATCCCGGGACGAGGTTGGCGGGTGCCTGCTTACTGGCCAACCGGCCTCCGGCATATACATGACGAGACTGCGATGTGGGCCCTTGTATGGAACGTGGGAACCTGTCGGGGTGATGTGAAGGGAGCGTGTCAAGCGGGCAGTCCCCGCAAGGCATTGAGTACCAACGCACTCCACAGGGGCGGATCATCCCGTAGTAGT
>JAJEFJ010000077.1 GCA_022820485.1 Candidatus Latescibacterota bacterium
CTTCATCCCTCAAGCCCCCGACCTCTTCCACGCCAACCCTCCGTTAGGGGCCTACCCGTCAGCTAATGCACATTCCGTGCCAACGAGCAGGCCACGCACAAAAAAATCCTTTAGGAAAGCCCCTAAAGGATTGAAAACATAAGACTTAAAATGATAAGAGGGAGATGGCTGTGCTGCGTGGCTTAGCCTTTGTTGCGCGTCAACGGAGACTGCACTAATAGGCCAAGGCAAGAGGCCGCAAAATCGCCGCGCTACCGCTCGCCGTCCCCGGGTCAATCCGGCAGAGATACATCCCCGGCAACGCCAACGCGCCGTCCGCAGTCTGCCCCGACCAGCGAAAGTGCCAACGTCCAACACCCTCGCTACCAGCTAGCTGCGCCACCAACCGACCGGCGACATCAAAAATCTGCACCTGTGGCTTTATGCCCTTGGCCTTAAAGACCATAAAGCTGATTTCCACCGCGTCGTTGACCCCATCGCCGTTGGGCGTAAACGCCACCGGCGCAATCGCCACGTCACCGACGAGCGCAGATTGGCCCGGCAGGTCGGGCAACAACACGATATTGGCCCGCCGCTCGCTCGGCACTACCGACTGCCAGATCTTAGGACGCTCACCCAAGCCCAAGTCGAGCGCGAACAGCGCCGCGTTGTCCCAAAGCCGCGCCGTAAAATCCACCTCCACCAAATCGGCGACCACAATGCGCGGCAACGAGACCAACAACGTATCGCCGCTTAGTCTCACCGCCTCGGGCACTGCTTCCTCGCCGCCAATCCGCAGAGCCACCTCGCCCGTCGCCGCGCCGGGAATGCGCAAGCGCAGGCGATCAAAGCCGCTGTCCTGCTCGTCGGCGTCCGGCCACAGCGTATAGGTAAAGCGCGTATCCTCGTTGAGCCGGGCTGCCCGCGGCCAAATCTGCCCTCGCGCTTCTTGCACCAACGCATCGACAAATTCAATCGCCAGCCCATCCACCGAGGGCGCTGCGTGCAGGTCGTCGGTCGAGAGGATCATCTCCAATTGCACAAAGCGGCGCGGACTCGCCGACTGGAACGCCTCGCCCGAGAACTGGTAGATGTTGCTCCAAGCGTCCCAGTCTTCGCCTACTACCAAGGTCGTATCAATCGAGCCTTTTAACACCTTGGGCAAACTGTTCCACTTCTCCTCGGTGACAATATCGCCTTTGCGGTCGGAGAAAGTGTACACCTCCTGTAGTGCATTGCCTGAGCGCGAGCGCAGTTGGATCCGAGTCTGCGGCGGCAAGTCGGCGTCCCACGTCAGCCGCTCAATCACCTTGGGCCGCCCATCGCCGGCTGCGGCCGCTAAATTGACAAAGTCCGAGCGCAGCTCCACGCGCGCCGGGTAGCCCGCAGAAAAGAGCATGGTCTCCAAGCCCCAACCAAAGCCCGAGGCCGTCCCGTCTATCTCGTGCCAGAGTAGGTAGCGGACCTTGCGCGGGGCGAACAAGTAGCGCTGGTGGAAAAGCCGCCCCAAACACCGGGGGCGACAGCGATCTTCAACGAGCACCTCGTAATCGACCTGCTCGGGCACTGGCAACCCCGATCCCGCAGCCGGGCGACCGTCGGAAACCAAGAAAAGCCCACCCGCCGCCGAAGGGTTGCCGCCTTGGACCTGACTGCGCAGCCCCTCGCCTAGCTGGCTGAAGTAGATAAAAATTTCATCGAGAAAAAACACCGCCCCCAAATCCACCCGCCACCACACGCCCGCATCGCGCCAGCCGCCTTCGGCGCTAGTCAACAGGGCGAAGCTGTCCATATCGCCGTCGAACATTAGAGCCGTGCCCGTGGTGCGGCCCCCTTCGAGAAAGCTGCCGCCGCGCTCGGCCGTGCCCAAGCTCACGTTATCCCCCACGGCCAGCACCTCGATTTCAGCTAGCGCGGCGTCTGGATGCTGCTCGTCGGCTTCGACGATGATGTACTGGATCACCTGATAGCGGCGCTCGCGCTCGCGATCAATGTCCAAAGATGCGTCCAACACATAAGTGCTGTCCGTGCCCAGATACTCCAACGGAATCACCAACTCAGTCTCGGTGTTGGGCTTGGACGTGCGATAGACCGCTGTAAACTTGAACACATCGTTGAGCGCCTGAATCCGCGCACCAGCAGAGACGAAGACGCTGAATTGCCGCAAGGGCCGTGCGCCCTCGCGGTCGGGAAAGATGAGTCGAATCTGGCGCGCCAGCACCGGACGCCCCAAATCGATCTGCACCGACCACTGATCGAGCGCATCGTCGGGGTCGGGCTGCCAGAAGGTTGCCAGATCGCCATCGACAATCAAATCTGCCGTCTGTGGATTGCTCTTGGCCTCCCAGATCCCGCCTGCCACCTCGCCGCGCTCCTGCGTCGCATGGCGGAAGTCTCCGGCGTTGGCCACGGCGTTGATCTCCTTGCGGAACTTCCGCAGCCTCAGCCTGCCGTCGGCTCCAATCTGCACCAAGTCGTTGGGCATCTGCCAAGTCTGCCACGCCTCTGCCCTGTCGAATCGCAGTTCATCGGCCCACACCGCGCCGATTCCCAATAGTAGCGCGTACAACAAGCGCATCGCCATGCTCTTAGTAGATTAGGGTTAATGGGCGCAATCGACGCACCCCCGTCCGCTCGGCTTCAGGCGCTACTTCAACCAAGTAGATCCCCGGCGACAATAAAACCCCGTCCTCATCGCGCCCATCCCAGCGCACCCGCTGCGCACCAAAGCGCTGCGCACCCAATGACCGCTTGGCCACTCGCCTCCCGTCGAGTGAATACACCTTGAACACCACCGGGACATCCTCGGGCAACCCGACCAGCGCATAGCCGATCTCGACCTCGTCGTGGACCCCGTCGCCATTGGGCGTCAGCACCCTAGTGGAAAAATCCAATCCCACCACCGGCCCAGCACCTTGCCCGGCCATGCCCAAAACCCGCAGACTATTGGTCCCCAGTTCGGCGCTGGCATCGCCCGGTTCGACGGGCTGGGGCAACCCATCGACGCCGTCATTATAGACCTCGCCCGAAAACGTCCAAGCCAGCGAGAACACATCGGCGACAAAGACGACGCGCACTCCTTGCGCGGACCCCGGCCCGATCCGCTCCGGCAACACCACCGCGAGTTCCTCGTCGCCTTCAACAACGGCAACCGGCTCGATCACCCTCGGGGGATTCCCCATCTCCAGCCGGGTAAACCTAGCCCGCGTCCCGCTGCGAATCCGCAGCGCGTCAAATCCTGCCCCCTCACCGGCAAATTCGCCGCGAATATCGTAGGCAAACTCCGCCGCTTCTCCCAACGGCACCTCGACCAATCCTCCCACTGGCTGGACATCGCCCAACAGCGCGACCTCTCCCAAGACCCGCTGGGCCAAAAGCGGCGCAGTCTCAATCCACAGCGAGTCGAGCCGCACGAACGCAGCGAAGTCCTCGCTTTTGAGCGTAATCCGCAACTGGAAATGGCTCCCTCCTTTGAGGTCAATCGCTCGCCCTGGTTCGGCAAAAGGCAGCGACCAAAAAGACCAATTGTCGCTATCGTACTGAATAGAAGCTCTCATGCCCGGCCGGGGATCGCGCAGGAGACCGGCTCGCCAGCGCGGCTGCAGCACCAAATCGTAGCGCTCACGCGGCACCACTTCCTCGCCGCCGCGATCGGTGTATTCGTGGTAGATGTTCGGATCCCCGTCGCGCCCGGTGCGCATCTCCACCTCCACTCCCACCTCGGCAGCGGGAGCCTCCACCAGTGTCCCATCAACCACGCGCAGTGGCGTTGCCGCCCAAGACAAGCGGCCAAAATTGCGGGGCGCTCCCAAGTCAAAAATCCGCGAGCGGTACACCACCCGGCGCGGCACCCCCTCGCCAAAAAGTTCAAAGTCGCCGATGGACCCCTTAAAAGCAGTCCCCGAACGAACGCTAGTGTTGCCCCCTCTCCCCGAATCCAACAGCGAGGTCTTCCGCTTGTAGCGCACGAAGCGCACGTATTGTCTGGGAAATTCGATCTGCACCCGGGCGACAAAATTTTCGGCAACATCGGCGATCAGCGGACCAATTCGTTTATAGGGTTGGCTCCCTTCGAGCCAACTCGGATCGCCTTCCACTGCGATAGACACCTCGTAGGCCGGCACCGCGTCCTCGGCAAAGGGGATACCGTCGGAGCGAAAGCCCCGCGGCGGCGTAAAAAAACCAAAGCGGTGCGCCGGTACCGGCACGGCTAGATCAATGGTGTACCAGACTGATTCGGGATTGGACGACACCGGCGGGTTAAAAGACATACTGTCGCCATCGACCATATAGGTGCCATTGTGGGCGGTGGTCTCGTTGCCCTGCGACCCCTTCCAAGCCCGTGGCGTCTCGCCTTCGACATAGGTCAACTCGCGCGGCTCTTTGAGCGGCTCCCAGCCCGTAAAAAGCGAAAACAAGCTCTTGTCAGGCTCGATATAGACGGGTTGGATCGCGCCGGGCACCGAGTCAAAATCGACGAGCACCACTGAGGAATCGCCTTCGCTCCAAGCCAAGCCCGCGCCGCCGATCTGCCAATTGTGTCGCTGGGCACCGCTAGCCGTCGCCCAGCAGACAAACAGTAGCCATGTGAAGGTCTTAACTACCATGACAAGCCTTTTTGGTCAATTGTAACACAATAGCCACACGAAATTAAGGTCCGACAAACTGTGCAAAATTCCTTATACTAAGTGTTTCTCTATAAAGCACCTCTTTTATTCGTATCCTACGCATCGGCATCGGATTAGTCGATGTAGGGGCGTCCCTTGTGGG
>JAJEFJ010000082.1 GCA_022820485.1 Candidatus Latescibacterota bacterium
TTGAAGCGGGCTACCACACCTTCCATTGGGGCGGACGCGACCAACAGGGATACCTCGTCACTTCGGGCGTATATGTCTATCAAGTGCGAACCAACAACCAAAGACAAACCGGCAAAATGGCCCTGATTCGATAAGGCGTTACCAAATGGAGACCAATAAACCAACTGTGATGAAATTCTGGCAGCGGGGCGACCCTTTTATCTGGCTTACGGGCGGGGCGTTGGCCCTGTGTTTGGCGATGATCGCCGGCTTGGTGGGGATCATTGTCTATTACGGCGCGGGCGTGTTCTGGCCGCAGGATTTGACCCTGTTGCGCCTCAAAGACGGTCCGCCAGTCATGGGCAAACTGATGGATCGCCAGCCCATTCCCGGGGCGGCCGGGCACTATCGGGTGCAGCTCAAGGTCGGCAACCGCGACGCGTATGGCCAAGACTTCCGCTGGGTGGATGAAGACGCGATTGCCGAGCGCGGAACGCCGGCCGAGGCCGTGGTCTTCGAGCGAGTCGAGTGGGGGGATATGCACGGCTTTATCGCGGCCTTGTACGAGGAGGACCGGCTGCTGGCAAAAGGGGAAGGGGTTTGGGAAATCTTACAGGAACTGCTGGACCAAGTCGGCGAGCTGGACGAGCGCATTCACACCTTGGAGCGCGGCGAGTTGGACAAGCTCAACCGCGCTATAGATGACTTGCGCCTGCAGGAGCGTCGCTTGCAGCGCGAGCAAAATGACGCACAACTGGTCGCAAACGAGGTGCGTCGCCAGGCCCTATGGGACGAGCACGAGGCCCTATCCGGGCGCTTGGACGAGTTGCGGGAGCAGCAGGAGCGCTGGGAGGTGGAAGTCGCGCTGGCTGGGAGTGAGACGCGCCGCGTCAAGGTGGCGGCCATCGTCCGCGCCTATCGCCCCAATTTGATGGGGGTCGGGGCCAAGGTCCAGACCTATCTGTCCAAGGGCTGGGAATTTGTGGCGGGCGAGCCGCGCGAATCCAACACCGAGGGCGGCATATTCCCGGCGCTGTTTGGCACGGTGATGATGGTGATGCTAATGAGCTTGGCGGCCGTGCCCTTTGGGGTCCTCGCAGCGCTCTACCTGCGCGAGTACGCCCGGCAGGGCCTTTTGGTGCGCCTCGTGCGGATTGCGGTCAACAACTTGGCGGGTGTGCCTTCTATTGTCTTTGGCATGTTTGGCTTGGGCTTCTTTGTGTATGGCATCGGCGGCAGCATTGACCAGCTCTTTTACGCGGATGCCCTGCCGACGCCCACCTTTGGCACCGGTGGCATTCTCTGGGCCTCGCTGACGCTCGCCCTGCTGACGGTGCCGGTCGTCATTGTTGCCACGGAGGAGAGCTTGGCGGCCGTGCCCCGCGAGATGCGCGAAGGCGCGCTGGCTTTGGGGGCGACCAAATTTCAGATGATTTGGAGCGTGGTACTGCCCAGTGCTCTGCCGGGTATTCTCACGGGCGTCATCTTGGCCACGGCGCGCGGGGCCGGCGAGGTCGCGCCGTTGATGATCACGGGCGTCGTCAAGCTAGCGCCAGACTTACCGCTCGATGCGTTTGCGCCGTTTTTTCACTTGGAGCGCAAGTTTATGCACTTGGGCTTTCACATCTACGATGTGGGCTTCCAGTCGCCCAACGTGGAGGCGGCCCGGCCCATGGTGTACACCACGGCCCTGCTGTTGTTGACTATTGTGTTGCTCCTGAACTTGACGGCGATTGTCGTCCGCAACAAATTGCGCAGGAAATACGCTACCGCGGCCTTTTAGGAGATGCTGTAGCAATTCTACATCATGTCGTACAAGGTAATCCGCAGATGGACGCAGATAGACGCAGAATTAAGATGCACAAGACGATCTCCGCTCGAATTGTGCAAATCATTTAGGACCGTTATATGAGCAAACCCTTAGCTTCGGATCAGGCAAATTCCATCGTCGAGGTGGAAAATCTGAACATGTTCTACGGCGAGACTCAGGCTTTGCACGACATTGACCTGAGCATTCCCGAGCGCGAGGTGACCGCGTTTATCGGCCCTTCGGGCTGCGGCAAATCGACGCTCTTGCGTTGCTTCAATCGCCTCAACGACCTGGTCGAATCCGCGCGCATTGAAGGCTCGGTGCGGGTCAGCGGTCGCGATATTTACGCGCCCGATTGCGATGTAATCGACTTGCGGCGGCGGGTGGGCATGGTGTTCCAAAAATCCAATCCCTTCCCCAAATCCATCTACGAGAACGTGGCCTACGGCTTGCGCATCGCCGGAGAAAATCGCCGCTGGGTGCTCGACGAGGCCGTGGAGAAGAGCCTGCAGGCCGCGGCGCTGTGGGACGAGGTCAAGGACCGGCTCAAAGACAACGCGCTGAGCCTGTCCGGCGGCCAGCAGCAGCGGCTGTGCATCGCGCGCACCCTCGCCGTCGAGCCGGAGGTGGTGCTGATGGACGAGCCGTGCTCGGCGCTGGACCCGATTGCCACGGCGCGGGTCGAAGAGACGATCGCCGAGCTGAAGTCCGACTACACCATCATCGTCGTCACGCACAATCTGCAACAGGCCGCGCGGATTTCGACCTATACGGCCTTCTACTATCTGGGCTCCTTGATCGAATTCAGTCAGACCGGAGACATGTTTACCAACCCCGGTAACAAACAGACCGAAGACTACGTAACCGGCCGCTTTGGCTGAGGGAGGAAGGTGCCATGGAGCGAAGATTTGACCATCAATTAGACGAGCTCAAACAGGACTTGTTAAGAATGAGCGGGGCCGTCGAGGAGTCCATTGGGCAGGCCGTACGCGCCCTCGTGGAGCGCGACGACGAGCTAGTGCAGGTAGTGATTGAGGGGGGGAAGAAGATCGACGATTGGGAGATCGGCATTGAGGAGACCTGCCTGAAGGTGTTTGCGACCCAAGGGCCGATGGCTAGCGACCTGCGGCTGTTGGCCTGCATCTTGAAAATCAACGAAGACCTAGAGCGGATCAACGACGAAGCCGTCAACATCGTCCAGCGCGCCGAGGTGCTCAACAAGATGCCGCTGCTCAAGCCACTGATCGACATCCCGCGCATGTCCGAATTGGCCCAGGGTATGGTCAAGGACGCCCTCGATGCGTTCGTGCGCCGCGATGTGGACTTGGCGCGCGACGTTGGTCAGCGCGATGAGGAACTCGATCTGTTGCGCGACCAGATTTTTCGCGAGTTGCTCACGTACATGCACGCGCCGTCGATTGGGCCGGACACCATCGACCGCGGCATTTACCTGATCTTGGTGTCGCGGCATCTAGAAAGGATTGGCGATCACGCTTCCAACATCGCCGAGAACGTGGCGTTCCTCGTCGAGGGTCGCATCGTGCGGCATCAAAAAGAAGAATGGTGGGAGGAAAAGGACTCATGAACGACAAAATCCTAGTCGTCGAGGACGAGCCCGATATTCTCGCCTTGGTCTCGTACCATCTAGAACAGTCCGGTTTTGCCGTCGTGCCAGCCGAGGACGAAGAGCAGGCCCTGAGCGCGATTGAGCAAGAGCCGGTTTGCCTCGTGGTCTTGGATTTGATGCTGCCGGGCATTGGCGGCTTAGAGGTTTGCCGCCTTCTCAAGCAAAATCCCCGCACTAAGGACATACCGGTCTTGATGCTGACGGCACGCGCCGGCGAGATCGACCGCATCGTCGGCTTGGAATTGGGCGCAGATGATTACTTGGTCAAGCCCTTTTCTCCGCGCGAACTCGTCTTGCGTATCCGCGCCATCTTGCGCCGGGTCCAAGGCCGCGGCGAAGCGGAAGCTGTGCAGATCGTGGCCGGGCCCTTGGCCATTGATCCGGTGGGATGTCAGGTGCAACTCGACAGCGATCCCATCGATCTGACGGCGACCGAGTTCAAGCTCTTGACGACCCTCGCGCAGCGGCGCGGGCGAGTGCAGTCGCGCGAGGAGTTGCTCAAGGTGGTGTGGGGCTACGAATACGTTGGCTATCGCCGCACGGTTGACACGCACATCCGCCGCCTGCGGGAAAAGCTCGGGACGGCCGCCGAGATGGTCGAAACCGTGCGCGGCATGGGTTACCGCTTTCGCCGCGAGGGACGCTAGGGTGTACCTCGGGTGGATGTTGCTCCTGGGCAACGCGCTGTTGGTCGCGCTCGTCTGGTGGAGTGGGCACATCGTATTTGCACTTGTGTTGGCCGCGCTTTGGACTGGCGGCCAAATTTGGTTCTGGGGTCGCACGGCTCGCCGGCAGGGAGAGCGGTTGCACCAGTTCGACAAAGCGGCCCCAGACGACTCGACTTGGCTAGAGGCGTTCCATCCCGAGTTGGCGCGTCCACTAGAGGAACTCGCCGAGCGCATTCAACAGCGCGTCGGTCAGCTAGAAAGCGAAAATAATCGCTTAGAGGTCATCCTCGAAAGCATTACCGAGGCCATCTTGGTCGTCGATCGCGATGGTCGGGTGGTGCTGGCCAACAAGGCGCTGGCCAACCTGTTTGGCTTAAATCCGCCGCTAGAGGGGCTGTTGACCGCTGAGGTTGTGCGCTACTCGGCTATCCAAGACGCGCTAGCCGGGTGTTTGGCCGAAGGCCGACGCCGAGAAATGGAAGTGGAGCTGACCGGAGCGCCGGAGCGCCATTTGGACATGCAGGTCGCGCCCGTCTTCGAAGGGAACGAGTGCATTGGCGCGGTGGCGGTCCTCTACGATATTACGCGCTTGCGCCAACTCGAGCGGATGCGCCGCGACTTTGTGGCCAATGTGTCGCACGAGTTGTGTACGCCATTGACAGCCATCAAGGGCTATGCCGAGATTTTATCCGACGGCGCGGTTGACGACCGGGAGACGGTGCGCCGCTTCACCGGCATCATCGAGAATCACGCCGACCGCTTGACCCGCTTGCTCGGCGACTTGCTCGATCTGTCGCGGCTGGAGTCCGATCAACTGGAAGTCGAGCTGATCCCTTGCGAGCTGAAGCCTTTGGTGGATACGTCCGTTGGTTCGGTCAGCCAAGCGGCCGCGCAAAAACAAATCGACATTCACTGCGACATTCCGCCGTCTGTCCAAGTGATTTGCGATCCCAAATTGATTGAACAGGCCCTAATCAACTTGCTCGACAACGCCGTCAAATACACGCCCGCCGGTGGGAAAGTCCACATTGGCACGCGGCCTATAGAGGACGCCGATCGCCTAGCGATTTACGTCGAAGATACCGGCATTGGCATTCCCTCCGAGGACTTGGGGCGGATTTTCGAGCGCTTCTACCGAGTTGACAAGGGGCGCTCGCGCGATCTCGGCGGCACGGGCTTGGGATTGTCCATCGTGCGCCACATTGCCGAGGTTCACGGTGAGCAAGTGTCCGTGCAGAGCAAGTTAGGGGCGGGGACGACCTTCAGCTTTGGACTGCAAAGCCGCGGTTAAAACCGCGATATTGCGCTGGGCGTTGGCGGCGTTGGTGGCTGGCTGCGCTGGCGAGAGCGACGACAAAGGCGCGGTGGAACAGGGCAAGGCCCTCTTTACGCGCAATGGGTGCGCGGTGTGCCATGGCCCGGACGGTCGCGGCGATGGTCAGATCGCGACAACGCTCAAGCCGCCTCCCCGCGATCTCCGCGATCCCTCTGCCTATAAAAACGGCCACAGCAAGGCCGCCATCGCCCGGACGATTCAGAAGGGAATGCCCGGTACTTCCATGCCGGGCTATGGACATCTCTCGGCGGAGGATCGCGAGCAGATCGCCGCTTATATTCGCTCTTTGCTAAAGAAGGAAAATGAAGACACGCCTTAGTTTGATACTCCCATTCGCATTCGTCCTGCTGTTTTTTGCCACTCCCCACACAGTTCGTGCCCACAAGCTCAACACCAGCTACACGAATTTGATCGCGGAAGAGACTGCGCTCAAAGTGCGCGTGCGCATGGACGATTTCGATCTCCTGAAAATCGGCATCGATCAAGACGGGGACAGCCTGTTGTTCTACGAAGAGATAGAGGCCGGCCTCGACGACGTATTCGCCTTTGTCGAAGAGCAGATGCGCCTGCGGGCCAACGGCGAGCCGCTCGCTCTCGTGCGCGACCGGGGAGACATCACCCCGGACAATCAGGGCAATATGTTTGCCAACGTGTACTTCAGCGCAGAGTTAGAGGAGCCTGTCAGCGAGCTGGAGGTGTGGGTCGGTTGGCCGGAGCGCTTTGGGGACGCGCACAAAAACTTGGCCAAAGTCATGTTACCCGGTCAGCCGCTCGTCCAAGCTGTGTTTTCGGCGGAATCGCCGCAGCAGACCTTTGCTGGAGAGAAATCGCTGTGGGATCATTTATACGAGTTCACGGTGCTCGGGGTGGAGCACATTTTCCTCGGCTACGACCACGTCATGTTTTTGCTGGCGCTGATCGTGGTGGGCGGCCGGCTGCTCACTTTGGTCAAGGTCGTCACGGCCTTCACCGTTGCCCACAGCATCACCCTCTGCTTGGCGGCCCTTGAAATCGTTCGCCTGCCGAGCCAGTGGATCGAGGCCGGCATCGCCTTGAGCATCGTGTACGTCGCGGTGGAGAACTTCTGGCTCAAGCGCCTAGATTACCGCTGGATAATCACCTTTGCCTTTGGGCTGGTACACGGGTTTGGCTTCGCCAATGTGCTGCGCGAATTGGGGTTGCCGACCAAGGGGCTGGTCGCCTCGCTATTTGCCTTTAACGCTGGCGTAGAAATCGGCCAAGTAGCTATTGTCGCGCTCGTCTTTCCCTTGATCGCTTGGCTCAGCCGGCAGTCCTATCAGCGGACGGTCGTCTTGGTGGTGTCGGCCTTTATCGGGCTTTTCGGGCTGGGCTGGTTTGTCGAGCGGGTTTTGGGGCTGGAATACATGCCATTTTAGCTGTGGCCGATCCTGAACGCGATATTCCAAGTACGTGAAACGCTTTGACAAAATTTTCACAAGAGGTACGTTAAAGCTGTACATATCACGGAGAATCAAGTGACCACTGTTACAACTTATACCCAAGCCCGAGCCGAACTCGCAGCGCTATGCGACGAAGTTGCCTCCACGCGCGAGCCGGTGATTATACGGCGGCGCAATGCCGAAGATGTCGCGTTGGTTTCAGCCGACGAATTAGCTAGCCTCCTCGAGACCGCTCATCTCCTCAGATCGCCCAAAAACGCCCAACGCCTTCTCGTGGCTATTAACCGCGCACAGAGCCGGGTGCTGCCGCCTTCTTCCGTAGAAGAGCTCCGCAGAGAACTATAGATTTCCTACAGGCACGCTACCATTACTGATTCCGGCTCAGTCAGCTTTTTCTGTCTCGGCAGACCTCGTACGGTCTGACGCAAGTGCGTCGGGGCGAAGACCAGATTAAGGTTGAGCGCTATCAGCCGTAGGTGGTGTGATAAAATCGAGATATTTATGCGGTACATTGGGCCTTAGTAAGAGGTCGATACCCCTACCCATATCGAGGCTATATGAGCAGAACATGGCAGGTGCAAGAGGCAAAGGCGCGATTTGGTGAACTTCTTGAGGCGAGTCTAAAAGAAGGGCCGCAGATCGTGACCAAGCGCGGCGTGGAGGCGGCTGTGCTCGTCCCCATAGATCAATGGCGGAGGTTGGGGAAGAGGGCCGAGCCAACCTTGAAGGACTTGATGCTGGCGTCTGGGGCCAAGACGGAATCCCTTACCCCCCCGCGCCATCGCCATCGCCAGCGAGCGACACGGGTCTTTGAGTAGGCTTCGTGTATCTCCTCGACACCAACGTCGTCTCGGAGTTGCGCCGTCCTAGACCGCATGAGGCCGTGTTGCGTTGGATCAGAAATCTACCTGCTGATCAGCTTTTTCTGTCTGCCGTCACAATCGGTGAGATTCAAGCGGGAATCGAGATTACCCGGGAACAGGATTCGGCGAAGGCGGCGGAGTTGGAAGCTTGGCTCGTCCAAGTTGTTGCCAGTTATGGCGTCTTGACTATGGACGCGGCTGCTTTCAGGGAGTGGGCGCGGCTCAAACACCGCAAGTCAGATACGCTGATTGAGGATGCTATGATCGCAGCAATAGCTAGGGTTCATGGGCTGATAATCGCAACTAGAAACGTGAGCGATTTTCGCGATTTCGGTGTGGATTTGTTTGATCCGTTTGAGCAAGAACACTTGAAGGCGACAGTTGACCGCACCGACCAGAACGCTGAAGATCTCGGAGGAGCCTCAGATGATTGAAGATCCTATTGTTGAGGAGATTCGCCAGCACCGCAAGGCCCATGCTGCCGAACATGGAAATGACCTTGGACGTATTGTTCAATCGCTCCGCAAGCGCGAACGAGAATCTGATCGTCCGCTGCTAAATCCGGGGCCAAAGAAGCGATTTAGCCCAACTGAGAGATGATCTTACATTGCGCGTAGGGTATGGCGTTTAGCGGGTCAATCAGCCGGATTGATCAGTTCCGCGACCTCTTTGAGGCGTGCGACCACGGCATTGAGCACAGTGTCGTACTCGAGGCCGACCGGCGGATAGATCGGGACCACCAACTGATCGTCCACAAATTCAAGTAGTTCGAGTTCAGGTGCGAGCGGTTGGAGACGTTCGCGTATTTCGCTAATGGGCTGCACACCCTCATACAAGTAAAGCCAGAGGGGGGTATCCCTGGCCTCGGCCCACTTGTAGTGGTCGAGCCCAAACCACGCATCTGTTCCGGAAAGTTGTAAACCCCTCCCGTATGCAGTGTTTGATCGCGATGTTGTTCCTTTTGCTGCCAATTCTTTCTGTTCCAAGCGTTCGATAACATCGTCGACGAGCCCCTCTAGATTTCTTAGGCGGCGTGGGAATTCCGGGCCGAGATCCTCCCGTCGCAACGGCAAAAAGGCTCCGTCGTCCATCTGCTCGGCAAGTCCTTGTAACTGCTGAATATCGCTCTTCGTGTGCGATTCTCTGGAAGTGCTCGCTCGGGAGTCCATACGATCAAGCAAGTACGTCCAACTGATCAGCATCAAGAGGCGCTTGCCGCCGACTGTAGCGCTCCGAAGATTTGCCTCCTCATGCGCGCGGACCAAATCGATCTTCGCTTCCCTTACGAGCCTGCACATTTCTTGCCAGAGCAACTCGAATCTCTTGGCCGGCGCGACGAACAAGAGTGCCGACGCTTGATTTTCCGGCAGTCGTTCGAGGTAGGCGACCGGCTGGTTATCGGTAAGCCCAGCCCAGAACTTCGCCTCGATCAGTACGCGCTCTTTATTGTGCTGGTCGAAACCGGCGAGATCTGGCCGCGTCCCTTCCTCGCCGCTGGCCTGCGTTTTTACCCGGGCGATTTCCCCAACCTCTGCGCCGCCGGTTCGCAACACGTCCGAAAGGGCGTGTCGAGCCGCGTCGGACTCCGATAGGATGTGGCCAAGGGCCTCAACAGCAATATTTTCGTACTTATCGCTGAACTTCTTCTGTAGGGCGAGATGAGCAAGCAACGTCTGTTGTTTCATGAAAATTTTCTTTTGAATGAGCCGCATTCGGGGTAGCGGCGCATCGTCCGCACGCAGTATGAGGATATGCTTGCAGAGGGTAGGCCCTTACTCCGGCTTAGTTTTAGCTACTAACGCACCCCGCGACCCCTCGATGAGGCCCTCAATGCGAGCCATCCGCTCGCCAAGTTCCGAAATATCGGAACTCAGGTTCCACAAAAATGCAAGAATAGCCAATAGACCGGCTAGATTGAGCCAACCCAATCCCACCTGAGCGCCTATAGGAGTGCGGGTATCAGCGGGTGAAGACTCCATTTTGACCTCCTTTTTGGTTAGTGCAGTTTGTGTGGTACAGAGTATACGCGGCCAAGGCTGGATGTCAAAATTCAGCGGGCTATTGGACGTTTTCTTAGCGACTAAAAATCCGCGAAGGAGCCGTCCTCTGGGTGGCGGCGCATCGTCCGTTGCCGCCAAGGGCCTCGGTGGGTAGCCGCTTCCAGACCGTCTGGGTCGATCTCCACGCCTAGTCCCGGCCCTTGGGGCAATTCCACGAATCCATCCTGCATCTGCAAGGGATTGGTGAAAAACCCTTCGCCGCTGCCGCCGCCGTATTCCATGATGAGGAAGTTGGGCGTACCGGCCATCGCGTGTACGGAGGCGACGATGCCGAGGGGGTCGGCGGCGTTGTGGGGCGCGACGGTGATCTCGTGGACTTCGGCTAGGGCGGCGATCTTTTTCATTTCGAGAATGCCGCCGCAGTGGCGGATATCGGGTTGGACGATGGCCGCGGCCTTGTGCTCGCACAATTCGCGGAAGCCCCAGCGGGTGGCGCAGCGCTCGCCGGTGGCGATGGGGATGGAGGTCGAGCGCGTCAGTTCGAGCAGGGGGCCGATGTTGTCGGTGGAACGGGTCGGCTCCTCGACGAAGAGCGGCTTGAGTGGCTCAAGTTCGCGCAGGAGCACTTTGGCCAATGCCGGGCTGGTGGCACGGTGGAAGTCGATGGCGATGTCGATGGCTGGGCCGACGGCTTCGCGCATGGCTGCAATGAGGGACACGACCCGCTCAATTCCTGCTGGCGTCTCGATGGGGCGCACGGGATTGGGGAAGGGGGTGGTTTTGAGGGCTGTAAAGCCTTGTTCGACGCGCTGACGGGCGGTTTGGGCGGCTTGCTCTGGAGTGGGGCCTCCGGCCGCTCCATAGACTCGGATTCTCTCGCGTACTGATCCGCCTAATAGCTTCCACACAGGTAAGTTAGCGGTTTTACCTAAAATATCCAGACAAGCCATTTCTATGCCGCTGAGGGCCGCCAACAAGATCGGCATCTGGCGGGAATAGCTGGATCGGTAGAGGGTCTGCCAGTGGTCTTCGATTTGCAAGGGGTCGCGGCCGATCAGGTAATCGCCCATGTCGAGGATGGCTCGCTCCACCGTGCGGCCGTGTTCGTAGTTCATGGGCGCACCCAGACCGGTGAGGCCAGCGTCGGTTTCGACTTGGAGCAAGAGGCCGCGATTGTTGAGCGGCGTGACGTCGAAGTGGGTTATTTTCACCTTCTTACTCCTTTAGCCACGCTTTGATCCGTGGGTGGTCGAGGACCTCTGGATTGAGGATGTGTTCGGGCTGGCGGCCGGCGATGGCGGCTGAGACTTGCTCGATGCCTTTGGCGTCGAGGCGCATGGTGGATTCGACCGTAATGCCGGCGTTGTGGTTGGTGCAGATGATGCGCGGGTGGTCCTTGTGGATGGCGCGGGTGTCGTTGACGGGGTCATCGACCACGTAGTAGTAGAGTTTTTCCTCCTCAATGGCGCGGTGGACGTCCTCGTCGTTGACGAGATTGCCTCTGGAGGGATTGATCAGCGAGGCATGGGGCTGCATCAGGCTGAGTAGGTCGTAGTGGACGATGGTCTCGTCGCCCGAGACGTGGAGCGAAACCGTGTCGCTCTCGCGAAAGAGCGTTTCGGGCGAGTCGGCGACTTCAGCCCCGTATTGGGCGGCGATGTCGGCGATGTCGGGGCGGGTGTCATAGATGAGTAGGCGACCGCCCTCGCCCAAGAGCGGCACGGCGCGCTGGGCTACCTCTTGGCCGATGCGGCCACAGCCGTACAGGCCGAGGGTGGTGTATTGGGCCTCATAGGTGCGGATGATGGAGAAATCGCCTCGGTGAGAGAGGTGATTGAGGGTATAGACTCGCTTGAGGGTGGCCATCCACTGGGCGATGGCGTATTCGGCGACGGCGTCCATGTGAACCGGTGTCACGGTGATGATCACACCGTAGCGCGTGGCCCCTGGAACATTGACCTTGTCAAAACCGACGCCCCAGCGGGCGACGATACGCAAATCCTCGGCCGCTTCGTAAAATTCGTCCGTATAGACCGATGAACTGGCGATAGAGGCGATCAGGTTAGGAGCGTGTTCGGGGGTGAGGACGGCTGGCTCTGGGACGAGGGTGCCGAGGGAACGGAGCTTTTCGAGGCCCTGTTCGCGCTCGCTGGAGGCGAATTCGGCGTTTTGGAACTGGGCAGTGAGCATGATATTCGGCATGTGTATTCCTTTCTACTACAATGGATTAATCTACTTCATCTGCGGCTGGAATTGAATCCATCGCTCCCGGACGGGTGACGCAGAGAGCGGCGGCCTGCACCGCGCGGGTCATGGCATCTCGCGCGGTCATGTCGGCGGTCAGGCCCTGAAGAAAATAGCCGATGAAGGTGTCTCCCGCACCTGTCGTATCGACTGCTTCGACCTGTGGTGCTGGAAGGTGGAATGCCTCGCGGTCGGTGCGGTAGTGGACGCCGGCTGCGCCGAGAGTGAGGACGATTGCGGCATGTGGATAGGCAGCGGCAAGCACGGCGAGTGCCTGTTCGGGAGTCTCCTCAGCGACGAGGCTTTGGGCCTCGGTCTGGTTGACTACGAGCCAATGGACGAGTTCGAGCGGGTAATCGCGTATCTCTGGGTCGCAGGGCGCGGGATTTAAGCAGATGCGCAGCTCTCGTTTAGCGGCTGCGGCCATGATATACGGGACGTCGTTTATCTCGTTTTGCAGCAGTAGGATGTCGCCCGCGCCAAAGTGGGACAGGGTCGCATCGATGGCCCCTCTGTCTATTTGGGCATTGGCCCCGGCAAAGAGGACAATACTGTTTTGGCCGTGGTGGTCAACTTGGATAATAGCTTGGCCAGTAGGGACATCGCCGACGCGGATGTGCTGCACATCCACGCCCAGTCCAGCCAATTTATCGACTAGCCATTGCCCGTCCGGCCCGACTTGGCCAGCGTGGAAGACGCGTGCGCCAGCGCGGGCAAGGGCGGCCGATTGATTCGCACCCTTGCCGCCAGCAAAGACTTGGTGAGAAGAACTGGCAATGGTCTCGCCCGGGCGGGCGATGTGTTCGACTTGGTAAACGAGGTCGATGTTGAGCGAGCCGAAGTTGAGGATTTTCACTGTGTTTGATAGAACGCCTCTAAGTCCCGCAGCATGAACTCCATCTGCTCAGGACCTTTTTGATAGGTGCTGAACGATTGTACCGCGGCGTTTGCAATAGCCACCGACTGCTTTTCCTTGTCAATGCCGATGTATCGCCTTCCTTCACTCAGAGAGGCCAAGGCCGTCGTGCCGCTGCCCACAAAGCAATCGAGAACGATGTCGTCCGGATCAGTAAACAGTTTGATCGCTCGCCGCGGCAACTCGATGGGAAACTTAGAATCATGATCTGAATTGCTGCGGACAGAGGGGATTTCCCATACTCCTCTGGAACCCCAATCCACCCATTCTTTTTTTGTAAGCCTCGATCTATCCACTTTCGTTATACCCGGTTTCCAAAATATATACAGGTATTCGGACTCATCTACCGAGCGATATGATATAGTGTGCCAGCGCGAGTTTTCCCAAGCAGCATCTTTTACCCACAAGCGCCGGTCATATAAATAAAAGCCAGCGTCTGTTGCAGATGATTCTATCAATCCGCCAACTAGGTAAATCCTTGTTTGGAGTTGATATTTTCCACCTCGGATGTTGTTGCCGTTGAGCCGACGGTCAATTGTTTGCTCGCTGCATCCAAAGTATGCTGCGAGTTGATAGCGATTCCAATCAGGATGCTGCTGTTTAACATCGATAACATCCTCTTTTGTCAGTGATATTTTTCTGCGAGAAATGTTTTCTGCCATAATTTTCGGCATACTTTCGTCTTTGAAACACAGTATATCGGCGATATTTATCACCAGAAAGCCGCCTGGCTTAATAATGGGAAAATGTAGCTTGATCACATCGCGCAAGAGTTTCTGCCAATCAGCAAAAGACAAATCTCGTTCATATTCTTTACCGACGTAATAAGGAGGCGACCATATACTCAGAGCAATGGATTCTCGCTCAATTCTTTTTAGAAGCTGCCGAGAATCACCGTGGTATATTTTGTTAGGAACGAGTGCATCAAGCACCTTTACGACTGCCATGATCCTATACGCTCCTTTTTTTGTTGGTTATAAATGAGTTTTTGAACTCGCCACGAAGCCTTGTCTTTTAATTTTTTAAAGCTCACTCTTACTCTGAAATCCTCGCCTCGTTGCGGTGCATTTCTACCAGCTAGCCAGAACCCGTCATCAACTGTTGGATTGTACGTTGTTTGCAATTTCCCGTTTGGAATTGCTGCAATAGTAACTTCACTCAAATGATGAATACCGTCATTATCATGGTACATGAAATGAATGAGGCATGTAGTTGTCAGATAACCCTCACCTCCATATTCGGATATTTCTGGCAAAAATCCTTTTTCATCAACATCGACACCAGACCGATTTTGTCTTACGTACATGGAAGTCTGAGACATCTGGATAGTTGCAGACCTATTTTCCTTTTCTGCTTTTGAATCAATGAACAATGCTTGCCTAACGGTTTGGTCAGGTAGAATTACATATCTTGCTTTCTTGTAGTCAACCGTCCCGTACACTCTCTCTTGCACATTAAATCCCGAAAGCCGGTCGAGCAATTCTCTCATTATGTCTTCAGCAATATCTTTAACTTTATCGGGCGATTCGAGGAATATCTTATACGCTTCTATCCCAAAATCATAAACTGCTTGGAATATCCAGCGTAACGTGAGCTTTTCGATGTCCTCGATTTCATCCAAGGATAGGGTGTTTGGATCTTTTGGTGTCATGTGCTTTGCTTTCTACAACGGAATAGGATATTAACGCTAGGTTGTCGCTTCGCGGTAGGCGGCCTGTGCCGTGGCTTCCAAAAACCGCATGTCGTTGCTGAAGTCAATGAACTGGAAGCCCTCGGCGATGCGCCGTTTGACTTCCGCGGAATCCTTGACTGGGATGCCGCTGGGTTTGCCGGCTTTGGCGCAGCCGGCGCGAAAAGCCTGCAAAGCAGCCTCGTGGTCGGGGTGGCCAGCGGCGACGCCCATGGACATGGCCAAATCGCCCGGTCCGAGGAAGCCGATATCGACGCCTTCGACGCGGGCGATGGCCTCGGCGTTTTCAATGCCCTCCATATCCTCGATCTGCGGAATGCAAAGGACGGCGTCGTCAAAGCGCTGGCGATAGTCTGGGGCCAACGTGACGCAGCGGCCCGTGCCGACCGACCGGTTGCCGCGCGGTGGATAGCGCACGGCTTGGGCTAGTTTTTTGGCCTGCTCTGGGGTGCTGACGTGCGGGAAGACCAAGCCCCAAGCCCCAGCGTCGAGTAGGCGGGCGGCCGTGGTCGGGTCGTGGTCCCAGGCGCGGGCCAAGGGCAGGGCACCCCGCGCCTCGATGGCGCGGAAGGTGTGGGCGATATGGCCGAGGTCAAAGGCCGAGTGCTCGGCATCGACCACTAGCCATTTGAAGCCGGCCGCAGCCATGACTTCGGCTGCCAGTGGCGAGGTTAGGTTGAGCCAGGAGCCGATGGAGGATTGACCGGCGGCAAGTTGTTCTTTGATAGGGTTTTGCATGAGATACCTAATCTGTGGGTGTAATTGGGTTTACGGTCTAAGGGACGGCAGCGAGTGTCTCAAATCCGCGTTTCTAGCCACCGCTTCAAGGATTTTTGGCTCTCACCGGAAGGCCTACCCGCTAGCAAGCCCTCCACGCTGATATCCTCGTCTAGGTCGGGCCAGTGGATTCCTTGGCCTACACCGGTAAGCCGCCAGTTGCGTCTTTCTGCATGGGTCGCATGAACTAGCCTAGGATACCAAGCCAACGGAACGGAGATGGTCCGCCCGTCGGAAAGATCCGCCATTAGGGTATCGTCGGTAACTTCCACTCTCTCAGCTTCCGGCACCTTCAAGTCAATCGTCGAAATATCCATCCCAGGCCTCCATAAGAACAGTTTGATTTTTCTCAATTATTCTTGCAATCTGGCGTATCTCTGAGCGCGTTAGACCTCCGCTCTTTTGTAGCCTCACTGGGTCCAGCCAGAATTTGGCTACTCGGTCGTCGCGTTCTACATGGACGTGCTGAGGTTCGGTGTGATCACTTGCATAGAAGAAGAAGCGATACGGCCCTTCTCTCAACACTGTCGGCATCGCTTATAACTATGTCACTGATTCGCTAAGCACGGCAAAAGGGCCTAGCTAGCGGCAATCAGCTCGTCAACTTGCTCTTTGAGCACGTCGAGGACCTCGTCGTACGGAAACTGGCCGATGAGTTGGGGGCCGCGTTTGAGGTTGACGAAGTTGGGGGCGCACCACAGTCCCAAGTCGGCGTCGTCGGTCTCGCCTGGGCCGTTGACCCGGCAGCCCATGACGGCGATGGTGATCTGGTGATCGCGGGCGTACTCGGTTAGCTCGCGCACTTGGTGGGCTAGGTCGATGAAGGCTTCGTTTTCCACCCGCGAGCAGGAGGGGCAGGAGATGATGTTCAGTCCGGCCGGGAGCAACTTGGGGACTGAGCGGAAGCGGCCCGAGTAAATGTCGTCGAGGATCTGTCGCCCGACTTTGACCTCTTCGCCCTTGTCGTCAAACGGCAAGGTCAGGGAGACGCGAATGGTGTCGCCGATGCCGGCGCTGATGAGCTGTTCAAAGGCAATGCGGGTCTTGATCACGCCTTCGGGGGGCATCCCGGCCTCGGTGACGCCGAGGTGCAGCGGCACGTCGGGCCGCTGTTGGGCAAAGCGGGTGTTGGCGGCAATGACCTTGGCCGGATCGGAGTCCTTGAGCGAGACGCAGTAGCGAGTGAAACCCAAGCGGTCGAGCAACTCGCAGTGCTCTAAGGCCGAGGCGATCATGGGCGAGATGGAGTCCTCGGCCGGAAAGCGTTCGGCTTGGGCCGGATCGACCGAGCCGCAGTTGACTCCCACGCGCAGGGCGCAATCGTGCTTGGCGGCCTCGTCGGCAATAAAGGCGACCTTGTCGGCGACCAGCTTGTTCTTTTCGTGGTGGTAGAGGTGCCCGGGGTTGTAGCGTATTTTTTCTACGTGCGGTGCCACGCTGCTCACCAAGCGATAGTTTTCTTGCAAATCCACGGACAGCGGCACGTCAACGGTCGGCGCGATTTGGGCGAGGGCTTCCACGTCTTTTTTGCTATCTACGGCCACGCGGATGACGTCTGCGCCGGCCTCGGCCAAGAGCCGCAGTTGGCGGATAGTGGCCTCTGTGTCTTGGGTGCGAGTAGCGGCCATACTCTGCACGGCAACGGGGTTATCGCCGCCAATGGTCGTGCGGCCGATTTGAACTGAGCGGGTGGGATTCCGAGTCGTTGGGTTCATGTTCCAAAAGTTAAACGCGAGGTCCTGTTTGTCAAAGGAAGGAGACGCAGTGGGGCGTTGTCTCTTGCTGGAAACGCGCCTCTTTGTGTATTTGTGTATGTTGCAGTGCATTCAATTGATTAAGGAGTTTTTGCAGTGAAAGTATTGGTACTAAGAGCCGATGGTTTTGCCGGAAGTGCGCTAGGCCAGGAAGATGGGCGCGACCGTGCCGCCTAAAGTGCCCCAGACAAGACCCTGTATCCCCGAAGAAGACGTGGCCGCGCTGCTCGAAGATTTTGCCGCTATCCTCCGTAGCGGACGTCTGACGATGGGGCCTTACTTGGAGCGGTTCGAGCAGGAGTTTGCCGCGTATGTGGGCGCGGAACACGCCGTGGGTATGCACTCGGGAACCGCGCCGTTAGAGGTAGCTTTGCGCTATTGGGGGGTCGAAGGGCGGGAAGTGGTAGTGCCGACGAATACGTTTATTGCTTCGTCCAACGCCGCGCTGTTGGCCGGAGGACGGCCCGTCCTCTGCGACATCGACCCGCAGACCCTGTCGAGTGGTCTGCCGCAGATTGAGGCGCAGGTTGGGGAAAAGACGCGGTCCGTAGTTGTGGTCCACATCGCCGGACTGATTGCGCCCGACATTGAGGACATTCGCTCGTTTTGCCGCGCGCGCGGGCTGTTGTTGCTCGAAGACGCGGCCCATGCTCACGGTGCTAGCGCCAACGGTCAACTGGCTGGAAGTTTGGGCGATGCCGCGGCTTTTTCCTTTTTCCCGACCAAGCCGCTGACGACGGGCGAGGGGGGCATGTTGAGCACCAACGACCGCGATTTGGCCGATTTTGCGCGGAGCTTCCGCACGCATGGGGTGAGCGCAAAAGGCCGCTTGTTGGAGCGCTTGGGCAGCAACTACCGCTTGCCCGAACTGAGCGCGGCGCTCGGCTTGCGGCAATTGGCGCGGTTGGGTGAGCACACGGCCGAACGCAACCACCTCGCCAGCCGCTATCGAGATGCGCTCACGCGCTTGGGGTGCGGTGCGGTGCTCTTGCCGGAATTCGCGGGCCGAGTACACGCTTACTACAAGTTTCCCGTGCGCTTGCCCGCCGGGAAAAGACGCGAGTGGGTGGTCGCCGAGTTGCGCGAGCGCTGGGGGATTGAAGCGGGGAGTGTGTACTGGCCGCCGTGCCACCTGACGCCGTTTTACCAGCGGGAGTTGGGCTATAGCCCCGGAGATTTTCCCGTTGCCGAGGAAGTGCTAGCGCAGGTGGTGAGCCTACCGATGTTTCCGGGCTTGAGCGACGAGGCCATGGAAATGGTGTGCTGCGGCTTGGCGGAGGTATTGGCAGAGGCAGAAGGAGATTGTCGTGACGGCAAATAACCGAGTTTTGGTGCTCGCGCCGCACACGGACGACGGAGAGCTCGGCTGTGGAGGGACGATCAGCCGCATGGTGGAGGAGGGGCGCGAGGTGTACTACGCGGCCTTTTCCACGGCGGCCGAGTCAGTGCCGCCGCCCTTTCCGCCCGACATTCTGGAAAAGGAGGTGCGACAGGGCACGAAGGTGCTGGGGATCCCTGCGGCGAATCTGCTGGTCTATAAGTACAAAGTGCGTCACTTGCCCCACATGCGCCAAGAAATCCTCGAAGAGTTGGTGCGGATGAAAAGAGAAATTGACCCGGCAACCGTGTTCTTGCCCAGCGCCCAAGACCTGCACCAAGATCACCAGACCGTTCACATTGAGGGCCTGCGCGCCTTTAAGACGGTCACCGTGCTCGGCTATGAGTTGCCGTGGAATAACTTGAGTTTTGACTATCGACATTTTTGCGTGCTCACTCGCGAGCACGTTCAGACCAAGATTGCCGCGCTGCGCTGCTATCAGTCGCAACAGCATCGTCCGTACACCCAAGAGGAGTTTATATGGAGCTGGGCGCGGACCAGGGGTGGGCAGATTATGGTGGAGTACGCCGAGGCATTTGACGTGCTCAGGTGGATAAGGTAATGAGCCGGGTGCTGGCGGCGCACCAGCCCAACTTCCTGCCTTGGCTGGGCTTGTTTCACAAGGTGGGACAAGCCGACGTGTGGGTCTTGGCCGACGACGTGCAATACAGTCGGGGTAGCTTGACCAACCGCAACCGCATCCGCACGGCCGATGGCTGGCAATGGCTGACCGTGCCGGTGCTGACGCGGGGCCGGGGCCAGCAGCGGATATGCGATGTGCAGATTCCGCCCGACGGCGATTGGCGGCGCAAGCACTGCCAAGCTTTGCGCTGGCACTACGGCCACGCGCCCTTTTTCGACGCGTATGCCCCGGCCATAGAGGACTTATACGCGAGTGAGTGGACTCAGTTGCTCGACTTAAACGTGGCCCTGCTGCGCCACCTGTTGCAACTCTTGGACTTGGAGGTCGAAGTCCGCTTCAGCTCTCAGATGGACCTGAGGGACGAGCGGACTTTGCGCTTGGTGGATATGACCAAGTCGTGCGACTGTCAGGTGTACCTGTCGGGGGAGGGGGCCTCAAAGGCGTATGTGGACGTGGAGGCGTTTGCCGTGGCGGGCCTTGAATGTCGCTTTACCTGCTTTGAACACCCGGTGTACCCCCAGTGTCACGAGGGTTTTGTCGCCGAGATGTCGGTGTTGGATTTGCTTTTTAATTGCGGCCCGCAAAGCCGGGAGGTGCTTTTTGGCTGCGCCTGAGGTGTACCACCTGACGAATGTTCACAGCCCGTTTGACGCGCGGATTTTCTACAAACAAGCGCAGACCTTGGCGCGTGCTGGATACGCGGTGACGGTGGTGGGGCCAGGGCCGGAGGAGTGGTGTGGAGAGCGAGCAGGGGTGCGCGTGCAGACCGTGCCAGTGGCGCGAGGGGTCGGCCAGCGGATTTTGAATCTGTGGCGCTTGCTGCGCGTCGGGCTAGGTGCGAACGCCGCCTGTTTCCACTTTCACGATCCCGAGCTGTTGCCGGTGGGCGCGGTGCTCAAGCTCTGTGGCCGCCGGGTCATCTACGACGTACACGAGCACTTTCCACTGGTGGCGATGGTGCGGCCGTGGGTTCCTGAGCGGCTGCGGCGGCCCCTCGCGCGATTGGTCGATTGGGGGGAACGCGCGATTGCTCGCTACTTTGTCACTGCTGTGGTCGGAGTGGTCGAGGAGCAAGGAGACCGCTTTGCCAAGCGTCCCTTTGCGGTGGTGAAAAACTACCCGCGCTTGGAGTGGTTTTCCCCCGGCTGTGGTGAGTTAGGTCCTTGCGCCCTGGTCCACATTGGCTCGCTATCCGAAGATCGGGGCGGGCTGTTCTTGCTCGAAATCATGCGCGAACTGGCCAAGACCCATCCGCAGGTTCGCCTCTTGAGCGTCGGGGCGTTTCACTCGCAGGAGTTGCGGGAGCGGTTTGAGGTCCTCCGGCGCGAATGGGGGTTGGAAGAGCAGATACACTACAGCGAAAAGCGCGTGCCTTACGACGAATTGGGGGCGGCTATCGCCGCGTGCCAGATCGGCTTGGTGCCGGGGCAGATCTCGCCCAAGAATTTGGCCTCTTTCGTACCGACCAAGCTCTTTGAGTACCTCGCCTGCGGCTTGCCCGTAGTCGCCAGTGATTTACCTTCTATTCGCAGATTTCTCGCGGTCGCGGATTGGGGTTTGCTCGCAGACCCGAGCGACCCGGTCGCCCATGCGCGCGCCATCGGGTGCTTGCTCGACGACCCAGTGGCAGCCCAGGCCAAGGGGACGCAGGCACGGCGAGCCGCAGAAGAGCATTTTAATTGGGAGGCCGAGGGCGAGAAACTGTTAGCACTCTACGAGCGGATTGTACCGCGGAAAGGGATCGAGAAATGCGTTGGTTAGCAATGGGCTTGTTGGCCCTGTGTTGGGCCGGCGATGGCTGGGCCGGAGCTTGGAGTCAGCCCAAGGGAGGCTACTACGCCAAGCTCTCGGGGATACACTACTCGACCACTGAGGTATTTAACGACATGGGCCAACGCGCCAGCATGGGCATGGACGACAACCAATTCCGCGCCCGTCAGCTCCTCGTTTACGGGGAGTACGGGTTGGTCGAGCGATTGACGCTGACCGGGCAAGTCGGCGCGGGAAGGCTGGTGGCTGAGGATAGCTTTGTCGAGCGCATCACTTGGGGGCTGGGCGACGTGCATCTCGGCGCGAAATACCAGCTCACCGAAGGCAGGTTGGTGCTGTCGCCGCAGGTCGATGTCGCGTTCCCCAGCGGGTACGACCGCGAGTACGACCCGGCTCTTGGCACTGGTTATTCCGAACAGGGAGCGCGGCTGTTGGCGGGGCTGTCGCTCTATCCGCTGCCGCTCTACGCGGGTGGCGAAGTGGGATACAAGCGGCGCGGCGGCCCGTTTTCCAATCAAGCGTCCTATTTTGTCGAGCTAGGGGCTACGCCGCGTCCGTGGCTGTTTGCCAAGGGTTTTGTCGCCAGCGTGTACACACTCGCGGCGGACTCCGAGGGGGGAGTGGTGGGAGTAGTGCAGGTTTCGGAGGGGGATTTCACCGAAGTAGGTGGCAATGTGGCCGTGCGGGTGGCTGGCCCGCTGTGGATCGACTTGTTGTGGAAGTCGGTTTTCAAAGGAGAGAATATTGGGGCTGGATCGTCGTTGGGCCTAGGGTTGGCCCTCATTCGCTAAAGGAGTTGTCATGAACAGATCAACTAGACGTCAGTTTCTCAAGTCGAGCGGGGCGGCTATCGCCACCGCGATCCTCCCCACTTGGGGTTGCGACGGCAACGAGGTGCGCTTCAAGAGCATGCCCACCGGGCCGGACATGGACGTAATGGACATGGACATGGAAGAGATGTCCGTGGAAGAGATGGCAGACATGCTACCGCTGCCGCCGATTACTTCCAATGCGCGGCACTATCTCCAGTCGATCAAAGGGACCAACTACGATCCGAAGATCGCGGCCAATGGTTGGCGCTTGGCGGTAGATGGGTTGGTGGATCAGCCCCTGGCGGGCTTGACGTACGCGGATATTACCGCGCTGCCCATGCAGCGGCAGGTCTTGACCATGCAGTGCATTGGCAACTGGATTGGCGGGCCATTGGTGGGTAATGCCGAGTGGGGCGGCACGCCGCTGTCTAACGTGCTCGACATGGCCGGGATTAGGAGCGAGGCGATCCGGGTCAAGTTTTACAGCGACAGCTCTGATGGCTATACCACGTCGATTCCACTGGAGCGCGCGCTGCGCGACGAGGTGATCCTCGCTTGGGAAATGAACGGCGAGCCGCTGCCCTCCAAGCACGGGTTTCCCCTGCGCTTGATAAATCCCGGGCACTACGGCCAGAAGATGCCCAAGTGGATCACCCGCATCGAGCTGATCGACGAAGAGTATTTAGGCTACTGGGAAAGCAAGCCCGAGAACAAGCCCTTCAAGTGGTCGGACGAGGCCGTGGCGACCATAAACTCGCGGATTGACGCGCCCCTGTCGGTGTGGGACGATGTGAAAGACCCGGCCAACGGCGGCGTTTCAGTGGTGCTGCAAACCCTGCGCGGGGTCGAAGGCAGCTCGTTTATCATCCACGGGATCGCCATGGCTGGCGAGCGCACGGTCGAATCGGTCAGGGTCAGCACCAATGGCGGGCGGGCTTGGCACGAGGCGCAGATTACCACGCAGCGCTTGCCCAACATTTGGGTCACGTGGGCCTACGAATGGAAATTGCCCACGTCGGGCGAGTACGAAATCGTCGCGTGGGCAACGGATAGCGAGGGGGACTCCCAGCCGCGGACCGACGCTGGAGCCGATTTGTACGATGGCCGCACAGGCTGGCACCGCGTGAAGGTGAAGGTTGCTAGTAGAGCAGGGTAAGCGGCGGTCTATTCTGGAGGGAACCAGTCCTGTATCTTGCTGCAGATGGCGCGCGCCTGCGCAGCGCTTGATACCTCGAACTTGCTGCGCTGCGAAAAGGTGCCGTCGCGTTTCTGATAGCGGCGAATGGATATTTTGCGCGGGCCGTATTCGCCGGTTGTGCGATTGAGGTCTTGGTAGAGGTACATGATCGTCGCCCAAGCCCCCTTGCTGAGCACTTCCTTGGCCACTTCCTTGCGCAAGACTTTGCCGTCTTCCTCGTACTGGATGGTGAGTTCGTCAATCGTTTCGGCCATTGCTAACTCTACGTTGTGGATTAAAGGGTGGCGTATGTCTGCGGTACTATTGTCTATTATATATACAATATAGGATAACGGACAAGAGCTACGGGAGGACGTAGCTCAAGAGCCTCTTATGAAGCTGGATATTCAGGACAAATTTCTACAGCGCGATGGCCGGGTTTTTCTCACCGGCATGGAGGCGATTGTGCGCCTCGTGCGCGAAAAACAAGAGCGCGACCAAGCCACCGGCCACGTCAACCAGACCTATTTCACTGGCTATGAAGGGTCGCCGCTGGGCGGGCTGGACCTAAAAATCGTCGCCCAACTCGAAATGCTCAACGAGTTGGGGCGCACAGTGCATCAGTTCGGCATCAACGAGAAAACCGCGGCTTCTGCTGTATTAGGCAGCCAGTTTGCGGCGAGTGGGGACATAGATGCCTTTTGGTACGGCAAGGCGCACGGCACGATGTGGATTCCCGACGAGGTATGGCTGGCCAACCTCAGCGGCACGGGGGCACGCGGCGCGATGGTCTTGCTGTCGGGAGAAGATCATCGCTCCAAGAGCTCGGTCTCGCCTGGGGCCAGCGATTGGGTGTTGCGCAGCAGCATGGTGCCGATTTTCTATCCGGCCAGCGTCGAGGACGTCATTCGCTTGGGGTTGCACGCGGTCGCTCTGTCGCGCCACGCTGGCGTGGTAACCGCACTCAAGCTGGCGACGCCGGTGTGCGATGGCGCGAGCACAGTTGATTTGGCCGGTGTGCGACCCGACATCGCCTTGCCCGAGCGCCCCTTTGCCAAGCGCTTTAACCAGATCGTCATGGCTACGGGCGCGTTGCCCATGCAGCAGCAACTGGTGGAGGAAAAGTGGCCGCTGGTGGAAGCGTATGTCCGCGCCAACGACCTTAACCGCATCGTGGCTGCGGATGCCGGCGGCGGGGTCGGCATCGTGGCCGTGGGCAAGAGCTATGCGGACGTGCGGCAGGCTCTCGACTATTTGGGGCTGCGGGTGCCGGTATTGCACCTTGCGGTGAGCTATCCGCTCGACTGCGAAATCGTGCGTACCTTCGCCCGTGGACTGCAGCGCATCTACGTGGTTGAGGAGCCGGGTCCTTTTGTCGAAGAGGGCGTCAAAGCCGCGCTGTGGGGAACGGATGTAGAGGCTGTGTACGGCCAGTGGGATGAGGACGGGCAGCCGCTGATTCCGGCACACGGCGAAGTCGATCCCGAGGAATTGGCGCTCAAGCTCGGGCCGCGTCTGGGGGCGGCCCCCGAGCGCCTCGCCGAGCTGCAGCGCGTGCTCGACCGCACCTATCCGACCGTGCCCCGCGTCACGCCCATGTCCTGCGGCGGCTGTCCGTACAACACCTTCCGCGACTTGCACGAAAAGCCCGGGGGGGCCATTGGCTGCTCCTCCATCCGGGCGATTGAAGCCTACGACTCTGGCGTCCTCTACATCCCCACCATGGGGGCTGGTGGGTCCATTTACAGCGGCTGGGCACCCTTCAACGGCAATCAGCACATCTACCAATACTTGGGCGACGGAAGCTATTTTCACAGCGGCCGCGGCGCGATTCAAAGCTGCGTCCAAGGCGAGGTAAACATCACCTTCCTGCTGCTTTTCAACGGGGCGGTCGCACTCACTGGCGGGCAGACGCCCGGTGGGCAGCGGCCGGTGTCAGATGTTGTGCAGGAGCTTTTGGGGCTGGGGGTAGTAAAGGTGGGGATCGTCAGCGAGGATACTGCGCGCTATCGCCACTTGGACGGGGAGCGGATTGCGGTTTTCGGCTTGGAGCGCCACGCCGAAGCCCTTGAGCAATTTAAGGAAATTGCCGGGACCACGGTGATCATCCTCGACAAGGAATGCGCCACCGAGAAGGGCCGTCGCCGTCGCCGTCAGGGTTTGACGCCCGACGAGTACGTGCTCATCGACGAGGATATTTGCGAGGGCTGCGGCGACTGTTATGCCCAGTCCGAAGGCTGCGCCGCGCTCTACAGCGTGGCGACCGAGTTCGGCGACAAGACGCAGGTGCGGCAGGCCCAGTGCGCCCAAGACGGGCTGTGTATCGACGGCGAGTGCCCGTCCTTTGCCGTGGTCAAGCCGGCCAAGGGCACGCGCTTGCGCCGCCGCCGCCCAGAGCCTTTGGACGAGCTGCCAGAGCCGCCGGAGTGCCCGTTGGAGAGGCCGTACGCGATCTTCGCTATGGGGCGTGGTGGAACGGGCGTGGTGACGATATCCCATCTCATTGCGTACGCGGCTATGATGGAGGGCAAGTACGTGTATTTGTCCAACAACACCGGCTTGGCGCAAAAGGGCGGGCCGGTCGAAGCGCCGATTGTGATAAGCGCCGCCGAGCAGCCCGTGTTCAACCGCCTCTTCCCCGGAGAGGTCGATCTGTACTTGGGGTTTGATCTGCTGCGGGCGTCCGAGCCGGACAACCTCAAATACGCCGCGCCCGAGCGCACCCGCGCCTTCGTCAGCACGGCTGAAATTGCCAATGCGGAGATGAATCGCAATCCGCGCACGCAGCCCTTTCCCGAGGCGGCCCAACTGCGCGCACTGATCGACCGCTGCACGAGTAAGGACAATGTGTATCTCGATACCTACTGGCTGGCCGAGCGGCTGTTCTCGGATACGATTTTTGCCAATATGCTCCTGTTGGGGGCTGCGTATCAAGCCGGGGTATTGCCCCTACAAGCGGCTTCTATTGAGCAAGCCATTGTCCTAAACGGGCAAGCCGTGGAAAACAATGTTCAGGCTTTTCGCTGGGGGCGCTTGGCCGTGGCCGATCCGGCGCGAGTGGAGCGGGCGTTGGGGACTCAGCAAGTGTCCGCGGACCAAACCCTGGCCGAGGTGAAGGAGCGGCTGGTGCATGACATGGCTGCTCGGGCACTGCTCGACGAGGGTTTGGCTGCGTTGGCGGATTTGAATGCTGAGGGGCAGAAGGAGTTGGGGGTGCGGCTGGCCGAGTTGTGCGCGTATCAGGACGTCGCGTACGCCCAGCGCTACTTGGGGTTTGTGTGCCAAGTGTGGGAAGTTGATCGAGGCTTGTCGCATGGCTTGCAGCTTACTCGGGCGGTGGTTCGGGGCCTGTACAAGCTGATGGCGTACAAGGACGAATACGAGGTCGCGCGGTTGGCGACGCGCAACAGCAGCGAAGAGCGGATGCGCGCCCTGTTCGACGGGGAGGTGGAAATCGTCCGGCAACTGCATCCGCCTACGATGCGGCGTTTGCTCAAGGGCAAGATCGGCTTCGGCAAGGGCATGCGCCCGGCGCTAGTGCTGCTGAGTCGGCTAAAGGGATTGCGCGGAACCGCCTTCGACATCTTTGGACGCACGGAGGCGCGGCGCTTGGAGCGTGCGTTGGTAGGCTGGTACTGCGGGCTGATCGAAGAGATTCTACCGGAACTGACCGAAGAAAACTATGGGCTTGCTGTGGAAATCGCCGAATTGCCGGACGGCATTCGCGGATACGAGCATGTAAAAGAGGCGTCGGCTGCCCAAGCCAAGCAGCGAGCTGAGCGCTTGTTGACGGAGTTGCGTGCGAAATATCCTTAGAAGCGCTCTTCAGCAATTGTCGCTACGTTGCTAATAAGTTGGAATAACGGTATCGTATTAATATGTCTCGGGCAAGGCATCCGAAAAAGGAAATTGAAGAGGCTCTAGTTAATGCAGAATCGGCAGGATGGACAGTCACTCCTACAAAATCTGGTCATCGGTGGGGTGTGATACGATGTGCGAAAGCCGGTCGTCTTGGATGTCAGCATTCCGTCTGGTCCACACCTCGGAATCCTCAGAATCATGCCCGGCATTTGCTGCGCATGGTGCATAAATGCCCGCACAGGAGTAAACCGTAAGGGGGACACGAGATGCAAACCTACCACTTTACGCTGATTGTTGAGGGCCCCGATATGCAAGATGAGGTTATGATCAATGCCCTCTTTGAGAACGGCTGTGACGACGGAACCGTTGGCCGGTCAGATGGAGTTCAATTCATAGTTTTCGACCGTGAAGCGGCGAGTCCTGTCGAGGCGGTGCGGTCAGCGATCAACGACATTGAGCAGACGCGAGGGCTAAAGGTCATTAGGATTGCCGACACCGATTTGGTTTCCCATGATGAGATTACAGACTACATCAAGATGGAGCATCCCGCTTGACCAATGCGTAAAATCAGGTAGTGTCTCAGGTTGAATGGGGACGTATGAGGAAGAGAACTTGCTTCGATGGGGAATTTTGGTATAGTCATTGCAGTAACACTTCATATCCCCGCTGGTTGTCCTTTGGACGGGTAGCGGGGCATCCCTTTGCCTGAAACGCTGTAATGGCTAATCCTAATTCTATGTATCCCCCCAAGTAAAGCAACACCCTTGCTGCTCGTGCGGTTACTATCGCAACGAAGCCAAGAAGTTGCATAACCTAAACGACTTCCTTTCTGTTCAGAACGCCGAGTTAGAAAGGGAAGTTCTGTCCCTAAGGTGGCGGTTGCGCCAAGCCGAGCTTCCGTCTCCAATTTCACTCATGGACGTGAGATGATGAATCAAAATCTAGTAGTACAACTGAAAACAGACACACTAAAAGCTCTCTTTGAAGGGGTTAAGCATCTCGCAAACGAGATTAAAGAAGATAAGCTCCACGTCCCGGAGATAGAGCAATATGCTCTTGCCACCAAGAATTTATCGGAAGCGGCCGAGAAGCTTGATAAGATTGATCCAGTAGCGTTGGCTTAAGAAGGAAGAAACCATGAACTCAAAATCGTGTTGCAAGAAGGCTATGAGCGAGGCGATTCATAAAACGGTCTCAATGGTTGAATCTGAATTCGGGATTCAAGTTAGAAGGAGTTCGACTCCCAGTGAGAGTAGAGAAAATCTGCTCATTGCATTGAGAAGGCACATTGAGCAGGAAGTTATACGAAGAACTCTTTCAAAAATCCAATCTGCGACGGGTATTTATACTGAGGGCCAATCCGATAACGAGCGAATGGCCAATCTCATGGCTGTATTAGAAGACGGATTCGATGAAGGAAACTGCAGGGAATATTATTTAGATGAGGACGGCTACTATACGAGGTGCGAATGAAGCAGGGCCTTCTTCTATTGGTTTTCCTGATGAACTGGCTTTTTGAAAAGGGGCTCGATGGTAGCTGGCTAGGACCATGAAAACGGAAATGGACTTCTCGTCCGTGAACCCGTAATCATTGGAGTTTGCTATTTGTTATCGGATTTGGCGTCCTTTACCACCATTTTTATAAAGCCACCCGTTGATCCATGGAAATTGTCAAACTGTTTAATGGGACGGACCAGTGTCAGACCCGAATATTCGGAGTACAAAGTAATAGTACTGTCACTGATTACGAATCGGTACCTATCTTTAAAAGTTGAGTACTTACCCGATATGATATTCGGGTCTGATTTTTTATCGATGGATACGGACTTAGATCGCCGTACCTTGTCCCTCCTGTTTTTCATTCGGACTTTCAGTTCGGCCAGTCTAGCCAGCAGAAAGAGGTCTAATGCTAATGGAAAATCCTATTCCGACAAAAGGATTTTATGATCCTATATTGCAGGTTTTAAGAGAGATGGGGGGAAGTGGAAGTCCGGCCGAAGTAGTGAAAAGAGTTGGTCAGATTCTAAAGGACGACTTGAAAGAATCTGATTGGGAGGCATTGGAGACTAAGCCTGTTCGTTGGATAAACAGATGCCATCGAGCGCGAATCGGGTTGATTGATACGGGTAAGATGAGGGGTGATTCTCCTGTGGGATTATGGGAGATAGTTTGAGTGCTTGACATTTTCGTATGCTTTGGCTACGACGCGTCAGCTACCTCTGCTATTCAAAGGAGACGATTTTGTGCAGACAGGCATTAGTCGGAGATGTAGCTCAAGAGCCGAAGTGTGATTGACTGGACTATTTTAGATCGTCCGCACGACGCAATTTATGTGGAATTATCGTCTGCTGTATCATCCTGTTGGTCACCGGAGGTTAGGGGTAGAAGAATGGCGTGAATTTCTTCTACTTCGCTTGGGCTAGTGACAAACCACTCTGCGCCTAGAGCCCCTTTCATTTGCTTGCCGTCCTTGGCCAAAAGTTTGTGTATTGCCTTCTCCAGTTCAAGCGGCTTGTCGGTTTGGATACGAAGCGCGATTTTGGGCTTCTCTGGCATCGCTGTAGCCGCTTGTGATTCAACTCTGATGGCTGGGTCGTGCTCACTTTTGCCAATTTTGCATGGCCAAGAAGATTCTCCTCTCAATTTTGCCAACTGCCGATAAGCGGGATAGTAGTAGAGATAAACCGAACCTTTTCCAGATCCCACGGTCTTTTCTTCGGGAGAATCGGGTTGGTCGTTTTGGATAATTTCTTCCTCATCGGATACCTGAGGTGGTTCGACGCTTTCGACAGTCCTTGTTTCAAGGGAGTCGGAGTTTGAGCTGATTCGCCATATTCCTATGGAAGGATTTTCAGCTTTTCCTTCTAACTTCATATCGGCTAGCGTCTTCTTGAAAACGCCAACAGCTTGGCCTCGCGGTGGTGAGCCTCCTCGATCGCGGTGAATTTTGACTATGGTGTCAATGATCTTCTGCCTCTCAGCAATCTTACCCGAGAATTCCTCTATGATGAGCTCTCGGGCAATCAACCGTGTGAGGGGCATTCTAACATACTCATAGTTGTTGTTCATAATTGATTTCCCTTGTTGCGGTGTCTCCCTAGCTAGCTGGTTACCCCTTAGTTTGGATCATTTCTGATCGGTTACTATCTGTACTAGAGATTGACCAAAACCGGTTGGCTCGTCCTCAGCGCCCGCCGCAAGCCGCTGAGCAGAGCTTGGCCGCTGTCGCCTGAGTGCTCGCTCGGCGCATTCTCTTTTTCTAAAAAATCGCGCAACCACGCTAGCTCAGCAGGGGGAGTTGCCGCGTCGGGCACGACGTGGGTTCCCTTGGCGCTGGCTAGGACGATTCCGCTGTGTGCGGCACTGGACGAGATTACGCCGCCCCGGCCCAATAAGGTCAACTCGGCGAGCGCCGGCTGGGGAGCGACGACTAGCTGAATCGCCGCGCTGCTGGGAGCCGTGGCGGTCAGCACTACTTGGTAGGCGCGGCCGTGGCGGTTGGCGCAGAGATGTACCTGAGTAGGGCTTTCGCCTAGCAGGTCGCTGGCAAGGGATAACTGGCCACAGGCGGTCCACCACGCCGGTAGCAATCCCGGCTCCTGGACGCCAGACACGAGGCGCAAATAGACCGGCTCGGCAAACGAAGGATCGCGCCGCTTCTGTAGCACCTTGGCAAACAAGGGCGACCCGCGATGGACGCCGCCACTGGCGATGGGCTGGTCGGCCTTGGGCACTGGCCCGGCGCAGAGGACGGCGACGCCAGTCTGGAGGCAGGTGTGGACGTCGTTGTGGAGGTCTGCATAAGGCGAGAGGAAGGCGCAGATGCGGGGGCTGGTCGCTTGGAGCATGGCCGGCAAGTCGGTGAAAAAAGGCAGGTCGGTGTCGGGGTTCCGACGCGCTGGGTAGTACAGGCCCTTGATCGGCAGGGCGGCGGCGAGTTGGCCGACGAGGGGGTTGAGGGCGGGATGGGCGCTGAGGGCGATAGTCATAGCTCTTGCTCCAGCGGCAGGTCAACGGCCGCGTTGCACTCGACGGCGCGGTAGCCAGCGAGAATAATTTCCATCAAATCCCGCGCTTGGCGCACGCCATAGCGGGTCGGGCGGTCGTTGTCGATGGCGGCGACCAAATCGTCGAGCCCGGCTGATAGACCCGCTGTGTCCTCGGATAGGGCAGCGGTTGGGACGGGTGGTCCTCCGTGCCACTGCATGGGATCCTGGGGGTCGGGCTGATAGTCGTAGCCGGTGCTGTAGTCGCGCAGATAAGCGTCCAACGCCGGTCTTTTAGCGTCTATAGTAGCGCTCTGGCGGGTGCCGATTAGGTACGCCCGCGATGGTCCGCCTTGGGGATGGGAGGCCGTGCCGATGCGACCGCCGCACAAGGTTGCCACGCGGCCGTCGGCATCGGTCATGGTCAGCGTGCCAAAATCGTCGCAGCCGTGGACACCATGTTCGGGGAAGAAGAAGGCCCCGGCGTGGCCGACGACGTGGCGGATGGGGCCGAGGCATTCTTGGATTAGGCCGACGGCGTACGCACCCACTGTGAGCAACTCTCTTTTGATGTCGGGGTATTTCCATCGGCCGTTGGGTGAGACAAAGCTGCGGCGTTGGGTTATCGGGCGCGGCCAGCCCTTGCCGAACATTACATCGACGTGGACGCCGAGCAGGGTACCCAAATCGCCGCTGGCGAGGACTTGGCGGGTGTGCTGGGCGAGGGTGCCGTAGGCGTAGCCGGGGATGATCGCCCGGACGCCGGTGCGTTCGACTGAGGCTGCGGACGCCTCGGACTCGGCGAGGGTGGCCCCGGGAAACTTGTCGATCCACAGGTGCTTGCCGGCCTCGGCCGCGCGGACGATGAGTGCGGACCGCCGTTCGATCTCGCAGCCGACGCTGACAATATTGATGGCCGGATCGTCGATAGACTCGTCGAGGTCCTCTGAGTAGGGCACGCCGAGTTGGCCAGCCCATTGCTGGTTGTAGGCGCGCAAGTCCGGGTCGATGTCGGGGTAGTCGGCGACGCCGATGATGCGCAGGCGGGGATGGGCCTGATACAGGGGGATGAAGTGCTGCTGGTGGCTGTGCTTGCTGAAGCTGACCAGCAGAATACCGTAGGTTTCATTGGGCATGATGGTTCCTCGTTGGCCTTGGAGGCTTGGGCGTGGTAATGCAGTCGGAATTTACTTGTATTTTTATTTTCATAAAAGTGCTTCACCGGGCATAGGGCTGGGCTACACCTAGGCCGGGCACCATCCGATAATGCTTGAGGTTGAAGGTACACAGCGTCGCTGACGAACCAATCGCACAAGCTGCAATTAAGGCATCCAACAAGCCTAGGTTATGCGAGAGGTGATAGGACGTAAAATCAGTCAAGGCACGTTGGCAGTCAGCAGCGGTGGGCCACACCACTGGTAAGGGCGCGACTAATTTCAACGCCTGCTGAACCTGCCCAGCATTTTGGGCGTCCTGAATCAGCTCCATGATCACGAAGCCAGGCACAGCCGGAAGTTCGATCAAGCCAGCAAACCAAGTCAGCGCTGGAGTATGCTCGCGCTGAATGTCAATGAGCACATCAGTATCGAGGAGATACAAAGACTATTCCCGTATTCGTTTTTCCACCTTATGACGGAGTTGACGGGCGAGCGCTTGGCTATCGGTGATATGAGATCGCGTTCCAAGGAGCCCTTCTCGTTGCCAATAGGCGACCAATTCTGCACCCGAGGTCGGTGCAGCCTCAATAGACGACCTAGCGGAAAGGAGACGTAAGACGTACTCCGCGAGAGACACCCCCATTTGCGTCGCTTCTGTTGTCAATTCACGTTCCAATTCTTTGGGAAGGTCGAGCCTGATACTCATAGTTGGTCTCCTTGGCTTTCTCTACTTCTGCTATCGCTAAATTTGGGTAATGACGATAGCAGCGCCGATACCTCTGATATACGGCAAAAGCGCCTTGGGCCGCAATCAGCTTGACAGCGGTCGCCCCCCAAGCCTATCCTAGCAGCTTCACACAAGGAGGAAAATATGGTCAATATCGGCATTGTCGGCATCGGTTTTATGGGCATGACCCACTATAAGGCTATGGCCCAAGTCGAAGGGGGCCAGGTTGCAGCCATCGTCTCCCGCGACCCCAAAAAGCGCGCGGGAGATTGGAACGATATTCAGGGCAATTTCGGCGACAGTGGGGGCGTGCAGGACTTGTCGGGCATACGCTGCTACGAAACGTTGGACGAGTTGCTCGCCGATGGGGAGATCGACTTGGTGGATATCTGCCTGCCGACGAACATGCACGTCGAGACTAGTATCCGCGCTTTATCTGCGGGCAAGCACGTGCTATTGGAAAAGCCCATTGCATTGGCCTTGGACGCCGCCGACCAGATCGTGGCGGCGGCTGAGAAACACCAGCGGCAGTTTATGGTTGCCCATGTGCTGCGGTATTTCCCCGAGTTCCGGCTGATCAAACAGCTCGTCGCCGACGCGGAGCACGGCCCGGTGCTCGCCGCTCACTTTAAGCGGATCATCTCGCGCCCGGCGTGGTGGGCACCGGAAGATTTGGAGCGCACCGGCGGTCCTGCAATCGACCTGCACATCCACGACGCGGACTTTGTGCAGTTTTTGTTCGGGATGCCCATCGCGGTTAGTGCGCAAGGATACATTGGTCGGGGCGAGACGGTCGAGTACATCAACGTCCACTACCAGTACGACGGCCCAATGGCCATCAGCGCCGAAGGCGGCTGGTTGGCGCAACAGGGCTGTCCCTTTGAGCACGGGTACGACGTGTACTTTGAGGAGGCGACGCTCAAGTACAACTCGTCTTGGGGAGAACCGCCGCAACTGCTGACCAAGGACGGCGAGGTCTGCACGCCAGCCCTGTCGGGCGAGGACGGTTTCGTCGGCGAGTTGCAGGAAGCGGTGGATGCGATCGCGCAGGGCAGGGCGTCGCAGGAGATAGGCGGTCAGAGCGCGCGGAACTCGCTGCTGCTGTGTTTGCAGGGAATTGAGTCGGTGAAGATGGGGGAGAAGGTGGCGATCTAGCTAATGCCCTTCGTGCGCTTCCATGCCATGTCCGTGGATGGCGCTGGATTCGACGTAATACAGGACGTAGGCGAGGCCGATTCCCACGAGGAGGGAGACGATGAGCTTGCCGCGATCGTGGCTGTGGAAATGGATTTCCGGTAGCAGGTCGCTCAAGGCAATGCACAAAAACGCGCCCGCCGCAAAGGACAGCACATAGCCGACCACTGCCCCTTCTTCCGGGCCAAGCAATTCCACACCCGCAAAGCTCGCTATAGCCACCACCGGGCACAGGATGGCAAAGCCGACATTGGCCAATGTCCGGGCGCGCGGACTGTGCCCGGCGGATTTCATCATGCCGATAATGGAGTACGCATCGAGCGGCTTGTGCAGCATAATGGCAAGGAATACCCCCAGGCCTGCCAATGCGACGTCGTTTTCGTGCGGCGGCCCCAACCTCATACTGGTGCCCAGTGCGATTCCTTCGGTCACGGTGTGCACGCCTAGGCCGATGGCAACGCCGAACAAACTCCGCGCATGGACGCCGCCGTGGTCGTGACCGTGGTCATCGTACAGATCGCTCGCCTCGCTGCTGAAGTCGTGCTGATGAAAGTGAAAGATGCGCAACAAGAAAATCATCAGCACCATGCCGAACACCATCCATCCCACAGCTTTTTCTACAATCGCAGATCCGGAAATGCGATCGAGGCTGTGGGGTAACAGATGAAACATGGCGATGCCGAGGATGAAGCCGGCTACCAGACTCATCACGACTTGGGTGCGCGTGTGCGTCATGGTCCCCAAGGCCGCTAGTTTCCCACCCATAAAAGAAACGACAAAGATACCGGCTGAGTACGCCAATAAGATCAGTATGGAATGTGAATCCATGATGGCTATAACCGAAAACTATAGGCGCGAACCAGCGGACCTAGGTTGCGAAAGATGGAAGCGGAGGTAGAAAGCCGAGAAGGGGCCCTCGAAAGGAACCTTCTCGTTTAGAAGAATAGCGTTATCAGGATGAGACTGCTCAGGCCGCCGAGCATGAACCCTGCGATGCTGACCACGCCAGACGCCATGGCAAAGTCGGCAATGCGAAACGTCATATCGCCGATCGTGAACATCACTTGGGTGCGGTCGATTTCTCCATCGACGAATTGTTTTAGGGCCTCCTCGGCGCTGTGGGCCTCTTTTACCGCGACTAGGGCTACCAGAATCATCGTTAGGGCTGACGCAAGGGTGCCGACCGCGAACATGAGCAGCGTCGCCAAGGCGAACCAGTGGTAGGACGCGTCTTCGTTGCCTGAAGACGTGCTCATAAATCCAATAATCAACGCCGCTCCACCTGCATTGCCGAGCAGCAACAGGCGGGCCGACTCAGTAATCAATCTGAACATAGTACCGCGCCGTAGAGCGACAACCTTGTAGAGCTCTCGTAGCCACTCTTCGCCAACTTCTTCGCCGGAAAATTCATCCACCTTTTTCAAGGGCTACTCTCCTCCGAGATCGGTCAACCGGATGTAGGTCGAACCCGTATTGGTACCGGGCTCGAATTCAAGCGTCCAATCGTCAATTGCTATCGGCCCGGACGACAGGGCCTGTTGCATGAAGTTCTCCCGCGTCAGTTCATCGCCCATGCGCTCTAGCACGGCGATGACGAAGCGGCCCAGTATGTAACCTTCCAGACATACTTCATTGTTTATGTGGTCGTGGTCTATCTTCGATTCCGGCGATTGGGTAGCTCGCTGGAATTGCTGCACGACTTTACTGGTCTGGTCTTCTGGGTTAGGCACCACCTCGGTCACCAAGATTCTATCGTTTGGTGCGCTGATCCGCTCCCTAAGCTCGCGGGACAAGACAAAGGACAAGTTGCCCATGATGTATTCATGGCCTAGAGAATTCGCTAGATTGATGATTTCCGCGTTGGTGGTATAGGTGCCGACGATCAGGATGGCGTCTAAGTCGGCCTTGGATAGGGCGAAGAGGGTTGCTTGGACGGCGTGGGTGTTCCGCGAGAAGGCGGTTTTCCCTAGGATGGGGATACTGTGCTCATCGAGCACGGTCTTGTAGTTTTTCAAGACGGAACGTCCGAAGGCGTCGTCCTGATAGATGATGCCGAACCGGGTCTTGCCGCGCTCGCCGAGGATGTGATTGACCAGCGTCTGAGTTTCGTCGAAATAGCCCGCCCTCAGGTTGATGACATTGGGAAACCGCTTGGCATCGCGCAGAAAAGCGGCACCCGTAAAGGGGCCGACAAAGGGGATTTTTGCCGTCCTGAGTACCGGCGCGATGCGTTTGGCTGTCGGCGTTCCCACCCCGCCGATCACGGCCAGGACCTCATTGTCGGCGACGAACCGTTCCGCGTTTGCGGCGGCCTGTTCAGGCTCGTAGGCGTCGTCGAAAGAAACCAGTTTCAGCAACCTGCCGTTGACCCCGCCGCGATCGTTCTGTGCTTGGAAAGCAGACAAAATGCCAGCCCGATAGCGCAAACCCAGAATTTTGCTCGGACCGGAGAAGCAAGCGCTCTGACCGAACACGATCGTACTATCGCTAACTCCTGGAGCGGCCGCCGTAGGCAGCGCAGTCAACAGCAGGACGAGGCAGGATGCCAACAGCATACTAATGGTCTTTGCCGCCATCCTCTTCCTTCTTCTCAGCCTTCTCAGCCTCGCCATCTCCTTTACCTTCGGTGGCGAGCTTCTCGACCATCGGCTTCTCGTCTTTCGGCAGTCCGGCCGGCCTGTCTCTCACGTGGCGATGCGAGAAGATGGACGGCGTGTCGAATATGAGCGACCGCGGGTTGGCGATGCTCATGTGACTGCGTTCCGCGCGTATGTTGTGAAATCGACCGTCCAGCAGGAGGTTGTCCGCATCGACCGTTTCAATGGTATGCACGTTCTCCATGGTCGTTGACGACATCAGCACTCCGTCAACGGCTTCACCACCGGAGGGCGGTGTTCCTAGCACCATGTCCGCTGGGGTGAACCCTGCGACGCCGTCGATCATGTTGATATCAATGGCCGACTCTTTGCTCGGATTGACCGCGGCGAGGCTCGCCTCCGCGAAAATTTTGCGCATCCGGTCCCAATAGCGCGTGATGCCCACGTGCGCGGGCTGTTTTTTGTATTCGGCTAACAGGGCCGAGAACGCGCCAGCGCTGCTTTGCGCCTGCACGATGCGCTCCCTCGCCTTGGCCTGCGCGTTTAGCACCAAGGCCTCGGCCTGTCCTCGGCTGTGCGCGATCAATTGTTCCCGCTTGCGATTGGCGTCGCTGACGGCCTTCACGCGCTCGGCGAAAGCATCGCTTACGTCGCGAAACGCCGCGATTGTTTCTTCGATTGGGCGCACATCGACGATGTCCAGTGAGACCAGTTCGAGGCCGATGTCTCGGGCCGCTAGGCGCTCGGTGAGCCGCTCCAACAGCTTGTTTTGAATGATATTGCGGTTCGAGGTGAGGATCAGGTCGATGAAATTCTGCCCTAGGATGTTGACCAGTTCCTCTCTAGTGTACGCGGTCAGCATCGCGAGGGGGTCGGACGTGACGAACAGGAAATTCCTGAGGTTGTCGATCTTGTATTGGAGGGCGACATCCACTTCGAGCAGGTTTACGTCGCCCGACAAGATGGTGAAGTTGACCGTATCGCCGGCCTTGCTGGCTACTTGATGCCGGGTAATCCGCTTGACCTTGTGAACATAGGTCTTTTCGATGATTGGGATGTAGTAGTGTACTCCGGGGCCGATGCTCGAATGCACCACTTTGCCGAACCGGGTGCGCACGCCTTGCTCTTCTTTCTTGACGATGTACAACCCGCTGGCCAAGAAGCCGATGACGACTGCGGCCACGGTCCCCGCGATGATTCGCCGGTGGTGCTCCTGCAGGAAGTCGAATACGGCGTAAATGACGCGCGTACTCGGCGGCAATGGTTGTTGTTCACTCATTAGCTTGGCTCTTGAATTATCTGGGTCTTGCTTTGCTGTCGAGGTATTTGAACAACTCGTTGTCGGCCGGGAGCATTAGCGTCGTGTTCCGGTCGATGATCCGATCGTAGCTATCGAGTGCGCGGATGAACTTGTAGAATTCCGGGTCCTTCTTATATGCTTGGCCGAGGATGGCCATGGCCTCGGCCTCGGCCTCGCCGAGAATGGTCGTCGCCTCGGCGTGGGCATCGGCGATCAACTTCTCGTGTTCGTTGATGGCTAGGGCCTCAATGCGCAAGGCCCGCTCCTCGCCCTCGCTGCGATAGCGGGCGGCGATGCGCGCGCGCTCGGCGATCATGCGCTGGATGACGCTGGGCCGGTTTTCCACCGGCAGGGTGTATTCGACGATCCCGGCCTCGATTACCTCGATTCCGTAGCTTTCCTTGGCAATCGGCGCGATTCTGGCGAGAATCTCCCGGGACGCCTCGTTCAAGTCCTCGTGTTCCAGACCCAGACCGATGAAGGCGTCGAGGGACTTGTTGCTGATGATGATCCCACTGCTCGAAAGGTAAAGGTCCTGCAAGCGCTCGACCGCGTTCTGACCGGTGCGGATCGCCTCGACGAAGAGCATCGGGTCCACGGTGCGCCAGAGCAGATAGCCATCGACGAGGATGCTCTTCTGATCTTCGGTGATCAGCTCATGGGGGATGTTGCTCAGCGTGTGAAGGCGGCGATCGACCTTGTAGATTTTTGAGATCGGGCGGGGCCACTTCACGTGGAATCCGGGCTGCCGCACGGGCGGTGAAATTTTGCCGAAGTGAGTCAACACGCCCTGTTGGGTCTCATTGATAATGTAAAAGCTGTCGTAGATGATCGCGCCGATGATCACGGCGATGGTTACGCCGATTGTTTTTCCCTTCAACTTCATTGCCTTTTCCCCTAGTGATGGGCCCCTTTGCCCGCTGTGGAGCCGTTCCTCTTCCACAGCGCGACCTTATCGAGGCTCTCCTTGTTGGGCACTATGACCTTGGCATTGCCGGACAACGCAGTCTCTAGCTTTTCCCGCCACAACATGTTCTGTAGAACATCGGGCGCGCTCCGCACGGCCTCGGACACCAGCGAAATCGCCTTGGCCTCTGCGGCGGATGTCGTCACTTTGCGATAGGCCTCGCCATCTGCTTGCTCGACCTCCCAAGCGGCATTGCCGTGCGCTTGGGGAGTCAGTGATACCAAGAAACGCTGTGCATTGACGATGATCCGCTCCCGGTCTTCTTGGGCGCTCGATACGTCTCGGAACGCACTCATGGTTTCCGCCACAGGATTGATGGCCAACAGGTTGATCTTGACCAGATCGACTGTATTGAGGACCGGGTTCTCCGGGTGGACGTCGCTCGGGAACGACTCGCTGATATACTGTTCGAGGGTTACGCGATGGACGTTGAGTAGTTTCTCCAGGTCCCGGGCGGATACGAAGGAACGGATGTGGGCTTGGACGACGTCCGAGATGATCTCTGCTGGATTTGTCGTCCGGTAATGGTAGTTGTACGGGTCTTTGACCCGGTATTGCACATTGACGGTCAGGCTAATGAGATTGAGGTCGCCAGACACGTAATCTTGGGGCGTGTCGCACATGATGGACTTCACCTCCCGCACTGGCCACTTGTCAACTTGGACCAAAGGCCGGGGGGCGAGGTAGTGCAGGCCCGGCGGCAGGTCGCGCCAGTACACCTCGCCGAACAGGCGACCGTAGCCGACGTAGCCGGGAGGCACGGTCGTGAAGCCGCTGCCGAGGAACAGGACGAGGGCCAACGCCCACAGCATCAGGCCCATTGGCGCGGTGGGGGAGATGAGGCCCCGGACGGAGAAGGAATGGCCGCGGGTTAGGCGTCCCCAAGTTTGCCGCCAGCTCTTGGACAAGGGCCGGAGATTGAGCAGCAGATCCTCCCAGCCGCTTTTCAAGGCACCGGCCCGGAAGCGCCAGATGATCAGGGCGATGAGGAGAAAAGCGCCGCCCCATTGCACAAACTGGATGGCCGGCGAGTCCGAGGCGGAGAGGTTTACCGAGATCGTCAGGCCGAAGGCCAAAAGCAAGGCGTCAATCGCAATGCCGAGGAGGGCCGTAACCACGATGACCGAGGCGACGTAGATGGATGCGAAGCGGGTGCCGAACTGGCTGACGATGATTGCGATGGTGCCTGTGTTGGTGGCCGGCCCGGTCATGAGAAAGATCAGCGCTGCTCCGGGACTGAATCCCCGGGCGACTAGGGCGGCGGCGATCGGGGTGCTGGCGGAGGCACAGATATAAAGTGGAATGCCGATCAATACCATGACCGGATAGGACAGCCAACGCGCGTATTCGTTCGACATCAAATCGCTCGGAATCGCCAAAAAGAGCACGCCGCCCAGCGCGACTCCCACTAGCAGCGCAAAGAGAATGTCGTCGGCTATTTCGACGAAACCGTAGCGAAAGATGTGCTTGACGATCCGCTTGAAATCTAGCTCCTGATTCGCTGGTGCGTCGCCTGAAGGATCTTCTCCGGCCTTTTCCGATAACAGCGCTTCTTCGCGGTAAAAGTCCGGTTTTACCCATGAGCCGAATCTCCACCGGCCGGCTGCCGTGGCGACTCGCTTCAACCACTCGATGGCGAGGACCTTCAGTTGCGAGGGGCTGACGTAGCAGTCGTCAGCGTCGGATATGAGCGGCTCGTGCCCATGGTCGTGGTCGTGGTCGTGGTCGTGGTCGTGATCGTGATCGTGATCGTGATCGTGATCGTGGTCGTGGTCGTGATCGTGGTCGTGGTCGTGGTCGTGATCGTGATCGTGATCGTGATCGTGATCGTGGTCGTGGTCGTGATCGTGGTCGTGGTCGTGATCGTGATCGTGATCGTGATCGTGGTCTTTTCTTATGAGACCGATGCAGAAGATTCCGGCGACGACCGCGGTGATGAAGCTGATGATGGGGCGGACAATGGCAACGATGGGTCCGAAAAAGGCGTTGGTGACCAAGATCGAATCCGCACCTGTCTCCGGCGCAGTTATAAGGAAAGACATGCAGGACGAACGAGACGCCCCCTTATTGCGCATCTCGGCGACCACAGGCACGACCGAACAACTGCACAGCGGCACAGGTACGCCGATGGCCGAACTCATGGTTACGGATTTCAGGCTATCGTCACGGAGCCAGCGGAGTATGGCCTGACGGGAGATGAATACGTGGATCAGGCCGGAGAGGAACAACCCCAGCAACAGCATGGGGGCCAGCAGCAGGAAGGAGGACCAGAGGAAGTCAAAAAAACCGGTCACTATCCCAAGAAATTCGGTCACTCAGCAGCCTCCTGTGCATTGGGTGGATGCAATGGATTCTGGGCTTAAGGCGGTAAGCATAATGAAAGGTTACAGACAGGTCAAGAAGAAGCGTATAGATGCGGTCGGCATATAGACTGCGGGGTCGATATCTGGACTAGACTAGATATTGGGCGGCAGGGACCGGGCCGGAACCGCTGGGAAAGCATCCCCCCATTGCAGGACAGAAATCGTATGTATATCGTAGGGACGCCTACGACATTTTACAGGGAGGAAAAGCGCATGCACATGCACGTAGAAGAATCAAATGAAAAAAAGAGGCTCCGGGAAGCTACGGCCATCATTACGGTAGGTGGCGTCACAAACGGCGTGCTGGGAACCGCAAAGGTCGTCCTCGGCAGCTTTACCGGTTACCTGCCATTGACTGCTTCGGGCGTCCACTCGCTGTCGGACATTGTATCCGATCTCATCGCTTGGGTCGCCGTGCTGATGGGAGCGGAGTCGGTTAAACAGGGGGAAAGTTCGAGGTTCCACTACGGTCGCCGCCGCATCGAAACCCTCTTGGCGCTTTTTGCAGCGTTTCTTATCGCGTTTGTGAGCGTGGAGTTGATCTTGGATGCTTTTGGCTACCACGAGCACGGGCATGGGGTGTCCACAACTAGCGTGGAAGAAGCGGAAACGCATGGTGTAGAAGACCACGACGATGATCACAGTCAGGAGCACGAGGATGATGAAGAGGGCTTAGACCATTTTTTCTTTCTCATCAGCGGGGCAATTCTCGTTTCAGTGATTGCCAAGGAAATACTTTTCCACGCAATGCGGCGCAGGGGCATACGCCTGAACAGCCCCATGCTGATCGCGAAAGCATGGCATCATCGGGCCGATGCCATCAGTGCCTTGGCCGTCCTCGTGAGTCTGTGCATTTCATCCTTTTTCCCCCACCTCGAATTAATCGATCAGGTCACCACGGTCGTGATTGCGAGCCTGATCCTACACAGTGCCTGGGAGGTTGGGAGCAAAGCGGTCAAAGAGCTGATCGACTTCGCGCCCTCCTTAGAGACTATAGCCTTGGTCGAAGAGATGGCGGACGGCGTACAAGGCGTGACGTTTACGCACAATATTCGCATCCGCTCCATGGGGGGTGCCCTATATGTTGAATTAACCGCGGAAACCGACCCGGATATGACGGTAACAGAAGGCTATACCGTCATTAAACAGATCCGCGAGCAGATCATGGATCGAGTGCCCAATGTGATTGATGTTACGACGTTGCTGACGCCGAAAGGCGAGTACTTGCGGCAGTTTTTGGGGGCGGAGACATAAACGGGAAGAGTTAGAAGGTCACTTCTTCTCGCTATGCCACTAGTTCTTCTGCCTCTCTGCGATTCGATTGCACGGCAAACCACTTGTAGAGCGCCGGTAGCACCAGCAGGGTCAACACGGTGGAACTGACCAGACCGCCGACGACTACCGTAGCTAGCGGTCGCTGTACTTCGCTGCCGGTGCCGCTGGAAAACAGCAGCGGAATCAGCCCAAGGGCCGTCGTCAGGGCAGTCATCAGCACCGGCCGCACCCGCAGACAGGCTCCTTGGATGGAGGCTTCATCCAAGTCCACGCCATCGCGGACGAGCTGGTTGAAGTACGTCACCAGTACCATGCTATTTTCCAAGGCAATGCCGAACAGGGCGATGAAACCGACTGAGGACGGCACGGACAGGTTTTGCCCGGTCAGCCACAAAGCCACCACTCCGCCCACTAGGGCTAGCGGGATATTAAGCAAGATCAGGGTCGCGTTTTTGAGCGAATTGAAGCTGGAAAACAGCAGCAAGAAGAGCACGAAGAGAGTGATGGGCACGACAATGGCCAGCCGCTTGTTGGCTTCTTGCTGCAGGCGAAACTGGCCGCCCCAAGTCACCAGATAGCCCGGCGGCAGGTCCACTTGGTCGGCGATGGCCTTTTGCGCGTCCGCGACAAAGGAGCCAATGTCCCGATCGGTGACGTTGCACTGAACCGTGATGAAGCGCTGGCTCTTTTCGCGGGTGATTTGGCGCGGCCCGACCACTTCTTCGATCTGGGCTAGCTGAACGAGAGGGAGTTGGACGCCCTGGGGGGATTGGATCAGGATTTGGGCAATGTCCTCGGCGCTGCTGCGGAATTGCGGAGAAAAGCGCACCACAATGTCGAAGCGGCGCGTTCCTTCGAATACTTGTCCTACTGTCTCGCCGCCCACAGCCGCCTGCACCACCTTTTGCACATCGGCCACGTTGACGCCGTAGCGGGCAATGGTCTGCCGGTCCACCCGGATGAGTAGCTGGGGCGTGCCGCTGATTTGGTCCACTTGGACATCGGCCGCTCCAGTAACCGCGTTGACCACTTGGGCGATCTCGTCGGCCTTTTGTTTTAACACGTCTAGATCGTCCCCAAAGAGCTTGACCGCCAGTTCGGCTCGCACTCCTTCGAGCAGTTCATCCACGGTCATGGCAATGGGTTGAGTGAAGTTGGTCAGCACACCGGGAACCTCTCCCAACTCGGCGCGAATGATCTCGCGCAACTCTTCTTGGTCGCGGGCCTCGCGCCACTGATCCTTGGGTTTGAGCAGGAGAAACATCTCGGCGCTGTTGATGGGGTCGGTATGAGCGCCGACTTCGCCGCGACCAATGCGCGAAACCGCGCCGGTAACTTCGGGGATCTGCAACAGACGGCGCTCAACCAGCATAGTGATGCGGGTGCTTTCCTTGAGCGAGATGGATGGGGCCATGGTCAGCCGCAGGACCATGGTGCCCTCCTGTAAGGCCGGGGTAAACTCCGACCCAAGGCGCGGAAAAATCAACACTCCGATGAGCAGGAGGCCACCCGCTGAGCCGAGTGCCCAGAAGCGGTGGGAGACGAAGCGAGTGACAATGGGGCGATAAGCGGCGACCAAGCGGCGCATCATCCAGCCTTCGCTGGCTTGGGTGCCTGAGTCCGTAGATTTTGGTGCTCGCAGCAGCAGGTTCGACAACACCGGGGCCAGAAACAGGGCAAAAATCAATGAGCCCAACATGGCCATAGCCACAGTGTAGGCGAGGGGGCGGAACGTTTTGCCCTCTACTCCTTGCAGGGTGAACAAGGGTAGGAATACGAGAATGATGATGACGATGGCAAATACAATGGGACGGCCCACTTCTACGCAGGCGCGGGCTACGACTTGGATGCGTCCCTCGTCCGGTTCGGCCTGCCGCAGGATGCGGTCCACGTTTTCGACCACGACAATGGTGCCATCGACCATCATGCCGATGGCGATGGCTAGGCCGCCGAGGGACATGAGGTTGGCCGAGAGGCCGAAGTAGTGCATGCCGAGGGTAGCGAACAACACCGAAAAGGGGATGGACAGGGCCACCACTAGGCTGGGCCGGACGCTGCCCATGAAGAGAACCAACACGAGGGTGACTAGGACTATACCCTGAATCAAGGCATTGGTGACCGTGGCCACGCAGGCAGCCACCAGAGTCTTCTGCTCGTAGTAGGGCACTAGGCGCACCCCGGCGGGCAAAATGCGATTGATCTCTTCCATCTTGGCTTCGACCTGCTCGATCACGGTCGAGGAATTGGTGCCGAAGAGCTTTATCACCATGCCGGCCACTACTTCTTCCACGCCGTTGCGGGTCTGCACGCCGCGCCGGATGGCCCCGCCAATGCCCACCTCGGCTACTTGGTTGAGAAAGATGGGCGTTCCATCGGCGGCTTTGATGACGATGTTTTCGATGTCCTCGACCGTAGAAGCCAGACCCACCGAGCGCACGACGTATTCCTCGGCGTCCTTTTCAATGAATTGAGCACCGACGTTGAGATTGTTGGCTTCGATTTGTTCGATGACGTTGTGTACCGTCACTCCGTAGCGCAGCAAGGCGTGGGGATCAACTACGACGTGAAACTGTTTCTCATAGCCGCCGATGCCCAAAATCTCGGTGACTCCGGGCACGGTTTGCAGGTGGAATTTGACTAGCCAATCTTGGATTGTGCGTAGCTCTTCGAGCGAGTGCTCGCCGGTCGCGTCTTCGAGATAGTAGAACAGGACCAATCCCATGCCGGTCGAAATCGGCCCCAGTTCGGGTTCGCCAAAGCCTTCGGGGATCTGTTCCCGCGCCTCCTGGAGTCGTTCGTTGACCAACTGGCGGGCAAAGTAGATATCTATTCCGTCTGCAAAGTAGATGTTGACCACCGAAAGGCCGAAGTTGGACACCGAGCGGATGTTCTCGATGCTCGGCAGGCCATTCATCACCGTCTCAATGGGATAGGTAACGTAGGTTTCAATCTCTTCGGGAGCTAGGCCCTCGGTGACGGTGAAGACTTGGACCAGATTGGGCGAGACATCGGGAAAGGCATCGACAGGCAACTGCCGATAGCTGTAGTAACCGCTCACCACGACCACTGCTCCCAAAACCAGCATGAGTAACCGGTTGTTCAACGCCAGTTGAATAATGCGGTCTATCATTAGGACTATCCTCTCCGCTGATTAATGAGCGTGGCCATCCCCAAAAGCGCCTTTGGCCAACTGAGCTTTCAGGATAAATGCACCTCGGGCGACGTAAGGCTGTCCCTCCTCCAGCCCGTCGAGGATCTCGGCGTGGGTGGGGTTGGTGCGGCCGATCTGGACAGGTTGGGGCACAAATCCCTCGTCGGTCTCGACAAAGACGACGGAGTGGTCTTCCATCATCTGGATCGCCGATCGGGGGACTAAGAGAGGTACTTCGACGCCCTCTATATCAATCGTGGCTGTGACAAAGGAGCCAGGCCGCCATTGGCCGTCTGGGTTGGAGAGCGCCACGCGGATCGAAGCCGTCCGCAGTGCCTCGTTTATGATGGGGCTGATATAGTCCACAGTCCCGGTCGTCTCTGGGCCGCCTTGGCTGGATTGGATGTGGACGGATTGGCCGACGCGGAGGAAGGGCAGGTCTTTCTGATAAGCTGTCAGTAAGACCCACACTGAACGGAGATCGGCGACGATGAAGGCTTCGGAATCGTCCTTGAGTACCTCGCCTTGGGTTATGTGTTGGTAGATGATAGTGCCGCTGAAGGGAGCCCTTATTTCGTAGCGGGTAAAGCGGGTGTCGCTGTCGAAGGACAGTTCTTTGAGGTCGGCGGCTGAAAAACCCAGCCCGAGAAGCTTTTGTTCGGCTACGCGCAGTTCAATGCGCGCTTCGGCCAGCTTGGTTTTGGCCTCGAGAAAAACTCGTTCCGAAGAGATGGCTTGGTTCCACAGCGTTTCTTCTCGGTCAAAGGTTGCTTGAGCGAGTGCTAAGCGTTCCTGGGACACTAAATAGGCCGATTTCATTTCGGATAGCTCTTGGCTTTCCAGCACGGCCAGCACTTGATTCTGCTCCACTTGGTCGCCGATATTGGCGTGGATCTGGCGAGCTACCCCCGGGACGTGCGGCACGATGTGGGCCAGCAAATTGGGATTGACTTGCACTTCGCCGGGCGTATTCACTTGAATTGCCAACTGGCCCGCCGCGGCTTGCGCGACCTCGATGCCAAATTCGACTCGTTCCGCCGTGCTCAGCCGTAGCCCTTCCTCCTCGTCGTGGTCTTCCTCCTCCTCGTCGTGATCCTCCTCAGCAGCCCAAACCGGCTGGTTCCAGAAAGAAAAGGCCGCACCATCTCCTAGTGCGAAGAGAACTATCAGCAGACCAATAATTCCCAAGCTCGTCGTATAGATACGCATTCTCATTCTCCAGAATTAGCGGACAGGGGACCAGCGATGGCCCATTCCAACGCCGCCGTGGCCGCGCGATACGCAAACAGGGCATGGGCGTATTCTATCTGCGTCTCGATCCAAGTGCGCTGGGTTTCGAGCAGTTCTAGGTAAGTCAATTTGCCTTCGTCGTAGCTGCGACCAGCCACCTCGAATGCCCGTTTTGCTTCGGGTAGAATCTGGCCTTGGAATAAGGCTACCTGTTCTTCGGCGGTCTTGAGGTCCAAATAGGCCTGTTCTGTTTCCAAAAGGACTTGATAGCGCACCGCGTCCCGTTCGGCTGCAACCTTGGCCGCTTCGGCTTTGGCTTCGGTGCGTTCGCCGCGCTGGCGAGAAAAGGCCCACAGCGGCACCTCTAGGCCGAAACGCACCTGCCAGGAATCCTCCTCATGCACCCCATGCCGCCGTTGGCGACCCAAACCCACATTTAAATCCGGCCAATAGGCCGCGGTTGCCGCGGCTTGCTGGCTCTGTAGGGCTTTTAGCTGCATCTCGGTCCCCGCCAAATCGGGCCGTTGCTTTAGGGCGGCTGAGGTCAATGGATCGAGATTGGTCTCAACAGGCTGATAGACCAAACTGTCGGCTATTGCGAATGGGGTTTGCAGTGGTCGGGCTAGGAGGGCATTGAGCGCGGTCTTGGCCACGGACAGGTCGTTTTTTGCCGCGGTCAAGCGATTGGTGGCCCGGCCGACCTCGACGCTGGCCCGCATGACGTCCAATTGGGGCACATCGCCTGCCTCGAAACGGATGTTGGCTTGGCGCAGAATGCTCTGTGCCAAGCCGAGGTCTTGACGGGCATGATGGAGTAGGGACTTTTGCAGGGCGATCCGGTCATAAGCCTGCTTTGCCTGTAGGCTTATATCGAGCTTGGTCCTCTCGAAGACGGCGAGACGAATCGCTTCGGCGTGCTGGCGACCGGCTTGGAGGCGGTGCCACCACTTCAGGGGCAATTCAACCCGTTGGCTGAGTTCGATCGTGCGCTCGCCATAATCGCCCAAGCTGCCCAACGCGGGTACCTCTTCGAACTCCACCTCTAGCTCTGGATCGGGTAGAGCACCGGCCTGCCGTGCTTGGGCGCGGGCGGCTTCATAGGCATGGCGGGCGGCTTCTACTTGTGGGTTGTGCTCGACGACCAGGCGGATAGCATCGATCCGCGACATGGTCTCGGCATGTCCGCGTCCTAGGGGAATCAGCCCTTCTGAAAGGGCTAGCAGCAGGAATGGGAGGATGTACCTGCTAGGTGATTTAGCGGCAAACATGGGTACTCCCTTACCAAATAAGGGCCTTATTTTGCAGGCGGCGCTCAGGACAGCCATGCACTGGCGAACACGAGTGCTCCCGGAATGCCGAAAAATGCACCGAGGATGTAGATGATGGCCAACCATTTCCGTTCACTTCCCAGCCTTGCAATCCACTCGGCTCCCGCGAGCGGAATCTCCCGCAGCCAAGGGACGCCATAGATGACAATAACGCCAAGCAGATTGTAGAGAAAGTGCGCAATCGCGATCTGATGCGCGACGGCATGGGTAGCGCCCGTGATCGCGGTCGCGGCGAGAAGCGCAGTGATCGTCGTCCCGATGTTGGCACCGAGCGTGAATGGGTAAACATGACGAAGCCCGAGCACGCCTGACCCTGCCAAAGGCACGATGAGGCTTGTGGTGGTTGAGGACGACTGCACGAGCACTGTAACGACAGTGCCAGAAAATATGCCGGTTATCGGACCCCTGCCGACGGCTGCCTGCAGGAGCTTCTGGGCCCTACCCACGAATACGCTTTTCAGCGCAGTTCCAAGATACATGATCGAGAGCAGAATGAGCGCGATTCCTGCGGCGATCAGAACCAGACCCTCCCACACATCGGGGAGCGAGGACGTCAGCGACTCTACAAGCCCGGTACCGAAACCGATGACGACCTTGACTATGCCCTTTCCCCCTGCATCAACAGACCCGATGTTCTCAATGATATGGGTCAACACGCCGCTCAGTTTTTCAAGAAAACCGAATGCGAATTCCAACGGCAGGAATATCAGGATGCTCAGAAGATTGAAAAAATCGTGTACGGTGGCGGCCGCAAACGCATTGCGGAACTCCCCCGATCGACCCACGTGACCGAAACTGACGAGCGTGTTGGTAATCGTTGTCCCGACGTTGGCCCCCATTACCATGGGTATCGCCATGGCAATGGGCATTCCCCCCGCGACAAGACCGACGATGATGGATGTAACGGTGCTGGAAGATTGGAGCAGTGCAGTTGCCAGTATGCCGAGAACCAGTCCGACGAACGGGTTCGTCGCAAGTGCGAATAGGGATTCGACGCCCTCCGCATCGCCGAATTCCATGCGAAAGCCCTTGCCGATCAGGCCAACGGCCACGAGCAGCACGTATATAGACGCGATAACGACAAGCCAACGAACGAGCTCTGACGGAATAGCTATCCGTTTTTTCGGTTCCATGTGCTCAAGCCCATCTTCAGGTTCATTGGAAGTCATTTCGTCCCTCCTAGGAAATATTCTGAGTAGGCGCAACCTTCTGGAATCGTTATGTGAACTATTGAACTATATACAAAAAATAGGTGTTGCTAAACCCCGGTAGCTGCTCTTTCACTAAATTTTACTGCCCGAGTTTTTTGAATTTGCTTTTTTGGGAGCGAGCGCTATACTAAAATTCAAAGGTCATGCTAACGCGCAAAACGGACATCTCGATGTGCTCGGCGTACTCGCTGGCACTGCTGGTGCTGACAGTGCTCTTTGTCGCTGTAATCGGCGGCCTACCCTTCAGCCACCAGCTTTTCCACGATAGTCTCGTCGAGCCTGAGAACTGCCCGGCTTACCTGTTGCAGAGCGGCCTGTCGCTCCTTTTTGGGAGCTTGGTGCTCGTGCTCGTGGCGCTGAATGCCGCTGAGCCAAGCCCGTCCGCTCCGCGCACAGTACCGTTACCTCTCTTTACCCCTCGCTTTACTTATCTCAACCGAGGCCCGCCCCGGTGCTAGTGCATCTACGCCTGTAAATTGTTCAGTGCGTGGGTGCCTTCTCCATATCCATTTCGCATACCATTAAACTCCCGTCCGCGCAACGCCTAAGGAGTGCGCGTGGACGGCCAAACCATTGGAGACTAGCACCATGTTTAAAAGCATATCCGCGTTGAGTATCTTCGCCCTAGCCCTCTTTATCGCTGGCTGCGGCGACGACGACAACCCCGTCGATGCCGAGCACGAAGAAGAACACGCAGAGGCCGTCGGCCTGATTATTCGCGATAGCGGCGAGGAGATCGTCCGCTACGAAAACGGCGAAGTCGAAGGTGAAATCGAAGTGGGTCACGGCTTGGAAACGGCTCTGTTGTCCGTGCGCTTTATCACCGAAGACGGAGACCTCTTCACCCCAGACGAAGACGATGGCTTTGCCCTCGACTGGGAAATTGCCGACGAAAGCATCGCCGAAGTCGAGCATCACGAGGAAGACGGCGCTTGGGCTTTTCACATCGTCGGCTTGGAGGAAGGCCAGACCACCATCCTCATCAAAATCAGCCACGAAGGCCACGCCGATTTCGTCTCTAAGGAAATCGAAATCCACGTCGAAGAGGGCGGTCCCGGCTCAGAGGACTCCCATGCTGATGAGGACCACGACGAGGAAGGCTAGGGCTTGCGCCGCTACGCCTTCATATCTCTTTTTCTTTTTAGCTTAGCAGTAGGATCCGCCTCTGGTGACGATCACGCGACTGGCGCTCTAGCCGGTCACGTGATCGACGCCGAAAGCGGCCAATCTGTCGGTTGGACTACCGTCGTCATCGAGGGGCTGGAACGGGCGCGGATGAGCGACGCCGAGGGGTACTTCTTCTTCGCCAACGTACCCCCCGGCGCGCACGTCTTGCAAAGCCTACACGTCGGCTATCACGAGGAGCGTTTTAAGGTCGAGGTCGTCGCGGGGGATACCACCCATGTCGATCTGGTTATCGGCCATGAGTCCCTGCACGTAGAGGAGATTCTCGTCGAAGGTGAACGCACGAGCCCTGTTTCTCCACTCCAAACCCCCGAAGTCGTCTTCAGCGGCAGCAAGCTGCGGCAGAATTTGAGCCGCACCATCGCCGAGACCATAGACTACGAGCCGGGCATTGCCCAGCGCTCAATGGGGCCCGCGCCTGCGCGTCCGGTGCTGCGCGGGCTGGGCGGCGACCGCTTGCTGGTGGTCGAAGACGGCGAGCGCACTGGCGATTTGTCTGGCACCTCCTCGGACCACGCCGTGGCTATCGAGCCGATGACCACCGAGCGCATCGAGGTCGTGCGCGGCCCTCGCACCTTGCTCTACGGCTCCAATGCCTTGGCCGGGGTCGTCAACGTGGTGCGCGGATACGTGCCCTCTGAACGGCCCGACGGCTTCGGGGGTACGGTGACCTATCAGGGGGAGAGCGTCAATCGCGGTTTGTCCGGCGGCCTGACCCTTGAACAGCCGCTTGGCCCACTGGCCCTGCGCTTCGACAGCAGTCTGCGCAATGCCGACGATATTGCCACGCCGCATGGGGTACTCGCCAATACGGATATCCGCACGGGTAATGCTTCGGTCGGCCTGAGTCTGGTCCGTCCTTGGGGGCATGTGGGCGCGTCCGGCAGTCTATACGACTCCGACTACGGCATTCCCCCCGACCCAGAGGGCGGCCACCCGTACGGCGTATCTATTGATCTCCAGCGCCAGCACCTCGAAGGGCGCGGCGAAATTGTCACCGGACCGGACTGGCTCCAGCGCCTAGAATTGCATCACTCGTTTTCGCGCTATCAGCACGGCGAATTCGAAGCCAGTGGCGACTTGGGCATGGAGTTCGGCGTGCTCACGCACAACAGCGGCGCGCTAGCCCACTTGGATCGCATGGGGCCTTTTGCTAACGGCGTGGTTGGCCTGTGGTACGAGTACCGCAATTATGCCGCGGCTGGGCTCAACTTCACGCCGCCGGCCGAGGAATACGCCGGTGCTCTGTTCACGTATCAAGAGTGGGAACATGGGCCTTGGGCAGCCAATGCGGCTTGGCGTGTTGACGCCCGCCGCGTCGAGCCGAGGGAAGAACGCGACTCGCGCCGGGTCGGCAGCATCCAGACGCGCGACTTTGCCGGGATGTCTGCCGGTTTGTCCAATCACTATCGCGCCAGTTCGACTTTGACGCTGGGCACGACCTTGATGCGCACCTTTCGCGCTCCTGGCATCGAAGAGCTGTTTTCCGAAGGACCGCATCTGGCCGCCTATTCGTACGAGGTGGGCAATGGTGCCCTCGACAGCGAACGCGGCCTAGGATTGGAACTGTTCGCCGACTACCACCGCGAAGAAGGCCATGTACACTTGGCCGTCTTCCGCAACGCGATCAATGGGTACATTTTTCCCAAGAATAGCGGTGAGCGCAGTCTGCGGCGCGGCGATCTCTTTCTCTACCGGACTGTAGGAGAGCGCGTCCTCATGTACGGTGCCGAAGCCAACTTCGATTGGCATCTGGCGGAGCCTTGGAAAGTAGCCGGTACCCTCAGCTATGTGCGGGGCCGACTCATTGACCTAGACGACGAACCTCTGCCGCGTCTGCCGCCCCTACAAGGGCATCTGGGCCTGACTTGCGAACCCACTGAGGCGCTGAGTGCGACTATTGACGTGCGCTTGGCTGCGGAACAGGACCAGGTCGGCGAGTTTGAAGAGCCTACGGAAGGCTACGCAGTGCTGGATCTTTCGAGCCAGTACTACGTGCAGTGGGGGGGCCGTCTGCACACCTTCGCCCTGACCTTGGAAAACGCCACTGACGCGGTGTACCGCAACCATCTCAACCGCGTCAAAGATATCCTGCCCGAGCCAGGCCGCAATCTGCGCCTGCTGCACAAGATATTCTTCTAAGAATTCGTCGCGAGACCTCAGCAGTGGCAAGTATTAACCCGAACTCACATTAAAGGAGAGATTCTATATGAACACGCCTCGCAAAGTACCTGTTACCATCCTCACCGGCTTCCTCGGCTCTGGCAAGACGACCCTACTCAACCGAATCTTGAGTGAGGAGCACGGCAAGCGCATTGCCGTGATTGAGAACGAGTACGGGGAAGTCGGCATCGATCAGGCGCTCGTCATCAACGCTGACGAGGAGATCTTTGAGATGTCGAACGGCTGCATCTGCTGCACGGTGCGCGGAGACCTGATTCGCGTGCTCGGCAATCTCATGAAGCGCCGCGACAAGTTCGACTATGTGTTGGTGGAGACCACAGGGCTGGCCGATCCCGGTCCGGTCGCTCAGACGTTCTTCATGGACGACGAGATTCGCGCGGAGTTCTCACTTGACGGAATCGTCACGCTCGTCGATGCAGCCCACATTGAGCAGCAGCTCGGCCGAAGCGACGAAAGCACGGAGCAAATCGCGTTCGCAGACATCCTCGTGCTCAACAAGACGGACCAGCCTCGAAGCTCGGCTCCGAGACATGAACCGAATGGCGCGAGTCGTGCGCAGCGAGCGGGCGAACGTCTCCATCGATACGGTACTCAATCTCGACGCCTTCGACTTGGACCAGGCGCTCGAACGTCGCCCCACCTTCCTCGAGCCGGAGTATCCGTTCGAATGGACTGGAGTCTATTCGCTCGATAGCGGCCGCTACGAACTCAGCCTCGCCGATGGACCGGACCCGGAGATGTCGCTCGTCGTCGTGTCCGACCAAGGCACGGATGACACTGCCCTCCGTGAGGGTGCGGAGTGGTGTGTGCGGCGGTACGCCGAACCTGCGGAGCTCATTGGTCCGGGGGAAGAGATTCCGGTCGGAAAGCATGTGAATCTCCGGCTCGATTCCCGAGGGCGCAAGTCGTTCTTCTTGGAGGTCGATACACAGGTGCGGGTTGGCCTCTACGCCCAGCACCTCGCGGAGGAGTTCGATCTCCAACTGACGAACAAGGGAGCGGTTGTTCCCGTCGAGGTCGAGCGAACCTGGGTCGCCCAGCACGAGCACGACGACGAGGTGGGCTCGATCGCGATCGAGATGGACGGCGACGTCGATCTCGTCAGGCTCAACGCCTGGCTTTCCATACTGCTCAGTGAGCGCGGGGTGGACATCTTCCGAATGAAGGGCTTCATCAGCCTCGCAGGTGAATCGCGTCGCTTCGTCTTCCAGGGGGTTCACATGCTCTTTGACGGCCAGCCGGATCGCGAATGGGGGGACGCGCCCCGCCACAATCAGCTCGTCTTCATCGGCCGCAACCTCGATGAGCAGAGCATGCGGCAGGAATTTGAAGCATGTCTGATTTGAATATCGATAGCCCGAGGGGCGCTCTGCGCCGGGGTTGGTCTGCGGCGGTTGGCGACTACGCTATCGCCGGGGGTTGGAGCCTACGCGGTGAGGCGCTGATAGTCGGTGATACTGCGGGTGGCGTTTACGCATTCGACGGCAAGTCTGGCGCGACCGCCTGGGAGCGGCGCGGGATTCATGAAGGTGGTGTGCTCGCGGTGGCGATCCACCCAAGCGGAACCGCGTTCGCTACAGCCGGCCAGGACAGCCGAATTTTAATCTGGAGTGCCGCCGAAGGTCAGGTAAGCCGGGCTATCGACGTCGGAAGCGGTTGGGTAGAAAACGTGGCGTGGTCGCCGGACGGCCAATGGTTGGCGGCCTCCTGCTCCCGGCAGGTTCGCGCTTATGGCGCGGACGGCGCGGAGGTTTGGCGATCTGATAATCACCCCAGCACCGTCAGCGCGATCGCTTGGTCGAGCGCAGGGGAGTTGGCGACGGCCTGTTACGGTCGAGTGACGTTCTTCGACGCGCCCACTGGCGAGCTGCGCCAGAAGCTGGAGTGGCAGGGATCCTTGGTGTCGATGGCACTGAGCCCGGACCGGGATATCGTGGCCTGCGGCAGCCAAGACAACTCGGTGCATTTCTGGCGTCGCTCCACGGAGGAGGACTCCACGATGTCTGGATATCCTGCCAAGCCGTCGGCCCTAGCTTTTGATGGCACCGGCACCCTCTTGGCCACCGGTGGAGGGGAGGCGGTGACGGTCTGGAGCTTCCAAGGAAGAGGTCCCGAAGGCACGCGGCCCGGCGTTCTAGAGTTTCATGTTCAACCCATCACGACGCTTTCCTTCGCTCCCGGCGCGATGCGCTTGGCATCGGGAGGCCGCGATGGTGCCGTGGTTGTGTGGTCGCTTCAGAAGGATGGAGAAGGCGATCCGATAGGGGTCGCGGTTGTGGCGGGCGCAGTGGCCGAATTGTACTGGCGGCCTGACGGGCGCGCGCTTGCCGCGCTCGACGCGCAGGGTGGCGTGACGGTTTGGCGAGTGGGCAACAGGTGAAGCCCTAATGGGCCTAATACAGGTATTTCGGGCACTCTTAGAAAATGAACTCGGGAAGATGTGCCGTGCCTAAGACCATGCTCTTGCGACGAAGCTCCTCTCCTTGCTCTTGAATCTGGCTGATGTTTTGCACTCCGAGCAGTTCCATGGAGCGAAGTAGGTCTTCCTTCATTAACTCAAAGGCTCGGGTTAGACCCAAGTGACCACCGGCTCCTAGTCCACCTGCGGTCACTCTGCCCAAGCCCACAGCCTTCAGGCCGTAGCTCAGCCCAATAAGAACATCCAGTCCGCTTCGGATACCGCCGTCCATCGCGCAATCGAGTTTGGACTTGGCCGTGCGCAACTTGGGCATAGCCTCGGCGACAATCTGCAGGGACGGAATAGCCCGACCTAACTGGCGACCGCCGTGGTTGGAGAAAATTACTCCACTTGCTCCTAGCTCCTCCGCTTTTAAAGCGTCCTCCGCGCAGTGAACGCCTTTGACGATAAGCGGTTGCTCACCCCATGTTTCTTTAATCCATGGGAGGTCGCTCCAGGTAATAGCCGAGGCAGCAAGCTGCTCTCCAATACCGGCATATGGCATGGGCTCGCCGCATTCGTCGATGATGTTAAAGAAGGGAAGCAATCCACCGTCACGCCAATGCCTCCGTAACCACCCCATTCGAGGGACGATCTGTGGTGCTAGCTTCACCTTGTGTAACGCGCGCTTTAGCTTTCTCGGGCCAGAGTAAATAGAGCCCACGGCATCCATCGGCTTCATCCTGGCATGTTCTATTCTGTTCCCCGACACCGCCGTGTCGATAGTAAGGACCAGTGCAGAAAAACCCGCATCTCTTGCCCGCCTGATTCCTCGTTTCGCGGTTTCCACTCCGCCGCACAGGTAGAGCTGAAACCACTTCGGACCGTTCGACGCGTCGGCCACGGCTTCCATGGGTGTTTGTGAAAGCGTCGACAGCGTCATGGCCGTGCCAAATTCCCCGGCGACTTGGGATGCGACCGCGTCGGCCATCGGCCATAGCGTGCGCAGGCTCCCAACCGGCGCGACGAAAAAAGGAAGAGAAAGTTGCTGGCCGAATATGCTCGTCGTCGTGTCCAACGTCTTGTGTTTGACGGCTCCGGGAGGCGCGAGCATCGTCTGTTGAAACGCCAGGACATTCGCCTTCAGCGTAGTCAGCTCATCAGCGCCACCGATAAAGTATTCAGCGGCGATCGGAGGAACTTCTCGCAGCATAATCCGCCAAATATCTGCTGTTGTCAGCGCATCGGCGATTTCGTTTTCCCTGATTCGGAACATAGTGATCTTTTTTCACTTTCCAGCGCTGCATTCGCTGCATCGTCCGTACAGCGTGATCTCGTGCCCTTCGAGCTCGAAGCCCGGCGGTGCCAGCTGCTCGATACCCTCGGCACACCCGTGGATGTCGAAGGCTTCGTCGCACTCGCGACAGAGAAAATGGTGATGATGACCCCGGTCGGTCGGCTCGTAGCGAACATCATTGACGCCCAGATCCACGGCCCGCACTTCACCGGCGTCTTGCAGGCGCCTGAGCCGCCGATAGACCGTTGCAATGCCCAGCGTTGGCACTATGGGGGACGCTAGGTCGAGGATTTCCAGGGGGCGAAGTGGGCCAGGGGCGTCGCGAATAACCCGCACGATGGCGCTGCGTTGGCTGGTGCGTCTGTTGCTCATGGGGATGCCTCCTTGGTCTGCCGGATGCCGGATCGGACTTGGTTGTGGCGAATTACGATTTTGGGCTGAGCGCTTGAATCAGCGTTCCCAAATTGTGCTCGAACATCTTCTCGTAGCTGGTCGCCGGGCCGCCGCGTTCCGAGAGCGCGTCGGAGAACAGCCGGCCACCGATCTGAATTCCGGTTTCGTGCGCGATCTGCTGAACCAGGGATGGGCTGATGATGTTCTCAACGAACAGTGCGCCGGCGCCGACGGCCTTCAGGTGATCGATCAGCTTGGCGAGGTCCCGGGCCGACGGCTCGGCATCGGTGTCGATCCCGACCGGGGCCAGAAATGTGAGCCCATAGGCTGCCTCCAGATACCCAAAGGCGTCGTGGGCGGTCACGACCGTACGCTGGTCGGCGGGCAGTCTTTTGAGTTGGCCGAGCGCGCGGTCGTGTAATGCCTTTAGTCTCGCGGTGTAGGCGCGGGCATTGGCCTTGTAGGCTGCCGCGTTTTGCGGATCGGTTTCCGCCATGCCGTCCGCAATATTGGCGACATACTTCATGCCGTTTGTGAGCGAGTTCCAGGCGTGCGGGTCGATTGCGCCGTCAACCTTCAAAGGCGTTATGCCATCCGTCGCGACGAACACTTTGGCCTGGGTAGCGGATGTCTCGATCAGGGTTTGCGACCAGGTCTCGAAGCCCAGACCGTTGACAAAGATCACCTCGGCGTTGGTCACTGCTTTGGCGTCGGCCGCGTTGGGGATGTAAATGTGCGCATCCGCGTCCGGGCCGACAATGGTTGTCACCTCGGCTAAATCGCCGGTGACCTGGCGCACCATATCGCCGAGGATGGAGAAGCTGGCGACGACCTTGATTCTGTCCTGGGCGGCCGCCGGGATTGAGGTCAACGCTAGGCCCGCTACCAGCAGTGCGCTGAAGAGTCGTTTCATGGTTTTTTGCTCCTACATTGAGTTTTTGTTGATGGTCAGAGGTTCGCGGCGGTACGGGTTGAGGCGTGCGCCGACCTGAAATCCTTGCGGTGCGAAGATCAGGCTTAAAAAGAAAAAGACCGCCGCAACCAGCACGATTGCGGGACCTGAAGGCACGTCCGACAAATAGAACGAAACGATCAGCCCGATCCAGCCGCTCAGCAGCGCGAATATGAAGGTCACGATCAAATAGCCGGTGATTGTCGAGACCCAATAACGCGCCGCTGTCGCCGGCAGGATCATCAGCCCGACCGCCATCAGCGTGCCGAGCGCCTTGAAGGCGCCCAACAGATTGAGCACGACCAGAAACATGAACCAGTGGGCCACGAGGCCCGGGTGCTTGGACTGGCTCTCATGGAAGACCGGATCGATTGTACTGATGATCAGCGGCCTGATGATCAGCGCGAAGCTCACCAATGTGATTGTAGCCGTCGTCCCGATCAGCAGGAGGCTTTCGTCGTCGATGCCGAGGATCGAACCGAACAGGAAACTCTTCAGCGGCACCGCCGAGCCGGCGGCGGACAGGATGAAGATGCCGAGGGCGAGGGCGGTCAGGTAGAGCGACGCCAGACTCGCATCCTCGCGGATGATTGTCATACGGGCGAGCAGGCTGGTCAGCGCGGCGACGGTGATACCAGCGGTCAACCCGCCAACGATCATGGATCCCACCGACAGACCGGCAATCACGAAAGCGATGACGATTCCCGGCACAATAGCGTGAGCCATCGCCTCGCCGGCGAGCGACAGGCGCCTGAGCACCAGGAATGCTCCGACCGGGGCGACGGAGAAACTCAGCACCGTCGTCGCGGTCAGTCCCCGGACCATGAACGCGTAGTCGAGCCACTCAAACATCGTCTGCTTTCGATTGCGAGTACATGTCTTCGATCCAGGCGGCCTGACTTTGCGACAGGTACCGGTGAACGACCAGATTGTCGGGCGTAAGCGTTTCTTTCGGGGCACCGAAAAGCGCGCGGCCATCTCCTAGGAGAAGCGCTGAGCTGCAATGTTGTAGAACGGCGGAAAGGTCGTGCAGAACGAGGATGATGGTGCGTCCTTCCGCGGCCCATTGATCGATCAGCGTCAGCAGAGCCGCTTCCGTTGTCTGGTCGACGGCTGTAAACGGCTCATCCAATAGGATCAGCGGCGCATCCTGAACCATGGTCCGGGCAAATAGCGTCCGTTGCAGCTGACCCGCGGATAGTTTGTGCAAGGGCATATCGGCGATCTCGGCGGTGCCTGTGCGCTCGAGCGCGCACCCGATCCGAGCCCGGCACTCACTATCGATGCGGCCGAGAAACCCCAAGTTGGGCCAAGCACCCATTGCCGCCATGTCGCGGACCCGGATGGGAAAGCGGCTGTCGAACTCGGTCCTCTGGCCTAGATAAGCAATTGTCGGTGGCCGCCCGATGGGCCAGTTGAGCGTGCCGGCAAGCGGCGGCAAGGTGCCCAACAGTGTTTTGATCAGGGTCGATTTTCCCGATCCGTTGTGACCGACAACAGCAAGCACATCGCCGAGCGCAAGGTTGAACGCGACGTCTTCAACGACGGTCTCGGTCCCATAGCCGAGCGAGAGTCCAGTTGCCGAAAGGAGCATTGGATTCGCCATCGGCCTCTGTCGGACTCAGATGCCGAGGGTCGCGATGAGGTGCCGTGGTTGTGTGGTCGCTTCAGGGAGATCCTGCCCGAGCCAGGTCGCAATCTGCAAGATATTCTTCTGAGACCTTAGCCCCCCGGCTGCCACTCGTTGAGCGTGCGGGCGAAGAGGATATCCGAGCGGGTGACGGCCCCTTCGCTGTGGGTTGTTACCGAGACGGCAACGGTGCGCTTGCCGGTGTCCAAGGAGAAGTCGGGGTGGTGGTTCTGTTCGGTGATGGTGTGGGTCAGGTGGTTGAGGAACGAGGTGATGTCCTTGAAATTGGCAAAGACGAAGTCGCGCGAGATGATGATGCCGTCGCGGCTCCAGCCTTCGAGGGTTTGCAATTCGGCATCTACTTCGGCGGCAGTGAGGGTGGTTTTGTCTTCGGTCATGGCGGATTGGCTCCTCGTTGAGATGGTTAAATGGTTAAAATGTGCTGGAGGCGGTCGGCGATGATTTCGGCTTCGCCGTCTAAGAGGGTTTGCGGCCCGACGCTGAGCGCGGTGTCGCTACCGCTGACGAGGACCGACGGCTCGCCTTCTTCGAGCGCGCGCACTACGTCGCCGGCCGAGCGGGGGGCCGCGTCGCCAAATTCCAGATGCACCAGCGGCGAGGCCGGCGGAAATTTGTTCTCGTAGGCTCTGGTAAAATGGGCTTCAATGCCGGCGACACCTTCGACGGCCTCGGCGACGATTCGACAGCGACGCTCCCACTCGGCGACGACCGCCGTTTCGTCCATTTCAAAAAACAACTCGACGGCGCGGAGGAGGCCGCAGATTTCCTCTTTGCCGACCTTCATGCCGCGGCCGATGGCCGAGTGCGGGTTGGAGTTGAGGTGGCACGCGGCAATCAGGTCTTTGCGCCCCAAGATCAGGCCCGATGACTGCGGCCCAAACAGGCCCTTGCCGCCGCTGAAGACGGATAGATCGCATCCCATAGCTGGCAGGTCGGTCAGATTGGAGCGCGGCGGCAATTGCGCGGCCGCATCGACGAGGACTGGCACGTTGCGCTCGTGGGCGGCGGCGACGAGCGCGGGCAGTTCGGACAGGGGCTGGCTGCCGAGGAAGTACACTACGGCCGCGGTCTTGGGGCCGATACCGGCGACGTAATCGTCGAGCGTCACGGCCTGTGTGGTCCCTACTTTGACCAGTTCGCCGCCGCTGAGGCGAAAGCCTTGGTGAATGTAGTAATGCGAATCGACCAAGCTGATGACGAACTGGTTGGGCCGATCTCCCACATCGGGAAGCTGGGCAATGGCGCGGGTGTCCGTGCCGGTCAAGCAGGCGGCACCGGCCAAGAGCATACCGCCAGCCGCGCCCGAAGACACAAAGGCCGCTTCTGCGCCGGTGAGTTCGGCGATGCGGGCACCGGCTTTCTCGTGCAGTTCGTTGAGGTGGATGAATTGGCGCGATGCTTCGGCCATGGCCTCGACCACGGGCGCGGGCATGATGGAGCCGCCGAGCGTGGTGATGGTGCCGCGAGCGTTGATGAAAGGGCGCAGCCCCAAGCGTTGGTATAGGGTGGGCATGTGTAGGTCCGTAGGGAAACGGTAGGGGCGGTTCGCGAACCGCCCCTACGCAACATCAGTAAATAAAAAGAAAGCGGGCGGGATGAAACACCCCGCCCACTTTTGCATGTGTACCAAGCGTCCCTTAGTGCGGGTGGCCGTGGCCGTGACCGGCAGCCGCTTCTTCTTCCTCCTCCGGCTCCTCGGCCACCAAGGCGTCGGTGGTCAGCAAGAGGGTGGCGATGCTAGCGGCATTGCTGAGCGCGGTGCGCACGACCTTAGTCGGGTCGATGACGCCCATGGCTACGAGGTCGCCGTATTCTTCGGTTTGGGCGTTGAATCCGTACGCGCCCTCTTTGCTGGCGACTTCCGCGACGATGACCGCGCCTTCGTGCCCGGCGTTGTCGGCGATCTGGCGCATCGGCTCCTCAAGGGCACGCCGCACGATGCGGACGCCGGTGGTCTCGCCTTCGGTCTCACCAGAGACAGAGTCTAGCCCGGCGATGGAGCGCACGAGAGCCACGCCGCCTCCAGGCACCACGCCTTCCTCGACTGCGGCACGGGTCGCGTGCAGTGCGTCCTCGACGCGGGCCTTCTTCTCCTTCATCTCGGTCTCGGTGGGCGCGCCGACCGCAATGACGGCCACGCCGCCGGCCAGCTTGGCCAGCCGCTCCTGCAACTTCTCGCGGTCGTAGTCCGAGGTAGTCTCGTCAATCTGGTTGCGAATCTGCTCGACCCGGCCCTTGATGTCAGCGGTCTTGCCCTCGCCCTCGACGATGGTGGTGTTGTCCTTGTCGATGGCGATGCGCTTGGCTTGACCGAGGTCGGTCAGTTGGACGCTTTCGAGGTTGATGCCCAAGTCTTCGGTGATCACGGTGCCACCGGTGAGGGTGGCAATGTCTTGGAGCATGGCCTTGCGGCGGTCGCCGTAGCCCGGGGCCTTGACCGCGGCCACCTGCAGGGTGCCGCGAATTTTGTTGACCACCAGCGTGGCGAGGGCCTCGCCCTCTACGTCCTCGGCGATGACCAACAGGGGTTTACCGGCCTTGCTGACCTTTTCGAGCAAGGGCAGCAGGTCCTTGAGGTTGGAGATTTTACTCTCGTGGATCAGCAGATAGCAGTCCTCCAAGGAGGCTTCCATGTTCTCCTGATCGGTGACGAAATAGGGCGACAGGTAGCCGCGGTCGAACTGCATACCCTCGACCACGTCGAGAGTGGTGTCCGTGCTCTTGGCTTCCTCGACGGTGATGGTGCCGTCCTTGCCGACCTTGTCCATGGCTTCGGCAATTAGCTGACCGATGTCGCTGTCGCCGTTGGCGGAGATGGTGCCGATTTGCTCAACCTCGGAGTGATCTTGGACAGTCTTGCTCTGGGCTCCGAGGCTTTTGACCACTTCGACGACGGCTTGGTCGATGCCGCGTTTGATCTCCATCGGGTTGTAGCCCGAAGTGACGGCTTGCAAGCCCTGAGTGTACATGGCTTCGGCGAGGACGGTGGCGGTGGTGGTGCCATCGCCAGCTACATCGCTGGTCTTGGAAGCGACTTCCTTGACCATCTGCGCGCCCATGTTCTCATAGGCATCGGGCAGTTCGACCTCTTTGGCGACCGTGACGCCGTCTTTGGTAACGGTGGGCGAGCCCCAGCTTTTGGCCAAGACGACGTTGCGGCCCCGAGGCCCGAGCGTCACCTTGACAGCCTTGCTGAGCTGTTGGACGCCGGAGAGGATGCTCTCGCGGGCGTCTCTGCGAAAGGCAATCTGTTTGGCAGCCATAAGTATTGTACCTCCCTTAGGCTACAACGGCGAGGATGTCGTCCTCGCGCATGATCAGATATTCTTCGCCCTCGATCTTGACCTCGGTGCCCGAGTACTTGCCGATGAGGACCTTATCGCCTTCTTTGACCTCCAAGGGGATGCGCTCGCCGTCATCGCGGCGACCGCCGGGGCCGACGGCGACGATCTCGGCTTCTTGGGGCTTTTCTTTGGCCGTGTCCGGGATGATGATCCCACCGACCTTTTGCTCTTCGGCCTCGTCGAGACGCTTGGCTAACACGCGGTCGGCGAGGGGCTTAATATTGATAGTGGCCATGATTGGCTCCTCCTTTTAAGGGTAAAATGGCTAGGGGATGCTATATGCAAAGTTCGTGCCAATGGACGAAAATTTTGCTAGTGCTTTGTTTATAAAGCACTTATGCCATATCTTGACGCAGGGCAGTAAACGAATATTTTCCCATATTGATAATATATTTAAAAAATAAAGGTAGAAAATATATATAAGTGTATTAAAAATAATTTATTGTGTTGTTTTCTCTAAATGAAAATAGAAACCTCTAATTCTCATTATGAAAAAATTGAGGGAATAATGGACTGGGATAACCAGCGAGTTGTGCTTACTGGGGCCAGCAGCGGCATCGGTCGCGCCTTGGCTCTCGTGCTGGCCGAGCGCGGGGCGTGCTTGGTGTTGGTGGCGCGCCGCGCTCAGGCGCTAGCAGAATTGGGATCGGCCATTGAAGAAAGCGGCGGCCACCAGCCGTTGGTGGTGCCGTGTGACGTAGGCGATTTGGCCCAAGTCGGTGCTTTACACGCCGAAGTGGAGGCGCAATGGGGCGGGGCTGACGTGCTAATCAACAACGCGGGGCGGGGGTATTACCGCTCGTTTGCCGACGCGGATGTGCGCGAATACGAGGCCGTGGTGCAGACGAACCTGCTCGGTGCTATCTACTGCACTCGAGCCTTTCTGCCGGATATGCTGGCGCAAGGGCGGGGCCGGTTGGTCTTCATATCGAGTATTGCTGGCGAATTTCCCGTGCCCAAGCACGCCGTGTACAGCGCGACAAAATTCGCCTTGAACGGCTTGGCCGAAAGCCTCGACTACGAGCTGGCACCCCAGGGCATTGGCGTCCACTTGGTAGGGCCGGGCTTGGTGCATACCGAGTTTGCCGAGCGGGCCGGTTCTAAGCATCTGCTCGTGCAGAAAAAGTTCGCCAAGTCGGCAGAGGAAGTGGCTGAGGCTATCGCCGACGCCGTGGCCGCGGGCAAGCACAAGAGCGTCCCAGACGCGGCCGCGCATTTGCTGATCAAGCTGCGCCAGCACTTGCCTCGCTTGACGCGGTTCGCTTTTAAGAGGGTTTGCCGTCGGCTCTAGGCCGTGCTACATACGCCCAGTAGGGGGCGGTTTCAAACCGCCCCCTACTGGGCGGTGTACCCGCCGTCAACGACGAGGGTCGCCCCGGTGGTAAAGCCCGATGCTTCTGAGGCAAAGTAGAGGACGGCTGTGGCCAGTTCGGCCGGATCGCCCCAGCGGTCCATGGGGACCTTGGCGATCATTTCGCGCGCCTTAGCTGGATCTTGCAGCAGGATGGTGTTGATCGGGGTGATAAAGGGGCCGGGGCAGATGGCGTTGACGGTGATTCCGTGTGCTGCCCATTCGAGGGCGAGGGTCTTGGTGAGTTGGACGATGCCGCCCTTGCTCGATGCGTACGGCGTGCGGTCGGCGATTGAGACCTGAGACACGGTGGACCCGAGGTTGATGACGCGGCCGTAGCCGCGCTCGATCATCTGCGGCCCCACGGCTCGGCAGTAGTACATCGGGCCGGTGAGGTTGATGGCGATGACCGCATCCCAATCCTCGTCGCGCAGCTCGACGATAGGGCTGCGGATATTGATTCCGGCGTTGTTGACCAGAATGTCTATGGGGCCCAAGGCGTCGTTGGTTTGGCTCACTGAGGCTTCCACTTGGGCGCGGTCGGCCGCGTCGGCTTGAAAAGCGAGTACGCGGCCGTTGGTGTGGGCACTGATTTGCGCGGCTGCGGCGCGGGCTTCTTCCTCATTGCGGCTGGTGAGGGCCACGTCGGCACCGGCCGCGGACAGCGCGCAAGCCATAGCTTCTCCGAGGCCCTTGCTGCCGCCCGTTACCAAGGCCGTGCGGCCCTTGAGGCTGAAGAGGTCGAGCGAGGAAGGCGGAATCATCATAGCGCGGACCAGCCTTCGGCCTCGACCATGGACTTGGCGAGGTCGCCGAGTTCGGCGACTAGCTCCTCCTGATCTTGGGCGCGGGCCTTATTGGTGATCTGCATAGTTAGGGCGATCAACCCCAAGCCGAAGATCCGCTGCAAGCTCTGCGGCGAGTCTGGTTCGAGGTCGGGAATCAGCTCGGACAGGCGGTTGAGCAGGTCGCGGTGCTCAGTGGGAATTTCAATGACTTCCAAGGACATAGCGGCGTTAAAAGTAACGCACGGTCTAGTTGCGGTCAAAGTGGACTGTGATTTGTGGGATTTGCGGGATTTACAGGATGAAAAGCTGCGGTTAAAGTTCGATATCGCGGGCGACAAAGCGGACTGTGATTTGTGGGATTTATGGGATTTACAGGATGAAGAGCTGCGGTTAAAGTTCGATATCGCGGGCGACGAAGTGGTCGCCGTCTTGGGCGATGCGGCTCCACGGCGCGTCGGGATCGTGGTCCCAAGCCACGATCCACCCCTGGGCGGCGGCTTCTGAGGTAAATTGCTGTTTGCGGGCCAAGGTCTGGTAGGGGAACATGTCGTAGGCCATGTTCCAATAGGGCCGCAAATGGGGGCGCGTGGGGATCAGTTCCCCGGGATAGACGAGGGTGTGGTCGCCGGCCTCAAGGCGAAAGCCCTGATGGGCTCGGGTGTGGCCGCCGGTGACAAAGGCCGTTAGTCCGGGAAGCAATTCGCTGTCGCCGTCGAGGAAGCGCATCTCGACTTGGCGGGCGAGAGCGTGGAGTTCTTCGGGCCGATAGCTGCTCCGCATGGTGCTGCGGCCGGCCAAGGCGTCGTCCCACTCGCCGCGCTGCACTGCGTGGACAGCGTTGGGAAACAGCGGGGCTAGGTCCGTAGACTCCTCGACGAGGCAGCCACTGAAGTGGTCGAAGTGCAGGTGGGTGAGCGCGACTAGGGTTATGTCCTCCGGGGCCACGCCAGCGGCTGCGAGCGAGCCGCGCAGCGTCTGTGCGCCGTCCATGCCGTACATGGTGCGCTCGCGTGGGGAGAAGCGCTCGCCAAATCCCGTGTCGAGCAGCACGAACTCGCAGCCCGTTTTCAGGAGCAGGCAGTTGCACGACAGGCGGATGCGATTGTGCTCGTCGGCGGTAGCAGTGCGCTGCCACAGGGCCTTGGGCACCAATCCGAACATGGTTCCCCCGTCGAGGCGAAAGTCGCCGCCGGGCAGGTGTATGGCCTCTGCATCGCCTAGGTCGAGAGTGCGCATTAGATGTGGACGAGGACTTGGATGCCCTCGGTGGCAAATTGGCAGCGCATCTCGCGCAGGCCCGCTTGGGCCATGCTGGTGCGCAGCTTGGCGTGGTATTCAGCCGGGCAATAGAACATGAGAAAACCACCGCCGCCAGCCCCTAGCAACTTGCCGCCGAGAGCACCGGCGGCGCGGCCGGCCGCGTACCAGCGGTCGATATTCGCATTGGATATCTGCTGCGCTCGCTGCTTTTTGGCCAGCCAGTGTTCGTGGAGCAATTCGCCGAAGCGGTCCAGCGCGTCTCGTTCGAGCGCCTCCTTGATCTGGTAGCCGATTTGTTTGGTCTGATGCAGGCTGTCTATGACTCGGTCGTCGCCTTGTTGGGTGTCTTGATTCTGCTGGGAGAGGATGTCCGAACTCTCGCGCCGGATGCGGGTAAAGAAGACCAGCATGTTGGCGGCTAGGATCTCGGCGGTGGGCGCGGAGATCGCTAGGGGCGCGACAGCGACGCGACCGCTGGTGTCGATGTCGAGGCAAGTTAGGCCGCCGAAGGTGCCTAAGTAGTGGTCGTGTTTGCCTGCTGGCTGGGCGGCTCGCACCGATTCGATATAGTGGGCTTCCTCCGCTAGCGCTTGGGGGGAGGGTTGTTCGCGCTTATAGGCGTGGAGCGCGGCGAGCAGCGCCACGGTGAACGCGCCCGACGATCCCAGACCCGTGCGTCCGGGGACATCGGACATTGCGCTAATTTCGATCCCGCCCTCGATCCCAGCGTAGGTCAGGGCTTCGCGCAGCAGGGGGTGTTGGATCTGGCCGGGTGCATTGACCTTTTCGGTCTGCGAGTACTTGACGCGAATGAAGTCTTCCACCTTGAGATCGTTGAGCTGGATATAGACGTATTTGTCGATGCCAGCGCTGAGTACAAAGCCCCCGTAGTGGGTGTAATAGGAGGCTAGGTCGGTGCCGCCGCCGCCGAGCGGAATGCGCAAGGGTGCTCTGGTGATGATCAAACTAGCCTCGTTTCAGGGAAGGGCAAAAGCGCCTGAGTCCACGCACTGACAGGCGTGGCGGTAGCGCTCCGGCGTGTCGGTCGAAAGGAGCTGACCTTGCATGGGATGCCCGAGCAGGGAACGGCCTGCGGCGAGCAAATTGGCGAAGACCGCGCTGAAGTCGCAGGGGGAATCTGGCGGGATGTGGTCGAGGATTTCGGGTTGTAGGGCGTAAATTCCGGCGTTGACCCAATAGTTGGTGAATACTTGGTCGGCCCGCGGTTTTTCGACGAAGCGGGTGATGCGGTGGTGCTCGTCGAGGCCGACGATGCCCCGCGTGGTTGGATCGTCCATCCACAAGAGTCCGATGCTGGCGACTTCGCCCTCGCGCTGGTGGGTTTGCCACAAGTCACCTAAGTCGAAGTTGGTCAGGTTGTCTCCGTAGTACAATAAAAAAGGGCCGTCGAAGCAGTCGGCAACTTGTCGCACAGCGCCAGCGGTGCCGAGCAGGTCGTCCTCCAGCGAATAGGTGATCGACACGCCCCAAGCCCGGCCATCGCCGAAGTAATCGGTGATGACTTGGGGTAAGTGGTGGAGGTTGATGACGAGGTCGTCGAATCCGTACCGCGCTAACAGGCGTACGACGTACTCGAGCAGGGGTTTGTCAGCAAAGGGGACCATTGCCTTGGGGATCTCGTCGGTGAGCGGGCGCAGGCGAGTGCCGCGCCCGGCGGCTAGGATCATCGCCTTCACGCGCTAGCCCGGCGAAGGACGTTGGCGGCGCGCATATTCGCTTGGGCCGCGGCGTAGAAGTCCGCGAGGTTGGGTTGCTCTTTGATCCATTCGATGTATTCGCCAATGGTCTGTTCGAGCGAGATCTCGGGCTGCCAGCCGAGGGCTTGCAGGGCTGCACCGGAGGAGACGGTGTGGCGGGTGTCGCCGAAGCGGTATTCGCCGCTGACGAGCGGTTCGATGGCCTGCCCGGCGATGCGCGTTACTAGCTGGGCGTATTCGAGGACGGTGGTGCCGTGCTGGCCGGCGACATTGAAGGAGCGGAAATTGGCTCGCTCGTCTTCGAGGCAGAGGACATTGGCGCGGGCCACATCGCCGACATGGACGTAGTCGCGCAGCGATTGGCCGTCCTCGTAGCAGACGGGGGGCTGGCCGTGCAGGACGCGCAGGGCAAAAATGCGGCCGATGCCCGAATAGGCATTGAAAAAGGAGTTGCGCGGCCCCTGGACGATGGAGTAGCGCATGTTGACCGTGGGAATGTCGTATTTGCGGCCGAGGCTAAAGGAGGTCAACTCTGCCGCGTACTTGGAGATGCCATAGGGAGTGTGGGGGTTGACGGTGTCTTCGGTGATCGGCAGGTGTTCGAGTTCAGCGGCGCAGTGAGGGCAGCGGACTTCCCATTCAGCGCTGGCTAGCTGCGCATCGGGACGGGCGTCGGGATAGACGACGCCGTGCTCGGCGCAGCGGTACTTGCCCTCGCCATAGACGGCTTGCGACGAGGCCAAGACGACTTTCCGCACGGTCAGCTTCTCGGCGACGATCAGCTCGTAGAGCAGGGTGGCACCGACGGTGTTGACGTGGTGGAAGGTGGAGAAGTCCGGCATGTAATCTTGGTAGGCGGCTAAGTGGATGACGCCGTCGATGCCGTCGAGCGCGGCGAGCCAGTCGGCTCGTTGGCGCACGTCGCCGCGCATCTTTTCTACGCCTGTGGGCAGATAGGTGGGCCAGCCTTCGGGGTGGACCCTCTCCTGCAAAGAGTCGAGGATGCGGACTTGATAGCCCGCGGCGACGAGGCGATCTACGGTGTGCGAGCCGATGAAGCCGGCACCGCCTGTGACTAGAATGTGGCGCATAAGTTGGAGGCAGGGGTCATTTCTCGGGAGTTGTTCCTGCCATGGTAGAGACGATAAGGGGAGTGGATACTCCAATGTGTACTGCAAGTAGGGGATTTTCTGGATTGTACAACACTGCAAGAATCCCAGCAGCAAAGGCGATTACGGTGCGTACAATCCAAAAGCCAACCTTTCGGTAGTAGCGAGGAAGCCTACCTAATCGTTGGTAGTAGCGAAGAATCACGATCGCTTCGATGATGCTACTGCCGAAGAGGCCGCAACCGAAGTTTAGAGAGAATAAATTGAAGAAAGACTCAAGCAGCATTGGCGGCGTACTTTAATAGACGCTGCAAAAAAGACAGATTGTCTAGATCGTCGCCGTCGTCGGGGGCTGAATCGGATGCCTTCAGTGCTTTTAGAAGCTGTTGATAAGCATGGTCGTCGTCCAATGGGGCTACGGCTTGGCGATCCTTCAGACATTCGGGAATATCATTGAAACCAGCCTTCTCGTTCAGTACCGGAATTACAACTTTGTTTTGTGCGAGTGCGTCTTTTAGTTCGCTTTGGAGCCATTCTGGCTCAAGCGACGATTTGGAAACAATGGCCAAAACGGTTTTGGACTCCTCAAGGGCAGCCTTAACTTTCGACTGCCATTCCTCGCCGGGCTGTAATTCCCACTCGTCGAGCCACACGGGAACGCCATCCCGCTGGAGGCGCATAGCGAGGGCGCGGGCGACGGCGCGGCTTTCTGGTTCGTGGGCGTACGAAATGAAGGCAGGACTGCTATTCATGGCCTAACTCCTTACTGGCCTTACGGCGTGTTCCAGTAGATGACAAAAAAGTACCTTATCGGCCAGACCGGGGCAAGGTAGATCGGTACCAATGGTGTTGATAGGGAAAAGGGCGGCGGTGGTTGACAGAAAATCGGGGTTGTGTGGATTTTCAGAGGTCGCAGTGAATATTGAACGGACGAAACAGAGAATGCGCTACGCACCCAAGATAGCCCTCGCACTGGCCAGCTTAGTCATTGGGATTGCGCTGTGCGAGTTGGCGTTGAGCTTCTTGCATCCGCAGCTCTTCCGCCGGCCCCCGGTCTGGCGCTACGACCGCGAACTGGGTTGGAGCCACATCCCGGACCGCGTCGGCCGCTTGGTCACTCCGGAGTTCGACGTGGAAATGCGGATCAACAGCATTGGGTTGCGCGATCGCGAGTTCGCGGATGCAAAGGCCGCGGGCGTCCGTCGTGTGGCCCTGTTCGGCGACTCATTTGTCGAGGGGTGGGGCGTTCCCATAGAAGCCGCGGTCAGCCGTCAACTCGAAGCCTGTCTCCGGTGTGAGGGGGCCGCAGTGGAGGTGGCTAACTTCGGGGTGGCTGGCTACGGCACCGATCAAGCCTTGTTGTTTTTCGAGCAACAAGGACCGCGATTTAAGGCCGATGAGGTGGTGCTATTTTTTTACGGCAACGACCTGTGGAATAATGCTTCGCGCCGGGGCATTGGTGCCGAGCGGGGCTTCAAGCCTTACTTCCGGGTGCGGAATAACGGGCAGCTTGCGCTCGCGGGCGTCCCGGTAAAGGAGTCGAGTTTTTGGCGACAGCCCGCGGATTCTTTGCCCCTTACGGTGCGATTGGAACGTTACTTTTCGCAGCACTGGCACTTGTACCGGCTGGTGCAAAAGGCGTGGCAGCCGGAGGTACCGCGCGGGCAGCAGCAGGATTTTTACGCGGGTCTGTACGGCGCAGAGGCGCGCTTTGCCCCGGCTTGGGAACTGACAGGCCGCATCCTCGCGGCCTTTAAGCACAGCGTTGAGCAACACGATGCACGCTTAACCGTTGTGTACGTGCCGTCGATCGTCCAAGTGGAAGAGGACAACTGGCGCACCAAGCGCGAGCTATACGGCCTGATCGGCGAGTTTGACCTGAGCAAGCCCAATGTTAGGCTAGCCGGTTTTGCCGAGGAGTACGGATTCGCGCTGATTGACTTGCTCGACGAGTTCAGGGCAAAGGCCCAAACCCAAACCCTGTATTGGCGCGATAGCCACTGGAACGCGGCCGGCCACGCCTTGGCGGCCGAGCGGCTCTGCGCGCATCTGCGGAGGCCCTAGGCCGTGGAGTGGCGCAAGGATCTAGGTGCGGTGGGGCTGCTGGGGGCGGCGGTCGCCATTTTCTTTTGGCCGGCCACGGTGCTAGAGGGGGCGTTTTTTGTGCAGGACGTGATGGTGCAAAACCACCCGTTCCGCGACTTTTTCGCCCGCGCCCTCCGCGAGGGGCAATTGCCGCTGTGGAATGCGGCCATCAACTGCGGCTTTCCCCTGTTTGCCGAAGGCCAGGCTGGGCCGCTGTATCCGCCCAATGTGATTTTGGCGTTGCTGTTGCCCACTTGGGCCGCGCTCAACTGGAACATTGTCTTGCACTTGTGGTTAGCGGGTGCGGGCATGTACGCGCTGGTGCGTGCTTTTGGCGCAGTGCGACCGGCTGCGCTGTGTGCGGGGCTTTGCTATGCCCTGAGCGGGTACATGGTCGTGCGGGCCATGTCGCCCAACTTTATCGCTGTGTGCGCTTGGTTGCCGCTGCTGTTTTGGCTCGTTGATCGCATCCTGAATCGAGGGCGCTTTTTTTACGTGCTGCTCTTTGCCTTGGTGATTGGCTTGCAACTGCTGGCTGGCCATCCCCAAGCTGCCCTGTACGGGGCTGTTGCGGTCGCGGGCTACTGGCTCTATCGAAGCTGGGTTCAGGGGGCGGGGTGGGTCGCTTGGCTGACGCTGGTCGGCGCATTCGTACTAGGCGCGGCTCTCGCCGCGGTCCAATTGGTACCTACTGCCGAATTAGTGCAGCTATCCAATCGCGGAGTTGGCCTGTCGTGGGCCAGCTTTGTGGCGATGTCGCTGCCGCCCGAGCGGCTGGCTACCTTGTTGTGGCCCAACTTCTTCGGCAATTCGGCGCACGGCACGTACGGGAGTCGGGAGATAGGGTTCTTCATCCAGCTCTGCACTTACGTCGGCGTGGTGCCTCTGTTGTTGGCTTGGGCGGCCCTGCGCGAGCGGCGGGACGGCCAAGTTGGTTTTTTTGCCGTGCTTGCCCTCGTTGGGCTAGTGCTCGCATTGGGCAAATACACGGCCATCTTCTCTTTCTTCCATCAAATTCCAGGGTTTAGCCTGTTCCGCATCCCAACGCGCTTTTTGTTGTGGTTTGCCGTGGGAGCATCCGTGCTCTGCGGCCTCGGCCTCGACCAAGTGTTGCGCCGCGAGCGTCCTCGGCCCGCGAATGGTTGGTTGTTGGCTGCGGTCCTCGGTGCAGCTAGTGTAGGTCTGCTATGGGCTAGCGGAGTTGCGCTCTTTGGGGACGGTTCAGAACCAACGCGCTACATCCACCATTTGCACGGCGACGGTCTGCGGCTCGTAGGAGCGTTGATAATCGGAGCGTGGCTGCTCGGTCGGCGGGCGCGGCGAGCCGCAGCGTGGGCTGCGCCCGTGGTCATTTTTGCCGAGCTGTACAGCTTTGGCGCGGATTTTAACGGTACCATAGAGCCAACTGCGTACACCGAGACTCCGGCAACGGCCCGCGAGATTTTGGCCGACCACACGGCTGTTGCGCCGCCGCGGATCGTCAGCTTGGTCAACGAGCGGAACTCGCCATTTGACTGGCACGGGGGATGGGCCTACGACTTGGAGTCCTATCGGCGCTATAACGAGACCTTGCGGATGTATTCAGGGGGGCTGTACGGTGTGGCCAACGCGCTGCCGGGGTGGAGTCCGCTGCATCTGTATCGCCACGGGGAGTTCGCTCGCGGTTATCCGGCGTTTGCCGCTTTGGCTGGCGTGGAATACGCGGTGCGCTACAGTCGCGATGGGGGCTTTGACGTGCAGCGTCTGCCCACGGCCTTGCCACGCGCGTATGTAGTGGGCCAATTCCACCTCGCCACCAGCCCGCGAGCCGGACTGAGTTATATGGCTCGCGGGTTTCCCATGCGGCGCGAAGTAGTATTGGAGGAAGCGCCAACCGCCTCGATTGGGCTGGGCGGCGCGGCGCAGATTGTCCGCTACGAGGATGAGGAAGTCGCCGTGGACCTCACTGACTCGGCTGGGGGGATTTTGGTTTTGAGTGATACGTATTATCCAGGGTGGCGGGCCTTTGTCGATGGGGTTGAGCGCCCGATTCTGCGCGCCAATCACGTGTTCCGCGCCGTAGTGATCCCAGCCGGGACGCAAGAGGTCGTCTTTTCGTACGAGCCGGATAGTTTCCGCTATGGTTTGCTGGTTAGCGTGGCTGCGGTCGCGCTCTGGCTGGGATTGGCTTGGGGCGGTCGGCGGCTGATCTTGCCGCCGGTGCAGGACCTACCAGCGAATGCAGGGGCGCAGTGGAGGGTCCGGGCCGCGCTGGGAGCTTTGGTTTTCGTACTCCACGCAATAGCCACGCAGGGGCATTTGTGGAGCGAGTGGCTCGAACGCCTGCGGCTAGGGGCTGGGTCGTGACGGCTAAGATTGTCGGGATGGCCGCAGGGATCGCCGCATTCGCGGTCTATGGGATGACGCTGTGCCCGACCGTGTACGTAGAGGGGAGCGGCGAACTGATCGGTGCGGCCTATAGGTTGGGGACGGCGCATCCGACTGGGTATCCCCTGTTTTGCCTTGGCAGCCGCTTGCTGGTACTGATGCTGCCGTGGGTTAGTCCGGCCGTGGCGATTAATGCCGCATCGGCGCTGTTTGCCGCGGCCTGTTGTGGGGCCTTGGCGGCCGTACTCTACGGGCGCGGGCTGCGGCCTGTGGTGGCCTTGGCCACGGCCTTGGCGTTAGCGTTCTCGCGCACTTTTTGGTCCCAAGCCGTCATCGCCGAAGTCTATGGCTTGGCCTTGTTGCTGGTGGTTTTGGTTCTGGCCCAAGCCCGTAGAGTGTGTGAGAGCAAGGAGCCGCGCCAAGTGCTCCTCTTGGGCTGGCTCATGGGCTTGGGGCTGACGGCTCACTTGATGCAGGTGCTCATTTGGCCGGGCGTGGTCGCGGTCTTAGCTTGGCGCTGGCCTGCGCTTTGGCGTCGGCCCTTGTTGCTGGCACAGGGGATGCTCGCTGTGCTGGGTGGGTACAGCTTGGTGGCGTACTTACCGCTGCGCAATGGCCGGGGCGCGGGGTTTCACTGGGGGCCACTCGACGACCTAACAGCCCTGTGGCAACACTTGAGCGGTGCGCTATATCGCTCGTCGTTTTTTTCTTTGCCCTTAGAGGGTATGCTGCTCAACACCCAGCGCTGGCTGGTGCAGGCAGCAGGCGAGTTCCACCTCGTATTAGTGCCGTTGGTTGCTTGGGGAGGGTGGATGGCTTGGTGCCGCGATCGCAGTGCGTTCGTCTTGGTCGGGGGGGCAATCGCTTGTAATTTGATCGCTGCGCTCAACTACCACCGCGATCCCAATGGCTTGCCAGTGTTTTATTTGCTTAGCGTAGTGGGATTGGCGGTGTGGTTGGGCATGGGGTTGGACGCGCTGGCTAGTCGGGTGCGGCCGCTCGTCTCAATGCCGCTTGCCGCGCTCGTCGTCGCCTTGGTACTAACCGCGCACTACGAGGACTCCGACCGCAGCGAAAATTGGGTTGCCGATCGCTATGGCCGCGACATTCTCGCCGACTTGCCCGAGGGCGCGATTCTAATTGTCGAGGGGGACGATGCGGCCTTTGTGCTCGACTACCTGTTGCGGATAGAGGGATTGCGCCCGGATGTGACTTTGTACAACCGCATGGGACGGGGGACGGATGTACTTGCTTGGAGCGAGTACTCGCTGCCGCGACTAAAGCAGGAGCGGCTGCGCTGGCGCCGCGAGGCCGCATTGGCCCGAGAGGGAAGACCTCTTTTTTATTTTGTTCCGCGCCGCTCGCCGATTTCGGGATGGGTGTTTGTACCTGCGGGCTTGGTCTATCGCTTGCAGGCATCCGCCGACAGCACTGGAACTGCCCCGCAGATCGAGATGGGCAATGCGTTGGCCACTGGCTTTTTCCGCGATCCTTGGGTGCGAAAGATCCAGAGTAATTATTATTTTATGGCCGGTGAGGAGCGTATGTGGGATGGGGATCAGGCCGCGGCGGCCGCCGCGTACGAGCAGGCCGCGGCCATTGCTTTCGACTCGCGCACCGCGCGCTTTAATGTGGCGCTTAAGTTGTTTGAAGTTGGCGAGTTGGATCGCGCGATGGATCATGCAGCGGCCGCGGCGGCCATCGACCCTTGGCAGCCTACTCCCTATCGCTTGATGGCGCACATCGAGCGAGAACAGGGCCGCTATGACGAGGCGCGCCGACTGCTCGAAAAGGCTAATCAGCTAGGGACAATGCCTTGACTAGGTTGCATGGTCCGTCCTTTTTCTGGCCGATTGGCAGACCAATAGTGCGCTTGTTTTTATAGATTAATGAGGGTCTAAAGCGGCGATTGAGTATGCAAACCTTATTCCACGACGAAGTGGTGCCTGTTCCGCGTGTGCCTCACAGCGGTCCGGCCCGGGCGGACCTACAGCGGCGCTTTGCCCAGCGGCTGCAAGTCAACCCGCAGCTGAGCCGTAAGTTGGTGTCATATCAAGGGAATAAAGAGGCCGTTGGGTTCCGCTGGCTGAAGTACAAAGAAGGGTTTTCTACCGCGCTCGTCCGCCAGTTCATTGAGCGCGGGCAGGGAACGCAGGTGTTGGACCCGTTTTCAGGGGCTGGGACGACGGCGTTGACAGCGATGGGCATGGGGATTCCGGCTACGGGCATAGAAATTTTACCGCTCGGCACCTTGGCCGCGCAGACCGTTGCGTATGCCGCCAATGGACTGCCGCTCTCCGCGTTTCGCACCGCTGCTCACGCCTTGCTGCACGCCATTGCCGAAGGCAGCGACGATGGCCAGTATGCGCTGGCCCACGTTCCCATTACACAGGGAGCTTTCCCGGTTGATACGGACCGCGAGATCGCTCGCGCCCGCCAGTTCATCGCCACGCTGACGGATCCGGCCTTAGGGACCGCATTAAACCTCGCTTGCCTGAGCGTCTTGGAAGAAGTCAGCTACACCCGCAAAGACGGCCAGTTCTTGCGGTGGGATTCGCGCTCGGGGCGCACGGTTTCCACCAAGCTGAACAAGGGGCCGCTACCGTCGTTTGCCACGGCCCTTGCTCGGCGTCTCCAGCAGATGATGCAGGATTTCCCCCTGCTGGAAGCGCACTATGCCGGGCCGCTTCCAACTTTCATCACGGGTTCTAGTTTGACCGAATTACAAAAATTGGCTACCGGCCAGTTCGATTGCGTCGTTACTTCGCCGCCCTATGCCAATCGCTACGACTATACGCGGACGTATGCGCTTGAGTTGGTCTATATGGGCTACGACGACGCGCAGATCAAGGCGTTACGGCAGGCCCTATTATCGGCAACAGTGGAAAACCGCTGTAAGCGCACTCTACTACATGCTGCTTGGGAGGATGTGCCGGCCCTCGAGCGCGTCTTTGGTATGGTGGATCAGCAAGCGGCTTTGCAGGAGGTCCTCGCTATATTGCGCGACCGCGCCGCCGAGCTAAGCAATCGCAATGTGATTACCTTGCTGGAAAACTACTTTACGGAAATGGCCGTCATCGTGTATGAATTGGGCCGCGTCGTACGCTCCGGGGGTCGCGTATTCATGGTCAACGACAACGTGCGCTATCACGGTGAAGAGGTCCCGGTTGATTTGATTTTATCGGATTTTGCCGAGCAGTGCGGCTTTCATTGCGCCGCGATATGGATGTTGAAGCGCGGCAAGGGCAATTCTAGCCAGCAGATGGGCCGTTTTGGTCGGCGCGAGATCAGGAAGTGCGTGTACGAATGGGTCAAAGTCGATGAATGACGCACAATTTAGCAGTGCTCAAGCCCGAGCGTTGATCTTGTCGAAGGCCATCAAGCGCCGAGATGACGTGCGCGTCCGCACGTTGATTGATGATTTTGCGGGCGCGTTAGATTACGAAGGATATGGGTTGGAAGAACTCGCAATCTCTGGTAAAGCGTGGGTATGCGTCAAGCAGTTACAGATCGAGCCGAGAATGGTCTTTGCCCATCCAGACATGCTGCAGCAACATCCCGAGACTTCGTTGTATTATCGCGGGATCGCGACTTTGTCTCTAAAGCGGGTGAGTAGTACCGTCCGCATGGCCTACGGGTCTGAGCCTGATATTGTGTTTGAAAAATACGACGAGCAGACGCAGAATTGGGCCTTGGAAGTGACGATTGAGATCAAGGGGGGAATGGACCCGGCCGGTGCCCTAGAGCGGTTGGGGGCCATCAAGAAAAGCTTCGATCAAACTCCGGCCCGGGTGGAAAATATCGCCATACTGGGCGTAGTCACGCCTGCGATGCGTGCAGAGTTAGATCAAATGAGGATAGTGGATTTCGACCTGTATGAGGTGGTCCACTCCAAGAAAGGGTGGGACCGGTTTGTGGAGGAGTTGTTCTATCACAAACTGCGGTTGCTACCATGGAAAAATTAAGACGCATACTCGATCCGAATAAGGTCGTCCTAAATCTTGCGGCGCAGCGCAACTTTGACGCCATCCGCGAACTGGCTAATGTGCTGTGGCAAGACGAGGTCGTGCCCGACCAGAAGCGCTTGATCGCATCCCTGATTCGGCGCGAGCAACAGGCCTCTACGGGCATTGGCAAGGGTGTGGCCGTACCTCACGCACACGAGGACGGGATCCAGCGCCAGCTCTTGGCCATCGGCATCTCGCCGGCTGGCATTGACTTTGGCGCACCCGATGGCCAGCCTGTCCACATCATCGCGCTATTGGTCACGCCCCTCAAACATCAAAAACAGCACATGGCGCTGCTGGCGGCCCTGTCGCAGCGCTTGCAGCAAGAGGAAGTGCGCCAGCGCTTGCTGCAAGCGGCTGATGCAGCCGAGGTCGTCGATATCTTCACGGGCGACCCACCCTCGGGTTGAGCGCAGCGCAGAAATCATGGTTCCAGAATTCGCTAGGGCGGTGCATGCCCCCTTATTCGAGCGGCATTCTTGCTTTCTCGCGGGACCGCTTGTAGCGGGGCAGCGGCAGGCCCTGATCGAGCGGCTGCGGGTTTTGCTCGCAGCCGGGGTGCCTGGGTACGCGATCTTGGTATTGCTGCCCGACCGGGCGACCACGCGGCGCTTTCGCCAAGCAGTCGATCGGCTCGACTTGGGTCCGTACAGCAGTGTTGATCTACAGACGTATTACGGGCTGGCGAGTCGGTTGGTTCGGCTGTTTTGGCCGCTGGTGGCTGGCAAGGCCGGCTTTGCCGCACCAGCGCGGCCACCGGTCTTCCTCAACTACGAAGCCGCCCAATACCTGATGGGGCAGGTGGTCGAGCCGCTGCTGGCCGAGGGCTATTTCGAAGGGCTGTACCTGCGGCCCCAGCGCATTCTCTCCCAATTACTCGACAATTTGAATAAGGCGGCCGTAGCGGATTTTGCGCTCGCGGAGGTGGCACCGCGTCTGAGTCGTGCTTGGGCTGGGGAAGAGCAGCGGTTGCGCGTGTACGAGCAGGTGCAGACGTGCATCGACCGCTACCGCGGCCACTGCCTGCGGCACGGGTTGCTCGACGCATCGCTGGTCTTTGAAGTCTGCAATCGCCACCTGATCGCGCAAGAGGAGTTCTGGCGCTACTTCACCGAGCGCTATCGCCACCTCTTGGTTGACTCGGCCGAGGAACTGGTGCCGGTGGCCGGTGATATAGTGGGGCGGCTCTTGCCGCGATGTGACTCGGCTCTATTGGGTGGGGACGCGCAAGCTGGCTTCCGCATCTTTTTAGGCGTTGATGCACCCGGTGCCACTGAGCTACAGCAGCAGTGCAAGGAGACGATCGCCGTGGTGCCGGAGGCGTGTGCCAGCCGGGATATGGTGGCCTTTGCCGACCGCATTGGTGCGAAGTTGGGGCAAGGAACTGACGGAGTCTCGGAAGGATCGCCGCGGCGGGCGGTGGCGGATGTAGTGCAGGCCCGCTATCGAGGGCAGATGATCGAGGCCGTGGCCCAGCGGGTTGTCCAAAAGATCGCCGAGGGCGTGGCCCCGGGCGAAATCGCGGTCGTGGCTCCGCACGCCGACGGGGTGTTGCGCTTTCTCTTGTCTGAGACTTTTCGCGCCGCGGATATTCCCTTTGCGATTGTACGGCGCTACGAGACGCTGCGCGAAGAGCCGGTGGTGCGAGCCTGTCTGGCGCTGGCCATTCTCGCTCATCCCAATTGGGGACAACGGCTCTCGCTCTTCGATTTGTCCGGGGCGTTGGAGCGGGCGCTCAAGCCCCTGGACCGGCTGCGGGCCGAGTTGATTGCGCGACACTTGTACGATTCGCGTTCGGGCCAACTCAAACCTGCGACCGAGTTGAATGCCGCGATGGGTGAGCGGATCGGCAGAGCCGCGCTCGCTCGCTACGAGGCTCTGCGCGCTTGGATCGAGGTGTATCGCGGTGGTGGAGCCGACCCTTGGGACCACTTTTTGCGCCGGCTCTTCGGGGAAGTGTTGTCGCACGTCGCGCTGGAGCCTGAAGAAGCCGAGGTGTACAGCAAGCTGATCGCCTCGGCTGCCTCATTCCGCGAGGTAGCTCCGGCTATGGCGCTAGAGGGCGCGGCCATTGGCCAGCGCTACGTCGAGATGATAGGGGCCGGGGTCGTCGCCGCCCAGTATTTGACCGATGTCGATCTCGACGAGGCTCCAGAGTCCATTGCCCTCGTCGCTCCGGTCTATACCTATTTGCTCTCCGGCCACGTGGCGCGCTACCAGTTCTGGCTAGACGTTGGTTCGGCGAACTGGTGGGAACCGCTGCACCAGCCCTTGACCAACCACTACGTGCTGACCCGGCGCTGGAACTCGGAGGAGCGCTGGACCGACGCCGTGGATTACTCGATCCGCAACCGCAACCTCTACCGCTTGGTGCGGGGCTTGTGCCTGCGCTGCCGCGACGGGATCTACCTCTGTTCTAGCGAGTCGGAAGGGCACGGCTCGGCGCAGGACGGGCCGCTGATGATGGCGGTGCAACAAGTCCTACAAGAGGAGCGCGCGTGAGGTTTGAGCCGCGCACGGGCCAGCGAGAGATCTTGGCCTACCAAGGTGGCCTGCTAGGCGTGTCAGCCGTGCCCGGCAGCGGCAAGACCGCCGCGATTGTCGCCTTGGCGACTCGGTTGATCGCCGAGAGGCGCGCCGAGGGGGGGCAGGTGCTGATCGTGACTTACCAGAACGTGGCCGTGGATAATGTCCGCGCTCGGATCGGCCAGCGCTTGCAAGAGCTGGACAGGCTACCGGTCGGCTACGATGTGCGGACCCTGCACAGCTTGGCCTACGGCATCGTCCAAGCCAATCCCGGACTAGTGGGGGCTGTGGCCGAGTTCACGGTCCTCGACGAACGCGCCAGCGAGAGCCTGCTCGACAAGGCGGTGCGGACTTGGAACGACGACAACAAGGGGGTGTGGGGCCGGTTGGGGCCTGGGGAGTACGTGGATCAGCAGTGGGAGCAGGCGTGGCGCGACATTGCGCGGAAAGTCGCCCGCACGGTCATCACCACGGCCAAGAACCGCCGCTTGCGGGCCGAAGACCTCTTGGCGCGGATCGGCGGCCAGGAGGACAGGAACCAGTTTTTGCGGATCGGCGCGGAAATCTACCGGCTCTACCAGCAGCAAGTCGAAACCATCGGCGGCCTCGATTTCGACGACTTGGTGTGGATGGCCGTAGAGATGTTGCAGCAATACCCAGATTTGTGTAGCCGCTACCTCCGGCGTTGGCCCTTCGTCTTGGAGGACGAGGCGCAAGACAGCGTTCCCTTGCAGGAGGAGCTGATCGCGCTGTTGGCGGGGCCGGGCGGCAATTGGGTTCGGGTCGGCGACCCCAATCAGGCGATTATGAGCACCTTCACCGCGGCTGATCCGCGCTATTTGCGCGACTTTTTGGATCGGGGAGACGTCGCAGTCGCGGAGATGACGATTTCTGGCCGTTGCGCCCCCAAAATCATGGATTTGGCCAACTTTTTGGTCGAGTGGGCCGTAGTCGAACACCCGCTAGCCGAGGTGCGCCAGCGCGCTTTCCGACCCCAGCAGATGCAGCCCACCGACCGCGGCGATCCCCAGCAAAACCCCGCGGACGCGGACAGCATCATATGGTTCCGAGAATACAATAACCGCCACGATGAATTCGATAGCATCGCGCGCCGGGCCAAGGGGTTTGCCGAGGGTAATCCGAGCTTGACAGTAGCGGTGCTAGTGCCGACTAACCGCATTGGCTACGACATGGCCGAGCGCTTGCGCCAAGCCGGAGCGGACTTCGATGAGGTGTTGCAAAGCCCGCGCTCGGCGCGGCGGGTGGGTGAGGCTCTATGTACAGTGTTAGGTTTTCTCGCTGATCCTTTGGGGCGCAACCAGTTAGAGCGATCCTATCGCGCCTTGGTCGGCTTTTGGCCCGGGCCTAGTGGACCAGGGAACGAGGAGGCTGTGGCCATGCTATTGCGCAGTTGCTATCGGCCCGAAGCGCTGCTTTACCCAGAGGCCGGTCAGCGCATGGAAGCTGCTCTGCCACCGGTGGAGCACATCGAGCCGCAGGATTTGGAAGCCATTGACCTGCTGTGTGAATATCTGCGGCGCTGGCTGCGGGCGGTTGCGCTGCCGGTGGATCAGCTTCTGATGACGGTCGCCCAAGATCTGCTGCAGGAAGAGGATATGGCGCGGGCGCAGCAACTGGCGGTCTATGTGCGCACCCGCGCCGACCAAAACGCAGACTGGCAATTGCCCGAGTTGGTGCGCGAGCTGAGCGAGGCCGTGCAGGGCCGGGCGGGCGCGCTCGCCGAGGCGGATGACGCATTGGTGCCCCAGCCTGGGCGAATTTTCCTGACGACTATGCACAAAGCCAAGGGGATGGAGTGGGATCTGGTCTATGTCATGGGGGTTGATGGCGATTGGTTCCCCCACGACCTCGACGCGCGCTTTTTGGGCGAGTACGAATTCTTAGGCGGCGATCCCTGCGAGGATGCAAAGGCCGAGATGTTGGACCTGATCGGCGAAATCGGGTCGAGCCGGTTGTCGGCTACTGATCGCTCGCACGCGGAAGTGATCGCCGAGCGGCTGCGGCTGCTCTACGTGGCCATTACCCGCGCACGGCGCTATTTGGTCCTGAGCTGGAGTCGCCAGATTCCGCACGCGACGCGGATGCAGCCCGCGCCCATGGCCGAGGTGTTCCGCCAGTTGCAACTCTATTGCGAACAGCAGGGCGGCAGTCGAAGTTCTGGATAAACATTTATGACAGAATTAGGAGGACAAAATGGACAAAGTTTTTATTTATTGGGACGACTCCAACATTTTCATCAGTGCTCAGCAAGTGGCCATTGAACGAGAAGGTGAAGCCGTGCGTTCGCGGGTGTGCATTCACTTTCGCAATTTGCTGGAATTAGCGCGGGCCGGGCGAGAAATTGAGCACGCTGTGGCCGTTGGCTCCATTCCACCGGAATTGCGACAGGTTTGGAATCGCTTGGAAAACGAAGGCGTCACCGTCCATTTACTGGAACGGGGTGCCATGCAAGGGCGGGAACAGGGAGTGGACCAAGTTTTGCAAACCGCGATGCTGCGCGATGGATTCGATTACAACGGAGATCCGGGCATTGCGGTACTGCTTACTGGGGATGGGGCAGGCTTTGACGATGGCGTCGGTTTTCACGCTGACTTGGAGCGCATGCGACGCCGTGGCTGGCGCATTGAAGTAGTATCGTGGCGCCATAGCTGCAATCGCCGGATGCGGGAATGGGCCGAAGAGAATGGCCAATTTATCGCATTAGATGATTTCTACGACAGCGTAACGTTTCTCGAACGGCCGGCCCCCGGCGAACCCATCGCGCCTCCGCGCTACGCGATTCCAGTTGAGCTTAACCGGCGCTGATGATACCGCAAGGATTCAATTACAGTCAAAGCAGCCTAGCGGCATTTGTGCGCTGTCGGCGGCAGTTTCTGTTGCGCTATGTCGAGCGGTTGGCGTGGCCCGCGCCGCTGACCGACCAGCTCGATGAGTGGGAGGCCGCCGCCGACCGGGGGCGGGCGTTCCACCAGTTCGTGTTGCAGGAGAGCTTGGGCATGGATGTGGAGGACGCGGTGCAGCGGAGCCGCGATCCACTGCTGGCCGCTTGGTGGCGCAATTGGCGCGAGCAGCCGCCGGTGGTGCCCGAGGGGGTGGTGTTCGGGGAAACCATGCTCTCTGTGCCCCTAGTCGGGCGGCGTCTCGTCGCCAAGTTCGACCGCGTGGTGCTAGCCGACGATGGCCGCGCTTGGATATTCGACTGGAAGACCGGCCGCAAAAAGCCGGAGCAAGTCGCTTATGAACAAAGCTGGCAGACGCTGGTCTATCGCTTTGTCTTGGTCGAGGCCGGCGCGGTCTTGAACGAGGGCCGTGTAATAGCACCTGACGATGTGATGTTGGTCTATTGGCACGCGCAGTATCCGCAGGTCCTGCAGCCGATTGCCTATTCAGCCGCTGAGCACGAACGGGCGCGGACGCTTTTGTCAGAGGCGATTGCCGCCATCGAGGCCCTCCCAGATGCGGATGCGTACGCCAAGACCGACGACGAGAGCGAATGCCAGCGCTGTCAATTTCACACCTATTGCAACCGGCCGGCGGCGCGGAGCGACGATTGGGACATCGACGAGGACGAGCTGGATTGGGAGCAGCTTCCCGAAGCAGAGCTTTGACGCGGGTCAGCCTTTGAGCGCGCCGAGTTGGATGCCGCGCACGAAGAACCGCTGGCCAAAGACAAAGAGCACGATCATCGGCAGCATCATCAGCACGCTTCCCGTCATCAATAGCGAGTAGTTGGTCCCCTGTGACGAATCGAAGTAGCGCAGAGCTACCGGCAGGACTCGCATGTGCTCGGAGTGGGTGACGATTAGCGGCCAGGTAAAGGACTGCCAAGTGCCCATAAAGGAGAAGATCGAGAGGGTGATCAACGCCGGCTTGGACAGGGGCATGACGATGCCCCAGAAAGTCTTCCAGAGATTAGCGCCGTCGATTTCAGCGGCCTCTTCGAGCCCTCTGGGCAGCCCGGTCATAAACTGGCGCATCATAAAGGTGCCAAAGGCGGTGAACATGGCCGGGATGATGAGTGCTTGGAACGAGTCGAGCCAGCCGAGGCTTTTGAGAATCACGTAGTTGGGCAGCAAGGTGACGATCCCCGGGACCATCAAGGTGGCCAAGTAGAGTAGGAAGACGGCGTCGCGGTAGCGCCATTCGAGGCGGGCAAAGGCAAAGCCAGCCATGGCTGAGGTCACCACTTGGCCGACCATCACGCAGACGGCGACAAAGAGGCTGTTCCAGCCGTAGAGCGAAAACTTGATGTCCTTGTCGCGCAAGACTCGGATGTAGTTGGACCACATGAAGCGCGGCTCGCTGATCTGCAACACGTCACTGCCGTACACAATGCGCAGTTCGTCCTCACCAGGGAAGCGGGCGTAGAGGACGTCGCCCCCGACTTTTTCCGTTAGTGGGTCGTCGTCGCTTCTGAGCAGGGGAAAGGCCGAGCGAAAGGGAATGGTGTTGCCGTCGGCGTCGAGAATCGGCTCTTTGGCTTGGACATCCAAAACCGGATCCCCGACCCGATCCCAGGAAATGTCGCGGTAGGTGTAGGCCTCGCCGTTGGCTCGCAACAGTGGGGTGCCGTCGGCAAGCTCGACCGAGGCCGGCGGTAGCTGCTCGGCCGTGCGCCAGTTTTTGCGCTGCTGCACGAGCCGCTGCTGCCACTTATCGCGCAGAGCTTCGGTCAGCAGCAGGGGATCACCATCGACGAGGACTGGGTTCCAGCGGTTTTTGTACACGGCAAGGCCGCCGCGCTCTTCGACGTTTTTGCCGGGGATGGGTTGGCCTTCTGGGTCGTAGATCAGGCGGCCCTGCTGATCGCGGATGGGGTCGCCGGGGGCACCGAGTATCACGGGGTTGCCGAGGGTGATGCGGATTGGCTCGCCTTGAGCGTTGAGCAGCGGCTGGCCATCGCGGGTCTTCAGCAGGTCGCCTTCGTTGCCGAGGCGCACCTCTTGCGGCCAGACATGGCTCTGGAAAACCTCGTTTTCGCTCTTGAGCGAGGTGAGCACCATCCACAGGAACGGCACGAGCGTGGTAAAGCCGAAGAGGACGAGCAGCCCGTGGCTTAGCGAGTGGATCGCGGTCGTTTGCGCAACTTTGGCCATGCGCCTTTCCCCTCAGTTGACCGCGCCCCGACCGAAGCGCCAGTTGAACAGCGTGATAGTAAATATGATGACAAACATAAACCAAGCCACCGCGGCCGCGTATCCGAACTCTAGGTTTTCAAAGGCCGAGCGATAGATGTAGTAGCCGAGCGTGACCGTGTTGTCCCCGTCCTTGCCCGGGCCGCCATTGGTCATCAGGTAGGCGATTTCAAAGCCTCCTTGCAGCCCGCCGATAATAGACATGACGCAGATAAAGAAGGTAGTGGGGGCGATCATCGGCCACGTGATGTGCCAAAATTGCTGCCACTTAGAGGCTCCGTCGATGTCCGAGGCTTCGTACAGCTCCTCGGGTACATTGGCGAGGGCCGCGAGATAGAGGATCATGTTGCCCCCACCCATGGACGCCCAGATGCCCATGAAGATGATGGCCGTCTTGGCCCAGTAGGCGGCTTGTTCTATGCCCAGCCAAGAAAGCCAGCCCAGATCGACGCTACTGGAAAGCCAATTGGGCAAGTCGTCGATGCTGTCGAGACCAGCGAGGAGGGGCAGGCGTCCCGACAGCCAAGCCCAGAAGCCGCCGTACTCGTATAGGCCGCTGACGACCCAGTAGAGTGTGGTGGCCGAGAGGAGTGCGAACAGGACTTGGGCGGGTCGCTCAGACATGGCCTTGCGCGCTAGAGATTTCAGGACCAAGCCTATCAGCAAGAGGATCGCCACGCGCACGGCGAGCGAGAAGTAAGGCCACGAGAGGATGGGCAGCAGGATCGAGTTGACGAGGCCGTATTTGGGGTTGTAAAGCCACTTCCAAAGCAAGAACAGGGCAACCCCATTGGTAACGGTGGGGAGGTAGAAGACGGTGCGATAGATGATGATGCCACGCAGCTTTTGCGAGAGGACGATGGCCAACAAGAGCGAGCCGCCGATGGACAGGGGCAAGCCTATCATGAGAAAGACCGTGTTGTAGAGATAGAACCAGAGCTTGGGGTCGGTCAGCAGCCGAATGAAATTGTCGAAGCCAATAAAGCGAGGCGCAGAGAACGTGTCCCACTGAAAAAACGCGAGGCCAAAGGAAAAGAGCACCGGCAGGGACGTGAAGATCAAGAACCCGGTCAGATTGGGCGCGAGGAAGAGCAGCGCCCAGCGCAGAATTCTCTTTTCGCGGGGTTTCAAGCGTCCATCTCCGCGCGTTGCCGCCGCGCGTAAAACGCTAGGCCGACGCCGATTGCCCCTAGGAGGATCGCGATTCCGAGGAGATCGAATGCGTGGCTGCGGCTGGAGAGCGTGCGGTTGCGCTTGGCCTTGGCCAAGGACTCGCGCATACGGACGGACATTTCAGTGACGGCCGCTTGGCCGACCGTGGGGTTGCTCACCGCGCTCTGGTCGGGCATGCGGCCAAGGAATCGGTAAGTCTGGCGGGCTGTTGAGTCGGCGGGCTGATACGCCGCGTTGATGAGGTTGGTGCCCAGTGCGCCCTGCAAACGGGTAATATCAAAAGCAGCTCCGTAGGCCGCGGCCTGCTCTGCGACTGGGTGCTCCATGGCGTCGAGCAGGGCCGAGCGGTGTTGGTCCTCGTCGGGGAATTCGGGATCGGGCTGCGAAAAATAGCGCTCCGAGAACTGCTTGCGGCTGCCAAAGGCATCTGCGTCCTTGGTCAGCAAGTTGTTGAAATCCGGGCTGGACAAGTATTCCAAAAAGTAAAAGGCCTCCCGCTCGTGCTGCGTGCCCTTGCGGATGGCCGTCACGCGTCCGCCCATCTCGCCCGCCTTGCCCCGGTGGCGGCCGGTCTCGCTGATTTCGCCCCAAGGGCCGTCGCGCAGGCTCGGGTTGGCGCGGATATCGGGGTCGCTCATCCAGCGCTCCCACTCCTCGTAGGGCACGTAGCGGGGCATGGGGTAAATCTCGGTGGTAAAGCGGGCCTCGCGGCGCACCTTGATCAGTCCCCAGCGGCCGATGAGGATGGTGCCCAATTTACCCGCCGAATACAGCCCTAGGATGGATTGACCGCCCCAACCGCCCCCACCTGTTTGCGCGGATTGGTCTTCGGCCGAGGGTACGACGTGGAAGGTGTTGACCAGGTCGTACAGGTATTGGGCGGCTATGGCACCGGCTGGGGAGTCGAGGGCGATTTCGGTGCCATCGTCGTTGAGGAAGCTGCCACCGGCCTGATAGATGAAGTTGTTCAGCCCGCCGCCGAAACCCGCCCCGCCCGAGCCAAAGGTCTCATAGCGTCGGCCATCGGCGCTCTTTTTGGTGAGGGCCTGACACAAGAGGACGTAGTCCCACCAAGTCCAGTGGTTCCACGGCAGGGGAGGCATGGCCAAGTTTTGCGCTTGGCGCTCGCGCTGGACTGCGTCGTAGAGCGAGCGGTTGAGAAAGGTGACGCTGACGGTGACGTTGTTGGGGACGGCAAAGATGCGAAAGCGCTCGTATTCGTCGGCTTCGGCTGGCACGTCGGCTACGGGCACGGCGAGGGCGTTGCGCCGATGCAGCCAAAAGTCGTCGAAGTTTAGCTTGGCCTCGCGCATGTAGTCGTTTAGTTCGACCATGACGCCCTTGGAAGCATAGAGCGCGAAGGTCGCATAACTGTAAATATCGAAGACGTCCGGCCCGGAGCCGGCCGCGGCTTGGGTGAGGATCTTTTGCACGTCCGCGCTTGGGTCGAGGACGACGCGCACTTTCTTGTCTTCGTAGAGCCGATTGAAGAGGGCCATTTGTTCGGTGCGTGCCGGATTGGGGTCGGAGGCCCAGCGGATGACAGTGTACTCGCCGCCTGCGGACGGGTCGTCTGGATAGACGGATAAACCCCAGCGGTTAAGGGCGTACCAACCGACCAAGATCAGGGCGAGGACGGCGATGGTTGTAGATAGATCGCGCAAGGAAAACCCGTTGAAGATGCGAGGCGAAAGGGCCAAGTGTAAAAAAAAATGCGAGATTGTCAATGCGGGAAGCCGAGAGCGACTCAATAAATATGGACGTAGGTGAATAAAATTGCTTGACAGGTATGTGAACAGGTTATAAATTGACCGCTTCTTCGTCTCTCGTTCTATCAACCTTGCAAAGGAGGATTCCCTTGAAGAGACTAAGCCTTCTTGCCTTGGTGACAGTGATGGCTGCTTCGGCTGCTTTCGCGCATCAGGCTAACTATTTCATGCCGCAGATTCCCAATCCCGATAACATGGTCGTTGACGGCAACGACGATGACTGGGGCTGGATTGATCCGGCTTTCGCCATTAACCCCGACACCATGTTCGAGATTCTCGGTAGTGAGTGGCCCCCGGCCAAAGACGACTGGGACTGCATTCTCTACGTGGCTTGGAGTTCGGCCCCCGACAATTCGCTCTACTACTTTGCTCGGGTTACCGATGACTCGCTGGGCCTCTTCGTCGAGAACCCCCAGGAGTATTGGAAGGACGACTCGCTGGAAATCATCGTCGATGCCGACCACTCGAGTGAGAATTTCAACGAGACCGAGATGACCTCCGGCCAGCAGTACGGTATCCGCGTTCTGCCCGCTGCTGGTCAGAAGGACACTTGGATTTTCAACGTGCCGCAGGAGAGCATCCTGTGGTCCACCGAGCGTCCTTGGTTCGTCTATGAGTGGACCCTTGATCCGCCGGACGCCCGTCCGATGGAGCAGCCCGCTGGTAGCTCGGTGACCTATACTTATGAGGTCAAGCAGGCTGTGTGGACCTTCCACGACAAGACAGGTCCCGACGGCAGCGCCCGCCACAACTTTGCCTCCGACCAGATCATCGGTCTGACCTTCCAGTTTGACGAGACCGAGAATCCCGAGGTGGGTCGCGAGAAGCAGCCGGGCACGACGCCGGTTAACGGCGCGTTCCAGGACAACTCGAACGGTTCGGACTTCATCACAGTGGAGACCGAAGGCGCTACGGGTGGTACTGGCGGCGTGACGGATACGGCAGTTGAGGCCGATAGCTGGGGTCGGATCAAAAGCCACATGGTCCAATAAGGCGCACCCTAGCATCTTCTGTTAGATCGCACATTGTGCGCAAGAGATAAAGAGAGGTGGAGGCGACTTCATCTCTCTTTATCTATCGCCTCTGCATCGCTTTCAGGAAGGCATTCTCAATGAGGATACGGAACATCGCAACGAGCGGGCTTTTGTCGGCTCTTTATCTGTTTGTGCTTGTCGGGTGCATCTCACAGGTGGGGCTGCGGCGCTTTGCAACGTTTCCCGAACCAGTTCTGCAACAAGACGAGGCCATGACCGTCCTCGATGATGGGACGATTGTCTATGCCAAGGATCGCTTGGAGATCTCGCTACAGGTGTTGGATGACGGATTCCTCAATCGCCAGTTCGCGGCCGATTCAAGGAAGGGCGCTGAATCGACCAATCCATACACGTATGGCAATTGGAAGCCCTGGGGCCAAGAATGGACTCCAGCGCGCTTTACTGTGGTCTTGCTGAAGGTCAAAAACTACGAGTATCCCAAGGTTTTCATCGACCCCAAGGCACTTGTGGTCACTACGTCGAACAACCGAGTGTACAATGCACTCGACGGCGGACAGCTCGAAGATCTATTCAGCCCGTATTTGCGGGCTTATGCTGGCAATCAGCGGCGGCAGTTTGAGGCTACCACCGACCTGCTCAAACGCACCGTCTATCCGCCTGACATAGTCTTTTCCGGTCAAGAGGAAGTCGGGTATATCGTCTTTCCGGTTTTGCACCGAGACGTGAGCAACTTCACCGTCAACGTGCCGGACATGGCCGTGCGGTTCGACTACAAGGGCGAACCGGTGGAGACCATTGACTTAGCATTTAAGTTCCAACGCGAAGTTTACTACGCTCTTCATCCCCGTGCGGAGACGCCGTAATGAATCGAGGGATGGCGGCCCGTATTGCAGTGCTGTTGTGCGCCTCGTGCGCTTGGGCCCCGTGGCTTGCTGCGGACGAATGGGTGCTTGGGGGCGGCGGTGGATTGCCGTGGGGCGATCTCGTCCAGGTTCGCGCCCAGATCGACGACCAAAGTAACCCCGGCGCGATTCAGATCCGCGGCTTTACGCCCGACGAAAACATCATCACCACGCTCGCTTGGAAATACGGCAAGCCCAACGACTTGGTCAGCGAGGGGGATGCGGCGCTGTGGGACAATACGGCGGCTAGGAATTCCATTTCGCTGTCGATCGTCGATGGCGACGACACCACAAGCACTGCAGATCTCTTCAAAACCGCTGGCGTTGATCAAGACGGGCGCACGTTCTTTTTGGACATAGGCTCGCGCGTGCCAGCCGACAGCTTGGTCTTCTTTCCCCGGCAAGAGGGGACGTACGCCAACGGCAAGCCCTTTAGCGACGACTTTGTCCGCAAGCACCGGATTTCCGTCAGCGATGGGCTGACGTACGTGAACGAGCAGCCGCTCTTTACCTTACTGCGCGACGTCCCGGTGAACCCCAACAGCGTGTTCACCATGAAATTTCCCCAGCAGTTCATCCGCTTTATTCAGTTGCGCGTGGGGTCGCGGAGTCCCTTTGAGATTGCCGAATTTGAGCTCTACGGCAACGGCTTCGTGCCGCGGGCCACGTACCGGAGCCAAGTTATCGACTTGGGCGAGGTCTCCAACTACGGCACCATATCTTGGGCCCAGCGGGCGCTCGAACTGGTAGAAGGTGAGTTGATCGAGTTGCCGGATCTGGGGCAGACCTCGGTTGCGGTGCGCATGAAGACGGGCCAAGACGACAGCCCACTAGTTCACTTCCAAAAAGTTGTTGACAACGAAACGCGAGCCGTCAGCCAAGTAGTGGTTTCGGAAGCGGATTACAACAAGCTGCCCTCGGGTGAGAAGGGCGATATCGAGGACGACGCCGATAACTGGAGTCCTTGGTCGTTGCCGCTCGAATCCGGGCAGTTGATCCCGCTGCCCAGCCCGCGCCCCTATTTTCAGCTACAGATCATCATGGAGAGCCAATCCGTGACGCAGACGGTGCGCATCGACTCGTTGCGGATTGAGCATTCACTGCCCCCGGCTGCTGCAGTCGTCGGCGAGATATCCTTGGCTGACGAGCCCAATCCACCGGCCGACATCGGCGTAATCGACAAAGACGACGCCGTTGTGCTGCCGAGCATTGACGGGGGTGAAGAGGTGCTTTTCGCCTATGACGTGCGAGCTATAATAAACGATAACCAGAACGGCTTTGATGCTTTGCGCATCGATACGCCGACGCCAGCGCACTTTGTCGGCTTGCAGATGGGCGATCCGCTCGAGCCCGTGGAGCCAGATCGCGTGAGCGCGGGCGACAGAAGCATTGAAGTGATCTTCACTAGCAACAAGGTCACCTTTGACAACAATGTGCCGCTGCGCGTGCTCTTTGAGGGATCGACCGTGGTATTCGGCACGATTTTCACTGGCACGGTCTGGGATACTCAGTCTGATATTCTCGGCCAGCCCGTGCTAGAAGGCGATGCCAATTTCGACGTAAGCACCAACTCGCTGCGCGTGGCCTTGACCCAGCAGTCCGTGGGCGAAATCGTCCGCGCTATAGAGTTTAATCCTTCGGTTTTCACGCCGAATGGAGATGGCATCAACGACCATATCGCCATCAAGTACACTGTAATTCAGATTTCCGAGCCCAAGCCCATCGAGGTGGCCATTTACGATTTGGCGGGTCGGTTAGTGCGCGTGTTGGCCGACCGCGAGCAGCCCGGCGGGATTTACACCGAGATGTGGGATGGGCGGAGCGATGCCGACGAGGCTGTGCCTCCGGGTAGTTACGTGGTTTCGCTCTCAGTTGACAGCGGGATCGGCAACTTCAGGCGGGTCGGCGTCGTCGGCGTGGCCTATTAGTTGATAGATTTGGATATGATGCTTGACCGGCAAAAATTCAAAAGGGAGGGTTACAGCGTGAGGTGCATGCTCTACGCAGTAGTTGTCACGGCCGGCGTCGCACTCCTATGCGATGCAGCTTTTGCCCAACGGGTCGGCTTTCTGACCGGACGCGAACCGCGCGGTGTGGATGTCTATGAGATGGCAATGACGCCAGCGCAGCGAAAGTGGCAATATCCGCAAAGCCTATACCACTTCTATCGTTGGACCGGCGAGGAATACAGCAATTACGCCCGTCAAAACTACGAGCGCTACGTATCTACTGAGCTTGAAGGCTTTCGCACCTACGACCTCTACGGGAACTACATCACTCGTGGTTTCGAGGTGTACAACTGGTCCATGGACAGTCCAGTGACTTCGGGTAGCACGGTGCGCAAAGGCCCCAAGTACAGTAGGTGGTTTCAAAGCCTAATCGTCTCGTCAATGTCCAAGGGGCAGTTTTATTCCTCGATGACGATTGGTGAGGCCCTGCGCACCACTCTGACGCCGCTGACCTTTTCCAAGCCGGCCTTCAACGGGGTGCAGTGGGACTTTGCCGCTGACAAGTACCAGATGACCCTCTTGGCGTCGCGCTTGGCCTCCCCGGGGTCTGCCGTGCAGTTTGAAAACTCGCTCGGCCAGATATTGGGCGACATGACCAATCTCTTTGGCGCACACTCCAAAGTGCAACTCGGGGATTTTTCCAAGCTGGGCTTTACGTATTTGAACATTGCCAACTTCTCTACGGGTCGCAAGCTGGGCGACAACTCGCTCAAAGGCGTGTTGACCGAGGCCCAAAACGGCGGCAACGTCGAGACGATCGTCTTGCGGCTCTCGGACGATTCGCCCGAAGACGGCGTAGGCGGTGCTCAGCTTTTTGCCGAGCGCATTATCATCAACGGGGTTGATCATCCCGAAATTGTCCCCTCGCCGCGCGGTGGTGTGCGGCGCGCCGGCGTCATTGAGGCCAATGGGGCGGAGACGTTGGAGCTGACCTACAACATCGCCCGCGACTTCCGCCAACAGCCCGACGACGAGATCACCACGTTTCAGGAGATCAGCGAAATCGAGTTTGAGTTGGTCATCGCCAACGACTACCGGATCGAAATCACCTCTAACCTCCAGGTCAATGCTCAGGGCGAGCCTGTGTTCTTGGAAGTCGAGCGCGCCCACGGCAACGTCAGCGATGGCTCCAACCAGCGCTTCATCCGTTTTGAATACGGCCTGCCCACCGGCAAGGACATCATCGGCTTCAACTTTGATATAGACGATATCAAGGGTTTCAATATGCGCTCGGAGCTTGCTTTCAGCCGGGCGTTTCGCCGCTTTCCCAACCAGAACTTCCAAGATCACGCCCTCGCCCAAGACGAGGGCATGGCCTACTACATCACGGCCTCGCAGGACGCGTATCCGTTTTTCGCGTACGGGGAATTCTACCGTCTGGAGCCTGAGTACCGGACCAATGCGTTTATCTCGGATGCGCGGGGTTTCATCGACTACGAACACCCGGAGCGCTATTCCTTTGAAGCGGTTGACGACAACGACGACCAAGATCGCTTTGCCGACTGGAAGCGCCTGTGGCAAAACGGCGACAACGCCTTTGGCGAATCGCCTTTTGGCACCGGTGGCCAAGCCGACCCGCAGGTCTTCCCTGGGTACGACGAGAACTCGGACTTTATCTCGGACTTTAACCAAAACGACAACAGCCAGCCGGATTTCGCCGAGCCATTCCTGCGCTACAACGTCGATCCACCTGAGTTCCTCTTTGGCGTTGACATGAATAACAACAACGTCATCGATCGCTTTGAGAACGATACGTTCGCCGACTATCCCTACCGACACGACCGCGATGGCTACAACGTGTACGGGGGCGTTTACTTGACCGAAGCCATCAAGGCGACGGTGGGCTACTCCACGGCCGACGAGATCAGTTCCAAGCGCAGTGCGCAAATGAGCTATGCGGTAGTCACGGGCGAGTGGAAATGGCCGGGCATTGAGGCTCGGGCTTTCCAATACGCTCGCTCGGTCCAAGACGACATCGAAGACGATGTGATCCAATGGGTCGATCCAGACGGATTTCGCGAAACCATTGACCCACTGATCGCCCAAGACACCTTCGTTTGGACTGGCTATCTGACGTTTGATTATCTGCGCCTTAAAAACCTGAATATCTACAACAAGGTGAAATACGACTGGTTTAGTCAGCGCGGCGAGCAGGCCGAGGTCAAAGACAATCGCCTCTTTTTTGGCGCGATCAACAAGGTTGATTATCCGCTGCCGATTACCGACAACCTGTCTTTCTGGCCGCGCTACAAAAGCGTGTATCGCAAGATCAACCCAACCTTTAGCACCGACCTCGATATCACCGAGTGGTCGCAGTTTTACATGCTGACCTCGAAGTACTTTCTCCTGCCCGGGACCTTTATCGAATACGGCGTCGAGCTCAATCTCTTCCGCAATCTTGAAGAGCGCCCAGAGATCTTGCCGCCTGGATATGTCGATGACTTCACGGGTTCGGTGTTGGCCTTACAGCTTTCCAACAGATCGGCGTATCTGGGTTATTCCTTGACCATGAATACGGGCTTTCGCTGGGAGCGCCGGGCCTTTGCCGAGGCGACCGAAACCAACTCTCTACTCTTTATTCGGGTTTTCGCCGGCCTCCAGGATTAGGGGCTGCACTATTTCTCTGTGGATCCAAAGCGCCCGGCGTTCTCTAGTGGAGATGCCGGGCGCTTTACTGCCTAACAAATGGACATGCGTCTTGCCGTGGCGTGGATAGGGCTGGTTGTCCTTCTCGGAGGGATCGGCTGTGGCGCCTTGGAACGCCACGTCCTCAAAAAGCCTGCCACGCCCCAGTCCCTTGCATTCTACCAACGCGCCTACGAGCAAAACCCCACCGACCCAGAGGTGCTGTTGGCCTTGGGATGGCTCTACCTGCAAAAGGACCGCACGCGCCGCGCCGTTGAGGTGCTGTCCGAACTGGTTGCGATTGCGCCCGACGACGCGGATGTTCACTACTATCTCGGGATTGCCCTAGCCAAAGAGCACCGCAAGAGCGAGGCCATCGCTGCCTTTAAACGTGCGCTTGAAAAATCACCGGCTTTTGCCGAGGTGTACTGGGCCTTGGCGCTGCTGTACAACGAGCGCGGTGACGGATATGAAAAGGCGCTTGCAACGGTCGAAGAGGGGCTGCAACTGGCCGGGCAGAGCGGCTATGGGCACTTTGTGTTGGGCTTTGTGCTGTGTTCGCGCGGCGACAATGAAAACGCCAAGACCGCGCTGCTGAAGGCTACTGAACTCGACCCTGACTTAGCGCACGCCCACTATTACTTGGCGTTGGTGTACTTGCGCTTACAGGACGATCCGCAGGCCATGGCAGCCATGGAGCAGACCATTGCCGCAGACCCGGGTTACACCTCGGCCTATTACAGCTTGGGCACGCTCTATGCGCGTACGGGCCGCGACGCTGAGGGCGCGCGAATGATCGAGCTTTTCCAGCAGTTGAGTAGCGCGACGATGGACGAGGACCACTACCGCCGCTTGCTCTATCGCCAGGCCGTGCCGCTGGCGACCAACAAGCAGGCGGCCACGCATTTCAACTTGGGGTTGGTCTATTTGCGCAGGAAGGAGTTGACGGCAGCACTCGAACAGTTTGAGGCGGCCTTGGCGCTCGATTCCACGTACGCGGAGGCCAGCCACAACATCGGGGTGATTTATTCGCTGCAAGAGCAACACGCGGCTGCTCGGCCCTTTTTGCTACGCGCGGTCCGCCACAAGCCCGACTACGCGTTGGCCTTTGAAAATATAGGCAACAACAGCTTGGCGCTCGGCGAGTACGCGGAGGCGGTCGCTGCGTTTCGCCGCGCCTTGTCTCTTGACGGGAGCATGGCCTCAGCCCTCGACGGCTTGGGGACTGCGTTGATCCAGCAGGGTCACGTAGCAGAAGGCCGTGCGGCTCGCGTCGAGGCCACAGCCTTGAGGGCGCAACAGTAAATGTGGTTTGTACTAGTCGCTATTTGGGCATTGGCAGGGTGTGAAAGCGAGGAGACGCGGCCTAGTTTTGTCGATGTAGCCGCCGAAGTGCGGGTCCAATTGCGCACCGTATCGGGGACGCCGCAAAAAGAGCACATCGTCGAATGCAATACGGGCGGGACGGCCCTTTTAGACTACGACCTCGATGGCGACGTGGACATTTTTATCGTCAACGGCTCGCGTATCGCCGGATACGCCCCGGGCCGCGAACCCCGCGCCGAGCTGTACCGCAATGACGGCGCTTGGCGCTTTACCGGCGTTGGCCGAGAGGCTGGCGTCGCGCACGTGGGCTGGGGTATGGGGGCCACGGCGGCTGACTACAACGCCGATGGGTGGCCCGATCTGTACTTGGCGAACTACGGTCCCAATGCCCTGTACGAAAATAAGGGCGACGGCACGTTTGTCGATGTGGCGGCCGAGCAGGGCGTGGACTTTAGCGGCTGGAGTTCGGCTGCGGCCTTTGGCGACTACGACCTCGACGGCGACTTGGACTTTTACTTGGCTAATTACATCGACTTTGACCCGGCATTTCGCCCGGTTGATCCGAGCTATTGCACCTGGCGCGGGATAGACGTATTCTGCGGCCCGCGCGGGATGCCGGGCGAGCGGGATCAATTCTATCGCAACGACGGCCCGAGTGCGGGTTGGACTTTTACCGACGCCAGTGAGGCTTTTGGCATTGCCGACTACGAGTACTATGGTTTTGCCGCGCTGGCCGGCGACTGGGACGAGGACGGCGACTTGGACATCTACATTGCCAATGATTCGACGCCGAATGTACTGTACCGCAACGACCAAGGCGGATTTGCGGACGTATCGCTCCTGTCGGCGACTGCGTACAGCGAGGACGGTCGCGAACAGGGCGGTATGGGTTTGGCGGGCGGCGACTACGATCAAGACGGCGATTTTGACCTCTTTGTCACCAATTTCTCGCACGACAACAACTCGCTCTACGAGAACAATGGCCGGGGGTTTTTCACCGACGCTAGTTTCAGTTCGACCCTAGGCCGTGCGAGCATCAGCTCCTTGGGGTGGGGCACGGGTTTTTTCGATTGCGACAACGACGGTGATGACGACCTATTCGTCGCCAACGGCCACGTGTACCCGGCTGTTGACCGCCGCGATTTAGGGACCCGCTACGCCCAGCGCAACCACCTGTTTGAGAATCGCGACGGCGAATTTGTCGAGGTCGGTACAGCCTCGGGCTCGGGCCTAGCAGTAGAAAAGTCGAGTCGCGGCTCGGCCTTCGGCGATTTGGACAACGACGGTGACTTGGACATTGTGATAGTCAATATCGACGACACGCCGACTGTGCTGCGCAACGACGGGGGCAATCGCCACAACTATCTGATGGTGAGGCTGCTCGGCGATGGCGGGAATACAGATGCCATTGGTGCGCGAGTCTCGGTGTCGGTGGGTGGTGCGGTGCAGATGCGGGAGGTGCGTGCGGGCACGAGCTACCTGTCGCAGGACGATCTGCGGCTGCACTTCGGCTTGGGGGCGGCGACTGAGGCCGATTACCTCGTGGTGCGCTGGCCCGATGGAGTGGAAGAGCGCATCGATGGGGTGGCGGGCAATCGGCTGATCACCATCCGGCACGGCGCGGGGCTCGTCGCCGAGGGGTTTGGGCCAGTACCGAGGCCGGGGCCGTGAAGGCGCGATACGGAATAGTCCTGCTGCTTTGTTGCAGTGCGGCGGCGGAATCGCGCTTTGTCGATATCGCGCAATCGGCTGGGATCGATTTCATTCACCGCAGCGGCGCGACCGGCGCGCGCTATTTGCCCGAGACCTATGGCTCTGGGGCCGCGTTTTTGGATTTCGACGGCGATGGTGCGCTCGACCTCTACTTGGTCAATGCCGGGCGGTTACCCCGGCTATCAAGCGAGCCTGAAGCGGCCAACGCGCTTTTTCGCAATGAAGGTGCGGGCCGCTTTTCAGAACAGGCGGCGCGGGCTGGCGTCGGCGATCGCGGCTACGGCATGGGGGCAGCTGTGGGCGACTACGACAACGACGGTTGGGCCGACCTCTACGTCACCAATTTTGGGCCTAACGTGCTCTTCCATAATCGCGGTGCGGGTCGCTTTGCCGACGTTACAGCTACGGCCGACGTGGGTTGCCCGGGATGGGGGACGAGCGCGGCCTTTGCCGACGTGGATCTCGACGGAGATTTGGATCTATTCGTCGGCAACTACCTCGACTACCCGACCGAAAACCCGCTCGTGTGCCGGATCGGCAACAGCGAGGAGCGGCTCTACTGCGACCCGCGCAAGTTCGACGGTCAGGTCGATCGCCTCTATATCAACGAGGGCCGCGTTTTTGCCGACCGCACGGCGGCCTTCGGCCTCGTCAGCGTGGCGGGCAAGGAGTTGGGGGTCGTCTTTGGCGACTACGATCAAGACGGCGATCCCGATCTGTACTTGGCCAACGATCTCGTGCCCAACATGCTCTACCGCAATGACGGCACGCGCTTTGTCGATCGCGGACTTGCCAGCGGCACCAGCCTCAACGGCGAAGGAGTCGCTGAGGCCGGGATGGGCGTTGACATGGCCGATGCAGACGGCGACGGAGACTTGGATTTGTTCGTGACCAACTTCCAGTGGGAGAGCAATACTCTGTACAGCAACTTGGGTGGGGGGTTCTTTGCGGACGCGACCGTGGCGTCGGGGATTACCCGCGCCAGCATGGCCTTTTTAGGGTTTGGCACGGGGTTTTTCGACTGCGACAATGACGGCGATCTCGACCTGTTTGTCGCCAATGGCCACGTGTACGACAACGTGGAAAAGGTCGATCGGGCGGCGGCGTACGCGCAGCGCAATCAGCTACTTGAAAATGTCGGCGAGGGCATCTTTGTTGATAGCAGCGACCGCGGCTCGGGCCTCGCGCTGGTACAGGTCAGTCGCGGGGCTGCGTTCGGCGACATCGACAGCGATGGCGATTTGGATATTGCGGTGAACAACTCCAACGAGCGGCCGGCCCTGTTGCGCAACGACTCAGTTGTCGGCGGGTGGCTGGGACTTAGGTTGCGCGGTGCGGCGACCAATCGCGATGCCATTGGGGCGCGGGTCGCGCTGACGACCGGCGGCCGCACCCTAGTGCGCGAGGTTCGCCGCAATGCGAGCTATCTGTCGTCGAATGACCCCCGCGTGCTCTTTGGTCTTGGGAATGCCGAGGTCGCCGAGCGGGTTGAAATTCGCTGGCCGTCCGGCGTCATCCAAGTTGTCGAGACTCTGCCCGGGCGGCAATACGTGGCCATAGAGGAGGAGACCAGTCAGTGACTAAATGGATTTCGTTCGCACTGAGCATTGCGCTGGCAGTCGGCTGCGAGACCAAGCCGGAAGCCCCGCCCGCTCAGCCGGTAATGCAGCCGCCTCCGGTTGAAGATCCGCTGCTGATCGGGCGCGCCCTGTTGCGGCAGAAGCGCTACGCAGATGCGCTCGAGGTGTACGGGGAGGCGCGCAAGCGCCATCCGCAGTCGGGCGAGGTGCTGGCCACGCTGGGCCGAATCCACTTGGCCTTGGGCCAGCCCGAAGAGGCGACCCAATTTTATGAAATGGCCGTGGCCCTCGAATCCGATCACCCTGAATGGCTCGTCGCCTTGGGCAATGTGCATCTGAAGCTAAGCCGCTACGACGAAGCCCACGCCGCGTTTGCCGCGGCTTTGGCCTTGGATTCGACGTATGCGCCAGCGCGACGCAACAAAGCGGCGGTGTACAGCAAGCAGGGGCGGTTGGGCGACGCCGCGCACGAATACGAGCGCGCCTTGGCGCTGCGGCCTGAACATCTCCACACCCGCTTTAACCTTGGGCTGGTGTACGCCAGTTTGGGCCGCTATGCCGATGCCAGCGAAACCCTGCAACAGGTCTTGGTGGCCGCGCCGAAAAACGCGCGGGCGCTCTACGCGATGGGAGAGATCAAGCTCCAAAAGGGCGACGACGAGGGGGCGGTCGAGTACTTTGAGCGCACGCTGGCAGCCGACACCACCTATGCGGAGGCGCATCTGCAATTGGGGAGGATCCAGATGGGCCAAAACGATCTTACGGCGGCGGCCGAGCGCTTCCGCCGGACCATCCTAATCGAACCTGGGCTGGCCGAGTCCTTCCGGCTGCTGGGCCAGATCCACCTGCGGCAGGGCCGCGAAGCAGCCGGCGAAAAATCCCTTGCTGCGTACGAGAAGGTCAAGCAGGTCGAGGGGGATATCCAGCGTTATCGCGAGCAACTGCGCAGCGATCCAGACGACGCCGACGCCCATTACAGCTTAGGTTTTATATATAATCGCTTGGGGTTTACCGGCGTGGCTCTGCCGCACTACGCCCAAGCCGTGCGGATCCATCCCGGCCACGTGCGGGCGCTGAACAACATGGGCAACATCTACTTGCGCACCGGGCATTTCGATCAAGCGGCAGCGGCCTATCAGCAGATCATTGAACAAGACCCCGAGCATGTGGCCGCCTTTGCCGCGCTCGGGCAGGTCTATTTGAATCAGCAGCGCACGGATGAGGCCATTGCCATGCTCAACCGTGCGCTCGCGCTCGACGAAAACTGGCTCGGTGCTCACCAAGCCTTGGCCGAAGCCTACAAGCGGCTGGGGCAGATTGCCAAAAGTGAAGAACACAAACGCATGGCCGACGCCTTGCTTAGAAAGCAAAAAGATGACCAATAATGTGAGAAAATGGGTAGGGCTTGCCGTCTGCACATTCCTTTTTTGCTGTGCCCAAGAGCCGGCGATCCCGGTCGCCGAGGGGGGTGGTTTAGTGGTGCCTGGTACCGCCTTGGCCCAAGTTGGCGACGACCTAATTGACGAACGCGAATTCCGCCGCTACGAAGCCCGGATCCAACCGCAGCACCGCTCTTTGGCCCAAGGCGTGGAAAAGCATCGCGAGCACCTGATCAGTTTGATCGACATCAAGCTCATGGTGCGCGAGGCGTACGCACGAGACCTGGACAAAAACCCCGAATGGATCAAGGCTGTGGAACTCGCCCAGCACAAGGCCATGATCGAAGCCTATCTGCGCGAGCAAGTCGGTCTGCAAATCGAGATTTCCGAAGACGAGTTGCGAGCCAATTTTGCCGCGCATCCAGCCCGCCACGCCGTGCGCGGGGCGCACATCTTGCTCGACAGTCGCGATCGCGCCGATTCCATCTACGCGGAGATCGAATCTGGCCGGGCTACTTTTGAGGACATGGCGCGCAAGCACTCGCTGGACGAGGCGACGGCGGCCGAGGGGGGCCGGTTTGATTCGTACTATGCCTTCGACCGGGTCTCAGACCGAGTGTACGAGCGCGTGTTCTCGTTGGACGTAGGTGAAGTCAGCCAGCCCTTTCGCACGCCCCAAGGATGGGAAATCGCCAAGGTAGTAGATAAGAAGTTGGTGCCTTTTGAGAAGTATCGCACGGTGATCCAGCGGGCGACTTTTCTCGAAAAAATCGAGAACTTGCGCAGCGAGCACATCGATAAGCTGGTCGTCGAGAGCGGCTTGCGCCCGGTGGAGGAGCAGGTGCGGCGCTTTGTCGCGGCTTGGAACCAACAGCTTGGTGCGCCGCAGCTTGCGCCCGAGGAGTGGGCCGCCCCGCTTTACGAGTACGAGGGCGGCGTTATCACCGTGCAGCAGGGCAGCAACTTGTTGCACAATACGCGGCTGGGCCGCGCCCAAATCGACAGCGCCGTGCTCGACGACCGGATCCGCCGCCGTGGAGCACCTGACCTGCTGTTGGGCTTGGCGGCCGAGCGCGGAGGATACGCCGAGCGGCCCGAGGTGCAGGAGAAGGTGACAGCCGAAAAGGAGCGACTGCTGCTGCAAGGGCTGTGGGAAGAACTGCTCGAAGACGCCTTAGCGGTGAGCGAAGAGGAAGCGCGCGCCCACTACGAGGCGCATCCAGAGATGTTCTGGGCGCCAGAGGAAATCATCGTCCAAGAAATCATGGTCGCCGACGAGTCGCTCGCCCAAGAGCTGCTGGAGCAAATTCGCAACGGGGCCGATATGGCCGCGTTGGCAACCAAGCACAGCATCCGCCGCGATGCGGACGAAAACGGCGGCCTCTACGCGCTGCGCGCATTTGAAAAGATCGTGTACAAGGAGCTGATGGACGCGGCCGTATCCGCGCCCGAAAGGGAGTTGCAAGGTCCGATTGAACTAGTCGATCCCTTGCCGGCTTCTCTGCGCGATCCTCAGCCTTTGGAACGGGCTTTTTCAATCTTCAAGGTCTTGCAGCGCCGGCCCAAGCGAGTGCAGGAATACAACTTGGTCCAACAGAAGGCCCACTACTTGGCCCGCCAAGAAAAACAGCAGCGCGAATTGCGCACCCTCAACTTGCAGTTGCGCGACAAATGGCGCGATACATGGGGCATTAACGACGACGCGCTCGAAAAGTACGCGCTGGTCAAGCCTTCATAAAAAGAAAACAGCGCCGCTTCCGTAAATTTTATTATACTATATATCTAGTATATCGGGAGAGTAAAACCATGAAACGTCTAGCGAATTTTTGGCTTTGGTTCCTTGCCGCAGCATCAGCTACGGCCGCGGCCGCGGACATTTCTTTGTGGCAGATCGGCGGCAGCGGCCTTCGCTGGGCCGATAGCGACTCGGCCCAGGTAATGATTGACTTTACCGGACCGAATAACTCGATCCAGCCAGTGCTGGTGAGTTCGGATACGACGGTCTTTCCTCTGCTCGAAAATTGGTCGCCGAAAAAGGCTCCGGACGAGCTAGGTTTTGTCGATGGTGAGCGGCCCCGCGCTTGGAAGGGTTGCTGCGGCACCTCATCGACGGTTGACAACGCGCTCAACCTCATCGACGGCAATGGCGCGACGTACAATCCGGTGACCAGCAACAGCATTAACAGCGAGTACTACACCATTGACCTAGGGGTGCCGGTACCGCTGTTCCGCTTTGCCATGAGCACGCCGGACAAGGGGTTTTTCCGCTCGGACGGGACCCCGCTAGAAGAAGACTCCATCCCGGCCTTTGAGGTGTCGATAGCCCCAGACACCAACAACGATGTGCTGAACACGTCCAATCCCATTGGGGAAGTCATCGTCGAGGCGCGCGAGAACGTGGTCCCCAAGATAGCCGCGGATTTTCCCTTGCAATACGTGCGCTACGTGCGCTACAAGCGCAAGAATTCAATCCTCGACGAGGCGACGAATCAGTCGTCTGGGCATTCGGGCACGGCGCGCAAGGGAACGGTGGCTGAGTTCTTCCTCTGGGGAGAGGGAATCCCCAAGCGGGCCACGTACAAGACGCTCATTTTTGACCTCGGCACAGTCGTCAACTTCGGTCGGCTGTTCTGGAAGGCCACGCCCATGCGCCTAGTCAACGGCGTGGCCGAGGAAGCCCCAGACGCCAACGTGCAGATCGAGATCGAAGCGCGCACCGGAATCGACTCAGATCCGGACATCTACTACGAGTTTACGGATATGGGGACGCGCGTCGTCGTTGAGCAAGCCCGCTATCAAGGCGTGCTGAAAAACCAGAGCGCGGCCGTTACGAATGCCGACGGGCTGGGCGGCACTCTGACCCTTTCTACTCGGCCTAAGCCGGGGCTCCGCGCTGGCATTGAGTACGACCAAGAAAACTGGACGTTCTGGTCTTTTCCGACCACTGAGTCCGATCAACCCCTCAACCTCAACCGAGGGTCGTATTTGCAGGTCAAGGTGGTGCTGCACAGCGAGCGATTCGACGAGTTTGTGCGCCTCGATTCCCTGTGGATTGAGACCTCGCCGATATTGGCTAGCCGCGTCGTGGCCGAAGTGGCCGAGCTCGGCCAGCCTAACCCGGCGCGCGGTGTGGCCGAAGTTCCCTTGGGAGAGATGACGGACTTCGCCTACGACATCAAGGCGGAATTCGCGGCTGGTGAGGGGGGGTTTGACGCCCTGCGGATTAGCACGGGTAGCGCACAGACCGAGTTCAAAGGGCTGGAAGTAGATGGAGTCGCAACCGATCCGGCTGGGATAGAAATTGTGGACGACGGCTTTGAGGTACAGTTGCCGCAGCGCATAAGCAGTGCATACAACCCGAACTTGCGGGTGACCTTTTCCGCCGAAGTCTTCGACTTTGCGCGCACCTTTGAAGGCGAGGTCTTCAACTCCGGTGGCACCGAGCTACCGCAGCCTGTCGAAAGTGGGGACGTCAGCGATGCGATCGGTACCAACAGTCTGCGGGTTTTGGCTGCGAGCGCGGCCAATCCGCAATTAGTGCAAGATGTGCAGTTTTCCAGCGGCGTGATCACCCCCAACGGCGACGGGGTCAACGACGAGTTGGTCATTTCCTACTCGCTTTTTGCGCTGCCGCAATCGGTGCCAGTGCAATTGCAAGTGTTTTCGCTAGACGGTCGCCGGGTGGCTCAAGTCCAGCGCGGCCAGCAGGGGTCCGGCCCCCAGCAATTGCACTGGGATGGTCGCGACCAGCGCGGTGAGACGCTCGCCCCGGGCCTGTACCTTTTGGGTGTCGGCATCGAAGCCGAAGACAAGAGCGCCCTACAACTGCGACCCATCAACATCGCTTACTGAGGAAAGCACTCATGTCCAATCGCGCCATCGCCTTAGTGATGATACTCGCCTGCTACGCGCACGCTGAGTTTCTCACCTTTGACAGCCAAGAGGCTTGGGAGGTCAACTGGTCGCTTAAGCCGCAGTTAAACGTCTTCACCCCAGAGGGGCACTTGGGGCTGATCAAGTTCCACAAGGACATCAACGCCGCGCTCGACGCCCATCTCTTCGTCCACCCGACCAATGAGCGCGGGGATGTGGCCGGCGGCATCTGGTCGGCGCTGAGTAACCCCAACGCCGCTCCCCGAATCATCGACGGGGATGCCGCCACCTTTTGGCAGCCAGCCGGCAGCGACCCGCTCGACAAGTGGATCGTGCAAATCGACCTGGGCCGCGCGGTACTGGCCAAAGAGATCCGCATCCACTTCCCCGATGAAGAGGGGGCCAAACCCTTCCGTCAGTTCAGCGTTTTCGCCTCTACGGGTGCCCACGTGGCGGCTTTAGAGGATGTATATCGCTTCGCGCCGATCTATCGCACAACTAAACCCAACTTGGATACGTATGTCAGCTTTGGGTTCAAACCGGCCGTGGAAGATACCACCCGTGCGGTGGAACAACTAAGCGCCGCCGGTGGCAGCGCGGACTTTACCGCTCCGGAGTTTACCGGCGATGCCAATACTGCCACCACGGGAGGCCGCAACAAGGTAGTGGCGACCGGTCAAGCGGATTCGCGGGTGGCCGCCAATTCGAGGTGGCAGATGATCCAGTTCATCCGCTTCCTCGTCGATGAACACCAGCTCGACGGCGCGCTAGCCGAAATTGAGGTCATTACCGTTGGCGACAATATCAGCCTTGGGGTCGAGGCAAAGGGCGGCACGTACATCAATGGATCGCGGGCGACCGACCCCTTCTTTTGGCTCGACGGCAACCTCAATACGTACGGGGTCATCGAGGTGCATCAGCAGTTTACCGAGTCGCGCGGCACGGCCCTTGAAGGGGGCTTGTGGTGGCAGGTTGATTTGGGGGCGACCTACTGGGTTGACGATGCGTTCGTCTATTGGCAAAAAGCTGGCGAGCGCCTCGCTGACTTCCGCTTGGGTACCAACAACGCCGGCACGGGGTACACCTTTTTCTCTTCTGACGGCACCAAGACCCTGTCCGGCGACATCGACTTTGATACGTGGATTTTTGAACCGGAGTGGACCAATGCCCGCGAGCAATACAAGCGGCACTACCGGTATTTGTTCAATCCGCGCAAGGTGCGGCACATCTTCTGGCTGGCCCTGCACGACTTGGGCTGGCGCGCCCATCCCATGGAGCTACAGATGTTCTCCCCAGGCCACCCGGCCGAAGTCGTGATCCAATCGAATTTTTTGGATCTGAGCGCGCTCGCTGGCGATGGGCAGCCCAAGGTGATCAAGGCCATCCACTACGATGCCGATCTACCGCCCAATACTCAGATCGAACTGCGCTCCCGCTCGGGTAACGAGATGGGCGAGGTGTACACTTTTCACAACAAGATCGGCGAGGTAGTAACTGAGGAGAAGTGGAACAGCTCGCCCAAGGTACTGCGGGGCCGAGTGGATACCTCGGTCGTCGTCGGGGAGGCTTGGAGCGAGTGGAGCAACGTGTACAAGCTGTCGGGCGAGCCTTTTAAGTCGGACTCGCCGCGCAAATTTGTGCAGCTAGAGTTGGTTATGAGCACGGAAGACCCGGAGGTAGCTCCCACGGTGCGCTCGGTCGAATTGGAATTCGTTGATGCGCTGGTCAATGAGGCGCACGGATCGATTCTGCCCCGCCAAGCCAAGCCCAACGAGGATACCCGTTTCACCTATATGCTGTGGCCGTCCGTGACCGCGGATAACAAGGGTTTTGACCGCCTGCGCTTGGTTGTGCCCGACTTGGTGCGGGCCGATGAAGTCGAGGTGACAGTCGCTGGTCAGGTGGTTGCACCGACGGCTATGAACATTGCCGCGGATTCGCTGCTGATCGACTTGCCGCAGGTAGTCCAAGGGGACTCCGTGCAGGTCGCCTTCACCACGAGATTAGTGCGGAACGCCGCAGTCGTAGATGCCGATCTGGGCCTGAGCGACGCGCCTGGCTTGTGGCAGGACGTCGAGCCGGCCGAGCGCCGGTCCAACGTAGTGCTATTACCCGAACTGGCCGACAGCGACCGCTTGATTGGCGACTTACAGCTTTCGAGCCGAGTGCTCACGCCCAATGGCGATGGAGTCAACGACGCTGTGGAGTTGAGCTTTGTCGTCTTCAAGGCCCAAGATGCGGTGCCTATGGTCGAGGTGCGCGACTTGGTCGGCCGGCCCGTGGCCCAATTGACGCCAGTCGCAGAGGGGCCGACCCGCCGCTTTACGTGGAATGGCCAAGATGCGGGCGGTGCCACCGTGCCTCCGGGCATCTACCTCTGGCGCATAGACGTAAACGCAGACTCAGGCGACGCCATTGAGTTGCGCGTCGTCGAGGTGGCCTACTAACCGGGTTAGAGCGGTAGGATGCGGAGAAAACACGGGATTGGCTGCGTGCTCACGGCCCTGTTCATCTGCGGTGCGAGCCGTGCCGAGGAAATCCGCTTCGACACCCCTTCCGAGTGGGCGACTTGGGAAGTTCCGGTCGATATCGTCCAGTTTGCGGACGACGGCTCGCTGGAACTGAGAAAATTCCGCAAGCAGATCAACGCCACTCTCGATGCCCATCTCTTTACCCAACCCACCCAGACTCGTGGCAAGGTCCAGGGGGGGATCTGGCAGGCTGGATCCAATCCGACCGCGGCTCGGCGCATCATGGACGGAAATCTGGAGACGGTGTGGCAACCTAGCCAGTCCGACGATCTGGTCGATTGGGTGGTGACTATCGACTTGGGGCGGCCCGTGCTAGCCGAGCGCATTCGCTTGGTGTTTCCCGACCGCGCAGGAGCGCGTCCCTGGCGGCAATTTAGCGTTTTCACGGCCAATGGTGCGCGCATCCAAGCCACGGACGACGTCTTCAAATTCGATCAAGCCTTTCAGACAACCCAGCCCAACCAAGAGCAGGTCGTCGATATCGAGTTGGTCGGTGAGCGCGATGTAACGCGAGTCATTGACCAAAGCCTCGGGCTGGAACCAGCCGCGCTGAACACCTTTCGCATGGTGCGCTTTGTGCGCGTACGCGCCGACGAAAAGAGCGCCGACGCGGCTTTAGCCGAAGTGGAGGTAGTTGCCGCGGGCGACAACATAAGTCTCGGAGTCTTGGCGCGCGGCGGCAGCTTCGACAACGGCCTGTTGGCACGTGAGCCGCAGAACATGTTCGACGGCATCACCGATACGTACGGCAATATATTCACTGTCCAGAGCAAGGGCGGCTGGCGCGAGAGTGGGGTGTGGTGGTCAGTTGATTTGGGGGCGCTGTTCTGGCTGGACGAGGCATTCATCTACTGGCAGCATCGCGGCGAGGGCTTGTCGAGCTTTCTGTTTGAGGGATTGCAGGCCGGTTCTGGCTATCAAATCCTCTTTTCCGATGGACGGCGCACCATTGCCGGCGACATCGACTACACACCGCTGATCTTCGAGCCAGCGCCGCTAACCGGCGCTGAGCGGAACTTGCGCCGCCATCGCTACGCGTTTGCGCCGCGCAAGATCCGCTACTTGTTCTGGCATTCGCTGACCGATACCGGCTGGTTTTCCCACCCTATGGAGTTGATGCTGTTCTCGCCGGGATACCCTGCACAGGTGGTGTTGCTCTCGGACTTTATCGACCTCGGCCAACTCGCCGGCGATGGTCGCGCCAAGGCCATCAAACGCTTGCGCTGGGAGGCGACCACGCCCGATCAGACGCGGTTGCAGGTGCGCTCGCGGTCGGGCAATACCCTGCAAGAGTTCTACAGGTTCTACGACAAAAAAGGCGAGGAAGTCACCGAGACGCGCTACGGCAGCCTGCCCAAGGTCATTCGAGGTCCCATCGACACCACGGTCGCCGTAGGAGCCGATTGGGGCGCGTGGAGCAACTTCTACCAGTTTTCCGGCGAGGCGTTTAAGTCGGAGACGCCGCGCCGCTTTATCCAATTGGAACTGATTCTCTCCACCGAGGATCCGGCTGTGGCTCCGGTACTGCACGCGCTGGCGCTGGATTTTGAGGATGCGTTGGTCGCCCAGGCAGCCGGGCAGATTGCACCGCGCCACGTCGTACCTAACGAGGCGACGCGGTTTACGTATGTGCTGCGGACGAGTACCACGGAGGGCGACTCAGGGTTTGACCGGTTGCGTTTTTCTACGCCTAGTGCTGTGGATGCTGAGAACGTACGGTTGTGGATTGGCGGCGTGACGCGCGAGCCGAGCGGAGTGCGGGTGGTGGGGGATTCGCTGCTGTTTGTCGATTTGCCGGAGGTGGTGCGGACGGATTCGGTCGCCGTGGAGTTTACCACGAAGGTGCTGCACAATGCCACGGTCTTTGCCGCCGACTTAGGGCAAGAAGCGCGTCCCGATCTGTGGCAGTCGGTCGAGGCGGCTGAGCGGCAAGCGAACTTGGTATTTTTGCCGGATCTACCCGGCAGTGAGCGACTGATCGGCGATTTACAGGTTGCGCCGTCGGTGTTTTCGCCCAACGGCGATGGGATCAACGACCGCGTGCAGATTCGCTTTGCGCTGTTCAAGGCGGTGGATGCGTCTCCGAGTGTACGCATTTTCGACTTGGCGGGTCGGGAGGTGGCAGCTCTTGCTTCGTCGGGTGGGGATGTATTGCAGTCGTTTAGCTGGGGTGGGTTGGACGCGTCGGGTGAGCGGGTTGCGCCTGGGGTTTACGTGTGCCGCATTGCTGCGGGTGCCGATGCGGGGCAGGGGGAAATAATACGCACCGTAGCCGTAGCCTATTGAGGCGGATTAGAGCGTATGATGAGGGGAAAATACAGGGTTTGCCATTTGCTCTTGGGCCTGTTCATCTGCGATTCGAGCCGAGCGGAGGAAGTCCGCTTCGACACTCCGGCGGCGTGGGAGACTTGGGATATTCCGGTGGATATCGTCCAGTTTGCCGACGATGGCTCGCTGAAGCTGAAGAAATTTCGCAAGCAGATCAATGCCGTCCTCGACGCCCACCTCTTCACTCACCCTTCTAAGAAGCGCGGCGAGGTCCAAGGCGGAATATGGCGCGTCGGCAGCAATGAGGCAGACGCGCCCAAGCTCATAGATGGCGACTCCACAACCTATTGGCAGCCCGATGTAGCAGACCAACTCGTCGATTGGTCGGTCGATATCGACTTGGGACGGCCAGTACTGGCGCGGGAGATCAAGCTGAGGTTCCCCGATGATGAGGGCGCTCGGCCCTTGCGGCAATTTAGCGTCTTTATTACTCAGGGTGCTCGGATTCAGGCCCAAGACGACGTGTTCCGCTATCGCAAGATCTTCCAGACGACTAAGCCTAACGTCGAGACGACCATTGCGATTCCGCTGCTGGGCAGTGCGCTGGATACCACGCGGGTGCTCGACGCGAACAGAGACGTCGATTTGAATGCCGAGCAGGACTTCCAAATGGTGCGGCTGATCCGCATCGTCGCCGATGAAAAGAGCCGTGATGCAGCCCTAGCCGAAATAGAGGTTCTTGCCGAGGGGGACAACGTCAGCTTGGGGACCTTGGAACGAGGTGGGCGCTTTGAACACGGCCTGCTGGCGCGTGAGCCGCAGAACATGTTCGACGGCAATATGGACACCTTCGGCAATATCCTCACTTCGGGGGGGAGTAAGGGCGGCTGGCGCGAGGGCGGGTTGTGGTGGCAGGTGGATTTGGGGGCGCTGTTCTGGATCGACGAGATGTTTATATATTTTAAAACTCGAGGTGAAGGAACGTCGAGTTTTTTGTTTGAAGGCCTGCACCATGGGCGCGGCTACAACATCCTGTTCTCAGACGGGCGGCTCACCACGGGCGGAGATCTGGATCTGACCTTCCTGTTGCGCGAGGACATGGCCATTGACGCGGCGTTGGCATCCGCGCGGCAGGTTCGCCACCTCCGCTATCTTTTTCAACCGCGCAAGATGCGCTACATCTTCTGGCACGGCCACGAGGACCAAGGTTGGTTTTCGCATCCGATGGAGTTTATGATCTTTTCGCCGGGCTATCCGGCGCAGGTGGTGTTGCGCTCGGGCTTTATCGATCTCGGCCAACTCGCCGGTGACGGTGGGGCTAAGGCGATAGAGCGCCTGCGCTGGGAGGCGACCACGCCGGAGCAGACGCGGTTGCAGGTGCGCTCGCGGTCGGGCAACGTCCTGCAAGAGCTATACACGTTTTACGACAAAAAGGGCGAGGAAGTCACCGAGACGCGCTACGGGAGCCTGCCCAAAGTCATCCGCGGCCCCATTGACACCATGGTCGTCGTGGGAGCCGATTGGAGTGCGTGGAGCAACTTCTACCAGCTTTCCGGCGAGGCGTTTAAGTCGGAGACGCCGCGCCGTTTTATCCAATTGGAACTGATTCTTTCCACCGAGGATCCGGCCGTCGCCCCGGTGCTGCACGCGCTGGCGCTGGATTTTGAGGATGCATTGGTCGCCCAAGCGGCTGGGCAAGTTATGCCGCGCCATGCCGTACCCAACGAGGCGACGCGGTTTACGTATGTGCTGCGGACGAGTGCGACTGAGGATGACTCGGGCTTTGACCGGCTGCGTTTTTCCACGCCGAGCGCAGTACATGCCGCGGACGTGCGGCTGTGGATTGGCGGTGCGGTGCACGAGCCGAGAGCCGTGCGCGCGATGGGGGATTCGCTACTGTTCGTAGATTTGCCGGAGACGGTGCGGACGGATTCGGTCGCCGTGGAATTCACCACTAAGGTGTTGCGCAATGCTACGGTCTTTGCCGCCGACTTAGGTCAAGAAGCGCGTCCCGATCTGTGGCAGTCGGTGGAAGCGGCCGAGCGACAGGCGAACTTGGTGTTTCTGCCGGACTTACCCGGCAGTGAGCAGCTAATCGGCGATTTGCAGGTTGTGCCGCCGGTGTTTTCGCCCAACGGCGATGGGATTAACGACCGCGTGCAGATTCGCTTTGCGCTGTTCAAGGCGGTGGATGCGTCTCCGAGCGTGCGCATTTTCGACTTGGCGGGTCGGGAGGTGGCGGCTCTTACTGCGTCTGGTGGGGATGTGTTGCAGTCGTTTAGTTGGGATGGATTGGATGCGTCGGGTGCTCGGGTTGCGCCTGGGGTTTACGTGTGCCGCATTGCTGCGGGAGCCGATGCTGGACAGGGTGAAGTAATACGCACCATAGCCGTAGCCTATTGAGGAATGCCATGACTGTCGCCCCAGCCGTGTACCGCGACCAAAAGTGGATCATCTCGCCCTTTGGCGACCTGTTCTTTTTTATTGGTACGCCACTTTTGTGCTTGGTGACCATGCTGCCATTGCGGGCCGTGTTCGACTCGCAGACCATCGCCTTCTACGCGCTGGCGCTATTTGCCACCGGCCACCACCTGCCGGGCTTTATGCGCGCATACGGCGATCCAGAGCTATTCAGCACCTTCAAGGAGAAGTTCCTCGTCGCGCCTGTGGTCGTACTCATCGTGACGGCGCTGGCGCAATTCAATACCCTGCACGGGCTTTTCCTGATGGTGCTAGTGTGGGAGATCTGGCACTTGTTTATGCAGCACTACGGCATCATGCGGATCTACGATGCCAAAAACAAGATCTTCTCCAAGCTCAATTCCCGGCTCGACTGGCTGTTGACCTTGTGTGCCTTTGCAACGGTGGTCATCTATAGCCCTGAATACTTCCACCGCATCCTCGACCACAACCAGCGGGTCGGCGTGCCCTTCCTGTCGGCCGAATTGACGTTCCTGCTCAAAAAAGGGCTGTTCTATGTTACGATGGCCGTGCTCGCGGCGTACTTGGCCAATATCGTCCGGCGGGCGGTCTCCGGTCAGAAGATAAGCCTGCCCAAGATCGCGGTGATGGCGACGACGGTGTTTATCATCTACTACGGCTGGATACATATCAACGACCTCGTCATCGGCTACGCGGCCTTTGCCGTTTTCCACGATATCCAGTACTTCGCCATCGTCTGGGTCTATAACAACAACCTCGTCAAAAGGCAGGAGCGGACTACCAAGCTCCTGCGCACCTTCTTCACTACGCGCACCTTGCCAATCTTGGTTGCGTACGTGCTGGTCTGCTTTGCTTACGGCAGCATCAACATGATGGAGGGCTTCCTCAAGTCCGAGCAGGCGATCAAAATGGTCGAGATTTTCGTCATCACCTCGACGCTTTTGCACTACTACTTCGACGGGTTCATCTGGAAAATTCGCGACCGCAAAAATCAAGCCAATCTGGGGATCAATGCCGAGGAGGGGGCCAACCGCATTGGCTTGCAGACATTGCCGAGCGGTTTGGTCTCGTACGTCCGCGAAACTGGCAGGCAGTTAGCCTATTTCGCGGTGCCGGTTGTGGCGCTCTCGCTCTTCCAGTTTTACTGGACGGCCGACGAGGCCGAGGCGCGGGAGAAGATGGTCGAATTGTTCCCGGACTTGGCTGGTGCCCACAACAACTTAGGCGTCTTTTATGCGCGGCAGGGCGACTGGGAAAGAGCTGCTGGAGAGTATGAGCGGGCGCTAGAGCTGGATGCGGGGGCCTATGAGGCGCACAAGAACCTCGGCCTACTCTACGCTCGACAGGGCGATTGGAAAAAGGCGCATATTCACTACCAGCAGGCGATAGACCACAAGCCGCGCTACGTCGAAGCGCTCAACGCGCAGGGGTTGGTCTTTTTGCAGCGGGGCGAGTTCACCAAGGCGGAGGAACGCTTCCGCGAGGCCCTCGACGAGTTCGACTACGCCCCGGCGTACAACAACCTCGGAACGGCCTATTTGCAGATGGGAGACTTTCCGCAGGCGATCTCCGCCTACCAAAAAGCCGTCGCGCTCAACCGGGCCGACGCTTCGCACCACTTCAATCTGGGGTTGGCCTTGCAGAAGGCCGGAGAGAACGAGCGGGCGGTCGCCGCGTTTGCCGCGGCACTCTCTTTAGAGCCGCGCCACGTCAAAGCCTATTTGAGCATGGCGCTTTCTTACCAGCGGCTGGGCCACCTCGCCGAGGCGCGGCAGGCGTTGCAGCAGTTATTGACGGTGGACCCGAATCACGCCACGGCGGCGCGGCTATTGGCCCGGCTGTAAGCGGCTCTTCTGCCTAATGGCGATGCGCTTGGTGGCCTTCGGTAGCTAGCGCGAGGGGATGGACGGCCAAGCGCTCCAAGGTCGTGGCGTCTTCGCGAACCCGATACACTTCATCGACCGGCACGTTGGTAAAGGTTTGCACTGTGCCCGACGGCCAGTGCAAAGTCAGCGCGTCGAGTACCTCAGCTTTTCCCAGCCCGATCTCCTGTTGTAAGGTCGAAGCCCCAAAACTCGCGCCCGTCCCGGCGAGGACGTGGATCGTCCGCGTCTCCGTACGGGCTTGAATCCGCGTGCCGATCCCGGCTCGATTCGACTTGGTCCCCTCTAGTTTGAGGGTGATCCAATGGTTGCCGTGGCCGGGGTTTTCAAAGAGCACATTGGTGTACACGTCTCCCGAATAGGCTCCGCCGACCACCGCGTAGATGTCCTGATCACCGTCGTTGTCTATATCGCCAAAGGCGACGCCGTGCCCTTTTTGCAGGTGCCCGAAGCCGCCGGAAGTAGTTACATCTTCGAAACGCTGTCCGGCGGCGTTGCGGAACATGCGGTTGGGTATTAGCGAACGGTAGTCGGGATCGCCGGTGCCAGCGTAGAAATCGAGCCAGCCGTCGTTGTCGAGGTCACCGAAGTTACAGCCCATTGTATAGAGGACCTTGTCGGTGTGGGTCTGGCGGGCCACGTCGGCGAAGGTGCCGTCGCCTTGGTTGCGGTAGAGGCGCGGTGGCTCGCCCTTGTGCGGCAGGCCCATGTAGTCGCCGGCGACGTCGCCGGCGTCGGCCTTGTAGCCGGAGACGAACAGGTCCAGCCAGCCGTCGTTGTCGTAGTCCCAAAACCACACCGGAAAGCTGAACGTCGGCTGGCTCACGCCAGCGCGGGCGGTTATGTCGGAAAAACGCCAGCGGCCATCGGCGTCTGGGCCATCGTTGTGGAAGAGCAGGTTGGGCTGGCCGAGGCGGGAGATGTAGAGGTCGGGTCGGCGGTCATTGTCAATGTCGCCCCAAGCCACCCCTTTGACGAAGCCCTCGACGTCCAAGCCGACTTCTGCCACCACGTCGATAAAGGTACCATCGCCTTGATTGCGGAATAGCTCACAGGGATGATGCTCTTCGGCAGAGGATTCGTTGCCCACGAACAGGTCGAGCCAACCGTCGTTGTCGAAGTCGGCCCAGGCCGCGGTCTGCGTGGGGTGCAACGTGAGCAGCCCAGCCGCCTCGGTTACATCGGCGAAGGTTCCGTCGCCTTGGTTGCGCAATAGCGAGTTGGGATGGAGGCCGTCGGCACCAAACCAGCCGCCGCGCAGGACCAGCACATCGGCGAAGCCGTCGTTGTCAAAGTCCGTCTGTACGGCGTTGAGGCCGCCGACTAGGCCGGTCAAACCAGCGGCAGCAGTGCGCTCGGCGAAAGTGCCGTCGCCTTGGTTGCGGAAGTAGCGCAGGGGATCGTCGAGGCCCCAAGAAGTGGCGATGATGTCGAGGAAGCCATCGTTGTCAAAATCTTCCATAATGCCGCCCCCGGCCAAGCCGAGGACATTCAACCCCAAGGCGGGAGCTCGGTCGGGGAAGTGGCCGATAGCGGCGTCAGCGGCGAAGACTTCCGGGGGAATGAGATGGGCGGCTGGCACTTGGTGTGGATACTCACCCACAGTCATATAGGCGATGTTGAGCAGCCAGCGCGAGGTCAGGTCGTAGGGCGTTTTTTCCAAGATTGTGCGGTAGTAAGCGATGGCTGCACGCGATCCATCTTGTAGCTTGTGGACTCCTTCGGCTGCGATGGGTAGTAGGCAGGAGGCGAGGTTGTGGTCGTCGATGCAGTTTTGCTGCTCGCCGAGCCGCAAGTAGGCGAGGGCGATCATCTCTTCAAGGCTCGGTCGGGTGCGGAAGCGGTGGGCGTCGGCTTGCTGGCGCACCTGCTCGAACAGGGCGGCTGCCTCGGCGGATGCGCCGGCACGCAACAATTCTTTGGCTAGTTCGACCTGTCGGCTGAGCTGTTGCACGGGGTCGTCTGGTGCGGGCTGGCGGCGCAGCCAGTCAACGCGGTGCTGGCTCAAATAGATGTTGTCCTCGGCGTTGGCACCAGCGGCGAGGGCGGCGAGTTGCTCGGCCATGCGCTGAGTGCCGGGAGCTTGGTAGGGATCGGCAGTGCAGCTTGCTAACGCGAAAATCAAGAAGGCAATGACACAGGGATTCATAAGGGGCTATATCATAAGATAGGGGCGTTAATTACTCTGATGTTGCGCAGTTTTTGTCATGCGGTCCAGTCAGCCTACGCGGGAAGGACAATGGAAGGACAGCAGGGAGCCGCAGATAATGATAGCTGCGTAACATCAGTTCCTATTTCAACAGGGTCAGTTGTTTGATGTCTAGGAAAGCTCCGGCTCGCAACCGATAGAAGTAAGTACCGCTGGCGACCATGAGCCCGGCATCGTCGCGCCCGGTCCACTCGGTGCGGTAGCGTCCAGCGGCGAGATGTCGTGCGACCAAGGTGCGGATCTTTTGACCGAGCGCGTCGTAGATCTCCAATTTGACGGCGGACGAAGCCGCTAGTTGGAATTCGATGGTCGTGGCTGCATTGAAGGGGTTGGGATAGTTCTGGTCGAGGGCAAAGGCGGTCGGTGTGGTTGCTTTGGCTGCGACGGGTTCTAGGCTGGTGATCCATTCGGCGATGAGGTCGGCACCGCGCTCGTCGATGATTGAGGAAGCCAGCGGCGGCATGCGAAAGGTGCCCATCGTCAACATCCGCAGGTAGAGCGTGGAAAGCTGCGGTTCTCCAGGAGAGAGGATGAGGGCCTCTGGCTCGCCTATATCGCCGAGTGTGGGGAAAGCCCCGACCGTATTGGTTTGGGCCAAGGGCGTGTCGTAGCGCAGGTCGATGATGGTGCGGCTGACGCTTTCGGGCCGGTGGCACGGGGCGCAGTTGACTTCGAGGTACGAGCGGGCGCGCTGGGCGAGCGGGACGCTGGAGTCGAAGGGGTTGGGCAGGTGGGGTAAGGAAGACAGGTCGGCTGGTAACTCCTCGGTGAAAAGGCCCTGTTGGGCGAGGGTGTGCAGCTGGTTTTGCTCCGCGTCCGAGTCGAGTTGGGCTGTGTGGACGCCGAGGACGTAGCCCGCGCCCTTGGTGTGGCAGACTTCGCAGTCTTGGCGCGTGGGAAAGTAGTACTCCTGCAAGAAAAAGCCCACCGGATCTTGGGGGTCGTCAATCACGTATGCAACGGTCGTGCTGTCGGCGAGCAAGGTGGCGTCGGTGCCGGCTTCGTTCCACAGATAGCTATAACCGTCCCATCCCGGAGTACCTACGCGCTTGATGAGGAAGCGCGTTTCGATGATGCGTCGGCTGGCCGGATCGCCGCGCACCAAGTCGAGGTAAAAGTTCTTGATTAGGAGGGTTTCGTCGGGAAAATCCCAAGGCCCGCTGCTGGCAAAGGCAATGCGCTTGCCGGGCGGCAGGCGAATGAACCGCGTCTTTGTGGCTCCATCCGACCAAAACGGCGCATTGACTTCGTACGGCATCACGCCAGCCGCGGGCGTTTGCGTGCCGAGGTCGCTGAAAACCTGCGCGTCGGCCAAGCTCGCAGGTGGGAATTCCTCAGCAGGCGGCAGGACGATTTCCCACAGCCCGCGCTCGCCGCTCCATTCGATCACATAGAGGCGATTGCCGATGATTTCCGCGTCAATAGGGTTGGAAAACCCGCCGACGATGCGGGTGACGTGTGCTTCGTAGTTGTCGCCGACTTTTGCTAAGTCGAGATGTAGCAGGTCCTGACTGGGGTCGTTGAATGGGCCGTTGACGCTGTCGCCGTCGGGATCGCCCCGAGTCCAACTGAGCGTGAAGCCGTCGCCGCGGAATGGTTCGGCGAGGGCATGGTCCACGTCGAATACTAGTCCGAGCGGCGAGCGGTGCGCGGTGAAGGTGCCGAAGCGCACGCCTTCTTCGCTGGCGTCCTTGATTTGGCCGTCGACTGGATCGCGGTAGGCATCGGCGTCTGGCCCGAGGTTGATCACTGGCTCGGTGAAATCGCGCGGCGGCGGCGGGTACGTGGGATCGTTGTGGTAATAACCTTCGCGCACGGCCGTGGAGCGGGGAGAGAGGAGGAAGTCGGTGGCCGGGTCGTAGTCGGGAAATTGCTGCGGGGTGTCGTCGAGTCCCATGCGCCAGGGGAAGCCGTAGTGATGCCCTTGGCGCAGCCAATTGAGTTCCTCGGGCATGTCGCGGCCCGGTCCGTTTTCCGTGGTAAAGAGGTCGCCGTTGGGTGCGAAGGCGAAGTCGTAGGCATTGCGCAGGCCCTCGGCAAAGAGGAAGCCCTGGTCGAGGAGGACATAGCGGTCGTTGGACAGTACGAGGTCGCGGACATTGGTCGGGACGCGCAAAATTATGGCGGTCAGCGCGGTTTCGCGCAGGCCGGGGAAGTGCCCAGCGCCGTCTTGGATTTCGCCGTGATCGGTGCGCGAGCCGCTGTTGATAAAGAGCGAGCGATTGTCGGGGCTGACGATTAGCGCGTTGACCTCGTGGTTGTAGATGCAGTCGCACCGCTCGTAGGGTTCGGTTTCCGCGAGGGTAAACCAGGTGCGCTCGCCGCTGCTTGGATCGACTTCGCCCTTGGTGATGGTGGCGATGTTGTAGATGGACAAGTCGATGCGTTTGAGGACGTAAAAGGTGCCGTCGGCGTCGATAAACAGGGCACTGGGGCGGATGAAACCGTGGTCGGCAGTCGTGTACGCCGTGCCCTCAGGCAAGAGGGTGATATCGCCGTTGGTCTTGAGGACGTAGCGGTTGGCGGTCGTAGGGTCGCGGCCAAAGATGGAGGCGGCGAGGATGTCGGAGATGGGAACGTCGGCGGGCAGGTTGTCCGGGTCGAGTTGTTCCCACTGCCGCTCGCCGGTGTCGGTGTCGAGTAAAGTGCCTCGGGCAAGGGCAAACTGGCCGCTGTTGCGGGGGCCGTGGCGATTGGATGCCAAGTAAAACGAGCCATCCGGTCCGATGGCAAAGCCCGTGAAGCCGGCGCTGATGCCGTGATCGCGGTGGGAGTATGTTGGGACGCGCCTAGCCGCTGTTAGGTATATGCGTTCGATCGCGCCGTCCTGCCGCAAGATATAGAGCGCGTCGTCGCGTGGATCCTTGGCAATGCGGATGGTGCCTTGGGTGACGTTGAGGATGCGGCGGATTTCAATGTCGTCTCGGGTAGCTTGAGGGTCGGCGTACGCGGTGGAGCAAAAGGCTGCGAGCGCGACGAGCGAGAGGCAACGGACCAGCATGACGTTCCTTAACGTAGCTCACTTGAGTAGCATGAGCTGGCGAGTGGCGACAAAGTCGCCGGCCGATAGTTGGTATAGATACGCGCCGCTGGCTACTGGCTCACCACGCTCGTTGCGGCCGTCCCATTGCAGGCGGTGATGCCCGGCGGGCAGGGAATCGCTGATGAGGGTGCGCACGCGCTGGCCGCTGATGTTGTAAATGGCCAACTCGACTCGGGAGGTGAGGGCGAGTTGGAAAGCAATGGTGGTGCTTGCGTTAAAGGGGTTGGGGAAGTTCTGCGCCAGCGCAAACTCTGCGGGCACAACACTTTCGGCCTCGGCAATAGCCGTCTCGGTTGTGGCCTGCGGCAGAGTGATTTCCCACAGTCCACGCCCGCCGCTCCATTCGATCACATAGAGGCGATTGCCGATGATTTCCGCGTCAATGGGGTTGGAAAACCCGCCGACGATGCGGGTGACGTGCGCCTCGTAGTTGTCGCCGACTTTGGCTAAGTCGAGGTGTAGCAGGTCTTCACTGGGGTCGTTGAACGGGCCAGCGACGTCGTCGCCGTCGGGATCGCCCTCGGTCCAGCTAAGCACGAAGCCGTCGCCTTGGAATGGCTCGGCGAGGGCATTATCTGCGTCGAATACCAATCCGAGCGGCGAGCGGTGCGCAGTGAAGGTGCCGAAGCGCACGCCCTCTTCGCTGGCATCTTTGAGGTGGCCGTCGGCTGGGTCGCGGTAGGCGTCGGCGTCTGGGCCGAGGTTGATCACCGGCTCGGTGAAGTCGCGCGGCGGTGGTGGATACGAGGGATCGTTGTGGTAATAGCCTTCGCGCACGGCCGTGAATCGAGCGGGAAGGAGAAAGTCGCTGGCCGGGTCGTAGTCGGGAAATTGCTGTGGAGTGTCCTCAAGCCCCATGCGCCAGGGGAAGCCGTAGTGATGGCCTTCGCGCAGCCAGTTGAGTTCCTCGGCCATGTCGCGGTCGGGTCCGTTTTCCGTGGCAAAGAGGTCGCCGTTGGGAGCGAAAGCGAGGTCGTAGGCGTTGCGCAGGCCCTCGGCATAGAGGAAGCCTTGGGCGCGAAGATCGTCGCGGTCGTTGGGTAGTACGAGGTCCCGCGCATCGGTTGGGACGCGCAAGACAATAGCCGTGAGCGCGGTTTCGCGCAGGTCGGGGAACTGCCTGTTGCCGTCTTGGATCTCACCGTGATCGGTGCGCGAGCCGCTGTTGATAAAGAGCGAGCGGTTGTCGGGGCTGACGACTAGCCCGTTGACCTCGTGGTTGAAGATGCAATCACACCGCTCATAGGGCGCGGTCTCTGCGAGGGTAAACCAGGTGCGCTCGGTGCTGACGATGGTAGTATCGACGTGGCCCCTCTGTGCCTCGGGGAAGCTGTACCACTTATTTTCGCTGACAATCCTGTCCTGCTTGTCGTGAAAGGTGTAAAACTCCTCGCCGCTATTTGGATCGACTTCGCCCTTGGTGATGGTGGCGATGTTGTAGCTGGATAGGTCGATGCGTTTGAGCACGTAAAAGATGCCGGCGTCGTCAATAAACAGGGCGCTGGCGCGACTGAAGCCGTGGTCGGCGGCTGTGTACACTGTGCCCGACGGCACGAGGGTGATGTCGCCGTTGGGCTTGAGCGCGTAGCGGGTGTTGGTCGTGGGATCGCGGCTGAGGCTGGTGGCGGCGAGGATGTCGGAGATGGGAACGTCGGCGGTCAGGTTGTCTGGGTCGAGTTGTTCCCATTGCCGCTCGCCGGTGTCGGCGTCGAGCAACATGCCGCGGACGAGGGCAAAGTGGCCGCTGTCGCGCGGACCTCGGCGATTGGACGCAAGGTAAAACGAGCCGTCCGGCCCAATGGCAAAGCCCGTGAAGCCGCTGCGGATGCCGTGGTCGGCTCTGGAATATGCGGGCGTGTGTTCGGCCGCCGCTAGGTCGATGCGATCAATCGCGCCGTTTTGTCGCAAGGTGTAGAGCGCGTTGGTACGCGGATCCTTGGCGATGCGGAGCGTGCTTTGGGGGACGTTGAGGATGCGGCTAATTTCGATGTCGTCGCGGGTAGCCTGTGGGTCGGCATCGGCGGTGGAGCAAAGAGCAGCGAGGACAGCGAATGAGAGGTAATAGGCGAACATGAGGTCCTTTTAGAGGAAGAGTGGGGTAAGGGTCAACGGAGTGAGGTCAGGGCCGAAAGATTTTTAGATTGAGTTCGTTGATTTCGCGGTAGTGTTTTCTATTGGCTGTACAAAGTGTTAAATGATGTTCAATAGCGGTTGCGGCAATCAAGGCATCGGCCAGATACAGCGCTGTTTTAAGGGTGTATTCTTCCATATATACAGACGCTCGGTGGCCGATATTTTCAGTGAGAGGTACGGTCTGAAAGGCGTGATCCGTGAGAAAATTCTTGATCTTTTTTAACTCCTGCCGATTTCTCGCACCTTGGATAAATTCCATATACGTAACAATTGATAGCTGACGATCAGCGATACTGTCAACGAGGTTTGCAGCCCCTTCATGGCCTCTGAAAACCCATATCACAACATCGGTATCAAAAATCATTCAAGCGGCCTTTGCGCAAATTGCGGACGTACGCATCGACATCGGTCATATCTTTTCTGTCTCGCCACAGACCAAAAGCCTCGTGGTCTTTTACCGATTTGTCTGTTCGCTGTCGGCTGGGAGACAGGATAGCTTTTTCCTTGCCGCGATAAAAAATAGTGACCGATTCGTTGCGGTCGAGCGCGAGCAAAACATCTTTCATGCGTCGTCTTAAGTCGAGAATAGATGCTTTCATAATTTCTCCTTAAAGTGGACACATAATGTGTGCAATCGAAAATAAAATATCAAGCGGTGAATTGGGTTCAAGCCAAATCTGGATAGCGATACGGAAAGTCAACGCGGTCGTAGATGACGCAATCGTGTTAGCTTTTCGGCGAGCGTGGATTTCCGCGTTTGAATGGTTACAATCGTACAGTCGCGGATCCGTAACTTTTTGCCTAACAGGTTATTAGCAGATTTATATCACGCCACGTCGTCGATCCGGTCGCCGAAGAGGGTGTGCGAGGTGGTGCGGGTGATGCGAACGGCTACGAGTTCGTTGCTCGCTGCTAATTGTGGGAAAATCGCCGTCTTGCCCTGCGGGGTACGGCCGTAGTAGCGGGGCTGACCGTCGGGGGCTGGCCGTTTGGATGGACCTTCGACGAGGACCTCGACCGTGCGTCCGACCTGTTGCTGGTTGATCTGGCGCGAGATCTCTTCTTGCAGGGCGATGATGTGCTGGAGGCGCTCGCCCTTGACGGCCTCGGGGACGTCGTCGGGCAGCTTCTTGTGGGCGTATGTACCCTCGCGCTCTGAGTACTTGAACATGAAGGCCGAATCGTAGCGGGTCTCTTCCATTAGATCGCAGGTTTGGCGAAAGTCCGCGTCGGTCTCGCCACAAAAGCCGGTGATGATGTCGGTGGTCAGGGCCAAGTCCGGCAGGGCGGTGCGCAGCTTGTGTACAAGCTGTCGGTATTGATTGACCGTGTACCCGCGACGCATGCGGGCGAGTTGTTCGTCCGAGCCGCTTTGGACCGGCAGATGCAGGCTCGGGCACACCGGGCCGACCTCGGCCATAGCGTCGATCACGCGGTCGGTAAAATCGACCGGATAGGGCGAGGTGAAGCGCACTCGCTCAATGCCCTCGACTTGGCCGACCTGCCGCAAGAGATCGGCGAAATCCACGTTGCCGGCGCGGTAGGAATTAACGGTTTGTCCGAGTAAGGTGACTTCCTTAAACCCCTCGGCAGCAATGTGTTGGACTTGACGCACGATCTCATCGGCGGACACGCTGCGCTCCCGACCGCGCACAAAAGGCACAATGCAGAACGTGCAGAACTTGTCGCAGCCTCGGATGATGGTGACCCAAGCATTGGTGTCGGTTGTGCGCTGAGGGTGGACGCCGCTGTAGTTCTCGGAGCGGTCGAGCCGCACGTCTAAGAGCGCGTCGTCGCTGGATTGGGCGAGAAGCTGGGGCAGGCGGCGGTAGGAATCCGGCCCCATGACCAAATCGACGAAAGGAGCGCGGTCCGGCAGGGTCTTGCTCAGGTGTTGAGCCATGCAGCCGAGGATGCCCAAGGTGAGATTGGGGCGGTGGGCGCGGAGGCCGTTGAGTTGGCTGACGCGGCCAATGACTCGCTCCTCGGCGTGTTCGCGCACCGCGCAGGTGTTGAGCAGGATGATGTCGGCCTGCTCGGCGCGTTCCGTAATCTGAAACCCAGAGTCGGCGAGGATGCTAGCCACCAACTCGCTGTCGGCCACGTTCATCTGGCAGCCGTAGGTCTCAATGTACACGCGGCGGCCGGCCGGACCGGGGCGCGTGGCCACGGGCTGGTATTCGGTCGCTTCGAGGAGGGGCAAGTTCATTGGCGCACTCCGAAAGTTAGCTCCTCGCGGGCTTGCTCGATTTGCACTTCTACAAACTCGTTGGGCCGGGCCGGACCGGCGAAGAGGACCTTGACGTAGTTATCGCTCAAGCCGACCTGCAAGCCGGTAGCTGAGTCTGTGCGTCCTTCGGCGAGGACTTGGAGCGAGTGGCCGACAAAGCGCTGGTGGAAGGCAAGTCGCTTGGCTGCGCCGAGGGCGATGAGCGCTTGGGCGCGCTCCTTTTTGACGGTGGCTTCTTGGTGCTCGGGCAGGCGCTCGGCCGGGGTGTTTTCGCGCTGGGAGTACGGAAAGACGTGGAGATAGGTCAACGGCAGGTCGGCCAACAAGGCGCGGGTCTGGGCAAAATGAGCGTCGGTTTCCCCGGGGAAGCCGACCATGACGTCGGCACCAATGGCGCAATCGGGGATGCGGCTGGCGATTCGCTCGATCCGCTCGGCGTAATAGGCGCAGGTGTAGCGCCGCCCCATGCGCTTGAGAATGTGGTCGTCGCCGCTTTGCAAAGGCACGTGAAAGTGGCGGCAGATCGCCGAAGAAGCTGCCGCTTGGTCGATCAGCGCGTCGGTGACGTAACCCGGCTCAATGGAGTTGAGGCGAATGCGCTCCAAGCCGTCGATTTGCTCCAACTCGGCGAGCAGCTCGACGAGGGCCTCGGGCTGGCCTTGGTCGAATCCGTAGCGGCCCGTGTGGACGCCGGTCAGGGCAAGCTCGCGGTAGCCGGCCACGACCATGCGCTGGGCTTGGGCGATGACTTCGTCGGCTGGACGGCTCGCGCTGTGCCCGCGCACCGCCGGGATGATGCAATAGGTGCAGTGTTCGTCGCAGCCGTCTTGGATTTGCAGGCTGCCGCGCGTGCGGCCCTGGGGCACTGCGCCGTCAATGGCGAGGAATTGCTCGGTGCGCGGCCTCGTTGCTGAAGGCGCAGGGATTTCGGCACCCGCTAGGTGTGCTTCGAGCAGCTCGACGAGTTGGACCTTCTGGCCGTTGCCCACGACCAAGTCGGCACCGGCTGCAGTGAGGTCGGCTGGCCGCCGCTGGGCATAGCAGCCAGTGGCGACGATCTCCGCGCTTGGATTGCGCCGCCGGGCGCGGCGCACGGCCTTGCGCGAGTCCGCATCGCCCGAGCCGGTGACCGTGCAGGTATTGACCACGTACACGTCGGCCTCAGCGCCGAAGGGCACGACTGAATAGCCGCGTTCGGCGAGGCGGTGGGCGAGGGCTTCTACTTCGTAGGCATTGAGCTTGCAACCCACGTTTTGCAGGGCCACGCGTGCGTTTTCGGATGTTGGAGTGCCCATAAGTCCGTCAAGGAAAACGAGATAGACTATAAAAATTAAAGACTGGCCCTCTCTGAGGCAATGGGCCGCTTAAGCAGGTTCGAGTTGGGCGTACGCGACGGCGATGCGTTTGGTCCGCGTCCCAAAGCGGATGGAGAGTTTCATCTTTTCGCCGTGCCCTTCGCGGCTGACGATCTGGCCGCGTCCCCATTGAGGGTGGCGCACCCACTGGCCAACGGCGAGGAAGTCGTCTTGAGCGACAAACTCGTCGAAGCCGGACGACTGCTCTGAGTCCCACTCGTAGTGGACGCCTTGGGGAGCCTTTTTGCGGGGTGGTGGGACGACGCGCTGTCGCGAGCGGTCAAAACCGCGGTCCAACTCGTAATTTTGGGTCGTTAGTTCGGCGGGGACTTCGCTTAAAAATCGCGAGGGTTCGGTCGCAAGTAGCGAGCCGTACGCATAGCGGCGTAGGGCATAGGTAAGGCTGAGCTGTTCTTGTGCGCGGGTCATGCCCACGTAGCAGAGCCGGCGCTCCTCTTCAATGGCTTGGGGATCGCCGACGGCTCGCGCCGTGGGAAAGAGATTTTCTTCGAGACCGCAGACAAAGACCAAGGGGAACTCTAAGCCCTTGGCACCGTGCAGGGTCATCAAGGTAATGGCGTTGCCATCGTTGTCGCTTTCGTCTGCCGAGGTCAGCAGCGACTTTTCTTCGAGATAAGTCGCTAACGTCGAGTCTGGGTTCTCGTCTGCATATTCGGTCATCTCGGCCAGTAACTGATCGAGATTCTGCACGCGCGCCTCGGCTTCCGGGGTGTTTTCAGCCGTGAGCATGGCGCGGTATCCACTCTTTTCGACGACGGCAAAGCCCAGCTCGGGCAGAGAGAGTTCATCGGTGGCTGTCGTTAGCTCGCCGATCAGATCGGCGAAGGCTGCGAGGCTCTTTTGCGCACGGCCGCTGAGGTTGGGTACGTCGTCGAGGTGCTCAAGTGCCGTGGAGAGGCTCCAGCCCTTGGCTTGGGCGAAAGCCTGCAAGCGGGCGAGGGAGGTGTCGCCAATGCCTCGGCGGGGCGTATTGACGATGCGGCGCAGGGCAATATCGTCGGCTGGGTTGACCAACAGCCGCAAATAAGACAGCACATCGCGGATTTCGCGGCGGTCGTAAAAGCGGATACCACCGACGATTACATAGGACAGACCAGCGCGTTGCAACTCTTCTTCAAAGGGGCGCGATTGGGCGTTGGTGCGGTAGAGCACCGCGGCGTCCCCGAGGCCGTAGCGGCCCAAGCGGTCGTAGCGGCGGATGGTATCGACGACGTGGCGGGCCTCGCGGCGGTCCGAGTCGCATTCGACGACCGCGACCGGGTCGCCCTCGGGGCCATTCGTCCACAGCTCTTTGCCTTTGCGACCTTGGTTGTGGCTGATGACGGCATTGGCCGCGGCGAGGATGCGGCCGGTGGAGCGGTAGTTTTGCTCTAGCCGCACTAGGCGGGCGTCTGGGTAGTCGCGCTCAAAGTCGAGAATGTTGCGGATGTCGGCACCGCGGAATTGGTAGATCGACTGATCGTCGTCGCCGACCACGCAGATGTTGCGGTGGTGAGCCGCTAGCTGGCGGCAGAGCAGGTACTGGGGCCGGTTCGTGTCTTGGTATTCATCGACGAGCAGGTGCTCAAAGCGCTCTTGGTAGGTTTGCAGAATGTCCGAGTGGCGCTCGAACTGGCGCACGACCTCGATGAGCAAGTCGTCGAAATCAAGGGCTTGGTTGCGACGCAGTTCGCGCTCGTAGTCGGCGTAGAGTTCGGCGATTCGTCGCTGGTGCTCGTTCGCTTGGTGCGCGAATTCCAACGGGTCGAGCATGGCGTTCTTGGCGCGGCTGATCTGGCTGATGACCGTGCGTGGGGAGAGGTCGCGCTCGTCGATCTGGTGGGCGTTGAAGACGCGGCGGATGGTGGCGCGGCGGTCGTCTTCGTCGTAGATGGAGAAGTTGGGATCTAAGCCAAACCCCTCGGCTTGGCGGCGCAGGATGCGCGCACAGATCGAATGGAAGGTGCCGATCCATAGTTCGGTGGCCGCCGGTCCGACTAGCTGCTCGATGCGCTCGCGCATTTCGCCCGCAGCCTTGTTGGTAAAGGTCGCGGCGAGAATGCGCCATGGAGGCATACCGACTTCTTTGATGAGGAAAGCGATGCGATGGGTGAGTACGCGGGTCTTGCCCGAGCCGGCCCCGGCGAGAATCAACAGCGGCCCACCCGGGGCCTCGGCGGCGCGGCGTTGCGCTGGATTGAGGGCGTCTAGTATGGACATCCTCAGTTCGTCTGCAGGCGCTGAGCTAGCTTGACTTGGCGCTTGGCGCGCTCGTGTTCCCTGTTGGTGCGGCTGAAGATGTGAGTGCCGTCGCCGCGAGCGACGAAGTAGAGATACTCGGTTTCCTTGGGGTAAAGTACAGCGAAGAGGGCTGTGCGGCCGGGATTGCTGATGGGGCCGGGGGGCAGGCCGTGGTAGCGATAGGTGTTGAAGGGCGAATCCACCTCCAAGTCGGCATAGGTCAGCCGCTTCTTGGTGGTGCCGAGCGCGTAGTTGACGGTCGCGCAGGATTCGAGGCGGCGGTTGAGCTTGAGGCGGCGCTGGAAGACGCCGGAGATAATGGGCTGCTCTTCGACGGCCACTGCTTCGCGCTCGACGATCGAGGCCAGCGTCACCGCTTCGTGCAGCGAAAGGCCGAGTTCATCGAGCTGCTGGTGTAGGGAGTCGGCGAATACGCGGTGGAACTGATTGACCATGAGGGAGGCGATGGTGCGTTCGTCGATGTCTAAGTCGAAGAAGTACGTCTCGGGGAAGAGGTAGCCTTCGAGACTGGGCGCGACCACGCCGAGTTGGCGGATGAGCTGTGGGTCTTCGGTGGCGGCGATAAAGCGCGCTGAATCCGCTACGCCTGCGGCCTGTAGATGGCCTGCGATCTGGTGGCGATTGAGGCCCTCGGGGATCGTCGCGGGCTGGGTTTGGATGGGGGCCTTGAGCAGGGATTGGACCATGGCGGCTGTCGTGCCGGTGCCGTCGAGTTGATAGGTGCCGGCCTTGAGTTGATGACCGAGGCCCTTGAGCCGGACGGTCCAGGCAAAGACGTGGGCGTTGTGGATCAAATTTTCCCGCTCTAGCAACTGGCCGATCCAGCGGGCGCTTGCACCTTGGGGGATGTGGATTGTACGCGCCGGGTGTTCGTAAGTCGGTTGATTCAAATACCACAACGCCCCAAGCGGCAACGCCACTCCCACCAATGCGATAGCCGCGACGAGTAAGAGCGCGCGGTACCAGCGTGCAGACTTGGCTTGAGTTGGCATACTGTCGGCCTTACCTAAAAGTGATGCGGGTATGTCGAGTTGCACACCCGTCCATTCGGAAAATGGGCTATGAGCTAAGGCTAGCGCAAAAGTATGAATCGGGATTGTTTTACAACCAAGGCTGAGGTGAAAAATGTATAAGAAAAGACAACCTCTGTCAATCTGATTCGCTTTCTTGACTCTAGCAGAGAATCCGGTTAATTTCCCAACTTTTTGTCTTGTCGCCTCAACGCCGCGCCCGGCTTTTCGGCGCAGGAGATTTCCGTTGGACCCTCAAGTACTCATCAGTATCTCGCAGCTTTCCCACGTCTATGCGGATAGGAGCAAGAAAGCGGGCCGCCGCGCACTCCATGAGGTCAATCTCGACATCTGCTCTGGGGAGACGATGGCCCTGTTGGGGCCTAATGGGAGTGGTAAATCCACCCTTCTGCGCGTGCTGACCACCGCGCTGGTGCCCACCTCGGGAGCGGTGCGAGTCGGCGGCGTGCTCTTGGGGGAAGATCCGTCGGCCGTGCGCCGTCAGTTGGGGATCGTCTTTCAGAATCCCGCGCTCGATGGGAAAATGACGGTTGGCGAAAACTTGCGGATGGCGGGTTTGCTCTACGGCATGGGCCGCCGCGCCGTGCGCCAGCGCAGTCAACAGTTGCTGGAGGTTGTCGGCTTGTGGGAACGGCGCAACGAGCGGGTGGAGAAGCTGTCTGGAGGCATGCGGCGGCGCGTCGAATTGGCCAAGGCGCTGCTGCCAACGCCAGCTATTCTCGTGCTCGACGAGCCGACGACCGGGTTAGATCCAGTGGCGCGCCAAGATTTCTGGCTCCAAGTAGAGGAACTCAAAGCGGACGAACAACTCACGGTCGTGGTCTCGACCCACCTCTTGGACGAGGCCGAGTGCGCGGACCGAGTCGCCATTTTGCACCAAGGGCAGCTACTCGTCTGTGGTCCCCCAAGGGTCTTGCAGCGCCAATTGGGGCGCGAGATCCTCACGCTGCGCAGCGACGATGCTGCCGCGCTGCAAGCAGCACTGCGCAGCGACATGAATCTAGAAGGGCTAGTCGTCGATCAGGATTTGCGCGTCCCGCTCAACAGCGACATCAGCCTCGACGAGGTATTCCAGCGCTTCGGCTCCCAGATCCGCTCGCTGTCTTTGGCTCCCCCCTCGCTCGACGATGTGTTCGTGCGCTACACCGGCCAGCACCTCGAAGAAGGAAACGCCGCTTGAACGCCGCGTGGATTTTGGCTCAGCGCGAAGTGCTGCGCTTTTTGCGCCAGCCTTCGCGGCTTTTGGGGAGCTTGGTGCAGCCGCTGATGCTGTGGTTTTTCATGGGCTCGGGTTTTGCCGACAGCTTCATCAGCGGGGGCAGCGAGTTGAGCTACAGAGAGTTTTTCTATCCGGGCATCGTGCTGATGCTCCTGCTCTTCGCGGCGATTTTTTCCACCATCACCCTCATCGAAGATCGCAGTGCTGGCTTTTTGCAAGGCGTGCTGGTAGCCCCAGTGCCGCGTCTGAGTATAGCGCTGGGCAAGCTGGTCGGCGGTAAGCTCATCGCCTTATTGCAGGTGCTTGTGTTTTTGTTGCTGGCACCGGTGGCTGGCATTGGCTTGTCAGTGGAGATGATTTTAGTCCTCTTGGCCCTCTGCGCGCTGATCGGCATGGGCTTCACGGGTTTGGGCTTTATGGTCGCGTGGCAGTTGGATTCAGTGGCTGGCTACCACGCAGTAATGAGCGTCGTGCTCATCCCCTTGTGGTTTCTTTCCGGTGCACTCTTTCCCATTGAAGGGGCTGCGCCTTGGCTCGAGTGGGTGATGCAGTGCAATCCCGTGTCCTATGCGCTGGTCGTTTTGCGCAAGGCGTTCTACTTGGCACCGGCTCAACTGATAGCCGATGCGGCGTTTATTCGCGCCCTACTGGTCACCGGCGGCTGGACGGTGCTGACGACCGCTGGGGCCGCTTGGATGGTGGCCCGCAACCGCAGTTCCTGATTTTAGAGCTGGTAGAGCATTAGATAGACCACCACGCCGCTAACCGAGACAAAGATCCACACCGGCCAGACCCAGCGGGCCAACCGACGATGGCGGGCGAAATCTTGATTGTAAGCGCGCCAGACGACGAGGGCCACAAAAGGAACCATCAGCATGGCGAGGACGATGTGGGGGATGAGCACGGCGAAGTATAGGGGGCGAGTCCAGTCGTAGTGGGGATAGGGCACCGAGCCTACCTGAACGTGATAAACCAGATACGAACAGAGAAAGAGCGCGGAGCAGGTGAGGGCGGCTAGCATGGACTTTTGGTGGGCTTGGTGCGCACCGCGACGAATCTGCAGGTAGCCGCGCACGAGCAGGAATATGCACAAGATGTTGAGGCAGGCGTTTAGCGTGGGGAGATCTGTAATAGACACAGGCTGAACGGGAAGGGGGGGACCAATGTAAACGCGAGCTGGCGACTAGCGCACAAGCCCGCGTTGTGTCGTGGAGCCGCCACCCGGACTCGAACCGGGGACCTACTCATTACGAGTGAGTTGCTCTACCAGCTGAGCTATGGCGGCTATGCTGTGCAGTAGAAACTAGGCGGAGCTAGTTACGGTGTCAAGAACCGCTGCGGTTTGCGCCGCTCGCTAAAAGAAGTTGAACAGTTTGCCCAGTGCATGGGCAAAGCCGTTGCGAGGCCGATCGGCCTCGTGCGATTCGACAGGTGAGCTGTGTTCGTTGGCGACAAAGCGCAACAGGCCGATCGCAGTAGCATAGCTGGGGTCGCTGACCTCGGTGGGGGCGATTGCGTTTTGGGGGACGCCAATGCGGACGTGGTGGCCGAGCACCTCCTCGGCGAGTGGCGCGACTTGGTCGAGCAAGGCCCCGCCGCCGGTGAGGACGATGCCAGCGGCTAAGCGGTCGTTGTAGGAACTATTGACGAGGGATTGGCGCACGTATTCAAAAATCTCGCGCTGTCGGGCTTCGATGACCGCGCTGACCTGCTGCTTAGTTAAGGTACAGGGGCGGCCGGCAGTCGTGTGGTACGTGACGGCCTCGTCGCCGTCTTCCCCAGGACAGCTAACGCTGCCAAAGCGGCATTTGAGCTTCTCGGATTCGCGGATGGGGATGCTCAAGACGACCGAGAGATCGCGCGTTATATCGTCGCCCCCCAGCGGAATTTCCTCTAAGTGCCGCATCGGACCTAAGAACACGGCGAGATCGCAGGTACCAGCGCCGAGATCGAGCAGGGCCACCCCCATGTCGCGCTCGTCTTGGGACAAGGCGGCATGGGCCACGCCCACGCTTTCGAGGACGGTGCCGACGATCTCAACGCCAGCCTTGGCAGCCGCGTGGCGAAAGGCCGTGCAGAGATGCTCGGCCACGGAAACGGTCAACACCTCGATTGATAGGCGATTGCCGTGCAACCAGAGCGGGTTTTGTACTGGCTCGCCATCTACGGCATAGCTCTGGACGAAGCGGTGCATCACCATCTGATCCTCGGCGACTTGTTCCTGCGCGACGGCAAGTAGAGCGCGGTCCCGATCCTCTTCGGAGATGGGGTTGGAGGCACCGGAGATGCCCACCGTGCTGTAATTCGTCTGGGTGCTGATGCCTTCGCCAGCCATGCCGAGATAGGCCCCGGCGATTTTGAGGCCAGTCGAGCGCTCAGCTTCAGTGAGGGCTGTGTGGATGGACTCTGCTACTTGGGGCATGTTGATGACGGCGCTGCGGCGCAGACCCGTGCAGGGACTTTGCCCCAAGCCCAAAATTTTGACTTGGGAATTGTTTTGCACCTCGCCGACCAGGCATAGAACTTTTGAGGCACCAACATCGAGAACGACGACAGGGGATCCAGCCATGGTTGGCGTCCCTTCTTTCTAAGCGCAGCCGCAAAATGCAGCGCAATAGGAGCAAGACGAGGACGTATTGGGAGGAGGAGAAAAGCTACCGCCTAGCGGTAAAGATGCGACGGACTGGGGTGCCCGACCTCTAAGTACTAGTGTTTAAAACGCCCGACAAAGGGGGAAGTCGGCCTGCCGTAAACACCTTAATAGTTAAGGATATGGAAGAATAGGAAAGCCGCTGGAGAAAGTCAAGTCCAACGGAGGGCTAGGCTGGCCTTGACTGGGCTAAGTCTTGCGCCTAAGATAAGCGAAATTGCGAACATTAATGAGTGCGTTTGCGACGCGCTCGCAGAAAGGAGCGAATATATGGCTCGCGGAGTAAACAAAGTAATTTTGATCGGCAATTTGGGCAGCGATCCCGAAGTGCGCTACACGCCCGATGGAGCGCCCGTAGCCAATGTCAATCTGGCCACTTCTGAAAGCTGGAACGACCGCAATACGGGCGAGCGCCAAGAGCGGACCGAATGGCATCGGCTCGTGCTCTGGCGCAAGCTGGCCGAAATCGCCGGGCAGTACCTCAAAAAGGGCGCTAGGATCTATGTCGAGGGCAAGCTACAGACTCGTTCTTGGGACGACCAGAGCGGCCAGAAGCGCTATACGACTGAGATTGTGGTCAACGACATGCAGATGCTCGATTCTCGCGGCGAGGGCGGTGACAGTGGCGGTAGAGATGCGGGCTACTCCGACCGGCCAGCTAGCGGGCAAAACGTCGGTCCGGCCTCCCAGCCCTCCGCGCCCCCGCCGCCGGGTGGCGACGACGACGATCTGCCGTTCTAGAATTTGGCAGGCAGCTTCTTCCACTTGTGGCTGGCCGAGCGGGTCTTTCCCCTAGTTTTCGGCGATTGCGCGGACGAAGGAAAGATGCAGGCGGCCTTTGCTGCCGGTTCCGTAGGCCCGGATATCGGTTTTTTCCCCGGCGGCCCGGCGGTCTTGTCGCATCGTGCGCATCTGGAGCGGTGTGGTGACTTTTTGCGCGCTCTTATTCAAGGGGCCGCCAGCGCTAACGAGCGGGCGTTTGCTGCGGGTTGGGGACTGCACGTCTATGCGGATATGGCCGTACATCCTTGGGTCGAGGCTCGCGTAGCTGCCTTGCTCCGCGAGGGGACCCGGCCAGCCGTGCCTGATTTGTGGCACATGCGCTTGGAATGGGGGATTGACTGTCGCTTGCTGGCTAGCGAGGGAATGGACGGGTTGTGGAGTGCGCGCTTGCACTTTCCCCGCCGAGCTGATGGCCGCAGCTTGCTAGGGGAAGTGGGACAGGCTTTCTACGGTCGAGATGCCGATGAGAGCCTGCTGGAACAAGGGGAGGAGGCCACCGCCCGGTGGCTGCAGCGAATTCCCAAAATTCTCTGGTGGGGAGGACACATCCGCGTGGCCGGACGCCGTCCCAATCCTCTGTGTACATTGGCGTTTGCCCACCTAGGGCGCAAGATCCTCGGAGATTGGCTCCAGCACTGGGTGCGCTTTAAGGATGGCGCGGCCTTAGCCCGTCCGCTGTTGCCTTCAGACCAAGCCTACGAGCAGGTCGTCAAGCTGGGCGAATCGGCTGTGGAACAGTTTTGTCGCGGGTTTGACGAGGGCTTCGCCCAGTTGGGCAATCCCGATTTATACACGGGCGAAGCAGGTGATGGCTAGCGCCGAAGTACTCCTGAGTTTTGGCGTGGGGCTAGCCGCCGTGGGGTTGATTTACGCAGCGGTGCGCCTTTGTAGGTCACGGACTTCTCTCTCGCCTTTGTTGGCTGAGCTGTTAGCCGCTCGCGTCCAGTACGCGTTGGCCGGGCTAGTTTTTGGCTTGCTCGCGCCGTTGGACATGCGGCCCAGCCTCAGCGCGGCGGCCGATCTGGCGGCGGCGTTTTTAGTGGGGATTTTCGGGTTAGTGGTCGGATGTAGTATTGAGTTGCGCTTGCTTAGGCACGTTAGCCGACCCCTGCTGTTGTTGGAAATCGGCTATCTGGTCTTGTTATGCCTAGGTTTGTGGGCGCTGAGTTATGGCTTTTCGCCGGGGGGTGTGGATGGGGCTGCATTATGGGGCGTTTGCGGCTTGGGGGCTGCTTGTTGGGTACGCCAGAGCCGCAGGGAGGGTGCCCAAAAGAAGAAAAGCACCGGTTGGTTGCCTTCGATTAGCGCGCTGGTCGGCTTGCTTTTGGCTGGCGTGGGGATTATGCAGCTACGTCCAGGGGGATTCGAGGTGCGCTTGCCGCTGGCTTTCCCGTCGATTGTCATCGAGGGAATGTGGGCAAAATACGGAGCGTGTCTAGTATTGGGTGCTTTAATCGGCCTGATTGTGGACTTAGCGACCCGTGGCCTTGGTAAAGGATACTTGTACTACGTGATAGCTGCCGGTCTTTTGCTGGGCAGCGGCATGGCCGGCGCGCTGGGCTTGGAGCCCCTGTGGGTGGGTGCTGTGGCTGGAATTTGGCTGGTCAATGCGACGATGCGCCGCTTGGATATTTTGCGCTCCTTAGAGCAGGGCCAAGACATGGTGCGGACGGTGTTGCCTGGGGTCGCAGGGTGGGCGCTTGGGGTGGCATTCGTCGAGGGTGGCTTTGAACTCGTGTTCAGTGCTTGGATCCTTTTGGCCTTGATTGCTGTGGTGCCGGGAGTGCGGTTAGGGGTGTGGCATGGAATGGGAAAGCTCCTCGACCGCTCTGTGCATAAGCGCACCGGCATAGAGCCGAGGCAGCTTTTGGAGCTAGATGACTTGGGGTTGGTCATCGCCTTGAGCTTAGCGACCGTTCTGCCCGCCGGACAGGGAGCGGCTCTTTTGGCAGCCGCGCTCTTGGGGCAGCGGTTGATGCACATTGTGGCGCTGTGGACAGCGGGCAGACTATCCACAGCGTAGGTTGTAAAAGGCGGCCCGTTGCGGGTAGAGCGCTTGTTGTCCGAGGCTTTCCTCAATGCGCAACAGTTGGTTGTACTTGGCTACGCGGTCGGTGCGCGAGGCCGATCCGGTTTTGATCTGGCCGGCATTGGTTGCCACGGCAATATCGGCAATGGTCGTGTCTTCGGTTTCGCCCGAGCGGTGCGAAATGACGGCTGTGTAGCCCGCTCGCTTGGCCAAATCAATGGCAGCGAGGGTCTCGCTCAGGGTGCCGATTTGGTTGACCTTGACGAGGATGGAGTTGGCGATGCCCTGTTGGATGCCGCGGTTGAGCCGCTCGGTATTGGTCGCGAAAAGATCGTCGCCCACTAGCTGCACGTTGTCGCCCAAGGCCGCGGTTAGCTGTGCCCAGCCGTCCCAATCGTTCTCGTCGATACCGTCTTCGATGGAGACGATGGGATAGCGGTCGGTCAGTTCGGCGTAGAAAGCAACCATGTCTGCGGCGCTACGCTCTTGGCCCGAAGACCAGTGCAAGGTGTATTTGCCGTCGGCAAATAGTTCGCTGGCAGCCGAATCGAGGGCTAGCAGCACGTCCTCGCCTGGCTGATAACCGCTGCGTTGGATGGCTTCGACAATGATGTCGAGGGCCTCGTCGTTGGAGTCGAGGTCCGGGGCAAAGCCGCCTTCGTCGCCGACGGCTGTGTGGCGCTTTTGCTCTTTTAGAACGGCTTTTAGGTGGTGAAATATTTCGGCTCCCATCCGCAGGGCTTGGCCGAAAGAGCGCGCCCCGACGGGCATGACCATGAATTCTTGCAGATCGACGTTATTGTCAGAATGAGCGCCGCCGTTGAGGATATTCATCATGGGCACCGGCAGCGTGTGGGCTGCGGGGCCACCGAGATAGCGATAGAGGGGAAGGCCACAAAATTGGGCCGCCGCTTTGGCGCAGGCCAGCGACGCGCCGAGTATGGCGTTGGCCCCCAAGCGGGCCTTGTTGGGGGTGCCGTCGAGGTCAACCATTGCTTGGTCGATCTGATTTTGATCGGTTGCATCTAACCCCTTGAGCAGTGGCGCGATTTCTCGGCACACATTGTCCACGGCGTTGCGGGTGCCTTTGCCGAGATAGCGGGCTGGATCGTCGTCGCGCAGTTCTACGGCTTCGTGTTCGCCGGTGGAAGCACCCGAAGGCACTGCCGCCCGCCCGAGATGGCCGTCTGCGAGGCGCACATCGACTTCGACGGTGGGATTGCCGCGCGAGTCGAGGATTTCGCGGGCGTGAACATCGGCGATAATAGGCATGGAATTTCCGGCTTTCAAGCGATGAGTGAAAAAATACGTAAACGTTTAATCAACAAGCCCTTGGGAATGCTGTCAACACAGGTTTTATTGGGCTTGTTGATCCTGTTGGGCACCGTCGCCGCCGGAGCGGACTCGTCGGTTTACGTACCTTTGGATCACTGGGTTTATCGGTTTGTCGAGCGGCTCGAAGCCCAAGGGCGGGCTGACGGCTTTGCAGACGGGATTAAACCTTATAGCCGCAACAAAATAGCAGAATTACTTGACGCAGTTAATAAAAAGTATCGCCCCGAGCTGTCGCCGATTGAACTGGGCGAACTGGACTTGTTGCGCGGCGAGTTTGCGAGTGAGCGAGCCATGTTTCACTACCGCGCCCACGGAGGGGCCGTTTTTGCCGACTTTCTCGCCCGCCAGCAAACGGATCGCTTTAGCGGTCGGGGGCGGTCGGAGGCCGAAGTAGTGTATCGCCATCGCGGCGGCGGTATCGTCCGTGGGCATATAGGCCGTAGCGTGGGTTTCCGCATGGCTTTTGAACAGGTGCGGGAGCAAGGATCGCGCCATTACGAGTATCGCCACGATCTGTACGAGCGGCGGATTGACCTGCCTCAACTAAAGGGCGAGGCGGCCGATTTCCACGAGGGCACGGCGTACGTCAAGTTCGCGGTGGGGCCGGTGGACGTGCAATTGGGCAAAGACGAGGCCTTGTGGGGGCCAGCCCCGAAACAAAATTTGGGGCTGGGTAACAACGCGCCGTCGTTTAACATGATTCGCTTGCAGTCGCAGCTTGGGGCCTTTAAGCTGGTCAGTATCTCCGCCGAACTCCGCCCATGTCCCAATCGGTCTGATTCGCCGCTTTGCGTGGGAACAGCCGATTCAGCGGCCACGTATGCAGTCAACGGCGCGACGAATGTGCGCCTGCTGGAGCGCCAAAAGTACTTGGCAGCCCACCGCTTAGAGGTCGCGCTGACCCCTTGGCTCGACTTGGGTTTTCAGGAAGTGGTAGTGTACGGCGATCGGGGGCTGGAGCCTAGCTACGTCAACCCACTGATGTTCTACTGGGCTGCCCAAAGCCACCTAGGCGACAAAGACAACCTCCTAATGGGCGTGGACTTGGACATCCATCCGGGGCGTGGGCGGCGCTATTATCTGTCGTACGTGGTCGATGACCTGAAGAAGGCCCGCATCTTTTCCGACGATTTTGCCAACAAGTTTTCCCTGCAGGCCGGGATGCTATGGGTCGATCCGCTGGGGTTGGCCGATGCCGAGTTGCGGGCCGAATACGTGCGCATCGAACCTTGGCTTTACTCGCATCGGTTTCCCATTAACACCTTTCGCCACTTTGACTCGCCGCTGGGACACGCTCTTGCGCCCAACAGCGACCAATGGGAATTGAGCCTGACCAAGCGAGCGACCCGAGACCTAGAGTTTGCGGTATATGTCGCGCGCAGTCGCCACGGCGAGAATGAGTTAAGGGCGGACGGCACCATTCACAACGTCGGCGGCGATATGCACTATGGTTGGCGGCCGGGGGACGAGCGCGAGACCAAGCAATTCCTCGATGGGCATCTAGTGCGGATGACTGCGCTGGCCGCTGGTCTGCACTGGCGGATTTTGCCCGACCTCCAGCTAGAGGCCGCATACGCACAGGAGTGGGGCCAAGGCGTGCCGCTGCCCCCGGCTTGGGGCCCGGCCGTGCCGCTGGCGCGGCGCTCTGGCTACGGAGATGGCCGCCAGCAGCACCTGCGCATTGACCTGCGCTTTAACTGCTTCTAAGGCCGTTATGGAGCTGATGGATCTGCAAAAGGCGGGCTTGCTCTTGAGCGGCGCGATCTACGTGGGCAGCGTCCTCTGGCTGTGGCGCGGTTTGAGCGGACGGCGACCCGGCCCGGCCCTAGTCGATGATCGGCCCTCGGTCAGTGCCATCGTCGCCGCGCGCGATGAGGAGGCGACCTTGCCAGACTGCTTGGACGCGCTCGCTCGGCAGGACTATCAGGGCGCGTTTGAAGTGATCGTCGTGGACGACCGCTCGCGCGACCGAACTTGGGACATCATTGCCGCAAAGGCGGAGACTTGGCCAGCACTCAAGGGTGTGCAGGCTAAGTCCGACGGACAATTTAAATGCCCGAAGAAAAGCGCGCTAGCCGAGGGGATTGCAGTGAGCAGTGGGGAGATATTGCTCTTTACCGATGCGGATTGCCGCCCACCCACAGATTGGGTTAGCTCGATGGTGGCTCACTTTGCGCCGGAGGTCGGTTTAGTCGCCGGGTACGCGCGGCCCGATCCGGTCTCTGGCGTGCTGGCCAAAATTTTAGCTGTGGACAATATCGGAGTTGGGGCGCTGGGGGCGGGCAGCTTTGGCATGGGGTATCCGCTGTCGTGTACAGGTCGAAATTTGGGCTACCGTCGCCAAGTGTACGACGAACTGGGTGGCTTCGCGCAAATCGGGCATTTGATCGGGGGCGACGATGTGTACTTCATGCGTTTGCTGAGTGGCCAAGGCCGGTGGGCTATGGCGTTTAACCGCCGGGCTGTCGTCCTCTCGCAGGCACCACCGGCCAAGCTCACGGACGCGATCCAACAAAAGCTGCGGCACGCGGCCAAAGGCGGCCACTACAAGGGCCGCGCATTTTATTTGGCCGTCGGCGTCTATTTGTTCCACGGCTTTCTGGCTTGGGGGCTGGTGCAGATGCTCTGGACCCAAAGCTGGAATAGCTGGGTCGCGGGGGTGTGGTTTATGCGCTGGGCCGTTGACTTTTTGCTGCTCAAGCGGATGGCTGTGCCCGAAGAGCGCGCGCTCCTGCGCTATTTGCCACTAGCGGAAGTTTTGTATATTCCCTACGTGCTAATTTTTACCGTCGTCGGTCGTTGGGGATGGTTTCGCTGGAAAACCTGATAAAGGAGCTGATTTGGCTTACCTAATCACGCCTAAAGCACTGCCGCGCTACGTTCGGCGCTACGCTCGCGCATTTTCCTGGAAGCGGCTGGGTAATTTTCTCGCCGTTTTGGCCTCTATGGGGCTGTCGTGGATGACCCGCCGACCCATCGTGTGGGGGCGTCCTTTTATGCTCATGGTCGAGCCGACCAACTTTTGCAACCTCAAGTGTCCTTTGTGCCCTTCGGGCAACGGCGAGATGCGCCGCCCACGGGGGACTATGGGCTTGGAGGACTTCAAAAAGCTGGTTGACGAGCTCGGCGATGAGGTCTTTATGATGATGCTGTGGAACCAAGGCGAGCCGTATATCAACAAGTGCTTCAACCAGATGGTGCGCTACGCCAGCGACCGCGGCATCTTCACCTTCACTAGCACCAACGGCCACTTCGTTCGCAACCTGGAGCAGGCGCAGGCCATCGTCGAGTCTGGGCTGGATGAGATGATCGTCTCGCTGGACGGGGTCGATCAAGAAACGTATGAACAATACCGGGTCGGCGGCCAAATCGAGCGCGTCTTCTCCGGGGTTCGCCTGCTGGTTGCGGCCAAAGAGGCGCTGGGGGCGCAGACGCCGCTGATCAACTTGCAATTCATCGTTATGAAGCACAACGAGCGCGATCTGGACACGGCTGAATCGCTGGCCAAGGACCTGCGCGTTGACAAATTCTTAGTCAAGACCGCCCAAGTTTACTCCGAGGCGGACGCCGAGGAGTTCTTGCCCGAGGACGAACAGTACAGCCGCTACGAGCGCGCGGAGGACGAATTGGTGGTCAAGGGCCAGCCCACGCGGGGTTGCAAGGTGCTATGGTACAGCTCGATGGTCAATTGGAACGGAGCAGTTGCGCCCTGCTGTTTCGACAAGGACGTCGACTTTGGCATGGGGCAGGCCTTCAACGGCCGTTCTTTTGACGAGATTTGGCGCAGCCGGGCCTATATGGATTTTCGCCGTCAGGTCCTCGCCGACCGCAATACCTTCGACATGTGCCGCAACTGTTCCGAAGGCTATCGAGGCATGTTCTCGCTGATCAAGGAAATCAAGGGCTAATGCCCGCGCTGTTTGCGCTCGAATATGTCTTGGCGTTCTGTGCGCTAGCCTATTTGCTCGGGGCTTATTGGTTCGTCACCGGAATGCGCCGCAGTCTCGATAAGACCCCTACCGAGACCGTCCCCTTAGCCTCGGTTGTCGTCGCTGCCCGCAATGAAGCCGAGCGCATCGCCTCCTGCTTGGGCGCCCTGCTGGCGCAGAATTACCCCCAAGACCGCTACGAAATCATCGTCGTTGACGACGGCTCCACCGACGGCACGGGCCACATCGTGCGCGAGTTCAGCGGAGAGACGGCGTCCGTGCGCTTGCTGAGAACCGAAGGGTCGGGTTCTAAGAAGGCCGCGCTCAGCTTGGGAATCGCCGAAGCGCGGGGAGAGGTGATTCTCACTACGGATGCCGACTGTCAGGTTGGTCCAGGATGGATTCGCGGTATGTTGTCGCACTTTGCCGACGGGGTGGGCATGGTCATTGGTTTTTCGCAGATTGGTTCGCCATCCGAGATCAAGGGGTGGCGTCAGGGATACGAAGCCGTTGATTTCACCTGTCTGATGGCCTGCATCTGGGGCAGCACCGGTTGGGGGCATCCCATGGCGGCCTCCGGGCAGAATTTGGCCTTTTTGCGGGAGGCGTTTTTCGCCGTTGGCGGCTATGAAAAGATCATGCACCGGGCTTCTGGAGACGATGTGCTGCTCATGCAGGCCATGCGCCGCTCGGGCCGGTGGTCCATTGTCTTTGCCAACCAGCCAGCGACTTTTGTGCGGCATCCGGTGGCCACCTCTTGGGGCGGGTTATTTGGCCAGCGCAGCCGCTGGGCTTCCAATGCCCCGGTCCTCGCCCGCCTAGATCCGCTCTTTTTCGGCTATATGCTGCTCGCCTACGTTTTGAGTTGGGCGATGCTCATGGCCCCCTTGCTGTGCTTGGTCGGCTTGCTGAATCCCCTGTGGGCCTTGGGTGTGGTGGGGGCGAAAGTGTGGGGCGAGTGGGGTGTATTTAGCGGTGGAATGTTGCTATCGGGTCGGCGCGAATTGCGCCGCTATTTTCCCCTTTGGGTCTTGGTGCAACCCCTGCACGTAGTTTTAGTCGGCACCGCTGGCTGCTTGGGGATTTTCCGCTGGAAGGGCCGCGTCCACCTATGGGGCCGGCGCGTGCGCGGGGCCGGTACCAGCGTCGAGATATCCGAGCCGTCCCGACGCTGAAGAGGGGGAATCCGAGGTGGGGAAACGCGAAGTCGAGCGGGCCCAGATCGTCTGCAGGGAACTAAAGAAAACCATTCCCGAACCGAGAGTAGAACTCAACTACAGCAATGCCTTGGAGTTGATGGTGGCCACCATGCTCGCGGCGCAGAGCACGGATGTCAAGGTCAACGAAGTCACCGCAGGGCTATTCAAAAAGTACCAGTGCGCAGCCGACTACGTGGCGGTGGCGGCCGAGGAGTTAGAGGAAGATATCCGCTCAACCGGCTTCTACCGGCAAAAGGCTAAAAATATCCGCGCGGCTATGGCGATACTCATTGCCGAGCACGACGGCCACGTCCCGGGGCACATGGACGCCCTGCTCCGCCTGCCCGGCATTGGGCGTAAGAGCGCCAATGTCATCCTCGGTAACATATATGGCGTGCCTGGTATCGTGGTAGATACGCACGTGGGTCGGGTGAGTCGGCGCTTGGGGCTGACCGCAGAAACAGATCCGGTCAAGGTCGAAATGGTCTTGGCGCAGCTACTGCCAGTCGAGGAATGGACGGCTTTTGGACAGCGCGTGGTCTTGCACGGTCGCTACGTGTGCAAGGCGCGTAAGCCTCTGTGCGACGAGTGTGTACTCATGCCGCATTGCGATTATTTTGCGAGCCAGATCGAGGAGCTTTAGCGGCGCGGTTGCGGCAGGCGCTTGAGGACGGCGGTTATTTCGGCGGGCGTCTGCGAGGCGAGCATGTCGCGGTGGGTAGTGTCGGCGTGCATCAAGGTTGCGATCTGGGCGAGGATCGGGATGTAGCTGCGGTAGTTTTGTTCCGGGGTCAACAGCAAGAAAATGAAGTGTACTGGATCCGGGGTAGAGCCTTCAAAATCGATCCCCTGTCGGCAAATCCCCAAGCAGCCGATGATCCCGTCCAGATCGGAGATGGGCGCATGGGGGATGGCGGTGCTGTGCCCTAGCGAAGTCGAGCCTTTGCGCTCGCGGTCGAGCGCGGCCTCGAGCACGGTCTGGCGCTCGCTAGCGGGGATTTGCTTTTCTTCTATTAACGCATCGACCATCTGGGCAATGGCGTCCCACTTGTCTTTGGGGGTGAGGTTCAAGCGGATGGTGTGTTCCCAGAAAATGCGACTTAGTTGCAAGTCATTGGCCGCAGCCGAGCGGACCATTAGTACCGAACAAGGCACCTGATAGGCGATCTCGTCCGGGATGGAGCCAGCGAGGTGTTCCTCTTGACGCCAGTCGTTTGAGGCTCCGAGCACGATCAAATCGTGGTCTTGTGCCCTTGCGACGATGGCCGGGACTACATCGGCGGCCGGGATTACAGTCAACGGCACGTCGATCTCCAGCAGTTCTAGCTGCAAGCGCGTGTCGGCGGCTAGTTGCGAACAATAGCGCTGGAGAATCGGGTCGGAGGGGTCGCGGGTGTCGCGGACGATGCGAAGGATTTCCAGCTCAGCACCCCAGGTCTGGGCCAGATCGTATGCGATCTGCACGCCTACCAGCGCGTGATTGCCTCCGCCAAAGGGCACGAGAATCCGGCGCACCGGCCCGCTCTTCTTTTCCTTAAAAATCAAGGTGTCGACGTCGATGGCCTTAGTCAGGGCGCGGTTGGGCGCAGATAGGATTGCGTCGCGCTCGACACTGGCTTTCCAGGCCATGAGCATCATATTGCAGCTCCAGCGGCGGACAGCACGTTGAATTCCGCTTGTCACATCCTCGTCTTTTTCCAAATGCGCGATCGCACCGATGTCGTGGGCCATGGCCCGGTCGGCTGAAACTTGGAGCGCTTGTTCTATATCGGGCTGCGGTTCAGCGTCGGGCGTCAGGATGTGGGTCAAGTGCAACTCGCCCCAAGGCGAAGGGGCAAGGGTCGCGGCCAAGTCGACGAGATTGTGGTCTTGGTGCGGATTTTCGAGCGGGACTAGAATGCGAAGTTGAGCAGGTGACATCTTTGTTATGAGGCGTCAAGCCGAGTAACAGATCGGGCAGTGCTATTCTTTAAATATAAAACAGGCCGCCATCTTTTCCAGCCTTCTTTCTCGCCACGGTGGGGTTGCCAGCGTCGGTGCGGTGCGGTTTGTTGTTGGCAGTTTAACTGGGAGGTTCGCGTGAGGATACTGATTACTGGCATTACCGGCCGCATTGGTGCCAACTTGGCCAAACAGCTCGTCGAGCGCGGGCATCAACTCCGCGGGTTGGTCTGGCCCCGTGACCCACGAGTGGAAAATCTCAAAAAGATGCGAGTCGAACTCGTCGAGGGGAGTTTGACTGATCCGACCGCAGTCGAGCAGGCGGTCAATGGGGTCGAGGCCGTCTATCACTTAGGGGCGGCCTTTCAGGGCGGTGGCCCCTTTACCGACGAGGAGTTTTTTGAGATCAATGTGCGCGGTACCTTCAACATGCTGGAGGCCGTGCGTCGGGTGAAGGGGATAGGCCAATTCCTGTTCGCCAGTTCGGACGCGCTCTACGACAAATACGTCCCCGGCGGCATGAGCGTGCCCATTGATGAACAGACGCCGCGCGTGCCCAAGGGGGCGTATGCCTTGACTAAGGCGCTGGGCGAGGAATTGTGCAACGGCTATTGGCAGGGATACCAAGTGCCGACGACGATTTTGCGTTTCGCCATGGTCTGGGCTGCCGACGAAATGTTGCAGTTTCCGCAGTTCTACCTGAGCAAGATGAAGGAGGTACACCCGGAACTGGCTACCCTGTGGCAGGGTGAAGAGTGCGCGGTGCTGCTAAAAGACCAGCGCGATCGTCCCTTCAAAAAGCACATCGCCGATGTGCGCGACATCGTGCATGGCTGCCTCTGCGCCTTGGGTAAAAAGAGGGCATTGGGCGAGACTTTCCAGCTAGCGGGCCCGCGCCCTTTCACTTGGGACGAGGTCAGTTATCGGCTCGCCGAATTGCGCGGCATACCCCACGTCGAAGCGGCTGTACAGGCCACGCCCACCTTTTACGAGTTCAACCTGCGCAAGGCCGAGGAATACCTAGGATTTAGCCCTAGTTACGACATCGTGCGGATGATGGTCGATGCACTTAACTATCAGCGTGGCGAGGACATCGGGGTGTTGCCGCACGGCTGAGGCTTAGGTTTCGTGCGGCACCAAATATGGGATTGCGGTCGATGATAAGGATTTTGTACAATGCAATGACTCTGGACGAGTTTGAGGCTGGGCAAAGGCTTACGGCCTCAAAAAGTAAGGGTGCGCTATACCTGCGCGAGCTCGGGAATTGCTTGACAACCCCAGCGACGTCGGCTTATACTGGCCGACCTAAAAAGACGGAGATTTATGCGGAGCAAAGAGGAATTAAAGGCCGCTGTCTGCGCAGCCATTGAGCGGCAGAGCGAGCAGATCATCGGGTTGGGAGAAGCCATCATGGATCAGCCCGAATTGGGCTTTAAGGAAGAGCAGACGGCTCGCCGCGTCTGCGAAAGTTTTGCCGATCTCGGACTGCGGTACGAGCGCGAACTAGCGTTGACCGGTGTGAAGGCCCGGCTCAAAGGGCAGCAATCGGGGCCGACAGTGGCGCTGATGGGCGAGCTCGACGCGCTTATTGTGCCCGATCATCCGCGCGCCGATCCGGCAACTGGGGCGGCACACGCCTGTGGCCACAACGCCCAGATCGCCGGAATGGTAGGGGCCGCTTACGGGCTTGTAGCGGCCGGCGTCAGCGAGGAATTGGCTGGGGAAATCGCGTTTTTCGCCGTGCCCGCAGAAGAATACGTCGAAATAGACTACCGTTTGGGACTAGTCGGAGAAGGCAAGATCGCATTCCTCGGGGGCAAGCCCGAACTGGTCGAATTGGGTCACTTTGACGATGTAGATATGGCCGTGATGATCCACACCAGCAGTTCGGCCCAAGCCGAGGGGGCGGTGGGGATCGCTCGTTCGTCCAATGGCTTCTTGGCCAAGAACGTGCGTTTCATTGGCCGGGCTGCCCACGCCGGGGGCGCACCGGAGAAAGGCATCAACGCGCTCAGCGCAGCGACGCTCGCCCTCAGCGCGATTGACGCCCAGCGCGAAACCTTCCGCGACCAGGACTGCGTGCGGGTGCATCCGATCATCACCAAGGGGGGCGATCTGGTCAATATCATCCCGGCCGAGGTGCGGTTGGAAACTTATGTTCGCGCCCGCACCACCGAGGCGATGCTCGATGCGTCTCACAAGGTCGATCGGGCGCTGCGGGGAGCGGCGGTTGCCCTCGGCTGCTCGGTTGAGATCGAAACTGTGCCCGGCTATCTGCCGCTGTGCAATGATCCCGACTTAGGGGAGCTTTTTAAGGACAACGCCGCGCGAATTTTCGGCCCTGATCAGTACCGAGATTATCCCCACGGCGGCGGCTCCACCGACGCTGGAGACCTCAGTCAGATCATGCCCGTGTTGCATCCGGCCATGACCGGAGCTAGCGGCGTGATCCACGGGCCCGATTGGGGGATTGCCGACCCTGCCGCTGGGTACCTCGCCCCGGCCAAGGTTCTAGCCATGATGGCTATCGACTTGCTGTACGGTGATGCTTCCGCAGCCCAGGACATCCTACAAAATCACGCGCCCAACATGAGTAAGGATGAATATCTCCAGCAGCAAAAGGCACTCTTTCGCCGGGAGCTCTTCGCCGGTGATCAAACAGGGAGAATGCAACGTGAAGCTCGGCATGGTGACTTATAATTTAGGCCGCGATTGGGATTTAGAGACGCTGATTACCTATTGCGAAGAAACTGGTTTTGCCGGCGTTGAGCTGCGGACGACGCATGCCCACGGGGTCGAAGTGACGCTCAGTGTAGCCGAGCGGACCGAGGTCAAGAAGCGCTTTGCTGACTCGGCGGTCGAACTGGTAGGGTTGGGCAGCGCCTTTGAATACGACGCCGTTGATCCGGCGGTCCTGCGAAGCCACATCGATGGGACCAAAGAATACGTGCGCTTGGCCCACGATCTCGGAGTCGGCGGTGTCAAGGTGCGCCCCAACAATGTCCACGTAGAGGAGGGGATCCCCATCGAGCAGACCTTGGAGCAGATCGGCGTTAGCTTGCGCGAGTGCGGCGAATTCGCTCGCGATCTGGAGGTGCAGATCCGCTTGGAGGTCCACGGTCGCACGACCTCGGATCCGGCCAACATCCGCAAGATCCTCGACTACGCCGACCACGACAATGTCTTCGTCTGCTGGAACTCCAATGCGACAGACCTAGTTGACGGCTCTATCGACGGTAGTTTTTCCTCCTTGCAGGAGGCCATAGCCTTGGTCCACATTACCGAGTTGTGGAGTGATTACCCGTGGGAGCGGCTCTTTATCCTGCTGCGACAGAGCGGCTACGCAGGTTATTGCCTCGCCGAAATCCCCGAAAGCCCAGACCCCCTGCGCCTGATGCGCTATTATCGAGCCTTGTGGCAGGCCCTCGCCAAAGGCTAGCAATGGGCGATGCCTGAGATCGCCTATGTCAACGGTCGCTTCTGTCCACTGGCCGAAGCTGTGGTGTCGGTTGAGGACCGGGGCTATCAGTTCGCCGATGGCGTCTATGAGGTCGTTGGGACCTACGGCGGGTGTCCCTATGCCTTAGAGCCGCATTTGGTGCGCCTTCAGGGCAACTTAGCAACACTGCACTTGCCGTTGGATATTTGCGAGTATGGCCTTCGGGCCAAGCTGATGGAGGGCATTGAGCGGAGTGGTTTTAGCGAGACCTTGGTCTATATCCAAGTCACGCGGGGAGTCGCCCCTAGGCAGCACGAGTTTCCCGCTGTCCCGGTTGAGCCCACTGTCGTAATGACGTTTAAGGAATTGCGTCGCTTGCCCCGGGACCTCTACGACCACGGCGTCGAACTCATTAGCACCGAAGACTTGCGCTGGAAGCGCTGCGATATCAAAAGCATCGCCTTACTGCCCAACATTTTGGCCAAACAGGCGGCGTTGCAAGCAGGGGCCTTTGAGGCGCTGCTGGTCGATGCGGAAGGTCGGGTTACCGAAGGGGCTTCGACTAGTGCCTTCTGCGTCCAGGCGGGGCGATTGTGCACCGCGCCTATTGGTCCCCATATTCTGCCGAGCATCACCAGAGGCATTCTGCTCGACTTGGCCTGCGAGCTGGGCATATCCATCGACGAAGAGTTTTGCACGCTGGATCAATTTAAGGAAGCCGATGAGGTCTTCATTGCCGGTACTACGCTTGAGGCGATGTCAGTGATAAAAATCGACGATGCCGTTATCGGCGATGGTACTCCGGGGCCGATAACGCAGCAGATCCGCGCCGCGTTTATGGAGACGCTGGATTTGACTTGAGTCGCAAGGACAGAGGTACAAGAAAAGGGGGGACGCTTCGGCTGGCGTCCCCCCTTTTTGCGTTGTTACCAGAGGTTGTTAATGAATGACGATCATCTTGGTTTCGGTCATTTCCTCGACCGCGTACCGAGGCCCTTCCTTGCCCATGCCGCTTTCCTTGAGGCCACCATAGGGCATCAGATCGGCGCGCCACTGAGTGCCCCAGTTGATGTGGATGTTGCCCGATTCCACCTGCTGGGCAAACTGGAGTGCCCAGTTGAGATTTTCGGTGAAGATCGCCGCGCTGAGACCGTAGTTGGTGTCGTTGGCCATGGCGATGGCTTGGTCGATATCGTCGATCCGGCTGATGCCGAGCGCTGGACCGAAAATTTCGTCGCAAGAGACTTTCATCTCCGGTGCTACGTCGGCTAGGATGGTTGGGGCGTGCATCGTGCCCTCGCGGGTGCCGCCCGTGACGACGCTGGCCCCAGCCCCAACGGCTTCTTGGACCCAAGCCTCGACGCGCTCGGCGTCTTGGACGCGGATCATCGGTCCCATCTTGACGTCGTCGTCGAGGGGGTTGCCGATTGTCAGGGCTTCGACCGCGGGTTTGAGGGCGTCGATAAAATCCCCGTACACCTCGCTGCTGGCGAATACCCGCTGAGTCGAGATGCAGACTTGGCCAGCGTTGGCAAAGCCGGTGTTGGCGGTGGCGGCGGCGACCTTTTCGAGATCGGCGTCCGGCATGACGATCAGTGGGGAATTGGAACCCAGCTCCATGGTCACTTTCTTCAGGCCGGCGACCTGACAGATGTGTTCGCCGACATCGCGGCTGCCCGTGAAGCTGATTTTGCGGACCTTGGGATTGGAACTGATCGCGTCGCCAATGACGCCGCCCGAACCCGTGACGCATTGAATGGCTTCCGCCGGTAGGCCTGCATCGACAAAAATCTCGGTCAGTTTGAGGGCCGAAAGCGGGGTGTCGCTGGCGGGTTTGACGATGATCGCGTTGCCGGCGGCCAGCGCGGGACCGACTTTGTGGCAGACGAGATTGAGCGGGAAGTTAAAGGGCGTAATCGCGGCTACCACGCCACAGGGGACCCGCAGCGTAAAGCCGAATTTGCCCGCCCCGTTAGAGGCCCCGCTCAGGTCGAGCGTTTCGCCAGTCAGGCGCTTGGCTTCCTCGGCAGACAGGACGATGGTCTCTTGGGCACGGGACGCTTCGCCCATACCCTCGGCGAGAACCTTGCCTTCTTCGAGGGTAATCGTGCGCCCTAAGTCATCGAGCCGTTCTAGCATTAGATCCGCCGCGCGATGGATGATCTCGTAGCGCTCATGGGCACCCATTGCGGCCATGACTTTGGCACCGCGCTCGGCCGAGTCAATGGCGCGGTTGATGTCTGCGGCGTCGCCCCTTGGGACGGTGTCGACGACTGAGCCATCGTAGGGGTTGACGACGTCCATGGTTTCGGCTTTGTCAACCCATTCTCCGGCGATGTACATCTTCATAGTCAACTTCCTTTTTAAAGTGGATGGTAAGTAATCAACAAGTTAAGTACGCGCTTTTACCTGTCAAGCGAGCTTAAGGTTAAATACCCAAGCGATTTTTATAGTCTAGGAGGCGTCCTTCGGCATCGAGTAGGGGCTGCGGTGGGGCCTTCTTTTGGGTTAGTAAACTGACGATTACCAAGGCGAGGGCGGAAAAGGGCACGGCCAGAAGGTCGGCTGGCAGATCCGAGGAGACTATCCTCAGCACCTGCCAGGCGCACAGGCCGACCGCTATGGAGGCTAAGGCCCCGGGGCCGTTGCTCTTGGGCCACCACAAGCCGGCAGTTAGCGGGACGAACAGCGAGGCGAGGAGCACGGACCAAGAATTGACCATCAAGTCGTACACCGAAGCAGTCCGGAGGGCCAACAGCAGAGATAGCGCACCCAATAGGAGGACGGACAAGCGCGTTACGCGTAGCGACGACCGCTCTTCGGCATCGGGTTTGAAGTGGCGCAGGAGGTCCCAGCCAATGACGCTCGCTGGAGCGAGGAGGGCACTGTCGGCGCTGGACAGGAGGGCTGAGACGAGGGCACCCATAAAGAGGACCAAGGCTATATCTGGCAGGTATTTTAGGGCGAGGGACATCATAACTAGGTCGGGATCGGCCAAATCTGGGAGGATGACTGCACCCGCCATGCCGAGAAAAACGGGCAATAGCCCGACCGTTATATAAAGCAGTCCAGCGAGATAAGCACTGCGGTACGCCACCTTTTCGTCGCGGCTGGACAGACTGCGCTGGATTAGATCCTGGCCCGCTAGGTTGCCGAGGCCGATGACCAGCCAGTCGCGTGCGTAGGCCAGCCAACTGGCCGCGTCGCCGCGAGGATAGAAATCGAAGCGGGAAGCGGGAATTTGGGCGACGACAGCCTTCCAGCCGCCCATGTCTCCGAGAAGGATCGGCGTCAAAATAAACAGCCCAAGCACGAGGATGGTCACTTGGACGAAATCGGTTAGCGTGACAGCCCACATGCCGCCGGCCCAAGTATAGACCAGCACGATGGCTGCGGCTGCGCAGATGCCGACGGCGGGATCGATGCCGGTCAGTATCTGCAGGATTCGCCCAAAGGCCACCAAGAGCGAGCCGGTCCAGCCAACATAGGCGGGAATGGTACAGAGGCTCGCTAGCAGGCCCGCCCGCGGGCCAAAGCGGCTGCTAAAAAAGGATGCGATTGTCATCAAGCCCATGCGCCGCATCAGCCGGACGTAAAAGAGGCCGGCGATGAACAGGCACAAAGCTGCGCCAAAAGGATCGGCAATGACTGCGAGGATGCCGCCCTTGTATGCAGCACTCGCAGCGCCGATGCAGATTCCTCCGCCAAACCACGTCGCTGCGAGAGTTGCGGTGCAGAGCAACAGGGGCAGGCGTTGGCCGGCGACGATGAAGTCAGTCGAGTTGCGGACGCGGCGGCCAGCGTATAGGCCAACGCCGAGCATCACCGCGAGATAGATACCCAAGCCGATTAAGACCAATGGATTGGCCATGGCAAGATCCTTTGCGAAGATTTGTTATAATAACTAAAGGAGTGAAAATGGCCAATGACGCCAGCCAAGTGGCGAATCTGGCCATTAACAAGTAATAATTTAATCTATGTTTTTCCTGTAATATATTGGACTATAATCAGTTATGGATATGACAATGATTTTGGCATGGTCCTTGCAGGTTAGAAACAACGCATGATAATTCACTCAATCAAGGAAGGTGTGCGATGGCTAAGGGAGCCTTTTCGAGGATAAGCGATATCCTCAAGTCCAATATCAACGAGATGCTCGACCGGGCTGAAGAGCCAGATAAGATGATCCGCCAGATGGTGCGGGACATGGAAGAGGCAGTAGGCAAGGCCACGGCCTCGGTAGGGACTGCTGTGGCCAACCACAAGCGGCTCGAGCGCCAGTTCAACGACAAGCAAAGCCAAGTCGCCGAATGGCAGCGCAAGGCCGAACGGGCGGTGGAAGCGGGCGAAGATGCGCTGGCGCGACGTGCGTTGGAGCGCAAGGCGGTGTTTGCCAAAGCGGCTGAGGATCTGGCTCCGGCCGTGGAGGAGAGTCGGCAGACGGCCGAGCAGTTGCGCGAGCAGCTTCGCGAACTAAAGTCCAAGCTTGAAGAAGCGCGGACTCGGCAGGGCACGTTGGTCGCTCGCCACCAAGCTGCCCAGGCCCGCAAGCGTCTGGCCCAGAGTATTTCCGGGTTGGGTGAGGATGCCTTTTCTAGCTTTGAACGCTTTGAGCAGAAAGTTGAAGAGAGCGAGGCAGAGGCTGCCGCCCACACGGAGATTTCGGGCGAGATGGAAGACATTGAGAAAGAGATCCGCCAAATCGAAGCCGATCACAGCGTTGACGATGAATTGAAGGCTCTGAAGGACAAGATGAAGAAAGATAAGTAACCCTATGGCCCGCAGCGCGTTCTGTGGACTTTTTAGCAGGTGAGCTATGAAATTCATCGACGAAGCCAACCTCAAGGTAGGCAGTGCGATAGAGAGCGGGTGCAAGCGTTTAGGCGCTCTTTTTCTCAAGGTGCTGGCCGTACCGATCGTGCCAATAGGGCTAGGACTTATGCTCTACGGGCTTTTTCAGATGCTTAGGCCCGAAGCTTCGGACAGCGATTTCTTCGAACTCTTCGCCATTGGCGTTACGCAGGTCATCTTCGGCAGCTTGCTCTGGATATTGGCCAAAAAACTCGATGCGGCCGCGCACTTGGTCCGCTACCGGCGGCAGCAGAGCCGCGTCGTGCGCTTGGCCCGCCAGCGCGGTGGTCGCCTGACGGTGACTGAAACTGCGGCCGATACCGGGCTGACAGTCGAGGAAGCCTCGGAGATTCTCAAGCGCTTAGCCGATGGAGGGTTCGTCGAGGTCGAAATAACCGATTCGGGCCTGATCGTCTATCGCTTTCCAGAAGTGCTTTTCGCGCACGAGAAAAACTGGAGCCGGGGCGTGGAAAGTGCCTGATACAAACAGGCTATAGCTCCGAAAGGGAGGTAGCAAATGAGTGGGTTTTTACAGGTTGCCATTGGCGTCTGTTTCATCATCTTGTGCAGCGGATTCGTCAAGTGGGGCAACCAGTATTATTCGAGCCGCAAGGGACGAAACAAAAAAGCCAAACAGGAAGAGGATCGGATCGTCAAGAGGCTAGAGCGAGTAGAACAGCGGCTGACCGAGGTGCAGGACGTGATGATCGCCCTCAGCGAGAAGATCGACTACATGGATGGGATGGGAGCTAAACCTTGGAGTACGAAAAAGGCTGATGGGAAGAAGAGTTGATTGAAAAGTTTATTCCATCGAGGAGAGGGAAAGGAGCTAAATCATGGACAAGAATAGGGGCCCCATCTTCGGGTTTTTCTGCGGTATCGCACTGTGCGTGCTTTTCTACTTTGCATTTGCTATTTCTCCAAGCCCCTACGGTTTGATAGGCCCCGTCATCCTGACGCCACTCTTGTTGGCTGCCGTGACGATTTTTGGCATCGCCAAAGTTGCAGAATATCTCAAGCTCAAGGCGACTGTATCCGAGGACAAGGGTGTTGAGCCAGACGAGTTGCGGGAACGGCTGGCCGGAGTCGAGCAGCGGTTGACTGAGGTACAGGACGTAATGATTGCTCTCAGCGAAAAGATTGACCACATGGACGAAGTAGGATCTAAGTCTTGGGAGCGCCAAGAACCGCGAGAGCAAGACTAGCCGTGAATTGGCTCGACCGCGCTGTAGAGGCTTGTGAAGGTGCGCGTTGGGCCGAGGCTCTGGAGTGGTGCGAGCGCGGCCTAGCACAGGTACCCGACGACTTGGAACTCCAGCACCGCAAAGGGCTTTGTCTCTTGGAACTGGGGGATGAGCAAGCGGCCATCGCCGTGCTGGAAGCGGCCGCGGCGAGTGGGCATCTAGAAAGCCACTATCAACTCGGCTTGCTCGCAATGCGCCAAGGACGGCGGAACGCCCGGTTCCGCGAGCAGTCACTGGCGCACTTTGAGGCCATCGTGCGCGCGGCCGAGGAAGGGCGCGAATATCCAACTCTCGACCGCGTCTTTTTCGCTCTTGGTAGCCAGTATAACGAAGATCCACAGCGCCGTGAGGAAGCCATCCGCGCTTTCCGCCAAGGGTTGGCTCTCAACCCACTTTCCGCGGCTGGCCATAACAGTTTAGGACAGCTTTTGCTACAAAGCGGCCAAGTGTTGGGGGCGATGGGGGAATTCAAGGTCGCCATCCAACTCGACCCCAAGCTCAGTCAGCCGTATGCGAATTTGGCCCGTTTGTTTTTTCGCCACGTAAAACCCCCTGAATTAGAACAAGAATACCAGCACATCTGCGAGGAATTTGCGCAAAGCGCTCCGCAGGTTCTCGCGCGTCTGTCGCTGGAAATGGTCGAGTTGGGAAAGGAACAGGTGTACGAGGGGTTTTACACGAAGGGGCATCGCATCAAAAACCTGATGGGGATCATCGGCAGTCGCTTGCGGGGGCTGGGGCGCAAGGCCGAAGGATCTCAGCAGGGGGAGTTGAATCGCTTAGGGGGCGAATACGAGGCCCTGTACGACGAATGGGTGGGGTTTTTGGAGGCAATGAAAACGGATAAAATTCACCCAGCGGTGATCGATCTTGGGCGTTTGGTGCGCCGGGTGGTTGCCGGATTTGACCGCCAAACCTGGAAAGCCGCGATCCAGACGCGGATCCAAGCGGGCTTGCCACGCGTAGAGGCCGATGAGCGGATGCTGCGCGAGGCCATTACCAACCTCTGCCTCAACGCCTTGGAAATTATCGAAGGAAACCGCGGTGGCCGGGTGGTGTTAGGCGCTGGCTACGACGAGGAGCAGTCGCTGGTTTTTGTGGAGGTCGAGGACGATGGGCCGGGCATTGAGGAAGAGCATTTGGAATTGATATTCGAGCCTGGATTTACCACTAGAGAGCGGGGCAATGGCTATGGCTTGAGTATTGCGCGCCGCATTGCCCAAGCCCATCAGGGCGTGCTGCGCGTCAAGAGCAGAAAGGGACACGGAACCGTTTTTCGGCTCGATCTGCCGCTCAATTTCTCGGGCGGCGGAACCTAGCTTTTTAGTGATTGAACGAGGACTGACATGGTAGGCAAAAAACAGAAAGCCGTCTTAATCGCCGATGACCAGCAGGAACTGCGCGAGATGTTAGCGGAGAAACTGCGCAGCTTGGGCAAGGAGGTCATCTCGTTTTCCAACGGCCAACGGCTGCTCGGGCATCTGGCAGCTAGGCCGACGGACGTCGAACTCGTGGTGCTGGATTTTGACTTTGGCGTTGGCCAGCCCAATGGTCTCGAAGTGCTGAAAGAGATCAAACAGCAGTGGACTGAGCTGCCGGTTATTATCCTCACGGGTAAGGGGAGCGTCGACTTGGCGGTCGAAGCCGTGCAGGCCGGGGCCGCGGACTTTATCGAGAAGGACCTGTACGTCGAGGACAAGCTCGAAATGGAGATGGAAAAGGTCGAGCGGATGTTGGCGGTATTGCGCGAAAACGCCCGCCTCAAAGCCGAGAACGAGGCCCTAGATCGCGACAATACCTTTTACCGGACCCAGCTCGGTCAGCGCTATCAGATCGTCAGCCACAGTCCCTTGATTCAGAACCTGCTAAAGCAAGTTGAACAGGTCGCCTCCATACCGCGACCCGTGCTGATCTGCGGCGAGCGCGGCACTGGCAAGGAACTGATCGCCGCGGCCTTGCACTACGGGAGCAACCGCCGCGAACGGGCTTTTGTCAAAATGAATTGCGCGGCGCTGTCGGATACCCTGCTCGAAAGCGAGCTGTTCGGCCACGAGAAGGGAGCCTTTACGGGTGCGACCGAAATGCGCCACGGCCGCTTTGAGGCTGCCAATGGCGGCACGCTCTTTCTCGACGAGATCGGCAACACTTCGTTGGACTTCCAAAAAAACGTATTGCGCGTCATAGAATACCAAGAATTTGAACGGACAGGTGGGACACAGACGATCCACGTTGACGTGCGCGTTGTGGCGGCGACCAACGCGGATCTGGGGCGGGAAATAGCGAGTGGACAATTCCGCGCCGACCTCTACGACCGCCTGAGATTTAGCGTGCTCCAACTACCGCCCTTGCGGGAGCGGCCCGAGGACATCCGACCCTTGGTTGCGTACTTTACACAACAGCTATGCGACGAAGTGCCCGCAATTGAACGACGTCCGTTCGCCGAAGGCGTTTTGGTCAAGCTAGAGACCTACGCTTGGCCGGGTAATGTGCGCGAACTCAAATTCGCCGTTGAGCGCGCCCTCTGCGTTGCGCAAGGAGACGAAGTGGGCATGGATGACCTGCCACCGGAAGTGTGTGGCGGCAGTGGCGTCGCCCTTTCCGAGGAAGGCAATTTTGACGAGCAAATTGAGCGCGTGGAGAGAAGCTTGCTCGACGGTGCGCTTGCCCAAGCGGGCGGGCGGCAGAAAGACGCGGCACAACAATTGGGCTTGACGTACGACCGCTTTCGACACTTGCTCCGCAAATACCAAATCACCGCCAAGTGAACGACCGCTCTCTTCGGGCCGAGTCTTGTTGACAGTGGGAACGCGCTGGGTATATTAACCGCAAGGATTCAACACGGGCGAGAGGTGCATGGAAAAAATTTACAAAGTCGAAACCACACTTTCTCACAGTTTGGCCGAACTCTATGCCGGCCTTGAAGAGGAGTTCGCCAACAAAAGCAGTATCCCCCTCTCGGACATGAACCGCACTTTGTTGCAAACGGGCTTGATTCACCACCTTACGATGATGAGCGGGTTGGGGTTGATCGAGCCTGAGAAGGCCGCGAGGCTGCATGCGCTGATTGACCAAGTAGCGAAGGATACCATACTCTGGGACGTCTTGCAGATGGTGCGGACATACTGGCGGGATTGCGGTTCGGGTGGACTGGGTGGTTCCGGCGGCCTAAACGCCTGATGTGGTGTTATAACTCGTTGTATGAATTGTAGTTCAGGGAGATGTGTGGTTGACAACCCTCGTGGCCACAAGTATTATACAACTCGTTTCCCGGGCCCCTTTACTATGCTGTTGAAGCGAGTAAATGACCTCCTTTAGTGCAGCGATCTTCGACCATTACCGACATCCCCGTAACACTGGCCAAATCGATGACGCCAACGCCTCGGGGCAAGCTGAAAATCAGGCATGCGGCGACGTGATGCAGCTTTTTGCTCGCGTCGAAGACGGTCGCATTGTTCGCGCTAGCTGTAAGACCTTCGGCTGTGCGCCTTCGGTCGCGGCTGGCTCGGTGCTCACCGAGTTGCTGGCAGACTTATCGTTGGCGGACGCAGCCCAGCTGAAGCCGGCAGCTATTGAAGAAGCACTAGGCGGGCTACCGCCCATGAAGCGCCACGCCGCCCAGCTAGCTGCTGACGCGGCTCGGGCCCTAGTGAAAAATTATCAGGCCAATACGGCCTCCTAACGCATTTCTAAACCTCAAGCCGAAAGGATTGCACCATGGCTCACTCCCTTCCCGATCTCCCCTACGCCTATGACGCGCTAGAACCGATCATAGATGCCCGTACCATGGAGATTCACCACACCAAGCATCACAATACCTATGTGACCAGCCTCAACACCGCGCTCGAAGGGCACGACGACTTGGCCGCTAAAAGCGCCGAAGACCTCATCAGCGACCTCGACGCCGTCCCCGAGGACATCCGCACGGCGGTGCGCAATCACGGCGGCGGTCATGCCAACCACAGCCTATTTTGGCAGATCATGGCTCCTGAAGGGGAGCGCGGCGAACCTTCGGCTGAATTTATAGCTGCCGTGGAAGCCGCATTCGGCAGCCCTGAAGAGGCCAAAAATGCCTTCGTGGATGCCGCAACTAAGCGATTCGGCAGCGGCTGGGCTTGGGTCGTAGTCAAGGACGGCAAGCTCGACATCCTCAGCACTGCCAATCAGGATAGTCCCCGAATGGACGGCAGTGGAGTTCCCATCCTCGGCATCGACGTCTGGGAACACGCCTATTATCTCAACTATCAAAACCGTCGGCCCGACTACATCGCCGCTTGGATTGAGACTGTCAACTGGAACGAAGTCAATCGCCGCTTTGCCGAGGCGATGGGGAGTTAGCAGATGGCGATTCAAGTAGGAGATACGGCGCCCGCGTTCACCCTCAAGAATGCGGATATGGACGACGTAAGCCTCGGGGATTTCGCCGGTAAAAACGTCGTCCTGCTCTTCGTGCCGCTGGCTTTTACCGGCGTTTGTACGCAGGAGTTATGTGAGATTTCCGCCGGAATCAACGCGTACCAAGAGCTTGATGCCCAAGTTTTGGGAATCAGCGTTGATAGCCCGTTTAGCCTCAGCGCTTGGGCCGAAAAGGAAGGTATTGAGATCCCGCTACTCAGCGATTTCAACAAGGAAACTTCCGCTGGGTACGGTGCCCAACACGAAGACCTGTTGGGCTTCAAAGGTGTCGCCAAGCGCTCGGCCTTTGTCGTCGATGGGCAAGGCATTATCCGCTACGCTTGGGTGTCCGACAACCCCAAGGTCCTGCCGGATTTTGCGGCCATTAGGGCCTGTTTGCAATCGCTCAACTGAAGTACTTCGTTTGTCGCAGTGGAGTGGGGCAAGGCACAGACGGCTTTGCCCCACTATTTATAGTGCCCGTTATAGTGCCCGCAAAGCCCGCAAATTGTGGACTTCCTTGAAGCCAAGCTAGCACCCAAAGGATCCATCGTCGTAATGGAGGCTCGGCATTTGTGCATGGAGATGCGGGGGGTGGAAAGGCCTGGGGCGATAACGACCACTTCGGCGCTCCGGGGCCGTTTTGCCGAGTCGATAGTGCGCGAAGAATTTTTCAACTTAATCAAGAAAGATTGAATCCGCACGGGACGAACCCATGTCTGATATTCAAGAGCAAGTACTGACGTCGCCTACCAGCGCGCTAGTCGATACCTCCCACCGGGACTTGCGCGACGACGAGTATTGGCGCGCCATTCCCGCCTATGCTGATTTGCGTGCAGATGAGTTCCACGAGCATCGCTTTCAGAGCCGCAATAGCGTGACGAGCCTGAAGAAGCTGCGGGAGGTACTCGGCAGCGTCGTTTCAGAGGCTTTTTATCGCGATGTCGAGCAGGGGCTTTTGCGCTCGCCGATGAGCCTGCGGATTTCTCCGTATATACTGAGTCTGATTGACTGGTCGGAGCCAGCCGAGGATCCGCTGCGCATTCAGTTTTTGCCCATGGAATCGCGGATGTGGCCCGATCATCCGGAACTCGCTCTAGATTCGCTGCACGAGCAAGTGGATTCTCCGGTGCCGGGCCTGACGCATCGCTACGCCGACCGGGCGCTGTTTTTGGCGCTCGACACCTGTCCGGTTTACTGCCGTTTCTGCACTCGTTCCTATGCGGTAGGGTTGGATACCGAGGACGTGGAGAAAGTGCATTTTGGGGCCATTGCCCAGCGGTGGGAGCAAGTTTTTGCCTATATCGCTTCGCGGCCCGAGTTAGAAGACATCGTCATCAGCGGCGGCGATGTGGCCAACCTCAAGGCCGAACACATCGAATACATTGGAACTCGCTTACTCAGCATCGAACACGTGCGGCGGATGCGCTACGCGACAAAAGCGCCGGCGATTATGCCGCAGAAACTCGTCACAGACCGCGAGTGGGTTGATGCCCTTACGCGGGTTGTCGAAGCGGGACGCAAGAGCCACAAGGAAGTTGCGCTGCACACGCATTTCAACCACCCGCGCGAAATCACGGCTATCAGCGGCCGCGCACTCGACGAATTGATGGAGCACGGCATCTGCGTGCGCAACCAAACCGTCTTGCAAAGAGGTGTCAACGACGACGTCAACACCATGCAGCATCTCGTGCGGCAGCTCAGTTACCTCAATGTTCATCCGTATTACACCTTTGTTCACGATATGGTGCGTGGGGTCGAAGAGCTGCGTACGACTTTGGCGACGGCGATTTCCCTAGAGAAGGCGGTTCGCGGGCGGACCGCGGGGTTCAATACGCCGGCCTTTGTACTCGACACCATGGGGGGCGGGGGGAAGCGCGATGTCCACTCCTACGAACACTACGATCGTCAGACGGGCATCGCCGTATTTACTAGCCCGGCCGTGCGGCCCGGCGAGTTCTTCTTTTATTACGATCCCTTAGATGCGCTCGACCCGCTGATCGTCCAGCGCTGGAGCGATCCGGTCGAGCGTGCGGCTATGCGTCAAGCGGCGTTAGAAGCCGCCTGCCAGACGTAGCGAGCGGGCAGTCACTAAGCTGGCATTTGCCCTTGTGGACTCGTATGTCTTATCTATTAGCAACATTAAACCTTAAGACTTTCAGGGTGTACAGCAATGGAATATCCAGATATGATCCAAGCATTAGTGGGCTTGGGCCTGCTCGCTTTGGGCGGTGGTCTGGGTTTTCTGCTGAGTTATCAATTAAAAAGGGGTATCTTGCCCCAAGTGGAGAAAGAGGCAGAAGACCGAGTGCGGCAGCAGCTAGCCGAAGAAGAGCGCGCAGTGCGGCTGAGCTTGCTCGAAGAACGGGATGACTGGTATAAAACCAAAGCCCGCCAAGAGGCCGAGTTAGAAGATCAATTGGCTGACCTGAACCGCCGCGATAAGAGCTTGGCACAGCTCGTAGGCGACCTCAATAGCCAGAAAGAAGAGCAGAACCGGGCGTGGAATCGCCTCAAGAATCAGGAGCAGCGGATTGGCCAGCGCGAACGGACCTTAAAAGAAGAAGAAGGGGAACTAGGTCAAATGCGCGCCGATTACCAGCAACGTCTAGAATTGGCTAGCGGGCTGCCCGCGGACGAAGCGCGCGAACAGATGATGGAGCATCTGGCCGGCGAGGTGCGCGGACGGGCGGCGGCCATGATCCGCAGCGAGCGTACCAGGGCTAAGGAAGAGTCGGACCGAGAAGCCAAAAAAATCATCGCCCAAGCTATTCAGCGTTGTGCAGTTGAAGAAACCGTCCACTTGGTCACCTCGACCGTGCCCTTGCCCAACGAGGGAATCAAAAGTCGCATCATCGGTAAGGAAGGACGCAACGTGCGTGCATTTGAGACAGCGACCGGAGTCAAAGTCGTGGTCGATGATACGCCCGACGCCGTATTGCTTTCGTCCTACGATCCAGCGCGGCGCGAAGTGGCTAGCCGTGCCATGCAGCAGCTAATCAGCAGCGGCGGTTTCACTCCAACCAAGATTGAGGAAGTAGTAGAGGAGTGCCGCAAGACCCTAGACCAAGATATGGTCGCGGTCGGTAAGAGCGCCCTCAGCGAGATCGGGGCTAGCCAGTACCACGCTGATTTGCCCTATTATGTGGGCATGCTCAAATATCGAGCTAGCTTTGGACAAAACCTTTTACAGCACTGCCTAGAGGTCGCCCATTTGGCCGGAGGGATGGCTGCCGAGGTCGGCTTGGATGTGCCGTTGGCCAAGCGGGCGGGCCTCTTGCACGATATCGGCAAGACCGTCAGTAAGGAGCTAGAAGGAGGCCACGTCGAATTGGGTATCAAGCTAGGCGAGCAATTCGACGAGCATCTGACCGTCAAGGAAGTCATCGCCGAGCACCACGAGGACCACGATCGCCTTTCGCCGATCTGCTTCTTGGTCAAGGCGGCCGATACTATATCGTCGATACGGCCCGGAGGACGGCGCGAGGACCTCGAAGGTTATACCCGCCGCATTATGCGTTTGGAAGAAATCGCGACTTCGTTTGCGGGCGTCACAGACGTGTACGCCATCAACGCCGGCCGCGAGATTCGCGTCATGGTCTGTGGCGAACAGATCGGGGATGAAGACGCCGAGATGCTGGCATTCGACATAGCCGAGCGCGTCAAGACCGAGTTGACCTTTGCCGGCCAAGTCAAGGTCGTGGTCGTACGCCAGACGCAGGTGGTGCGCCATACCGAGCGGGGCCGTGGTGATCGGCGTAACAGCGATACGCGTAATAGAAGCGGTCGTCGGCCGCGCAACGGAGGCCGTAGAGGGAATGTCGGTAGCTAAATTCGCCTCAACTGAAATGGCTGACGACCCTAAAAGAATTGTCGTTCTCGGTTGCACCGGGTCGATTGGCGATACGTGTTTCAAAGTCCTCGAAAATCTGGGAAATGGGTACGAAATCGTGGGCTTGGCAGGTGGGGCCAAGGTCGATAAGCTGATTGCGCGCGCGCGTTGTTGGCCGCCGCAAAAAATTTGCGTTCTGGATACCGAGGCCAGAAAGTGGGTGCAGAGCGCAGTACCGCAGGTCGAGGTGGTTTATGGTACAGAAGGACTGTGTGAACTGGCCACCATGCCGGAGGCAGATATGGTGCTCAACGGGCTTGTCGGCGCTGTTGGCCTCGCTCCGACGCTGGCGGCGTTGGCACAGGGCAAGACCGTGGCTATGGCTAACAAAGAACCGCTGGTCATGGCAGGCGGTCTGATCTTGCAGCAAGCCGAGCGCGGCGGAGGGACCGTGCTGCCATTGGACAGTGAGCCTAACGCCATTTGGCAGTGTCTGAAAGGCGAAGAGCGCAAAAGCTTGAAGCGGATCATTCTCACGGCCTCTGGGGGACCGTTCTTTGGTCTCAGTCGCGAGCAGATGCGCGACATTACCCCGGAGCAGGCCATTGCTCACCCCACTTGGAAAATGGGCGCCAAGATCAGCGTGGATTCGGCAACTCTGATGAACAAAGGCTTTGAAGTCATCGAGGCGGCATGGCTCTTTGGCGTGGCGGTCGAACAAGTGGATGTGGTCGTCCACCGTCAGTCGGTGGTGCATGCGCTGGTTGAATTCGCCGATGGATCGCTGTTGGCGCACATGGGCAAGACCGATATGATGCTGCCGATCCAATACGCGCTGACTCACCCCGAGCGGCGGGAGGTTCCACTCGACAATCTCGATCTCAAGCAAGTGGGTCAACTAAATTTCGCCGCGCCAGACAGAGCGAATTTCCCCTGTTTGGATTTGTGCTACGAAGCAGGCCGGAGCGGTGGGACCTTTCCATCTGCTCTCAACGCGGCCAACGAAGAGGCTGTGGGAGCTTTTCTGGCGCGGCAAATCGGCTTCCTCGATATCGCCGACCTAAACAGCTATGTGCTTTCACGCTGCGGCACTCAGGAGGCGGTTTCGCTCGAATCCATCTTAGACGAGGATCGTTGCGCACGGCGGCTGGCCCGGGAGTGGGTCGCCGGGCGGGCGAGGTAATTTATGGCGCAAAACACCAACGCATCACGACACAAAGCACTGGCACTATGCCAGAAGATACTCCGTATTAACACCGGGGTCATACTTGTGGCTTTTGCGCTGATTATTATCCTAACCACGGTCTCGACGGCCGAGTGGGTGCGAGCTGCTGGCAAGGCGCTCTACTACGTCATTGCGTTACAGGCTCTCACGTCGGTAGGGACTTGGTACTACCGCACTCGTTTGGAGAAAGCGCTGGCAAAGGTCGAGGGGGATAGCCCGCATGGAGACCATTAAGGCGCGGGGTAAATTCCACGCCGCTCATCGGCAGCTAGACTACGACGGTAAATGTGCCTACGTCCACGGGCATACATGGCGCGGTGCATTCGTCATTCGCACCGAGTGCTTTCCGCGGCTGGAAAAACTGGATATGTCCGTTGACTTCGGCGCGCTCAAGGACATCTTCAAATTCTTGGATCACAAGATGTTGATTTCCGCGCGGGATGCGACCTTTCTCGACACCAAGCTCTTCGATCCACAGGGCGTCGTGGTCATGCCAGGCGAAAATCCGAGTGTGGAAAATGTGGCCGAGTACTGCCTCGACCAAGCGGTCGAGGTATTGCAGGGGCTGTTCCCACAGCGTGGCTATCAGTACCACATTGAAGTTTCCATCCAAGAGACTGACAACAATTTCTTTGTAGCCGACCGCCTCCTCCGTTGCTGAGCACTAGGATGCAGAGCTATGGTGCAGGAAAAGATGATGATCGCCAGAGAGGTCGCCACCTATCTCCGCTGTTCGCCCTCCACGGTGCGTCGCATGGTCCGTCGCGGCCAGATTCCCCATTATAGATTTGGCAAGCTAGTGCGGTTTCGCCTGAGCGAAATCGAGCGTTGGTTGGCCCTGCACCACGAAGGATCAGTGCTCTTGCGGGGAAGGGCGGTGGCGTCCAATTCAGATCAACTCTCCCTTTTTCCGATGGGAGGGGAAAATGGCGAATGAAAAAGCGAAAAATGTGGTGGTGCTCGGCGCTGGAGTCATGGGAGGGCAAATCGCAGCTCTGCTCGCCTGTGCGGGTCACAAGGTACATCTCCTCGACTTGCCGTTGGAAGGCGATGAAGCGGGCCGTGCTCGTCAGGGGTTGGAAAAAGCCCTCGCGAGCCGCCCGCCCGCTTTCTATCTAGCGGAGATGGCCCAACGTATCCAGCTAAGGAGCTTGGAGGATTTAGCCTGCGTTGGAGAGGCTGATTGGGTCATCGAAGCTGTAGTAGAAGAAAGTGCGCCCAAAAGGGCGTTGCTGGCCCGACTGGAGCCGTACCTGCACGACGGATTGATCATCAGTAGCAATACCTCGGGGCTATCTATCGCCGAGTTGGCGCGCGACCGCTCGGCGGAGTTTTGCCGCTGCTTTCTCGGGGTGCATTTCTTCAATCCGCCGCGCTACATGAAATTGGTCGAAGTCATCCCCGGGCCGGATACCGAGCCGGCTATCGTCCAGCAGATGGTCAATTTTCTCAGTGAGGAGTTGGGCAAGGGCGTGGTCCGCGGCCAAGACACGCCTAATTTCATCGGCAATCGCCTATGGATTTTTGCCGCCTGCGACATGTTGCAAAGGATGGAGCGGGACGGGCTAGGCGTGGCAGAAGTTGACGCGCTGACTGGCCCTCTGATGGGGCGGCCCCCAAGCGCGACCTTGCGCGTCTGCGACATCGTGGGCTTGGATACGGTCGCGCACGTGGCTGAGACCAGCTACGAAGGATTGCCGGCGGATCCGTGGCGGTCGCTTTTTGCGCTGCCGGCGTTTTATCGGCGCATGTTGGAGGAGAATGTGCTCGGAGCCAAGGTCAATGCCGGGTTTTACCGCAAGGCCGAGATGGGCATTGAGGCCCTCGATTTGGATACCTTCGCTTACCAACCCGTGCAAAAGGTGGATTTGGGGGCCTTAGAATCGGCATTGAGCGAGCGTTCTCCAGTGCGCCGCCTCCGTGCCTTATGGGACGATCCGGGACCGTGGGGTCAACTCGGGCGAGCGCATCTCGCGGCCGTGCTGGCCTACGCCGCCGAACACGCGGCCGACATTGCCGGCGACATTGTTCAAATTGATCAGGCGATGCGCTGGGGATTTAACTGGGCGCTAGGGCCATTTGAACTGTGGGATCTCTTCGGCGTCGAAGAGGTCGTCAGCACTCTGGAAGCCAACCAACAGCGAGTACCTGATCTCGCCGACCAATTGCTCGCCGCAGGTGAAACGCATTTTTATCACGAGCAAGGCGCGTTCTCACCGACTCAGTTGCAGCGCGAAAGCTGGCAACCGCCAGCCGACGATTGGGATAAACTTGCTGCCGAGCGAGCCATCTGGTCCAATGACGGCGCGTACTTGGTCGAACTGGACGAGGGTCTAGGGACGCTGGTTTTTAGCAACAAAATGAACGCCTTGGGGCCAGCGGCCCTAGAAGCCGTCCATCACGCAGTGGATACAGCCTCTTTTGCCGGCTTGGTACTCGCCGGTGCTGGCTCCTTGTTCTCGGTCGGTGCCGACTTGAAGCACGTGGCCAAGCTCGTCGATGCGAAAGACTGGGCGGGGCTAGAAGCGTTTGTCGCTGCCTTCCAAGAGGCCGTGCAGGCGTTGCGCTACGCGTCTTTCCCGGTCGTCGCGGCTCTTCGCGGCTTGGCGCTGGGAGGCGGGTGCGAGTTCGCCTTGGGGTCTGATGGGCGCGTGGCGGCGGCTGAGCTAGGCATGGGCTTGGTAGAGACCAAGGTCGGCTTGATCCCCGGCAGCGGCGGCTGTATGGAGATGGCGCGGCGGGGAGCAAGCGATATAGCATCTGCGTTTGAGACAATTTTTACCGGAAACTTCAGCGATAACGCCTTCCAAGCCCGAGCGTGGGGTCTCCTCGGTGCTGACGATGAGATTGTCTTTGCCGAGGGCCAACTCTTAAAGCGGGCCGTAGCCAAACTGCGCAGTCTGCTCGCCGCAGGCTACTGTGCTAGCGCACCAGATGGAGTGGAGGTCACTGGAGACGAAGGGCTGGCACTTTTGCACGAGCGCCTAGACGAAGGCAGGGCTGCTGGGCAGCTCAGCGAGCACGACGTGGTCGTAGGGCGTGGTCTGGCGCGGGTGCTTACCGGAGGTGGTGGGGTTCACCGGGGAGTAGAGGAGCGCGACTTGCTCGATTTGGAACGCGAGGTCTTTCTGCAACTATGCGGCACCGAGCGCACGCGAGAGCGCATCGCGCACATGCTGCACACAGGCAAACCATTGAGAAATTGAAAGGGAAGGGGGCCTTATGGGCTTGCGTAGTGCCGCCGAGTTTAAAGAGAGCTTGCGCGATGGGCGCGAAGTGTACCATCGGGGAGAGCGGGTCGAGGACGTAACCGCGCATGACGATTTGGGGATCGGGGTCGATCACGTCGCCTTGGATTTTGAATTGGCCGAGGACCCGGAGCACCGCGATCTGATGACTTGGACGGATGAAGAACTGGACGAACTCGTCAGTCGCTATTTTAAAATTCCGATAGATGCCGAGGATTTGCTCAATCGACGCGAGATGATTGAGCGTTCGACGCGGCTGGGCAGTAGCGTGGTGTTGCTAATCAAGGAAATTGGCACCGACGCTCTCTTCGCCCTCGACTTGGTTTCCGACCATTTGGATAAAAATGCCGGTGGACAATACAACGCACGCGTGCAAGCCTTCCACCGCGCGTGCAAGCAGCGCGACCTGAGCTTGGCCGTGGCCCAAACCGATGTAAAAGGCGACCGCAGTCTCTTGCCGTCGCAACAAGCCCACCCCGACTACTATGTCCACATTGTCGAGGAGCGAAGCGATGGAATCGTGGTGCGCGGGGCCAAAGCCCATACGACGTGTGCCCCGTATGTCGATGAACTCATCGTCTTGCCGACCCGTGCGCTCAAGGAGGAGGATGCGGCCTATGCGGTTGCCTTTGCCACGCCAGTCAATGCGCCGGGGCTCAAGCTAATCGCCAGCCCCTTTGGCTCGCCGCCGGTGAGCCAGTTTCACCATCCGGTCAGTTCCGAGCATCGCATGATCGATACGCTGACGATCTTCGACGATGTGTTTATTCCCAACGAGCGCGTCTTCCTCAAAGGGGAGTGGCAATACGCCGGGCCGCTGGCCAACGCCTTTGTCGAATTCCACCGCTTTACAGCCGCCTCGTACAAACCGCCGCTCTGCGACCTCTTTATCGGAGCGGCGGCGCTCTTAGCCCACTATAACGGTATCGCCAAGGCCAGCCACGTGCGCGAGAAACTGACCAAGCTCATCACCTATGCCGAGACCGTTCGCGGGCTGACCTTGGCTGCGGCCCACGATTGCCGTATTGCAGCGAACGGCACGGCCGTGCCCAATATCATCTTCACCAACTTGGCCAAATTCCACTTTGCCAATAACTATCACCAGGCTGTGTCTTGGGTTCAGGACATTGCCGGAGGGCTGGTGGTCACTGGGCCGTCGGAAGAGGACTTAGCCAATCCCGAGACCAAAGGCTATATCAAACGCTTCTTGGGTGGCGGGAGTGGCATCGACGCTGAGGCGCGACTGAAGGCAATCAACTTGGTGCGTGACCTGACGGCTTCAACCTTTGGTGGTTACAACGAGCTATTGGCCATCCACGCCGAAGGCTCATTGGAAACCCAGAAAATCACCATTTTGCGAGATTACGATGTCGAGCGCTGTGTCCGGCTGGCCAAAGAAGCTATCGGCCTAGATTGAGCTAAACACCAAATAATTAGGGAACAAGAAAGAACGAAAAGAGTTGATTATATAAATTTAAAACCCTATATTAAGCTGCATCCTCCTCTATGCGGTTTATCCAAAACCGCTTTCCTTTCGGATGTATTTCCCCCACATCCGAAACTCCCTGCTCTTCCATATTAGGTACCATCATAGCTTAATGCAGCCAAGAGTCCCCATACTGGCTCATTAGCAACAGGAGGCGTCAAGTTATGACTACCTTGCAGACCGATTCTATCGTCGATCAGTATTTCCACGAGATCGAAGATGCCGTCGGGCTATCGTCCGAGGACGAAGTGGCCATCGCCCAGCAAATAAAAGAGGGCGATGAAGAGGCTTTATCCGATCTGGTTAAAGCCAACCTGCGCTTTGTCGTAAGCGTGGCGAAGCAATATCAGAATTTGGGCTTGCCGCTTTCGGATCTGATCAACGAGGGGAACTTGGGACTTATCATCGCCGCCAAGCGCTTTGACGGCACGAAGGGCTTCAAGTTCATTTCCTATGCCGTGTGGTGGATCCGCCAGTCGATCCTGCAAGCGTTGGCCAATCAGTCGCGCATCGTGCGGTTGCCGCTGAATCGCATCGGCGAACTGACGCGCGTCAATAGGGTGCTTAACAAGCTCGAACAGGGGCTAGGGCGTCCCCCAGAAGTAGAGGAAATAGCCGAAGAGCTAGAGGTCGAACCCGGTGATATGGAACTCCTGTTGCGGTTGGCCCAAAGGCCGGTTTCGCTGGAGATGCCCTGCGACGAATCCGAACCGGATCGCTGTTTCGGCGATCTGATTCCCGACTACAGTCAGCCGCCCAGCGACGAGGCCCTCTCCAGCGACGAGCTCAAAGAGGAAATTTACAACGCCATGCATGCCCTAACCGAAGGCGAGGCGCGCGTCCTGAAAATGTATTACGGATTGGATGGGCACGAGCCGATGACTTTGGAGAAGATCGGGGCCTATGTCGGACGCACGCGGGAGCGGGTGCGGCAAATCAAGGAAAAGGCCCTGCAGAAGCTCCGCCATCCTGCTCGCTGCGACTCTCTCAAGGAGTATTACGCGGACTAATTATCCGCTGCTGCGGGGCGAGAAAAGTGGGTGAACAAGGCCACTGGCGGCTTGGCCTTATTTGATTTTTGCCCGATTTTTCGTTAATATATCTGTTTATTCCGCGGTAGCTCAGCTGGCAGAGCGGGTGGCTGTTAACCACTTGGTCGTAGGTTCGAATCCTACCCGCGGAGCCACTCAAAAAAACAGCCGGACCAACCAATCCCGATTCTCGGTAAGGTTGTCCGGCTGTTTGCATTTTTGCAATGCCAAAGCCCTCGCGCTTACTCAAACAGGGCCGCGTACTCGCCGTAGCCTTCCTTGGCCAAATCCTCAACGGGAATAAAGCGCAGAGATGCCGAGTTGATGCAGTAGCGCAGCCCGGTGGGGAGCGGGCCGTCTGGAAAGACGTGCCCGAGGTGCGAGTCGGCGTATTTGCTGCGCACTTCGACGCGGGTCATAAACAGCGAATTGTCGGTGTGCTTGACGATGTGATCCGGCTCTAGAGGCTGGGTAAAGCTAGGCCAGCCGGTGCCGGATTTGAACTTGTGCTGCGAGCTAAAGAGGGGTTCGCCAGAAACAATATCGACGTAGATACCCGCAGCCTTGTTATCCCAATACAGATTGTGGAAGGGCCGCTCGGTGGCGTCTTCCTGTGTGACCCGAAATTGCAAGTCCGTGAGCTTGGTGTGCAAGGTGTCGATGGAAGGCTTGGCGTATTGGGCGCTGACCGTTGGCGTCGGCAGGTCTTTGCCCCACGTCTCTTCGATAAAGCGGTCGCGGCCCGATCCTCGACGATAGCGCTGGTAGTGCTGGGGATTCTTTAGGTAGTAGTCTTGGTGATACTCCTCGGCCTGATAAAACGTAGCGGCTGGGCGGATAGGCGTGACGATGGGTTTGTCAAAGCGGCCCGATGCGTCGAGAGCTTGTTTGCTGGCTTCGGCTAAGGCGCGTTGCTCTTCATCGTGGTAGAATATGGCTGAGGTATATTGATGGCCGCGGTCGTAAAAGGACCCACTTGGATCGGTGGGGTCAAATTGACGCCAGTAGATGTCGAGAAGCTGGCTATAGGAGACGACCTCGGGATCAAAGGTGACCAGCACGGATTCTATGTGCTTGGTCGCGCCGGAGCTGACTTGTTTGTAGGTCGGGTTTTCGCGCTCGCCGCCGGTGTAGCCGGAAACGGCTGAGACGACCCCCTCGACCTTGTCAAAGGGCGCTTCGATGCACCAGAAACATCCCCCGGCAAACGTCGCTTGGGCGTGGTCTTGAGCGCGGCTGGTTTGAATGCTAAGCACACACAGGGCCGCGCCGGTTAGAATGAGTAGTTTGGCTTTCATAGCTCCTCCTTTTGCGTTGGTTTTCTTAATAGACGCTCTAAGTATGCCAAAAGGTCCACACTATTAAAAGTATTGCCCCATTCCCACGGAGAACGCATACGTGCCCTCTGCTAGTCCGTAGGCTATATCACCGCGCAGTACCGGCGTGTTGTACACCTTGGGCCAGCCTAGGCGGATGCCCAAGCCAGGGGAACAGACCAAATTGGCCCTTTTGCTATCGGGTGTCCAAGCTGCGCCGCAATCCACAAAGGCGGCACTGGCGAGGGTGTACCAAGGTCGGCGAATCAAAGTGGGCCGCGCTTCTACGTTAAAAATTACGCGTCTCGTGCCGTTGTAGCGCCGAGGGGCATAGCCGCGCAAGCCGCGCGTTAGGCCGAGGAGGAGCTGGTCGGCGTCCTCGCTGTGGTGCAGTGCTTCCCAAGCGGTGCGCAAGGCGAGCGAATGAGCCACTCCCAGCCGGAAGTACGCGGTCGCGGATGCCGAGGCTAGGAGGTTGTAAAATTTCCCCTCGCCTCGGTGCGAGCTAGTGAGCAAAGTCAACTCAGCGTAGCTGCGCTTGGTAAGCTCGAAGCGGGGAGCCAGTTGGGCCTGATATAAAGAAAAGGTCCGATCCGATCCCAAGGAGCGATGGACAAAGCCCCAACGCAGCGACAGCCAACTGCCCGTTTGTAAGTCTTCCAGCGGGCCTAAGTTGCGGATATAGCGGGTGAGCTTATAGCGGGGATGCCACACGATAAGGCCGACGCTCGGCGTGATCCGCGTCCGGTCGGAGGGTGCGTATCCGTCGCCTGTGCGCGCGGTAAATCGGCGACGGGAAACCTGCAATTGCACTGAGGGGCGCACCTTCGTCTGCTCGCCATAGGAGCGAGTCAGCCAAATGCGGCCGCCGTCGAGTGCGTCTTGATAGCGCGTTACGAGCTGACCCTCCGAGTACAAGCGCTGCATGGCCTGTTGGCTGAACAGGGAAAAACCATAGGCGCGGCGATCGGCTAGGGTGGCAAAAGGCTGAGAGAAAGTTAGGGCATGGGCATGGCCTTCAGCACCTGCGGCGAGCTGGGCCGTCAAGGCGCGACGGCTATCGTTGAGACGTGGTTCGGCAAAGAGCAATTCGGCCCAAGGACCGGAAATGGCCCGGTCTTCAAAGCCCAAGCGCAGGCGTTGGCCGCGGCCGCGAAAATTGTAGTCGAGCGCGACCGCGCCGAAGCTTAGTTCGTCGATTTGTCCTGAGATTAAGGGGGACAAGGTGCGCGAGTAGAGATCTTCTACCGAGACCGTCATCTCGACGCCCTCGGGCCGGTCGAGTAGGCGGATGTGTACTTCGCCGATAAAGAGCAAGCGCCGCAGGTTGCGCTCTGTCTCGGCAACGCGGGTGGAATCGAGGACATCACCTGCGGCAAAGAGCAGTTCGCGGCGAATGACCTGTTCGTTGGTGCGCTCAAGGCCGTGGATGACAATGCGGTGGATGCGTGGAAGGTCGTCTGCGGCGTGCGCGGGTCCGGCTGGGAGCAAAAGAATCGCAAGCAGGAAGCTGCGACCCAACGAGAAATATGGGTGGTACAACATAGGCTAGGAAATCAGGTGCAATTTGGCGGCTATCTTAACCGCTATAGAACCAGTTTGTCAAACTACAGTCTGCGCAAAAAGCACGCTGAGAGAAAGTTGACAGTACGTGCGAGAACGGCCTTATTCTCGCGCTCTAAGTTCGTCTCGTCAGCTTCATTACTTGGGGGAATTTGCGATGCTAAAGAATATTCTTCGATCCCGGAGCCGATCTATGTGGATCTTTGCTGGGATTCTCGGGGCCATCGGGTGCAGCCAAAATTTCAGCGACCAAGAGCCGGCGGCGGCCATGGCCGAGCGGGGATTCACCGCCCGATCCACAACCAGTGCAACACCAGCACCCGCTTTGAGTCAGGCGAGCGGCCGACAGGCGCTGGGACCACTCAGCGCGGTGGCTCCCAAAGGCTGGGTGGCGCAGCAGCCGTCCAGCTCTATGCGGGTGGCCCAATACGGCCTGCCCGGCCCGGCCGGCGAAGCGACATTGGGCATCTTTTTCTTCGGCTCAGGGCAAGGCGGAAGCATCGAGGCCAACATTGAGCGTTGGTTCGGCCAGTTCAAACAAGAGGATGGCCAACCGGCCCAAGGGCGGCGTTGGACGCGACAGGTGGGGGGCATCGAAATAACCGGAGTTGATGTCAGCGGCACCTTCTCTGCGGGAATGGGGATGGGAGACACAACGCCCCAAGCCGGCTATCGAATGCTCGGAGCCATTGCCGTCCACCGCTCGGGCACGGTGTTTTTCAAGATGACTGGACCGGCCCAGACTGTCGGGCAATGGGCCGCTAGCTTTGATGAGTTTTTGAGCACTTTACAAGCCGGCTCCGTTGAGCCTAAATACTGAGGGAATATGTACACGCAATTAGAAGACGAATTCGGCGACGTCGTCGGCAAGGCCCGGCGCGGGCAGGAGATTGCAGTCGTAGCACTGGCCGGTCGGGTGGGACTGACTGCCGGGGATATTGCAAAAATCGAAGACTACGAACTGATCCCGGCCGCAGATGCGATAGAGCGACTGGCCCAAGTGCTCGGCTTGCACCCGGGCAAATTGCAGGCGAGCGCAGCGCAGGCATTTTTCCCGCGCGATCCGGCGGGCCGCTCGATTGCCGAGGCTCAGGTGGAGATGATGGTGCTCGGCAGCGGCTTTCTGATGAACGGCTACATCGTCGGCTGTGCGGCAACGGGCCGGGCCGCGATTATCGACCCGGGGTTTGACGCGGATAAAATTCTCCAGCGCTTGGCCGCCTCCGGGCTAACGGTCGAACAGATCTTGTTGACGCACGGGCACCAAGACCACATCAGCGCCCTCGCCGAGATTGGCCGCGCTACGAATTCTCCAGCGCGGATCCACAGTGGTGACTTGGCCCTAACGGGCAGCTTGGCCGATCGAATCGCGGGAGAACTAGCCGAAGGCGACGTCGTATCTATCGGCGAATTGCGCTTTGAGGTGCGCACCACGCCTGGGCATACGGCGGGTGGCATCAGCTTAGTCCACGAGGAAATGGCTTTTGTCGGGGATGCGCTTTTCGCCGGTTCGCTCGGCGGCACTCGCAGCGTGGGCAACTACCGGATGCAGCGCCAAGCCGTGGCTGAGAAGCTACTCAGTCTAGACGCAAACGTCGCGCTCTTTCCCGGGCATGGACCGGCTACTACTGTGGGGGAAGAACGGGAGAACAATCCGTTTTTCTCATAAGGCTTCAAACGTTGCTGAGACGATTACGGGGAGTCTGCCGCTGGGCGGGGGCTTCCCTTTTCTTTGTCCTCGTTGAGTGCCCAGTCGTAGTCGTTGTATTCGATGGTTATATCTTCGGTCAGCCTAGCGGCTAGGTCCGGGAGGAGATACGGGCGCAGGTAGTTGACGATGGTAGGCATGTCTTCGGGATTGGGGCGGTCGGGCGGGAACCAAGCCGAGAAGTCTTCTCCATACCAGTCTAGAATTTTGGACAGGTAGAGCCACTTCTCCTGTAAGCGCACATGGTTGGGGTCTTGGGCAAAGCGCGTTAGTGCTTGTTCCAAGTGGGCGTCGAGATCGGGGGCGGTAAAGGCCCGGTTGTCCAGTTGCGGGCAGCTCAGGGCCGCGCAGTTGACCGCAAAGTGGATGCGCGGCTCTTGGTAGGTTGGGCGGATGATTTTGTTTTCAATGTGATCCAGCGTCATCTCGATCCCCCCAGCAACAAAGGTCTGGCGGTTGAAAAATCCGCTTAGTACAAAGGCGTCCTTGACGCTGGCGATGGGATAGGCGTCGATGACGCCCCGCAGGGTAAAGGCGTTGTACGCATTGATCCAGTAGGCGAGTTCGTGTTCGCGGGTGGGGAAGCGGTCGGGGTGGCTTGCGGGGCTATAGAGGCCGAGGCTATCGACATAGGAGTCGAGTTGGGCGCGGTCTCTGGCTAGGGCAGCGTAGCGGACCAAGCCTTGGTCATCCACGTACTCTTGCAGCACTTGGTCGAAGGGGCCGTGGGCAAAGGGAGGGGCCGCGCAAAGAGCGACCGGGACGAGTAGCCATAAGGAGAGGAAGTAAAGTGAGCGCATGGTTCTTCCAATGGATTAGGATGGAGATAAGGGAGATAAGAATGTATGACTAGACCAAATTTTATGCTAATTACGTCAGATGACATGAACTGGGATGTGGTGGTGGCGTTTGGGTGTCCGACCGAGGTTCACGCAATTTCACCAGACTTCGGCGCGGCGCAATTATCCCATGCGGTGTGTGCAAAACGCGCGATTCGGGTCGCGCATCGCAATAGGCACTGGATGATTTGATGGATCACCTAGCGGATACAATTGGCAAGCGTGCGGACGAATAGGTGATGGACGCCATTCGACGAGAGGGGGCCATTCTTTGGGGCCTAGCTCTGTTGTGGCTGTTGCTCTTTGTGGGCTCCATGCTCTACCACACAGGCGGGCGCTTGGCCCTGCCGCTGGATGATTCCTTCATCTATTTCCAATACGCGCGGCAAGCGGCCCAAGGGCACTTCCTCGAATACAATACCGGCGCTGAGCCAACGGCCGGCGCGACTAGTCTGCTGTACACCTTGCTGCTGGTGCCGGGCTTTTGGCTGGGGCTGGATGGGATGGGAATTGCGCTGTACGCGTTGGCATTGGGGGCCGTGTGGTTGGGGTTGAGTGCTCGGCTGCTCCTGCTGCTGGGTCACAGATTGGGCGGCCCGTTTAGCGGCTGGGCGGCCGCGTTGATGTTCCTGTTGTGCGGCCCGCTACTGTGGGGCTACTACAGCGGCATGGCAATCGGTTTGTTTGCCTACGCCATCTTGCTGACTCTGTATCTGTATCTAACACAAGACCGGCGAGCTCCACTGGCGGCGACCTTGTTGGCGTTGGCGCGGCCCGAGGGGATCGCCTTAGTCTTGCTGCTGATAGCGCTAGTCGCCTATCGCCGGGCGTTACATTGGCAGTGGGGGGTGCCCTTGGGGGCGTATGTGTTCCAGGCCCTACTGCTGGCTTGGTGGACGGGAGAGGCCGGGGCATCTGGGATTGAGGCCAAATGGCGCTTTGCCGAACCGCACGGCTCGTTGCCCGAGCAGATCCGCGCCGTCTTTTTCGACTTCGCCGAATTTGTCAAAGGAATTCTCGCGGGGTCGCTGGGGCATCAGACCAGCGTCAATTTATATGCGTACGACGGCAACTATCGCCGCATGGTGTTTGCTCCGTTTATCGCGCTCTTTGTTTTGGCCGAGTTAAGCTATCGGCTTTGGGGCGAGTTGTCCGAGAGGAAGCTCGGAGTGGCGACACTGGGTGGGGCGTGGTTTGTCGGCGGTGTTTTACTTACCTGCACCCTCGTCGAATACGACGCCCACTTCAATCGCTATCAGCAGCCTTTCTTGCCGCTCTACATTCTCTTTGCCGCCTTGGGTTTGGGGCGCTTGGACGCGGTTGGGGGGGAATGGGGTAGCAAGTTGGCGCGGGGGTTGGCTTGCTTTTTCGGTTTGTGGGGATTGATGTCGGTGGGGTTTTTCGCGGTTGCGTACGGGGAAAATTGCAGCGATATCCGCAACCAGCAGGTCGAGCTGGCGCACTTTATAGACGCCGAGCTGCCGCCCGACGCGCGCCTCGCCATCAACGACGCTGGTGCTCTGCGCTACTTCGGCGGTCGCCAAACCATCGACTTAGTCGGATTGACCACGGCCGGGAACAGCGCGCCTTGGCGGCACGGGAGCGGGTCGCTGTTCGAGCGCTTGGAAGCCATGCCGCCGGACCAGCGACCGCAGTACTTCGCCATTTTTCCCAATTGGTTCAATTTTCCCGAGGGCCTCTTTTTGCAACCGCTGCACCGCATCCGCGTCTTTGAGCCGTCGATTATAGATGCGGAGAAGGTGTTGTATCAGGCGCATTGGGCCGCCGATCTCAGTGGCGAGGCTATCCGCAACCGGACGCTCTTAGCGGAGGGCTGGCGGGTGGTCGATAAAGTAGATGTGGCCGATTTGGCAAGCGAACGTCGGCACGGCTACCGATCCAAGGTGTGGGTGCCCGTTAGCGGCGAGGCGAATCTGTTGATGGCACTGAGCACTACCGACGATCCCCGGGCTGTGTACATCGACGGGGGCCGGACGGTAACAGGGGGTGAGCGAATGGAGGTGGCGCTGAATGCTGGCCAACCGGCGATGGTGATTATGCGGACGGTAACGGGGATTGCCCAGCACTTTGCGGTGGTGGCTAATGGGAAGAAGATTGCCAACGTGGAGTTGCCGGGGGGGCGGGGCCGTCAGTGGCTCGAATTGGTCGTCGGCCAGATAGCTGCTGTGGATGTGCATGGCCGCGTCGAGATTGAGACGCAACCGATCCACTTTGGCGGCGATTTGCGGCCGATTGTTTCGTTTCACTATTGGGTTTTACAGCCGTGAACTGCTTCAGCGACGGGCATCGTCACGCCGCATCCCCGGTAGTCTCGAAGCGGATGCTGAGTCGGGTGCCGGTGGCTTGAGCGATTTTCTCTAGGGTCTTGTAAGATGGATGGACGCGCCCGCTCTCAAGGCGAGCGACGACGGATTGCGTCGTCTTCATACGCATGGCAAGCTGTGCTTGCGTGAGGCCAGCCTTGGTACGGGTCTCGATCAGCAAGCGAGCCAACTCGAACTCTGGTCCAAGCTCTTGGTACGCTGCTTGATACTCGGGCGTTTGGAGCCATTGCTTGTGCAACTCATTGATACTAAAGTGTTTATCAGACCTCACGATATACGGCCAGTGGATCGAGGATTATTTCATTTTCTAAACGTCCTGTGAAGACATCCTCAAGCGATTTCAGCCCCGACACCATACTGTCAATCACCCTACGTAAGGGTTCTGATTTCTGCTCTATATTGCTTCGCCAAATTTATTGACATTCTCAAGTAGGTCACAGATTGCCTTAATATCATTAAAGATGGCAGACCCTTTTACTCTGACAATTGACCTAGGAGTTAATGTGTTAAAACATTCTCTCGATACGTTTGAGTCGTATTGAATGACTTTTTGTTGCGATTCGAGCTTATCTTCAAACAGGGTGAAAGCATAGTCGTGCAGGAAACGCTTCTCCTGTTGTCCAGTCCTTTCGGAAGCCAAGTCCATTAAAAACTGGCCACTTCCCAAAGGTCCTTTCTGCTACTCTTCTTCTATTGCTTTGGACTCTGAATAGCGAACAACATGGTCGGTAAACCCCTCGAAAACTTGAGAGTAAAGAGAGTAAATTTTGTATTCGTCGAGATAAATGAACTGACGCAGATTCTTCATTTGTTCCTTTTTCTTTTTAAGTAGTCATTGTAGTAACGACGTCGAGTCCCAATGATCGTGCGAATCGCCACATATAATGTGACTAGAGCCAAAAGTATTGCAGTTGCGAGAAGAAGGTCATTCATCACGTCGCTCCTCAGATGTTAAGGAAGCCGCGATTCGGTTCCAGATTGAATAGCTATATGCTACAGAAGCCAAAGAGAGAGCAATATTGGCCCACAGAACGTAGTTACGCTCAAAGACATCCTGCTGAAGCTCTTGAAAGCATGTGATTGCGAACAGTGTTGCAAACACTACGATCAGGAGCAAGGAAAAGCCTATGCTTTTGGTTTTCCAAGCCTCTTCGATATTAGTCGCTGTTTCAAGAGCACTGATATTTGTGATTATCAAAATCAGGCCAAATGTAGCTACATCACTTTCCGACCACCAGCGGAACTGCGTTTTAGAGGTCACGAGTAAAGCCATTAGCAAACGCATAAGTATCGGTGTCATGGCAAGAAGAACCGTGTACACGAACCACTTGACGAGCATTTTCCTCAGAGACTCCTATTCAAGCTATGGTTGATCTCAGCCTGACTATTTAGCCTGCAAAGAGGATTATAACAGATCGCTTAGACATGGGCAATTCTGCCAGCATCTTTTGGCCCCTTCTCCCTACGCCCCCCTCCGTCGCCGCTTCGGCTTGGCTTTGGCCGTCAGCGGCACCAGCATTTTTTCGTATAGTCCAAACAGATGCTCGACGCGCTCGCGGTCGGATGTGAAAGCGCTGCGGCGGTAGAGTCTATCGACGGCGCGGTCGAGGGCTTGGTGTGCCTTGCGGAGATCGGCGGGCATGAGGTCGGGGTCGTAGAGGTCGGCCAGCGTTGCGTCGGGATGGTTGGCGCGGGCGGCGAGGACGGCGTCGGCGTGGGGCGCGAGGCGTTGTAGGCGTTCTGTGGGGACAAGGGGTAGAGGGAAGGTGTTGTACACTACGCCTACGGAATACATATAACGGCTCTCTAGTCGCCCTGTGACCGTCCTCATCCAAGCCATGTGCATGGCAGAAGTGAGTAGAGCGAAATCACAGAGGGTCGCCTCTGGAAGAATACGCAGCTTCTGGTTTGCAATGACATCGGTGCCGAGCCAGCCGATAGGGATATAAGTACGACGTTCTGAACTGGTGTTGGGAATGACCAAATAATCTGCGTTCAGCCGCTCATCAACACCGACCAGAGTAGGATAGTCAGCCATTTTCTGCGTACTCACACGTTTACTCGCTGCTCGGTACGCGCGAATTTCCGCGATCCTCTTGGCGACCATCGGCAGTTGTCTCAGTTCTGTTGGGGTAGCTTCTCGCAGATAAAGGATCCAGCGGTAAAAGCCGTTAATGAACTCGTCCCCGCCTATATAGCGACGGAAAAATTTGGATGCCGTTGGTTCAGACGCGAGGAATGCTTCTTTTTCCTCCTCACTGAAAGTCAGAATCCCATTGTCGATCATTTGAACGCCGGTCTTTAGCCGCCGAAATCCGTTGATCGGTCGATGTTCCGACTTTACTACAATGTGCGGATTGGCAAGTCCTCCGGCATCAAAGAGGTAGGGCGAGAGGACAGCGTGGAGGCTCTCTTGTGGCACACCTTTAGGATCGTCGTAGGAAAACAGCCGCCTCTCCTTCGGTGCATCGCCCCGTTTAGCCAGTCCGATAATGACGACATGGACGTGTGCCATGCCGCGAGCGTCCGACCCCCAAGCAAAAGTGCGGTGGGCAAAAGTGATATCCAGCTTGCAGCGGTCGAACAAGATCGGCCAGAGTTGCGCGACCTGCTCTCCTTGTGTGATGGAATTGGTCGCCACAAAGCCGATCCGCGCTGCGCTCTGATGCACGTACTCGCCAGCCTTGATAAACCAAGCGGTGACGTAGTCGAGCGTGCCGCCGCTTTTGCCCAGCGCAGCGATGCGGCGCACCTGTTCGCGTTGATGGGGCGATTGGAGCTTCGCGCCCGCAAATGGCGGATTGCCGAGCACGTAGGAACATTCCTCCGGCGGTAGCAGTTCGCTCCAGTCCGTTTCCAGCGCATCGCCGTGCTGGATGTGTGGCGACTTCTCCAGCGGAATGCGCGTGTACGTCTGGCCGAACTCCAAGCTCAGCCGGTTGTTCATAATATGGTCCATCATCCACAGCGCCACTTCGGCGATGTGTGCCGGAAACTCCCCCAACTCAATGCCGTAAAACTGATCCACATCGACCACCGAAAGCAGTTCGGCTAAAACGTCGAGTTGGCCGTGCGGGCGAATCTCTTTGAGTACCTCGATTTCCAACGCCCGCAACTCGCGGTAGGCGATGATGAGAAAATTGCCGCAGCCACAAGCCGGATCAAAAAATCGCAACTGGCCAAGCCGCTGCTGGAAGGCAATGAGTTCGGGAATGCGTCGGTTGTCGCGGCGCGACTGGAGGCGGCGAAACTCCGCGCGCAATTCGTCGAGAAACAGCGGCTCAATGACCTTGAGAATGTTCTGTTCGGTGGTGTAGTGTGCGCCCTGAGCGCGGCGCTCGTCTTTGTCCATCACCGACTGAAAAAGCGAGCCAAAAATCGCCGGGGAGATGTCGGACCAATTGAAATGGCAAGCGTCGATAAGCCGCTGGCGCATGGCGGAATCAAACGACGGAATGAGCAGCGGGTCGCGGAACAAGTCGCCGTTGACATAGGGAAAGCGGGCGAGGTCTTCGTCGAGAGTTTTGGAACGGCGGTCTTCGGGCGTGTTGAGCACTTGGAACAATTGCGCCAGCCAACCGCCGAGGTCCGAGCCGTCTTCCCGCGTCCGATTTTCCAACAGGTCGAGGAAAATGTCGCGTGGCTCGAAAATGCCAGTGTCATCGGCGAAGAAGCAGAATACGATGCGGACGAGGAATTGCTCTAGATCGTGGCCCGTGTAGCCGGAGGCAGCCAGCGCGTCGTGCAGGTCGCCAACGCGCTCGGACGCTTTGATGTTGACTGGGTCTTGGTCGCGGAAGGTCCGCTTCTGTACGCCCAAGATGAAGCCGAACTTTTCGACGTGATTGGGCAGATCGGCGAGGGCAAAGGCGATGCTTTCGTCTTCGTCGAGGTCGTATAGCTCAAACGTCGCAAAGTCGCTCAAGAGGATGTAGCGCGGCAGGTCGGCGTCCTTGAGGCCGGGGAAGTAGGACAGGGCTTGAGTCTTGGCCTTGGTGAGATCGCGGCCAGCACTTTTCTGTTCGACGAGCAGCACACCTTTCCAAAACAGGTCGATAAAGCCGCGCCGGTCGCCGAGCAGTTTAACGGGTTCCTCAAACGCGGCAACTCGGCGCACAGGAACGCCGAAGATGTCGAAAAAGTCGCGATAGAAAAGCTGGGTCTGCCCCTTCTCGTAGCCCGCATCTTGCCATTCTTGGGCAAATCGCGCGGCGCGGGTGCTAATCTCGTTCCAGGACAATCTCATGTAGTCGGAGCCTTTTGTTTTGCGGTGCGAAGTAAGGCCATAGCTTGAGACAGCGCAGCAGCCAAGTCAAGGGAGCGAGAGCCATGCCAGCACTGGAGATTCCGGCTATATTGGTAGTATGCAGACCCTAGGTATCGGCGCGGCACAGCTAAGGCGGGAAGGAGTCATCCTCTGGGCGGTTCTAATCGCCGCCCTCGGAGTGCGCCTAGCCTATCTCTACCAAGCGGTTGACACGCCGCTCTTCGACGTCCTCTTGATCGACTCCGAATTCTACGACCGCCGCGCCCGGGCCATTGTCGCGGGCGATTGGCTGGGCAACCAGCCTTTCTTTATGAATCCGTTTTACTCCTACTTTTTGGCCGCCATTTACGCGCTTTTGGCCGCTGAATATTGGTGGGTTGGCTTGGTACAGGCGGCACTGGGGACGGGAAGCTGCTATTTGATCTATGCGCTGGGTCGGAAGCTGTGGAACGCGCAGATTGGGCTGTTGGCCGCGGGCATGGCGGCAATCTACCAGCCGTATGTGTTCTACGACGGGGCGCTGCTGACCGCCGCGCCGATTACTTTTTTGAATCTCGCGGCTCTGTATTGCTTGATGCACGCGCAAGGTGCGGCGCGTTGGCTGTTGGCCGCGGGCCTGCTGTTGGGGCTTTCGGCTACGGCGCGGCCCATGGTCTTGCTATTTGTCGCAGCAGTCGCGGGCTGGTTTGTCGCGCAGGGGGGACGGCGCGGTTGGCGGCAGTGGGGATTGGTGGCCGCGGGCTGTGGTCTCATAGTCGGCACAGTGGCTTGCCGCAATTATCTCGTCGGTGGGGAGTGGCTGCTGACCACGTCCTCGGCTGGGATGAACTTCTACGTGGGCAACCACCCCGAGGCCAACGGCATCTACGCGCAGGTCGATTTCCTGCCCAGCGCCGAGCCGGACTTGGAGCGCGAGGCATTTATCCGCGAGGCCGAGGCACGCACGGGCCGGGAACTGACTCCGGCCCAAGCATCCAGATACTGGCTTGTGGCTGGCTTGCGCTTTGCCGTGGAAAATCCCCTCGCGTATCTGGCGCTACAAGGCCGAAAACTCTACATGTTCTGGAACGGAGTCGAGGCACAAAACAACCTGAGTTTGTACTTGGCGCGGGACTTTGTGCCCCTGTTGCGCTGGTGCGTTGTGGGGTGGGGGATAGTGGCTCCGCTGGCGATCGTGGGTTGGGCCACTAGTCGTCGTTCTTCCCTGCTCGATCTGTATCTGGCGAGCTACTTGGCCGCGTGTTTGCTGTTTTTCACGTCCTCGGAATACCGCCTACCCGTCGTGCCGGTGATTCTGCTCTACGCCGCTTGTTGGATTGCGAATGTTGCGACTTGGGTAGGGGGTGGTTCGCGTCGTCGGTTGCTGGGGTCGTGCCTGTTGGTGGCCTTCGTCGTGTTGCCGATTAATTATCGGGACGCCGGGGCTGAGCGGCTGACCCGCAAACGGGTAGATTACTATAATTTCGGTGCCTTGTACCAACGCCAAGGGGATTGGGCGGCGGCCGAGAGCATGTTCCGCGAGGCGCTGCGCATTGACCCGTCGTTTGCTCCCGCCGCTTCTGGCTTAGCGGCTGTTTTGGCGCAGCAAGAAGGCGGCGATCCAGACATTAGACGCGGGCTAGAGTTCTTCAGCGCGGGGGAATACGAGGCGGCGATTGCAGTCTTTAGTCGCGCCCGGCCCGCGCCCGGTCTGCACAACAATCTCGGTCTGTGTTATTATCGCCTCGGTCAATGGGCCGAGGCTGCCGCGCATTTCCACAAGGCCCTCGCGCTCGATACCGGCTACGCCCGAGCGCATTTCAATCTCGGCTTGGTATATGCCAAGCAGGGGGATGACCAAGCCGCGGCAAATGCCTTTGGCCAAGCCCTCGAACTCGATCCCGACCACGTCCAAGCGCACTATCGGCGTGGGGAAGTGCTATTGCGCTTGGGGCGTCCTCATGAAGCGGAAGCCCACTGGGCGTTTTTGCGCGCGCGCGATCCCGACGATGCGCGCTTAAAGGCGAAAATCGATTCCATGATGCAGGCCAATCCGTGAACGCTACCCTTTGCGTGCGCGGTGCACGGGCGGGCGGTTTGGCCAATGTCGATATGGACTTGCCGTTGGGCCGGATTATCTGCTTTACCGGTCGCAGTAGCAGTGGTCGCCGCGCCATGGCCTTAGACATCCTGTACGCGGAGAGCCGTCGGCGCTATATGCAGGCATTGTCTCCGACCGAACGCGAAAGCGTCAGCGGGACGGCGCGTGCAGATGTAGAAGAAATTTCGGGCTTGCCACCGGCCATTTATTTGGGAGCACCGCGCCGTGGACGCACGGTCGGAGACTACTTGCAGCTAGACGGGATTTTGGCGCAGATCATGCTGGAAGAGGGACAGATGCACTGCCTCGAATGCGGCGGTCGCTGTCACAGCTATGCGGCTGATGAGGTCGAGCGCGAGGTCGCCCGCGTCCATCCAGATACTCGTTGTTTGGTGCTGGCCCCGTTGGCTCTGCGGAACGAGGGGATGTGGCAACAACTCGTGCAGGCCGGGTTTACCCGGGTCGCAATCGACGGCCAGGTTCAGCGACTGGAAGGCGACGGGCCAGCATTGCCAAGCGACGAAAGCGAGGTACACGTCGTAGTGGACCGCTTGGTGCCCGACCCAAATGCCAGCGTGCGCTTTTTAGAAGCCGTGCGCGTGAGCCGCTCTATTTCGTCGGGGCAGACAGTGGTTTGGGTGGATGGGACCAGCGAGATGATGCACTTGAACCAGCAGCCGACTTGCGGCGAATGCGGTCGCCAGTACGAGCCGCTGGCCACAACGGACTTCGGCGCAGGCCAACCCTTGGCTAGTCAAGTGACCTTGCACAGTCGCACTATGAACGAGCTGATGGACGCTCCTCTCGGTTCGTTGCGCGATTGGCTGGCCGGGGCTAGTCAAAAGAGCCAAGGTCACGCCAAAGTAGAGACTGCGCTTGCCGAGGCCTGCGGCTTGGGGTTGGGGCACCTGCCGTTGCGCCGTCGGCTTGAGTCGCTAGCGGCTGGCGAGTGGCAGCGCCTGCAATTGGCGTCCTGTCTCAGCAGCGGACTGACGGGCATCCTCTACATTTTAGAAGGTTTGGGCAGCCAGTTATCCGGGGGGATGCTGGATGCGGTCTCGACGGGTCTGCGTCGGCTGGTCACTGGCGGCAATACGGCTCTGTTGTTGGACCACACGCCTGAACTCGTGGCGGTCGCAGACGAGGTTTGGGCGTTTGCAGAGGGTCAAGTACAGGTGGGGGAGGTGCCTGAGATAGAGCGAGATGGAGCGGATGAAAAACGGGTCGCCGAGCAAGTTAAGCCCGCGTTGGCCATTCGCGGTAATGGTGTGGTCGGGTCGCTTGCCATTGAGCTGCCGCACGGGAAGTTGACCTGCGTATGTGGGCCTTCTGGCAGCGGCAAAACCCGCTTGCTGAACGAGGTCTTGCTGCCACTGCTCAAGGGGCGGTCCGTCGAATACGCTGCCGCTGGTATGCCGAGGAACAGCCGCGTTGTAATGGTAGAAGCCCCAAGTGGAAAGGCTACGGTTTTGGAAGGGCTGGGCCTTTTCGAGCGCGTGGCCGATTTATATGCTGCATCGCCGGCCGCGACGGCGCGTGGTTGGGACCGAGACACCTTCTTGTTGGACCGACCAGGAGGCCGTTGTCCGAGCTGCGAGGGCCGAGGCCAATGCTACTTCGATTTGGAGTTTCTGGAGGATATAGCGCTGGTGTGCACCGCTTGCGAGGGACGCAGATACCGAGACGAAACCTGCGAGGTAACGCTGCGTGGCGCGAGCATCGCCGATGTGTTGGGCATGACTTTGGAACAGGCTTGCGCCCACTTTGCTCGATACGACTCCATCCGCCCGCGCTTAGAAGCGGCTGTAGAGTGTGGCCTCGGTTATCTGCTTCTGGGAAGGGAGCTACAGGGGCTGGAGCGGGGGGAGTGGTTGCGGCTGCGGCTAGCGCTCGAATCGACGCGGGCCTCCCGGCGCACTTGGGTGCTGATTGACGACCCGGCCAGCGGCGATCATCCAGAAGATGTGTGCGCAATGGTTGGGGTCTTGCGGGAGTTAGTGGAGCGGGGGAACACGGTCGTCGTGGCCGAACAGCATCCGATGGTGCGGGCGGCTGCGGATTGGGTGGTGGATTTGGCGTGCTAAAAACCGCAATGTCGTTGCGACGTATTATCTTGCGAGATGTATCGCTCCTATCTATCTTAAATTGGATATAGTTATTCAAGTAAACGAGGTGAATGATGCGGTATCTAGGCCCCGAGAAAGGGGCTTTCTAATGAAGGTCGTGCAGAAGTTACAAGAAGAAGTCATCGGCCATCTGGACTTGGACGGGTATGCCCTATGCGAGCCGCAAGAGTCGGTACTTGACGTACTTAAGAAAATGCGCCACCAACACGTCAGTGCCGTGCTGGTGGAAGAGGATGGTCGCTTGGTGGGGATTTTTACCGAGCGCGATGTGCTCACCAAGGTAACGGACCAGCCGGCGACGTGGACGCGGCCAGTGGCCGAATTAATGACCTGCGATCCGCATAGCTTGGATGCTCAGCAGCCGATTAGCAGTGCGCTGCGGCTGATGAATGCTGGCGACTACCGCAACGTGCCGATCGTAGATAAAAACGGCCGCATAAAGGGGAATCTGCCCCAACACGAGGTCATCCGCTTTCTCACCGATCAATTCCCCGAAGACATTTACAATTTGCCGCCCGATCCCGAGCGCATCGCTCGCACCAAAGAGGGAGCTTGAGCATGCGCTGCGGATGGAGATTTTTTTCTTTTTAAGGAGGTCATGTGCATGGCCGAAATCGTGGCCCCATCGGCACCTAGGAGTAAGCGAGAGTACTCGCAAGAAGAGCGCCAATCTGTCGTCATCTCATTTTCCGGCGATTCGGGCGATGGGATGCAGCTAACCGGCGGTCAGTTTACCAATACTTCGGCCGTAGTGGGCAACGACGTCAGTACCTTTCCCGACATTCCCGCTGAAATCCGCGCTCCGGCCGGAACCATTCCCGGCTTGAGCGGCTATCAGGTCAATTTTGCCGCCAACGATCTCTACACCGCGGGCGATTCGCCCCAAGTGCTAGTGGCGATGAACCCGGCCGCGCTCAAAGCCAACTTGCCCGATCTCGAACCGGGTGGGACCATCATCGTCAATACCGATCCGTTCAACCGCAATGGCCTGCGCAAGGCCGGGTACGAGAAAAACCCGCTCGAAGACGGCAGCCTCAGCGGCTACGACGTACATCCGGTCCCCTTGACCACCCTGACCCGCAATGCCCTCGCCGATATCGAAGGCATGAGCAACCAAGCCAAGGACATGTGCAAGAATGCCTTTGTCTTGGGCTTGGTGTTCTGGATGTTCGACCGCCCACTCGACTACACGCTCAAGTTTTACGAGACCAAGTTCGCCGGCCGGCCCGAGGTCGTTGAGGCCAATACGAGGGCTTTAAAAGCTGGTTACTACTACGGCGAAACGGCCGAAACCTTTCAGACGCAGATCTCGGTGCCGAAGCGGGAGATTGTCGAGCCGGGGGTGTACAAGCGGATCACTGGCAATGAGGCGATTGTCTTGGGGCTGGTTACGGCCGCACAAAAGGCTGGCAAACCGCTCTTTTACGGCTCGTATCCCATCACGCCAGCCAGCACCATCCTAGAGGGTTTGTCCGCGCTGAAAAACTTCGACGTGCGGACGTTCCAAGCCGAGGACGAGATCGCAGCCATGGGATCGGTGATTGGCGCGTCCTTTGCCGGTAGCCTCGCAGCCACTGCCAGCAGCGGCCCGGGGATTGCGCTCAAGAGCGAGGCGATCAACTTAGCCGTAGTTATGGAGTTGCCGTTAGTGGTCATTGACGTCCAGCGCGGCGGTCCTAGTACGGGCTTGCCGACCAAGACCGAGCAGGCCGATTTACTGGAGGTGCTCTACGGACGCAACGGCGAAAGCCCAATCCCGGTCATTGCTCCGGCAACCCCAAGCGAATGCTTCGACATGGCCATCGAGGCCTTCCGCATTGCCGTTCGCTACATGACGCCGGTTTTTCTGCTGTCCGACGGGTACGTGGCCAACAATTCCGAGCCGTGGAAAATACCCGACCCGGATTTAATCACGGCCATTGATGCCGAGCCGTACACCGATCCCGATGACTACCAACCCTACATGCGAGACCCGCAGACTTTGGCCCGGCCTTGGGTCTTGCCGGGGACGCCGGGGCTGGAGCACCGGATCGGCGGTTTGGGCAAGCAGGATGTGACGGGCAATGTCTCCTACGCGCCCGAGGACCACGAGCGCATCGTCCGCGTCCGGGCCGACAAAATCCGCGGCATTGCCGATTTCACTCCCGAGTTAGAAGTAACCGGCCCCGACCAAGGGGATTTGCTGGTCTTGGGCTGGGGTGGGACCTACGGTGCCATTCGCGCCGCGGTTGAGCAGGTTCAGGACGAGGGCCTCGACGTGGCCTACGCGCACCTGCGCTACTTGAATCCGTTTCCTCGCAATCTTGGCAACGTGCTCGGCCGCTACAAGCAAGTGTTGGTGCCCGAGTTAAACTTGGGCCAATTGGCCCTATTGGTCCAAGCGCACTTCCCCGTGCGCGTCGTCAAGTTGAATAAGGTCCAGGGATGCCCCTTCCAAATTCGGGAAGTGGCCGACAAAATTCGCCAAGTGTTAAGCTAAGCAGGGAGATCGAGATGGCCGAAGCAGTTGTAGAAACTGGGCTGAGCCGCAAGGATTTCGTTTCCGATCAAGAGGTCCGCTGGTGCCCCGGATGCGGCGATTACGCGATTTTGGCCCAAATGCAAAAGATGCTGCCCGAAGTGGGGATCCCGCGGGAAAACCTCGTATTCGTCTCCGGGATCGGCTGCTCTAGCCGTTTTCCTTACTACATGAATACGTACGGCATTCACTCGATCCACGGACGTGCGCCCACAATCGCCACGGGCATTAAGACGGCCAACCCGGATTTGAGCGTCTGGGTCATCACTGGCGATGGCGACGGGCTCTCGATCGGCGGCAATCACCTCCTGCACAGCCTCCGGCGCAATGTCGATCTGAAAATTCTTCTGTTCAACAACCGCATCTACGGGCTTACCAAAGGCCAGTACTCGCCGACCTCGCTGCTAGGACACCGCACCACGTCCACCCCTATGGGGTCCATCGATTATCCGCTTAACCCCATATCCGTGGCGCTGAGTGCTGAGGCGACCTTTGTCGCCCGCTCGCAGGACACCAATACCAAGCACCTGAGCTACGTGCTCAGACGAGCGGCCGAACACAAGGGGGCCGCTTTTGTCGAGATCTATCAAAATTGCGTCGTGCTCAATCCCACGGCTTGGGAACACACCACGGATTCAGACGTGCGCGACGACAATATCGTGTTCTTAGAGGAGGGGGAGCCTCTCCTCTTTGGGAAGGATCGGGACCGAGGCATCCGCATGAACGGCACTGAGCCCGAGGTCGTCGCACTCAGCGATGTGGCCCCAGATGAGCTGGTCGTGCATCGCGAAAGGCGCGAAAACGCCAGCTACGCCTATATGCTCAGCCGGATGGAATACCCGTCAATGCCGTTGCCCTTTGGAGTGTTGCGCGCGCTCGACAGGCCAAGCTACACCGAGTTGCTGTTCGACCAAATCGACGCGACGACCCAACAGCGAGGCGAAGGAGACCTCGCGGCCCTGTTTAGCGCGGGCGATACTTGGGTCGTCGAATAGGAGAAGAGCCATTGATTTGCCCTTTGTGTTCGTACGACAATATCTCTGGAGTTGATATCTGCGAAGAGTGCGGCCAGAGCCTGAGCGAAGCGTACCAAGATTGGGGAAGCGGGGAGTACAAAGAAATTTTCACTGAGCCGCTTTCCGCGCTCAATCCGCAGGAGATGGTCTGCGTGTCGCCTTCTACTTCGTTGGCCAAGGTCATCTCATTGCTCAAGGAGCGGCACGTCGGTTGCGTGTTAATAACCAGCGAGCGCGGGCAGTTAATCGGCATATTTACCGAGCACGACATCCTCTACCGGGTGGCGGGCTTGATCGGCGACTTGGAACAGATCGCGGTCGAGAGCCTAATGACGCCGCGGCCCACTGCCCTCAAGGCCGATGCGGCCGTGCAGCACGCCCTACATTTGATGAGCATCCACGGCTTCCGTCACGTGCCGCTATTGGACGATGACGACCGCCCGGTTGGCTTGGTCTCGTTTAGGTACATCGTCCGTTTTATCGAAGAGAATTTTTCCTCTGTAGCTTGAGGGAGTTGGCCGTCGGGCCAGCTCCAGTTTTTTGAAAGGCGGTTGTGCTATGTCGTTGAGCCGCACGGCGATATGTTCGCTCCTCGCGTTGGTCCTGTTGAGTCCTCTAGGAGTTAGGGCTGAACTGGACTGGGCCACCCTGAACAGTACGCGCGAGGTCACCGAAGCCGAGTGGTTGCAGTTACAACTGTCCGTATTGGGGTTAAAACTGAGCTATCCGGCCTACCGCATCGACCTAAAGCTGACCGAAGACTCGGCGATTGAATTTACCTTTGTCGCCAGTAGTGGGATGGCCAAGCATCTGACCGAAGAACTGGGCAAGAGCGAAGCCGACGAGGTTATTTCCTACCACGCGCAGGGCATAAGCGACCAAGTAGAGGCATTGATCCGCGACGAGTTCCCGAATTTGTGGTCGAGCTTTGACCCCCGCCAAGATTTTCGCGGGCAATTTCTCGGCCCAGGTGAGGAGTGGAACGACCCGCCGCGAGAAATCGGCACTTGGTTGGAAAACAAATTCTCCTGGGGGCGCTAAGGGCTAGTGCCCTTATTCTGGGTCGCGGTGGGGTATTGCTCCGTGCGTTGATTCGTCGAGCGATATATCCTTGTCGATGACCGGCTCTTCGGTGGTCACGATCCAGCCGCGCACCCGCCGACCGAAGACATCAATCTCCTTGCGCTGGGCGTCGATGACCTTGGACGAAGCGGTGTGCCGCTCTTTGTTGATACAAAAAAAAGTGTGTCGGCGCGTTGTGCCTTTTTCTTTGCCTTCCATGCGTTCCATCCTCCGTACCCCTTCAAGTTTGCGCGAACTGGTGGACCACATCCACTAGCAATTTGACCTTTTCACAGGGTGTATCTGGATAGACGCCGTGCCCCAAGTTGAAGATGTGGGGGCGGCCCCGACTCTGCTTTAGAATGTGCTGAGCGGCCTTGGCAATGCTCGCCTCTGAGCCGTAGAGGGCGCAGGGATCTAGGTTGCCCTGCAAAGGCATGGTATCTCCGAACAGTCCGTAAGCTGCATCGAGATTGATGCGCCAATCGAGGCTTAGGACGTGGGCACCGACGCGGCCAAAGCTAGACAGATTTTGCGCCCCGGCAAGCGGGAAGTAAATGATTGGGGCATTCAGCGCGGCGAGGCTGCGGCAAACTCGCCGCACATAGGGTAGGGCGAATTCGTTGAACTGTGCCGGAGACAGCAAACCGATGGAAGTGTCGAAAATCTGGACAGCTTGGGCACCAGCTTCAATTTGGGCGCGCAAGAAGCGGCTGGCGAGGTCGGTGAGTAGGTCGAGCAGCCGATGGGCGAGGGCGGGGTCGCTGTGGATCATGCGGCGAAAGGCGGGAAAGTCCTTGGCATGGCTACCTTCCACTAGCCAAGTGGCCAAGGTGAAAGGCCCGCCGGCATACCCGATGAGCGGAACTGCGGAAGGCAAGGCGTTGCGTACTAGGTGCGCAGCTTCTAAGACGTAGGCGAGGTCGTCCTCGGGGACGGGGTTGCGGAGGCCGTTGATGTCGGCGGCTGAGCGGATCGGGTGGGCGAAAACAGGGCCGGGTGCGTAGGTCAGCTCGCAGCCGAGCGCCTCTAAGGGCGTCACTAAGTCGGTAAAGAGAATAGCCGCATCAACCCCGAGCAGATCGATCGGCATGAGGGTAATTTCAGCGGCGAGTTCGGGGGTTTTGAAGAGTTTGAGCAGGGAACCGTGCTGCTGGCGCAGTTCTCGGTACGGCTTGAGGATGCGGCCAGCTTGACGCATGATCCAGATGGGAGGCGTTGCCGGCGTTTGACCCCGACAGGCTTGGAGAAAGGGGGCGGCTGAATCGGACAAAGTGCTAGCGACCCGGTTCGACCATCCACTCGGGCAAGGCGATGCGATAGGTGACTACGTCCTCCAGCGGTTTGAAGCGGACGCGGTCTCCTTCCATATCGGCCCGATAGACGTCGGGATCCTCGTCATCGGACTTGAAGGCCAACAGGCGCAATGGAGGCAGTTTGCGATCTGGCCAGTACTGGCCCACGTCGATTACTATATCGGCTTGGCATCCAAAGGGCACGACGTCAATTTCCCATTTGCGCTCTTTAATGGCGACTGCGCCGTCGAGTTCTACGGGGCCGAATTGCCCCCGTTGTCCTCGGGTATCGACGAATAAATAGTCTTCGCAAGAAGCATAGTCTATGTGCCCTGAGCCGGCGTCGGCCGAATAGACCAGCAGCGATAAGTCCTGCCAGGCGCAAAACGAACCTGGGGGAAGGAGGTAAGCCTCATCGCCTCGGTGGACGGTCCAAGGCTGCTCCCAACCGAGATTGGCATAGATTTCGAGGCCATTGTCGTACGTCACCCGCACCTGTCCGTGGGCAAACGCGCCGGAAAGCAGTGCATCGTTCGTCTCCAAAAACTGGTCGTTGTGGCAGTAGGCGATGGCGCGCACGGGGACGCGGAGGTAGTGCTTTTGCAGTTCGCGCAGCATGTAATAGGATTTGACCGCAGAGGCGATGCCCCATTCCAACTGGTCGGGGAGCAGACAGGCGTGGCCAAAGGCCGCGGTAGCGGCGAGATAGCGGTCGAGATAGGCGCTGCGGCTGTGTTTTTCACCTTGGGGGATGTGTCCGGCAAAGTACTGATCGATGGTTCCTAGACCCGCGTCGGTTTCAATGGGATGGAGATTTTGCAGGTCGAAGTCCACCAGCGGCGGAATGCGGCTGGGATCGTTCCCGACCATGCGAGCGAGGTAACCGGTCAGGAGGCCGGCGTAGAACCAGTGATTGCCGCCGTTCCCGATGGACAAGCCAGCTTGAGCTTGGGAGCGAAGGATGCTCTGTTGCAGGGAATAGCTGCCCGCTAAGCTGTCGGCTGCCGACGCGTCGGCGCTGAAGTCGTTGAATTCCCAGGGCGGGACCTCGGCGTGTTCGCTTACGTACAGGGCGTCGCAGGGGTATTTGTCGATGATGGTGCGTGCGTGTTCGGGTGCGCGCGCTAGTGCTTCCGACGGCTTGAGCAAGTACAGCCCAGGTCCGGTCGGGGTTGGGCTGCCGTCGGCGAGCTGAGCCGCCAATTCGGGCTGCCAATTTGAGTTAGTAGTAGAGATGTGGCGGTAGTTGACCTGGAGGCTGGTTTTGTATCCCAGGTCCGACAGGGCCTCGAGGTACTCGCTGAGGGCGTCTTCGCCGCCTTTGGCCTCAGCACCTTCCACCGCGAGCGCAGTATCGCCGTCGCCGTCATGCCAAGTTTCGCTGGGATGGTTGATTATCAGATGATCGATACCCATAAGCTTGAGCTGGAGCATGTTCTCGTATAGCTCGACGTAGCTCTCTTGGGATGCGTCGATATAGGGGATGTTGTACCAGACCCAGTCGGCTAGCGTATCGCTTTGCCCGGCCTCGGCCGTGGAAAAGGCAGGGAGGACTTCTTCGTATTGGGTGGAGACCGTTATGAGCCAGCGTTCCTGAAAGTCGCTGCGCTTGCCGTCGCTTTGGCTGGCGTAGCTACAGCCACCGTTGAGTTGGACCAAGCGCTGAGATTCTGCTTCGGGCGGGGCGTACAGAGAGGAAGCACGCGAGTAGTGCCAATCGACAAAGCTAGACAGGAAGTAGCCCGAGGTGCAGAGGATGCATGGGTAGTTATCATCAAAGTTGAAATAGGGAATGGCGATCAGGCGCGGGTGCAAAGCCCCGGTGACGCGACCGAGCGAGAGGCCGGTGCCTTTGCCATGCCCGCCCTCGATTTCCACGACGAGCGACTTGCCGCTGATGCGGAGCCGGTAGAGGAAGTTGGCTTGTTCCTCTCCTAGTTTCCACTGCCAGCGGGCTTCGACGCAATCGCCGACTTGCTCGCAGGAAATGAAGTGTCGCTCTACTTCTTCGCTATTGGCTGGCCAAACCGAGCCGCCCATTTCCACGGCAATCCCGCCGTCTTCGGCTGGGGTGATTGGGTCGCCATTGTTGACTTCCAGCTCGATATCGGCGAAGGTTCCATCAATGGGCGTGTAGATAAATTGGGCCACGGCAGAGACGGAGCGGCTTTCAAAGACAAAGGAAATACCTTCTTTGCGGATCGAGGTTTCGACTTCTTCTTGGAGTGTGGGAAAGATCGAGGGTTGGCTTTGGCTAGCGGATGTGGGTTGTTGCTCGCCCAGAGCCGTCGCCGCCCCGGTTTGGTCTGCCATGAAATGTCCTGACTCAGCGCGTTTTTAATTTTTCCAAAGTCAAATAACTTAGATAATAAAAGAGAGTATGTCAAACTGAATGCCTTTGGTTTGACCGGAGGGCGAAGCCGATCTATCTTATTGTTTTTATAATAACTTTAGTGGTGTATAAACTACTTGAAATCAAGAGATTGCATAGTGGTCGGCGGTGGGGCCGCCGGGATGCTAGCGGCCATTGTCGCCGCCGAGGCGGGCGAGCGGGTAACTCTGCTCGAAGGCAGTGGAAAATTGGGGCGGAAAATATTGATTTCGGGCAATGGGCGCTGCAACCTGACGAATAAGGCCGCGGACGACCTCAGGCACTACCACGGCACGCATCCGCGCTTTGTCCGCAGTGCGCTAGACCAATTCCGCCTAGAGGAAACTCTGGCATTTTTTGCCGATCTGGGGATCGAGTTCCGCGAAGAGAAGCGGCAGCGCCTCTTTCCGGTGTCGGATCAAGCGCAGTCGGTCATCGATCTGCTCGCAGACCGCATGCGCTGCCTGGGCATCCGCGTCAAAACCAATGCCAAGGTAGTGGATATGAGTCGCGCTTCCGGCACGTCTCGCTTTGAGTTACGCGACGCCGAAGGGCAGTGCTACACCGGAGCGCGCGTAATAATGGCCAGCGGCGGCGTCAGCCTCGCCCGCTTGGGGGCCGACCGCTCAGGTATGGATTTGGCCGTGGGCTTGGGACACCGGCTCACCGACCTCAAGCCCGGGTTGGTGCCACTAATCAGCCCGGAAAAATACGTCGCCCGCATGCAAGGGCTTAAGGTCCGGGCCGAAGTGCGCGTTGCACTCAAAGGAGGGCGCGAGGCCGTTGATACAGACGACTTGCTCTTTACAAAATACGGGGTCTCCGGGTTTACCATATTAAATCTCAGCGCTCGCTTGGTGCCCGAGTTAGGGACGCAGCGCGCCGTGCTTCGGATCAATTTCTTCCCCGGCCGCAGCCCAGAAGCAATCAGCCAATTGCTCAAAGAGCGCTGGCAGCGCCATCCCCATCGCTCGCTCGAACTGAGTTTCGCCGGCCTGCTTTCCAGCAAATTGGTGCGGCCGCTCCTAGATCATTTGGGGTTTGACGCGGCGCAGCGGGTCGATCAGCTCGGCAAGGGCGCGCACTGGCAGCTTGCTCAGAGCCTGACGAATTGGCCGATTGCGGTTAGCGGTCCGAGGCCCTTTGACTACGCCGAAGTGACGATTGGGGGCGTGCGCACCGAGGACATCAATCCCGATACGCTCGAATCCTTTTTGGTGCCCGGCCTGTACTTTGCCGGCGAAATGGTTGACATTCACGCCGACTTGGGGGGATTTAACTTCCAATGGGCTTGGGCCAGCGGCGTTCTCGCCGGTCGCCGTTTGGGGTCGTGAACACTGGCGCGATTTGTCTGTGGGCGTAGATTGAAAAGATGCGAGCAGATGGGACAGATCGGGTGGCCGGCATTATTTTAGCGGCGGGCATGTCCACCCGCATGGGACAGCTCAAACAGCTCTTGCCTTTGGGTGGCCGGGCGGCCATTGAATGGATCGCCGAAGTCGTGGGTAGCCGGTTGGATGAGGTGGTGGTCGTACTCGGCCATCGCGCTGAGGAGATTGCCCCAGTGTTGGCCGCTTATCCGGTCCGTTGGGTCGTCAATGCCGACTATCAAACAGGGATGCTCTCTTCCATACAATACGCTGTGCGAGCGGTGGATACAGAAGCTGATTACTTGATTTGCCTAGGCGATCAACCCCGGCTGAGCGGAGCCGTAGTGGAGCAGGTTTTGCAGGCGAGAACACAGGTGGACGAGGGCATCATCATACCCACCGCCAACGGAAGAAGAGGGCATCCCGTATTGATTCGCAATGCCTATCGAGCGGAAATTTTGGGGTTGCCGCTGGATGTGGGATTGAACGCGGTGACGCGGGGCCATCCCGAGGATACGTACGAACTGCCCGTGGCTGAGGACGCCATTCTAATCGACATGGACACGCCAGCCGACTACCGGCGCGAACTGGAGCAGTGGCCAGAGTAAATTATGGAAGACATTCTCACTGAAATTGTTCGGCGCAAGGAGCAGGGAGAGCGCATGGCTTTGGCCTCGCTCGTGTGGAGCACCGGCTCGATTCCCATGAGCGAGCGGGCCAAAATGATCGTCGCCGAGGAAGGGGACATCGTCGGAACCATCGGCGGTGGATGCCTCGAAGCCGAGGTCTTGAACGCTGGCCGCACCGCGCTGGAGACCGGAGAAAACCAGCTCATGCGCTACACCATGACGGAAAAACAAGCCGGGGAGAGCGGCTTAAATTGCGGCGGTAGCGTGCGGATTTACACCGAAGTTATCGAGCCGGACGAAGGGGCCGACTTCTACAGCCGTGTGCTAGCGGCGCGTCAGGCGCGCAGCGGTTGCGCGCTGGCGACCCTACTCAAAAGCCGTTTTGACGCCACCGGGGAGGGGCGGCTGTGGCTGGGGGCCGACGGCAGCATCTACGGCTCGCTGGGCACGTCCGAAGCCGACCTACAGGTGGAGGAGCACTTGCCCGAAGTGCTCGAGCGCGAGCGCGGCCTAGTCTGCGCGCTGGACCCGAGCGCCGAGCTGGGGGAGACTGCGGAAGTATTTATCGAGCCGTTCCTGCCCGAACCTGTGCTCTACGTCTTTGGCGGAGGCCACGTAGGCGGGCAGATTTGCGCGCTGGCCAAAAATGTGGGCTTCCGCGTCGTCCTCATTGACGACCGTCCGATATTTGCCAATCCCGAGCGGCATCCGCAGGCCGACGAGTGCTTAGTCGCCGGCATGGAGGAGGTGTTTGCCGATTTGCCCATCGACGATCAGTCCTACATCATCGCGGCCACTCGCGGCCACCAGCACGACGAAATCGTCGTCGAAGGGGCGATCAAGACGCCAGCGCGCTACATCGGGATGCTGGGCAGCGAGCGCAAGAAGCTCATTTTGTGGCGGCGGATCGCCGAGCGCGGCGGGGACTCGCAGCGCTTGGACGCGGTCTTTGCGCCGATTGGAGTCAACATCGGCGCGGATACCCCGGCCGAGATAGCGGTCAGCGTCGTCGCCGAGCTGATCGAGCAGCGGCGCGGAACGCCCAAAGTGTGGAAGACGAAGAGAAAAACTCATGGGGGATGAACTGCGCTACGGGGTGGCCGCCTGTCAGGTTGATCAACCCAATCCCACCGATCGCGCTGAAATGGCCCGCAACACGGCGCGCATGGTCGAAATGGTCGATATGGCCGTTGAAGGCTACGGGCCGTTTATGGACGTCAAACTGCTGGCCTTTCCCGAATTTGGCCACGTCGCCCCGATCTATCCCACCGCCAAGAGCTTGCTGGCCAAATTGGCCGTTCCCATTCCCAACGAGCACACGGCCCGCTTGGAGGACAAGGCCCGCGAATTGGGCGTGTACATCCAAACAGCCTCTTTCCTCGAAGAAGACCCCCAATGGCCGGGCAAGGTGTTCAACACGACCTGTCTGCTCGGGCCGGAAGGGCTGTGGTACAAGTACCGCAAGGTCAATCCTTGGGTCCCTTGGGAAGTCCACACCAGCCCCCACGACTTGGCTGACTACGAGGACGAACTGTTCCCGGTGGCTCAGACGCCCATCGGCAGCATTGGCGCGGCGATTTGCTACGACTGGCTCTTTCCCGAGCCGCTGCGCCAGCTCACGGCTAACGGCGCTGAAATCCTCGTCCGCGTCTCGGCCTATATGGACCCTTGGGGGGCGACGCCGCCGATGGATTGGTGGACGACGGTCAATCGCTGTCGGGCCTTGGAAAATACGGCGTATGTGCTCGCCGCCAATCAAGGGGCCGAATTGAGTCACTATCCTCCCTTTTCTTGGCCGGGTGGTTCAATGGTCGTCGATTTTGACGGCCGCATCCTCGCGCAAGCCGACCCGGGGCCAGGAGAAAAAATTGTCGTCTCCGAAGTCGATATCGGGGCCTTGCGACACATCCGCAAGCGACGCGCTGGCCACCACACTTTAGCCCATCTGCGCAGCGAGGCGTACCCCATGTACGGACAGCCATACTATCCGCAGGGCAGTTTTTCCGCAGAGAACAATCACACCGTCGCCATGAACCAAGAGCGCATCGCCGAGGTTAAGCAGAGGATAATGGGCGTTAAGGAAGGACAGGAGTGAGAAGAAGTGAAGAACTTTTACATGGGTTGTTTTCTTTTCGTCCTCCAAACTCCTGTAGAAGCGGCTACTATCGAAGAGGTGTTGGCTCATTGTCGAGCACAGGCTGAGGCTGACGAGCGTCTCGCCTGCTTTGACGAGTTGGCCCGTGCAGTGGCGGAAGGCAGAAGGCTTCCAACCCTACCGGCTTCTGGTACGGGCCGCTGGAACGTGACTCAGGAGATATCTCCGATTGATGACTCGCGGAATGTATATGTGCAATTGGAGGGGGAGGACGAGGGTCATGCAGCAGGTTCTCGCCCAAGACTTATAGTTCGCTGTAAGGATGGCAAAATAGATGTTTTGGTTGGCTTTGATTCGCGCTTGAGCGTTAAGCGCGGTATTACGATTGAGACTTTGTCTCGATTTGATCGACATCCTGCACAAAAGAATTATTGGGGGATATCTACGGATAGTACAGCGATTTTTGCTCCGCACGGTGCCTTTTGGGCACTAAGGATAGAACGCGCTCAAAAGCTGTTTGTGAGGCTTAATCCGTCGGAAGAGAGTCCGATATCTGCCACCTTCAATTTAACGGGCAGTGCGGAGGCCATGCGTCCGTTGCGCGATTCGTGTGGATTTAACACGAAAAACGAAAGTGGCATGACGGCCCTACACATGGCGGTGAGTGAGAATGCTTTAGAGTTAGCGGATTTTTTGCTGACGCATGGGGCGGATGTCAACGCGAAGACAGCGGGCGTATTTAGGGTTTGGGGTGGTGACGGGACGGCCCTGCACTTGGCGGTGAGTGAGAATGCTGCTTTAGAGACGAGTGAGAATGCTTTAGAGAAAGTGGATTTTTTGCTGACGCACGGGGCGGATGTCAACGCGAAGATGGTGGGCTTCTCTTTTAGGGAAGATGGCGAGCGAATTTTTTATGATGGCTGGACGGCCCTACACTCGGCGGCGGCGTGCAATGCTTTAGAGGTAGCGAGTCTTTTGCTAGCACATGAAGCGGATGTCAACGCGAAGGACGGAATTGACAGGACGGCCTTGGGCTGGGCGGAGGTGAAGGGCCATACCGAGATGGCCGATTTGTTGCGCCGTCATGGTGGCAAGGAATAAGGGCGTCTCCGATGCCGTTCGAGGAGCAAATAAGTAACTGATGTTACGCGGTGCCTCTACTCGGCGGCATCTAACAGATGCCTAAAGGCTTCGAGGCTGGGCACCTGTATGGCCGCCCGAAACAACTGCTTGAGGCGCTGCACATCGTCGATGGCCTCAAGGCGGGCGGCCAACGGATCCGACGCAGCCAACCCAAAGCGAATTTCTAGCACGTCGAGCAGATCTTCAATGGCGCGGTCTCGGCCGCCTTGCTCGATGCCCTGCTTGATGCCCTTTTCCGTAAAATACTGCGCTATCGACGATTCGTACATGGTCTCCTCCGCAAGGATGGTCATGATGGTTTCTGATTTATACACCAAACCGCTCAAAAAGGCAAGATCGGCCAGATAATTGGCCTTGAGGGTCTCGTCCATCGGCACCTGCTGCGCCCGGTGGACACACTGACGCAACCATGCCTCGGCATCCATACCTGCTGGCGGCTGCATCAATGGTGCAAACGGCAGCAAGCCCGGATGCCCCTTGTCGAGAATGCGTTGACCGTCTATTTCTATCAGCCGAATCACCTTGTATTGCACCAACACGCGGAAGCCGTGCCGCTCTTGGAGGTAATACCCCGGATCGGTGCGGCCGGCGTCGGGACGCAGATAGATGACGATGGAGTAGATCGGCAGACGGTGCTGCTGGATGCTGCGACCTATATAGCCAGCCATGCGGTACGGCATCGGCGGTTTGCTGTCCGTAGTTTGAAATTCGTGATGGACCAACGCCTCCTCGCCACCGACTTGTACGTGGATGAGGCTGTCGGTGCGGTGGGCTTCGACGGTGGGTTGCTCGGTGTCAACGACGCCGACGATTTCGACTTCATCGTGTTGGAGTGCGAAGCGGGCGAAGTCGTGGGGGTAGGTGTGGATGAGATGTTTGGAAATCGTGTCGAATTCGGCCATGAGCTATGCCTTGGGTTGCGGGTAAGGTGTACCTGTAACGGGCAAGAATCGTGCCAAGGCGGCGGTTCAGAGAGGCAGAGGGGGATAGGAGGCGCTGGAGTGTAGCGGAAAGGATACAGGGATGGACCATAGGGGATTGAAGGCGACACCGGCAGCCGCGAAGCGCTATGGCGACCGGCAGATTCGTCGCACCCTGAGCAAATACGACACTCGGCAGGTGCGCCGCACCTTGGCAACCGGCTGCGAGCTGCAGATGACGGCAGTCGGCGATGTCGATGCCCTAGTGGACCGCATGATTGAGCGCGAGGGGCGGCTTCAGAGAGTGGAGCGCTTTCCCTATTGGGCCGAGCTGTGGCCGACGGCGTTGGCCATGGCTCAGTGGTTTTGCCACGCCGAGGAGCCGATTCCCAGAGGTTGGGCTTGCGAACTGGGCTGTGGTTTGGGGCTAGTAGGCATTGCCTTAGCCAAGTTAGGTTGGCGCGTCGAAGCGACTGACTTTGTCGAGGATGCGCTGATTTTTGCCGCCCACAATGCCCGGCTCAACAGGGTCCAGCACAACCACAGGGTGGCCTACTTGGATTGGCGCAATCCCGTGGGAGGGCCGTATGAGTGCTTGGTGGGGTCGGACATCATCTACGAAAAGAAGAATCACCGCTATCTCGAACGCATTTTGCACAAACTGCTGCTGCCCGGTGGCCGCTTTTATCTCGGTGATCCGCAACGCAAGGACGCCGCTGCCTTCGTCTCCCTGCTCGTCGCCCAAGGCTATAGTCAGCGGCGCGAAACGCGAGTCGAGACGTGGAATTCGGTCGAACACCAAGTCGCTATCTACGTATTTACCAAGCCTCAAGACGCTAGCAGGGCGCTTAGGTGAGCAGCTACCGAAGCGGCAGTCCCCTCTAAGTCGTATCCGCCCTCTAGCAGAGAGACGAGGCGGCCCTCGCAGTGGCGGGTGGCGAGTTGGAGTACCAATTCGGTTAGCTGGCCATAGCCCTCTGCGCTGAGCAGGATTTGCCCGAGAGGGTCGTTGCGATGGGCGTCAAAACCGGCCGACAGGAGGATGAAGTCGGGTTGGAACTGGTCTATGGCTGGAATGATGGTGTCGGCGAAGTGGCGAAGGTAATCGGCATCGGTGCTGCCGGCCGGGACTGGGACATTCAAGGTTTGGCCGTGGCCCGCTCCCAGCCCGCGCTCATCGGCCGCACCAGTGCCCGGATAGAGGGGCGATTGGTGGATGCTGCAAAAAAACACCGAGCCGTCTTCCTCAAAGATGTGCTGTGTGCCATTGCCGTGATGGACGTCCCAGTCGATGATCGCCACTTTGTCGCAGCCGCATTCAGCCCGCAGGTAATGAGCGGCGACCGCCACATTGTTGAGGAAACAAAAGCCCATGATTTGCTCGACTTCGGCGTGATGGCCCGGAGGCCGCATGCAGCAGAAGGCATGGTCGGCGTGGCCGGCGAGTAGGGCGTCGATGGCGGTTAGGGGGGCTCCGGCTGCTAAGAGAGCGGCGCGGTACGTGTCTGGAGAGAACTCGGTGTCTTGGCTCACATAGACGGAATACTCGACCTGTGCGAGGTCTGCTACTCGGTCCAAGTGGACTGGCGAGTGGGCTCTGAGCAGGGCGCGACGCGGTGCTGGCTGCGGCTGGAGGTGCAGCACTTCGTCCCACAGCGAGCGATCTTTTAGATGTTGGACAATGGATTCCAAGCGCGCGCGGCGCTCTGGATGCCCCTCGCCCGTGTCGTGCAACAAGACGTCGGGGTGATAGATCAAGGCCGTCCTAGCCACAGTTTACCACTTCTCCTGCGTCGATGGATGCAATGGCGCGGCGTCCGAGGATGCGGATGTCTTCGGCGATGGCCGCATCGCCCAAGGCGGCGTGGTCGCACCAGCGCAATCGCGTGGCCTCGCGGGGGTTGACGCGGGCTTGCCCGCTTACCACGCGGCTAAAGTAAATCAGGTCTATGTGCTGATGGCCCGGTTCGATGTCCTCTAGGAGGATACACGCGGGTTGGTACAGGACGGCGACCTGTCCCCATTGCTCTTGTCGGCCCAACAACTCGACGGTCAGGCCGGTTTCTTCGCGCACTTCGCGGAGGGCGGCTTCTTCGGGCAGTTCGCCCGGGTCGATGTGGCCGCCTGGGGGCAGCCAAGCCTGCATTTTCTTGTGCCACAGCAAGAGGGTGGCTCCCTCGTGGACAACAAAGGTCGTCGCCGTAAAGTCGCGGGTGATTGCCGTCAAGGTGTCCGCTCGTCGCGCGTTTGATGGAGAAAAAACAAGGCGTTTGCAGTGCGCCGGAGGTCAATATAGCCGGTCACTTAGTGGAACGAAAGCTCGCGATAGCTCCCGCGCTGCATTGACCAGCTTTTCTCGCTAATTATTTTACAAGGCTGACTTTGCATCCCTTTAGACTGAGAGAGATATGGCTACTGAGATCGTCATGCCCAAATTGGGGCTGACCATGGAAAGCGGCGCAATAAGCGCTTGGTTGGTAGAAGAAGGCCAGGAAGTACAAAAGGGCCAGGCCCTGTTGGAAATCGCCACCGATAAGGTGACGATGGAAGTCGAGGCGCAGGCCGATGGAATTCTGCGCAAAATTCTGGTGCCGGTCGGCCAAGAAGTTCCGGTATCGACGACGATCGGCGTCATTGCCGCCGCGGACGAAGATATCGACTCGTATGTCGCCACTGCTCCGAGTGATCCAACTGCTGCTGCTCCGAGCGACTCGGCTCCACCGGCAACCCCAGCTCCTGTTGCTGCCCCACCACCACCTTCGGCTCCGGCTGCACCAACTCCGGTCTCGCCGGCCCCAGCACCCTCCGTTGCTACCGACGGGCGGCGGCCGCATAAGACCTCGCCCAAAGCGCGCAAAATAGCTGCCGAGCACGGCCTTGACCTGTCCGGCGTCAACGGCAGTGGCCCCGGAGGCCGAATCGTCAGCGCCGATGTGCTGGCCTTGGTCGAACAAGCCCGGCTAGCCCCGGCCCCGACCCCAGCAGTCCCGGTCGCCGAAGGGCTGATTGAGCTGAGCCGGGCCGAGCAAGTGGCCGCCGAGCGGCTGACGGCCAGCTACCAACAGATCCCACACATTCACATCAGCATGGACGTGTCGGCCGTGTGGTTGCAGCAATTCCGCACCGGCTACCAGCTAGAGGGCAAGAAAATCTCCTTCAACGATTTGATCGTCAAAGCCACAGCCCGCACCCTAAGCGAATTCCCCCGCGTCAACAGCTTGGAGGAGGGCGGTCACTTCCGCTACGCCTCCCAAATCAACATCGGCGTTGCCGTGGCGGCCGAGCAGGGCTTGGTGGTTCCGGTTATTCGCGACGCAGCCGAAAAGACGATCGAGGAAATCGCCTTAGAAGGGACGCGGCTGATCGACGCGGCTCGCCGAGGCGAGCTGCGTCCCGACGACATGTTAGGCGGCACCTTCACCATCTCGAACTTGGGCATGTTCGGCGTCTCCCGTTTTACTGCGATCATCAATCCTCCGCAAGTGGCAATCCTAGCCGTCGGGGCTATAGAAAATAGGGTAGTAGCTTCTGGGGCCGACGCATTTGCCGTGCGCCCGCAACTGACCTTGACGCTAGCCGCGGATCACCGCGTCGTCGATGGCGCGCTGGCCGCCCGCTTCCTCGCGCGGCTCAAGGAGGTACTAGAAACACCCGGCCTACTCGGCTAGCAGCTTCTCACCTTGACCCTATCTAGGCCGCCGGTTATCTTCAAAACCGCCCCCCAAGTTGGCTTTTTCACCCTTGCGTACTGTGGGTGGAAGAGCGCGTCCTGGCATCGGAAAATAACCCATGAAATTCGAGAAAAAGACCCAGCTTTCCATTGCGTATGCCGTCCTTACGCTGCTTCTGCTCCTGAGTCTGCAAAACTACTTCGCCAACCAAGTTGAATCCCTTCCGTACAGTCAGTTCCGGGAGTGGATCAAAAGCGGGCAGGTCATTGAGTGTACCTTCAGCGGCGAGTTCATCCACGGCCGTGCCAATGTCGATGGCCGAGAGATTAGTTTCCGCACCGCAGTCATAGACGATCCCGAGATTATTAGCCTACTCGAAGAACACCAAGTCGAGTTTACCCGCGAGCCCAGCAACAACTGGTTCACGCAGCTTTTGTCGTGGATCTTGCCCGCGCTGATCTTCGTGGGGATCTGGCTGTTTCTCATTCGTCGCATGAGCGGCGGCGGCGGCCTGATGTCCATTGGCAAGAGCAAGGCCAAGGTGTACATGGAGAAGGGAACGGGCATTACCTTCGACGACGTGGCGGGCATTGACGAGGCCAAGGAAGAGTTGCAGGAGATCGTCGAGTTTTTGCGCACCCCCGAGCGGTTTCAGGCTCTTGGGGGTCGGATTCCGCGCGGAGTCTTACTCGTGGGTTCGCCGGGCACGGGTAAGACGCTGTTGGCCAAGGCCGTCGCTGGCGAGGCGAGTGTGCCCTTTTTCTCGCTTAGTGGCTCGGATTTTGTCGAGATGTTCGTCGGGGTAGGGGCTGCGCGCGTGCGCGACCTTTTTGAACAGGCCAAAAAACACGCCCCGGCCATTATCTTCATCGACGAGCTCGATGCCTTGGGCAAGGCCCGGGGGGCTGGCTCTTTTGGCGGCCACGACGAGCGCGAGCAGACGCTCAACCAACTCCTCACCGAGCTCGACGGTTTCGACACCAACGCCGGCGTGATCCTCATGGCGGCGACCAACCGGCCGGAAATCCTCGACCCGGCCTTGCTGCGCCCCGGCCGCTTCGACCGCACCGTGGCCGTGGACCGGCCCGATGTCAAGGGGCGCGCCGCCATCCTCCGAATCCACGCCAAGGAAGTCAAGCTGGGCCCGGATGTGGATCTGCACAAGTTGGCCGTGCGCACGCCGGGGTTTGCCGGTGCGGACTTGGCCAATATCGTCAACGAAGCGGCTCTCTTGGCGGCGCGGCGAGATAAAAATTCCATCACCATGTCCGAATTAGAAGAGGCAATTGAGCGCTCGGTGGCCGGGCTGGAGCGCAAAAGCCGCGTGCTCAACGAGAAGGAGCGCCGGATCGTCGCATACCACGAAGCCGGTCACGCTATCGTCGGCGAGATTTTGCCCGAGGCCAATCCCGTGCAGAAGATCTCCATCGTATCGCGGGGCATCGCCGCCTTGGGCTACACGCTGAATATGCCGCTAGAGGATCGCTATCTAATGACCAAGGAGGAGTTGCAAGATTCCTTGGCGGCGATCTTGGGCGGTCGGGCGGCCGAGGAAATCGTCTTTGGCGAAATCTCCACCGGCGCAGCCAACGACCTGCAGCAGGCCACGCAAATGGCCGAGCGGATGGTCAAAGAATTCGGCATGAGCCAGCGCATCGGCTTGGTCGCCCACCGCACGGACCGCTCGCAACAGTTACTGGGCATGACCCCGGCCGACCGCCCGTACAGCGACGAGACGGCCAAGCTCATCGACGAGGAAATAAAGGGCATCATCGGCGCAGGGTACGCGCGGGCCAAGGACCTACTCACTCAGCATCGGCAGGCGATGGAGGATGTCGTCGAGATACTCTTTGAGAACGAGGTGATGGACGGCGACCAACTGCGTAATTTGCTCGCAGAGAACGGGATAGAACTGCCACCTAGGCCCAAACAAGAAGCGCCGCCCGACAGCCCCTCCGCCGAGCCACAGGCCAATGGCAATGCTCCGCAGTCGGAAGAGCCGGAAAAGGAAGAGCGCGAGGCTCCCTAGCCCACGGCGGCGATGATTTCCAACTCGACGGCTGCTCCCAGCGGCAAGCTGGCGACGCCGACGGCCAAGCGCGCGTGTATCCCCTTATCTCCCAAGACTGAGGCCAGCAGATCGGAAGCGCCGTTGACCACGTTGGCGTGAGCCGTAAAACCGGGTGCCGCTGCTACATATCCTCCCAAGCGGACAATGGAAACCGCGTCGAGGTCGCCGGTTTCGGCGTTGAGCACGCTCAGGGCGTTGAGGGCGCATAACTTGGCAGCCTCATATCCCGCTTCAACATCCAAGTCCTCGCCTACTATTCCTGCGTATTGGATCTGGCCGGCTAGTAGGGGCAACTGACCTGAGACGAAGAGCAAAGGGCCGCTTTGCACGGCGCGGGTATAGGAACCGGCCGGTTGGGGTGGAGGGGGAAGTTGTAGGTTGAGGTCTCTTAGTTTTTCTTCCACAGACATGTTAAATCTCCCATGGCTTCGGGCTAGTTGGCGCGAGTAATATAGGACGCCTAATGACTCCGGCAAGAGAGCAATGCACAGCATGAGATTCGCCAGAGGGAGCGTCCTCGAACCCTTGGCCAACAGGGATTTCGTGCGCCTGTGGTTGGCCAATGGCCTTTGGTGGCAGGCCATGTGGATGGAGATGCTGGCGCTGGGGTGGCTGGCTTTAGAGCTGACTAATTCTCCGTGGTGGGTGCAGGTCATTGGCTTTTACCGCGCCATCCCGCTGCTGATTATGGGTTTGTTCGGCTCGGTGATTACCGATCGCTTTAAGCGGCGCTACATCGTTTGGACTTTGCAGTTGGTCAATGTGCTGGGGACGGGGCTGTTGGCGCTCTTGCTCTTTTTGGGGCGGCTCGAGTTGTGGCACTTGTCGGTGGTGTCGCTGGCATTGGGAGCCTCTTGGGCGCTGGATTGGCCGACCCGGCGCAGCATGGTGCCCGATCTAGTTGGCAAGGCCCGCACGGTCGATGCCATGGTGCTGGAGAATGTCATTCAGGGGTTTACGCGCATTGCTGGCCCCTTGGCGGCGGGCTATGTCACCGCAGCCTATGGTAGCTTAGGTGCGCTGTTGGTGTTGGTTGGGCTGGGTATCTTGGCGCTGTTCTTATTGGCGGGCCTCAAGACAGATTCCAAGGCACCTAGCGCGAGCGCGTGGTCATCGGGGTGGGCTGGGCGGCAGGGATGGGCCAGCATGCGGGCTTCCGCGCCGATATTCGGCGTTTTTCTCATCACGATCTTTATGAACGTCTGGGCGTTTCCCTACATGAACCTGCTGCCGGTTTTTGCGCGCGACGTATTCGGCCGCGGCCCGGAAGCCATGGGGTGGTTAGGCGCGGCTAGCGGGAGCGGGGCGATTGTGGGCTTGGCCGCGGTACAGCTAAGCCGCAGCAAGCTGAGCAACGAATGGCTCTTCGTCGCTGGCTCGTTGCTGGCGTGTACGGGCATTATCGCCTTTGCCTTTAGCGGGACCTTTGGCATTGCCTTGCTGATGCTGTTTTGCTCTGGATTGGGGCAGGCGGGCTTCAGCATTATGCAGAGTAGCATCATTTTGGTCGAATCCTCTGACGAGATGCGGAGCCGAGCGATGAGCACCTTGGTCGTGGCCATTGGCGTCGGCCCCTTTGGCCGCTTGCAGAGTGGAGCGCTGGCCGAGACTTGGGGAGCACAAGGAGCGGCGGGGGTCATGGCGCTGCTGGCGGGGTTAGGGACTGTGGGAACGGCGGTTTTGGTGCGGGGGTTTGTGGGTAGGAGGTAGGGGGAGACGCTACTTGACCCAGACGGGTATTGCTGCGAGATTGGCAATAGACCAACAAGGAGGCCGTCGTGGAATCCATTGCTGCACCATCCTACCTGACTCCAGCGGAATACCTCGTTTTGGAACGCAAGGCCACGACCAAAAGCGAATACCTAAATGGTCGAGTCTATGCAATGGTCGGTGCTAGTCGAGAGCACAACCTCATCGCCGTTAATATAGCGAGTGAACTGCACGTCCAGTTGCGAGAGCGGCCTTGCGAGACCTATATCAACGACATGCGCGTAAAGGTCGATCCAGCGGGGCTATACACCTACCCGGATGTGGTCGTTGTCTGTGAGGAACCCCGCTTTGAGGACACCGACCTCGATACGCTCCTCAATCCAACCGTTCTGATAGAAATTCTCTCGCCCTCGACCGAAGCCTATGATCGAGGGGAGAAATTTGCTCACTATCGGCAACTCGGGTCGCTGCGAGAATACCTGCTCGTTGCCCAAAACAGGGTGTGCGTCGAACGCTATTTCCGGCAAGGGCCCCAGTGGCTCCTGACCGAATTTAGCGCCCTCGACGACGAGTTTGATCTCGTTTCCATTGGTTGCCAACTATCCTTGCGTGCGATCTATACAAAAGTCGAATTTCCCGCGAGTGAGGGGCCGAGATCGCAGAGAACGTCCTAGGGCTGGAATTGCACCGCCAACACGTGTTCTACCGTTTTATATATTTCTGCCGCAAAGTGGAGCTGCTCTAACGTACCCAGCCTAGTAAATCCATTGAGCCGACCACATCGGTGCCCATCTGCGTTCATCTGCGGATACTCTGCTGCCATGTGACAGCCTAACGCCTCTAAGGAGAATTTTCCATGTCCCAGTCTTTGTTTAGCGACGCCAGCCAACGCTTGGACGAAGCACTTAAGTACGCGTCCATTTCCGAGGATGCCATCGAGCGGCTCAAGTTGCCCAAGTCGAGTTTAAAAGTCTCCATCCCAGTGCGCATGGACAGCGGCGAGTTGCGCATTTTTCCCGGCTACCGGGTGCGCTACGACGACACCCGAGGCCCGACCAAAGGCGGCATTCGCTACCACCAAGACGTGTCCAGCGACGAGGTCCAATCTCTGGCCTTCTGGATGACCTTCAAGTGCGCGGTGGCCAATTTGCCCTTTGGCGGCGGCAAAGGTGGCATCACGGTCAATCCCAAGGAATTGTCCCCTTTTGAGCTGGAACGACTCAGCCGGGGCTATATTGACGCCGTGGCCGACTTCATTGGCCCGGACATCGACATTCCAGCACCGGATGTCTATACCAATCAGATGATTATGGGCTGGATGGTGGATGAGTATAGCATTATCAAGCGGCAGATTACGCCCGCGGTCATCACTGGCAAGCCCTTGACTATGGGGGGCAGTCTAGGGCGCGATACGGCGACCGCGATGGGGGCCTTTTTTACCATTGAGGCGACTTGGCCCAAGCTCGGCTTAAATGGCTCGCCGGCCGACACGACTGTGGCCGTGCAAGGCTTTGGCAATGCCGGGGCCATTGTCGCCGAATTGCTCTTCAATGCCGGTTATAAGGTTGTGGCCGTAAGCGACTCCAAGGGAGGTGTTTACCGGCGTGAAGGACTCGACATCCCCAGCGTGCGCCAGTTCAAGGATTCGACCCGCACCCTCAAGGCAGTGTACTGCGAGGACACGGTGTGCAGCATCGTCGAGCACGAGACCATCACCAACGAGGAATTGCTCGCGCTCGACGTCGATATCCTCGCTCCGGCAGCCTTGGAAAACCAGATCACGGAAGCCAATGCCCGCGACATTAAGGCCAAGGCGGTGTACGAACTAGCCAATGGCCCGACCACGCCGGGCGCCGACGAGATCCTGCGCCAGCGAGACGTGATCGTATTTCCCGACATCTTGGTCAACGCCGGCGGCGTAACCGTGAGCTATTTCGAGTGGGTGCAGAACCGCCAAGGCCTGTACTGGACCTTAGAACAGGTCAACCAGCGGCTTAAGCAGATGATGGTCAAGGAGACCGAGCGCATCTGGGCCATCGCCCAAGAGCAGGGCATAGCGCCGCGCACTGCGGCGTACGTCCACGCCTTAAACCGGATCGGCGATGCGGTTCAAGCCAAGGGCACCAAGGATTACTTCACAGATGGGCAGTGACGAGAATCGCGGGTCGGCTCCCGCCCCCGATGCCCTAGATCACGCGGCCCTAGCTTTGGAACTTTTGCAAAAACAACCCATTCTGGGGGACAAAATCTCCTCTGGGACCCACGTGCAAAGCCGGGAGGTCCCCGGCCTGCTGACCGAAGTTCTGCGTTTCCTCCACTTGGTCGCCGCCAGCGACCAAGTCCTGACCCCGTCCCATCCCGTCGATCTGGCTTGGCACGAATTTATCCTCTGCACGCGCACTTACGATGCCTTCTGCCGCCGGTACTTTGGCCGCATGATCCACCACCAACCCGGGGGCATGGAGGACGAAAACAACAGCCAATTCGACCAGACCCTAGTCCTGTACCAGCGCTACTTTGGCCCGCCTCCGGCGGCCTATTGGCTGCCCGGAGCCGACTGCGGGGCCTGCCGCAGCGCCAATTCCTAGCCCGCCCACCGAGGAGGATTCCGATGTACTTCAACGGCCAACTCGCCATTGACCCGTCCGAGGAGACCTTGGTCGAAAAGGTCAGACCTACCAAGGTCTTCGGTCGCATGCTCTACTACCTGACTGCGGGTGGTCTGTCCGACCGAGAAGAACAAGAGACCTTCACCGCGGTAGCCATCTTGCAACAGCTCAATATGGCCCTGCGCTCTATGGGAGTGACCAATATCGTCCGCCTGACCAAGGACCAGTACGACTTCTACTTTGACGAGCAGGGCCTAGAGGACGATCTCAAGGACGCTATGGAACAGTTCCAGATGGAGACCGACTACTACGAATCGGAATTGTTCGAGGCCCTCTATCTGGTCGTCGAGCACGCCGACCAGGAACTGACCTATCTCATTGAAATTGAGATCGACCGGCTCCACCCCCCGGATGTGTATCCCATTATCATCACCGTCAACGGCACGGCCAACGACTTTGCCCAACAGCCCGGGGAAAGCGCCGACAGCCTGCGCCAGCGCATGGAGCCCGTCTTCCAAGCCCAGGACGCGTACGAACAATTCCAGCGCCGGAAAGAAGCTCATTTCAGCGACTTTATCAGCCGCCTCAACCAAGCCGTGGCCACTTATATCAAATGCGACGATGTGCGCCAGACCCTCGACACCCGCGTCATTCGTCCCCGAGAGCCAGTGGACCGGCCCGAGCAATTGCAGGAGCGGCGCACTGGGGCTAATACGCCTCCTCTCTTCCATGGCTATCACGGCTTTGACGCGTTCTTTCTCTACGCCTGGATGTGGTCGTCCATGTCATTCCACCACAATATCCACTACCACGACGTATCCGTAGTGGACGAACAGGGGCAGACCGTATTCGATGTCGGAGCCGCGGGTTTCCACGCTGGAGAGAGCAATACCCTCAATCCAGAGGCCGATTTCGAGTCCCCGCCCACCAGCGATGTCGAGTACCATGCGGACCACAGCTATCAGGACGGCCTTGAGCAGACCGTCTCGGACCAGGAAGCGGGCGCTGAGTCCGGCGAAAGTTCGTCGTGGCTGGATTTTGGTGGCGACAGCGGCGACAGTGAAGCGTCCTGCAGTTCGTGCAGTAGTTGCAGTTCGTGCGGTGGCATCTGAGGAAGGCAAGGCCGATGAAATCGACCGGCTTCACCCGCCGGACGGACTCAGTGCTGAGCTAAGCCATCCTGCTCCTCGAACACGTGCGGCTCACAGACGGTCTTCCCTTTTTAGGGTCTCGGGCACCCCCAACCACAAAGTGAGAACTGCGGCTAGGCCAATGCCCGCGGCGGCCAATGGAGTTTCGGTCAGGCCGACCCAATCGGCGATATAGCCCATCGCTAGGGGGCTGCCCGCCCCGCCCAGATCGCCGACAAAGCGCCACAGCCCCAAAAACACCCCCCGCCCGTCGTCCGGGGCCAGATCCGCGCCCAGCGTCATCATGGTCCCCGACCCTATGCCGTTGCCTAGGCCCACTACCACTAGGGCTAGGAGCAGGCCCGCAAAATCCTGCGCTAGAGGAATGGCGGCCATGCCCATACTCTGGACGAAAAAACTGGGCACCGAGGCGTACTTGCGCCCCCAGTGGTCCATGATCATGCCCGCCGGATAGAACATGAGCATGTCCACGGCCGCGGCAATCGATATGATCACCCCCACCTCCTCGACCCCCAAACCGAGGACATCGGCCGCGTAGAGCGGCGCGATGACTAGGCGGGCCGTGCGCACCATTTGGGCGCACAACTGGGCCGAGCCGGCCGTGAACAGGATGCGGTAGTGGCTGCGCACAACATCGCCGACCCGTCCGCTGGCCCGATGGCTTGCTCCCGGGGCGGTCCCGAGGTCCTCCACCCAGAGCAAAACCGCCAGCAAAGCCACCACCGCCAATATCCCGTACAACAGAAAGGCAGCCCGAAAGCCGTACGCCCCGGCCGCCAGGCCGCCGAGCAGCGGTCCGGCAAAATAGCCAATGCGTCCTATGCCCCCGAACACGGCAATGGCCCGTCCCCGGAGCGCCGGCCGAATGGCCCCGGCCAGGTACGTATGGCGCGAGATATTCCACAGGGCTGTACCGATCCCCGACACTAGGCGGCAGGCACTCACTTGCCACAGATCAGCGGCCACCAGCAGGCCGAAAATCCCCGCCAGAACGCAGCCCACTCCCAACAGCATGGCGCGCTTTTCGCCCACTCGCCGTACCACCACGCCCGCGGGCACATCGCCCAGCAAAGTGCCGATCCCGTCTGCGGCTAGGACCACGCCGACCAAGCTGTACGATACCTCGAAAGAGCGGGCGAACAAAGGCAGGACGGGCAATAGCAGACCCCGGCAAACCGACAGGATCAGGGCCGGCGCGTACACCGACAAAAATAAGTTTACTACCACCACCTGTTTCCGCTGCGACACGTTGTCAATCCTCTTACCAAATGGCCTTTAGACCGCAAAGCTCAAGATTTGAGTTTTGAGATATAGCAGAAGAAGCTGGTAGGATCCTGATCGCCGTCAACCTGGCCTATACCTCGCAAGATTGCTCGTAGTGTGGATCATCGACGCCGAAAAACGTTGATGCAACGAATACATCATTGTCCTTAGTACTACAATCTCAGCCAGAATACCGGCAAGAAGCCCAACGTCTGTAGGGTAGGGAGTAGTCGCGACAAGCTGACCATAGACTTTACTGCCGCTGAATTGATGTTGGCAGGGAAGGCGGCTATATTGCGCGGGGCAGTGACGCGATTGGCTGGCTTAGGTGTTAAAAGACGGAGCGACGGAGCTATTCTAACGCCCTATGTTAAACAGAATTCGCCAATACTTTCTGCTCGCCTTCATCGGCCTTGCCGGTAGCGTCTGGGCGCAAGCCGATCCAGTGCATACGCTCAGCGGCTATGTCGAGGATGCTGCCAGCGGTGAGAAGCTGATCGGTGCCGTCTTGTACGAACCTACTCTGCAGAAGGGGGCCACGACCAACCGCTACGGCTTTTTTAGTCTGACCCTGCCGGCAGGGTCGCTGCAAGTGGTCGTCTTTCACATTGGCTATCAGAGCGATACGCTCGCAACCCGGCTCGACCAAGACCGCCAGCTAACCATCGCCCTCCAGCCCGCGCCCCTAGAAATGGGTGCCGTACAAGTGGAGGCCGAGCGGCTCGATCCGATCCAAGAACAAAGCCAGATGAGCGTGGTGCAGGTGCCGATCCGACAAATCAAAAATGCGCCCGTCCTCATGGGCGAAGTCGATGTCCTCAAGACGCTGCAACTTTTGCCTGGAGTCCAGTCTGGGGCCGAGGGCATGAGCGGCTTGTACGTGCGTGGTGGTAGCCCAGATCAGAATCTGATTCTGCTCGATGGTGCTCCGGTGTACAACGCCTCGCATCTGTTCGGCTTCTTCTCGGTTTTCAATGCCAACGCCATCAAGAACGTGCAACTGACCAAAGCCGGATTCCCAGCACGCTACGGCGGCCGCCTCTCGTCGGTGCTGGAAGTCGATATGAAAGATGGCAATATGAAGACCTTTGAAGGCGAAGGCTCGGTCGGCTTAATCGCTTCCCAGCTAACCTTGCAAGGACCGCTGCGCAAAGACCGGACTTCGTTCATCGTCTCAGCCCGACGCACCTATATCGATCTGCTGATTCGCCCCTTTCTCCCCAGTGACGAGAAGGGCGGCTACCACTTCTACGATCTCAATGCCAAACTCAACCACATTTTCTCGCCCGAGAGCCGGGTTTTTCTAAACGTGTACGGGGGGGACGACCGCTTTTGGAGCGACATAGAAGACGAGTACACTGGGGTCAACTACCGAGAGAAAGACGCCATCGCGGCGAATTTTGGCTGGGGAAATATCACCTCCACCCTGCGCTGGAACTACCTGTTTAGCAACCAGCTCTTCGGCAACCTGACCGCGATCTACAGCCGCTACCAACTCTCCACCGCTGTTGACGACCGCTCCACTATAACTATGGACGGGGAGCGGGAGACCGATACCTTGCGGCTGCGCTATCGGTCGGGGATCCGGGACTGGGGCTTAAAGCTGGACTTCGACTACATTCCCAACCCCGCTCACTACATCCGCTTTGGCGGTAGCGGTACCTTGCACACCTACAGCCCCGGAGCAGCGCAGATCAAGATCAATCCGGCCGATGGAGCCCCCGAAGATACCACCCTCGCCGCCCAAATCACCGATGCGCTGGAGTACAGCCTGTACGGCGAGGATGATGTTCACCTCACTGACCGCCTGAAGGCCAACGTGGGACTGCACACCTCCGGCTTCCTCGTCAACGACGAGCTCTACACCTCCTTGCAGCCCCGGATTTCAACGCGCTACCTGCTGCCGTCAGACTGGGCGGTAAAAGCCTCGTATGCCCTGATGCGCCAGTACATTCACCTGCTCTCTAATAGCACCGTCGGCTTGCCGACCGACCTCTGGCTGCCAGCCACCGAGCGCGTGCGCCCCCAAAGGTCGCGGCAGTTCGGCGTGGGGCTGGCGCGTCGGCTCCAAGACCAGTACGAATTCAGTTTGGAGGGGTACTACAAAACCATGACCAACCTGATTGAGTATCGGGAAGGGGCCACCTTTCTGGTCGGCTTTGGCGAGAGTGAAGATTGGCAGGACAAGGTGGAAATAGGGCGGGGATGGTCGTATGGTGCCGAGCTGTTCGTGCAGAAAAAGCGCGGCCGCACCACCGGCTGGATCGGCTATACCCTTTCTTGGACCAAGCGGCGTTTTGACCGACTGAACGGGGGACACACCTTCCCTTATCGCTACGACCGCCGGCACGACCTCGCCTTGGTCCTCTCACGTCAACTGACGCCATCCACCAACTTCTCCCTCACGTGGGTGTACGGAACCGGCAATGCCGCCACCCTTCCGGTCGCTTGGTACTATGGCTACCGCGGCCGTTTCTTAGGGGAGCGCGAAATTTGGCTACCCCGTGACCTGCCTTATGAAACCCAAATCTACGGAGACCGCAATAGCTACCGCATGGCCGCCTTCCATCGCTTGGATTTCGGTTTTAACTTTGGCGACAAACACGGCTTCGGCCTCGGGGTGTACAATGCGTACAATCGCAAGAATCCCTACTTCATCTATTTCGATGAATACTACGATCCCAACACCACCGATGTACAGCACCGCGCCAAACAGGTGAGTCTTTTCCCGCTTCTTCCTTGGGTCAACTACCAGTTTAAGTTTTGAATTGCCGGATTCGCACGATGAAAAGCGCACTCTTCGGCCTTCCGCTCCTATTCTCATTGTTCGCTTGTGAGCAGGTTATCGAGCCGGACCTGCCCGAGCATACCCCCCGCCTCGTGCTCCAATCATTCTTTACGCCCGACAGCACTTGGGTCGCTTTTGTCGGCCGTTCGGCTGGGATGCTCGAGTCCCGGCCTGGGCGCGCAAGGCCGGTCACCGAAGCCACGGTGGAGTTGCTCGCGGACGACCGAGTCATCGGCGAATTGGAGTTTTTTCAGGGGGAAAGAGTGTACGTGTGGGAAAAGGGGGCACTGCAAGCGGGGGAACCCTACTCTTTGCGAGTATCGGCCCCCGGCTTTGCGACGATCCAAGCTACGGACGTGATTCCCAGACTCGTGCCGACGGCGATCGCGTCGTATCGTACCAATACGTCCTCCCGTACTGAATCGAGGATCAAAAATTTGTCGATCAAGCTCGAAATTCAGGATCCACCCGGTGAGACGAATTACTACCAGATCCGCATGTACGACCATATTCCTAGGTCCTCTTTTTTTCCGCCAGAGCGGTACTACCAAGGCCCGTTCTCGACCCAAGACCCTTCGATCACGGCGGACAACAGCGATGATGATTCGTTTATCGAAGGAGAAGCCTTTTTTGTCGCCCCCTTTTTCAAAGACACCCTGTTTGACGGGCGAACCCATGCAATCGAACTGGACAACTACAATGTAGCCGAGCATACGCGTGTTTACATCCAAGTTTTATACGTCAGTGAGACGTACTACGAGTATCTCAAGAGCGCCAAGATCCACGAATCCACTCAGGACAATCCGTTTGCCGAGCCGGTGAGCGTGTACAGTAACGTAGGAAACGGCTACGGCATCTTCGCCGGGTACAGCTCGCAAACCTTTGAACTCGTACTCGAATGAGTGCGAGGGCGGAGCATGGACTGTAGCGGTCGCTGAATTGACGCTAGCAGGAGCGGCGGCTATATTGCGCGGAGTTCACAAAACACAGGAGACGATATGCCTACTTCAGCAATTGGCGCGCAACTGTTCACGGTGCGCGATTATACCAAAACCCCGGATGATATTCGCCAGACCTTCGCCAAGGTGCGAGCACTCGGCTACGAGGCCGTGCAAGCCTCGGCCTTTGGGGCGATCTCGCCGGCCGAACTGGCCGCGATAAGCGAGGCCGAGGGAGTGCAGATCGCAGCCACGCACACTAGCTACGAGCGCATCTGCGACGAGCCGCAAGCCGTCGTCGAGGAGCACCAGCTATGGGGGTGCCGCCACGTGGCCATTGGCGGCTTGCCCCAGGAATACCGCAACCGCGAAGGGTTTGCCCGCTTTGCAGCCGAGGCTTCGGCGGCGGCGCGTCCGCTCATTGACGCGGGTCTGACCTTTAGCTACCACAACCACAGCTTTGAGCTGGAGCGCTTTGCCGGGCGCACGGGGCTGGACATCCTCCGCGAGGAAAGTGATCCAGCCGTCTTTTCCTTTGAAATAGACACCTATTGGATCCAACACGGCGGCGGCAACCCAGTCTCGTGGTTGGACAAGTTCCGCGACCGCATGCACATCGTCCATCTAAAAGACCTGAGCATGGACGGCGCTAAGCAGTGCTTCGCCGAGATAGGGGAGGGGAACTTGGAATGGGAACCTATTCTCGCGGCCTGTAAGAGAGCACAGATCGAATGGTACTTGATCGAACAAGACACCTGCCCGGGCGACCCCTTTGACAGCTTGGGGCTGAGCCTGCGCAACCTGCGGGCTATGGGCTTGGACTAGGAGGAACATCATGCAGGAAATTTTCGTTCCGTGGGCCGCTTGGTACGGCAAGGCCCCGTTCAAAATGGAGTTTCCCGATCACTGGGAAGTGGCGGTTCACCACATGCGCGGCGGGCCGGATATCGGCGACGCCGGCATTCGCCAAGGACTGCAAGAGGCCATTGGCGCTCCGCCGCTGCGCGAATTCGCCCGCGGCCGGTCTTCGGCAGCGATTTTGGTTGACGACCTCTCGCGCCCAACGCCAGCTTTTCGGCTCTTGCCCTATGTGCTTGAGGAGTTGGCCGCGGCCGGGATTGGGGCCGATGCCGTAAAGATCATCTGCGCGCTGGCAGCCCATCGCCCGATGACCCGCGACGACTTGGTCAAGAAGGTTGGGTTGGACATCGTCGATACCATGCAGGTGCTCAACCACAATGCCTACGAGAACTTGGAATTCTTAGGCTACTCCAGCCGCGGGATACCGATTTGGGTCAACCGCGATATGACCTCCTGCGAGGTGCGCATCGCCTTGGGGATGATCACGCCGCGCGGGGGGATGTTTGGCGGCGGAGCCAAATTGCTCATCCCCGGTGCTTGTGGGCAGCAGACGATTATGCTCAACCATCGCCACGTACACAAAAATTTTCGCCAACACTTGTCCGAGGTGGCGAAAATGGCGGGGGTCACGTATATCGTCAATCCGCTGCTCAACGAGAACTTGGAGATCTCGGGGTTAGTCGCCGGGGATACGGACGCGGCTTTTGCTCGGGGTTGTGAGTTGGGGCGGGAACAGTACGCTACCCAAGTGCCCGACGCCTTCGACATTGGCGTATTCAGCGCCTTCCCCAAGGATACGGAACTGTGCCAAGCTGGATTGGCCATGACGCCGTTGAGCGGCACCAAGAAAAATCCTTTCAACGAAAACTCGACTACTGTCATGTGCTCGGCTAGCCCAGAGGGGCTGGGCTGGCACTCGGTGTTGGGCCCGGGTACCGCGCTGCGGGGCAAGCCCAGTCCGCCCGCCCGGCGCACCATTTTATTTTCGCCTGGGATCAACAAGTGGGATGCAGCCTCGCTCTTTGGCGAGGGGGTTATTTTTTGCAAAACTTGGCCGGCCGTATTGAGCGAATTGGAAAACTACCACGGAGCTGACGCAAAAGTGGCGGTCTTTCCGGCTGGCGCACTGCAACGGGCCGCCGACGCCGATTATTAAAGTAGGGGCAACCTTGTAGGTTGCCCTCGCTTATACGAGAAATTCAAAGGAGAAAAAATGCCACCGCTAGCGCGTTTTGGTCTAGAAGGTAAAATCGTCATTGTCACCGGAGCTGGCCGGGGGATTGGCCGGACGATTGCGTTAGAATGCGCCCTGTCGGGCGCACGCCTCGCCGTTGGTAGCCGCACCACGGCTGAGTTGGAAACGCTGGCTGCAGAGATTGAGGGTGCGGGGGGGACGTGTTTTTACCACCAACTCGACGTGACGGACGTGCATTCTATCGAGCGTTTTATGGCTGCGGTCGTCGCGCACTTTGGGCGGATTGACGTGCTGGTCAATAACGCTGGCTACAACAAGGTCGGCAAAATCCTCGACTACGACGAAGAACTCTACGACCTGATCGTCGATGCCAATCTGAAGAATGTGTTTTTCTGTAGCCAGATCGCCGCGCGGCAGATGATCGCCCAAGGGGGGGGAGGCAATATCATCAATATCTCGTCCCAAGCTGGCGTGGTCGGCGCACCGGAGCGCGGCCCGTACTCAGGTGCCAAGGGCGGCGTCAACAACCTGACGCGGACTATGGCTGCGGAATGGGCCGAGTACCAGATACGGGTCAATGCGGTCGCCCCAACTGTAACTCGCTCGCCGCTGGCCGAAACCGCGATGCGGGAAAGCCAGGCCTTTGCCGATGCGGTGAAAACCAAAAACCTGCTACGCGGTGCCCTGGCCGAGCCGGAGGAAATGTCGGCGCCGGTGATCTTTTTGGCTTCAGATGCCGCGTCGATGATCACCGGGCACACGCTGGTGGTGGATGGGGGATGGACCATCGTCTAGGTGATCCGCAGATGGACGCAGAATAGAATAGGAACGAGACGATCCACCGCTCGGATCGGGATTGAACGATGATGCAGAAATTAGTTGCCATTTTGGTTGGGCTGGCATTGTCGGCCCCGGCGATCGCCGAGCCGTTGGTGGAGGGTCGAGTGCGTCTTGCTGCGGGCCAACCAGCGGTCACGGCGCAGGTGCTATTGTTCGATCTGACCGACTTGCGGCGCGGGTCGGTGGCGCGGGCGACGACCGATGCGGAGGGTCATTTCGCGCTGGCGTCGTTGGGCGGTCCTGCGTTGCCGCCGGGGTTTGCGCTGGGGCAGAATTATCCCAATCCGTTCAATCCTTCGACGATTATTCCGTACCAATTACCGGTCGCGGCACGGGTGCGGCTGGAGGTGTTCAACGTGCTGGGGCAGCGGGTTGCGACGCTGGTAGATGAGGAACAGCCGGCAGGTTTTCACGCGGCGGCTTGGGACGCGACCAATGCGGCTGGACAGGCGGTGGCCGCCGGGGTGTATATGTACCGGCTGACAGCGGGTGGGGAGCAGCACACGCGGCGGATGGTGCTCGTTGATGGGCAAGCTGGGGTGGCGGCTGGGGTAGCTTCAGCGGTGACGTTTCCAACAGCCGCTGTGGATCGGACGTATGGTCTGGCCGTGGTGGGTGCGGGCTTGGCGACCTATGTAGATGCGGATTTTCGCGTAGGGACGGTGCCGGTGGAGATTGTGGTGGAAACGCTGGATGGTGCGCCACGGGCGAAGGGGCTGACTGGCGGCATTTTGGGCGATGTCAACGATGACGGCCAAGTGGATCTGGCCGACGCACTGGCCGTAGCATTGTACCTTATTGATTCGTCCATCACGCCGCCTAACAACGGCGATATTAGTCTCGGCGATGTCAATGCCGACGGCCAGCTTACGACCGCCGATGTGCTGCTGATTGCGGCCTATAGTGCCAATCCGTCTGATCCGTCGCTGCCGCAGGGGATTGGGCAGGCGGTGGGTGGCGGGAACTTGGTAGCCGGAACCTTACGCCGCTTGACCGACCACTCGGGATGGGACTTTTCTCCCTCTTGGTCGCCCGATGGTCGCCACATCGTCTTCGAGTCTTACCGCGCCGAGCACGACGACAACGACCATACCGCCGATATTTACGTGATGGGTTCGGATGGCAGCAATCTGACCCGTCTAACCGACGATCCGTCCGACGACTCTTTTCCCTCATTTTCGCCTGATGGCCGCCACCTTACCTTCGTGTCCGACCGCGACGGCAATCGGGATATTTACGTGATGGGTTCGGATGGCAGCAACCCACGTCGCCTGACCGACGATCCGTCCGACGACTGGCGACCCTCTTGGTCGCCCGATGGTCGCCACATCGCCTTCGTGTCCGAGCGCGATGGCAACTATGAGCTTTACGTGGTGGATTCGGATGGCAGCAATCTGACTCGCTTGACCGACGACCCGGCTGCCGATTTTTCGCCCTCATTTTCGCCTGATGGCCGCCGCATCGCCTTTGTATCCGACCGCGACGGCAATCTCGATATTTACGTAATGGATTCGGATGGCAGTAATCCACACCGCCTGACCCACCACACGGCACGGGATTTTTCGCCCTCATTTTCGCCTGATGGCCGCCATATCGCCTTTGTATCCGACCGCGACGGCAACGAAGAGATTTACGCGATGGGTGCGGATGGTAGCAATCCACGTCGCCTGACCCACCACGCGGCATGGGACGGCTCCCCTTCGTTTTCGCCCGATGGCCGCCATATCGTTTTTAATTCCGGGCGGGACAGCAAAATTTACGTGATGGAGCTTGGGGAGGAAGGCGACGAGATTGCTTCTACAGATGGCTTGGAGGGTGCCGATTATACAACGTGGCATTTGCCGGAGGGGGCGCTCGCCCGCTTGGGAAAAGGAGGGGTTGAGGGTGTGGCGTTTTCGCCCGATGGGCAGGTGCTAGCAGTGGCTAGTAGCATTGGTATCTGGCTGTACGATGTGGCGACCTACCGCGAACTGGCGCTTCTCACCGAGTATAGGGGCGGGGTTTCTTCGGTGTCGTTTTCCTCGGATGGGTCTCTGCTGGCGTCCGGTTCTATGAACGGCACGGTGATCCTTTGGGACGTAGCTAGGCGCAGTCAACTAACCATCCTAGCAGGACATAGCTGGCGGGTTTCTTCGGTGTCGTTTTCCTCGGATGGGTCTCTGCTGGCGTCCGGTTCT